>NZ_WBOL01000001.1 GCF_008973715.1 Nitrincola schmidtii
ACATCGCAGAAGCCGATACGCTAGAGAAACTCGAACAACTCTTGCCATGGAATGCTCCGCTTGAGAAAGCTTCAAAAAAAGTGACTCAGTACAGCTAGGGGTAGAGTGCTGATTTATTGGCACTTACGTATTACAGATCTCGATCCATGGTGAACGGGTGGGCTACCTAGCTGGTTTTAAAAATGGACGCAATGTATTCAGTTTTGCAGACGAATTTAAAAAAAATCCACATCGTTCAACATTTAGCCTGATTACCCACCCAACATTTCCCAATGCTAACAAACTCATGTTAGAGCCTTGGTCACGTAATCAGCGGCTTCATCCCGTACTTTCAAATCTACTTCCAGAAGGCTCTTTACGAGAACTAATAGCGCAAGGTCTTAAAACCCATATCGATAATGAGTTCCAACTTCTCGCGTATTTAGGAAACGACCTACCTGGCGCCATTCAGGCGTTACCTCTCGAACCGGGTAATATTCCAGAATATGTGTTAAACACTCACGGAAAAGCAACAGCGGTGAAGTTTGATCAACTCAACCAAGAAAATAAGTTTTCGTTGGCTGGCGTACAAATGAAGTTTTCCATGAAAGAAACAGATGGCCGCTTTACTCTGTCAAATAACGGCAATCTCGGTAATTGGATTATCAAAACACCTTCTACCAAGCATAAGCTTCTGCCACAGAATGAGTTCACAGCTATGACATTAGCCAGGATGGCTGGCATTGATATTCCTGAAATAAAACTCGTCGATCTCAATAGACTAGACAACTTACCCTCAATCAACCTACCAAGTGAAACGCAAGCATTTGCCATCAAACGCTTCGACAGATCTGATAACCAACGAATTCATATGGAAGACTTTGCGCAGATTTTAGTGAAATATCCGCACGAAAAATATAATTCTGCAAACTACGAAAACATCGGCAAGGTTATTTATCACTTTTCTGGGCAAGGGCTCATAGATGCTCAACAATTTGCAAAACGACTACTGGTGAATATTTTACTTGCAAACGGTGATGCGCATCTTAAAAACTGGAGTTTGATCTACCTCGATAAGGTGACACCTCAACTTTCACCTGCCTATGACATCGTAACCACCAGTGTTTATATCGAAAATGAGAACCAATTCGCACTCAATCTCAGCAAAACAAAGCATTGGTATGAAATCTCAATGGCACACTTTGAAACCTGGTCTGCAAAGACGGGGATACCATGGAAAGCCATCAAGCCTCACTTAAATGACACACTCGCGAAAGCAAGAGAAAGATGGCCTACGGCACTGAAAGATCTACCCATGGCTGAGCAGCACAAACAAACACTCATCACTCACTGGGACATACTTCATCAAGATTTTAGAATTGTTTAGGAGTTGTTACTCCGACCCACGTCTCCTCCGACCCGGATCTCTTTCCCTCCGACCCGGATCTCTTGATTTAAGACATTAAGTGTCCACTAAAAATAAGTGGACACTTAAATCAAGGGTTCATAACCTGTAACGGTCGAACGCTTACGGTATTTTTTAGGATCCACTAATTAAGCAACCTGAGCTGTTAGCGCCCTATTTTGCTTACGCTTCTTAATCCATCCCAATCCAGCCAAGCCAGTCAAAAACAACCAAGCGGCAGCAGGTAAGGGTGTTTCATAAACACCTTGCATTCCATACACACCTTGCATCCCATAAACCTTAATGTTGGAGATATCATTTACGCTAAATGTAAACTCACCCAAAGAGAGATTTACAAGAAATACAGCCCATGTAGAAGCTTGCTTGATGCCTAAGGCAATTTGAGAGTAACCCTCAAAAGAGAAGTCACCTTCTAAATTCAACAAGGTTGTATCTGAATTGTGTGTCCAGAATTCTCCCTCCGTATACTCGCCTACAAACACAAAGCCCTCGCCAACACTACTGTTTAGAAAAGGATCATTATGATTTCCAGTCAGATTATTTCCGCCTTTTGCATCACCAGAAAGGATACATTGTGAGCCAGATAGGCTGAATGTACAGGTCATTGGTGCTGTCGCTGCAAATCCAACGTTCGCAACAAGCAAAGAGAACATCATTGCTAAAGATAGCAACGCATTTCGTAAACCCATTAAAGATTCCTCTTTAATTGAAACATCTATAAATTCACCCATGCCACCATAAAGGTCGCTACATGGGTAAGCATTTGTTTGAAAAGACTTAATAGTCAAAGAATCAATTTGAAACAATGCCAAATTCTTTCCAACATTCAAATGTTAAATAAATTAATGAAAAACAACAAGTAATAAATGGTAGAGCATGCTGCGAGCATAAAACTTCAAACGCAATCATAAAATCAAATAAAACTAATATGAACAATCACTTTGATGCAAAACAGACAAGTGAGATCTTAACCTGACCCCGATATCTCCTCTGCAAGCCGATTTCCATTGATTTAACATGCCTTCATACAAATAAAACAACAATACTTACTTGAATATTTTTCAAAAAAAGCTAAAAAATAAACTTTATCTATTACATTCAATTACATAGTACAACAAAAAACTTTACGCAAACGCAAAAAAACATATTCAATTTTTTAAAATAAAACAATATACTTACACGGTAGGAAATGTTTTGTTGAGTTGGAGTGAAGTAGTACCAATGCAGGGCATCACTTACGAATAAACACGATTTATAGGAACTCAAAATCAAAGGATATAACTCAATGAAAAAAATACTCTTAGGCGTGCTTTTGATGCTGGTATCTAGCATAGCTGCCTCTGCGTCAATCACAATATCGCCATCAACTACCAATTTTACATCAGGCTCTTCACTTGAAAGCTCTAGTAATGGTATTGGTTCGATTCAATGGGACATCACCGCTGGCGGTGATATTGATTCTTATGTCAGCCTAAACTTTGATTTATCGGTATCTGGCTCAGGTCAGATCAGTGATAGCAACAATTGGACTGTCTCTATTTTAAACTCAGCTTCTGAGACTATCTTCAGCGGATCTTTAGGGCAGACTTTCAATATTTTACTTACTGCGGGTAATACGATTACTGCTATCGTAGCTGGAGAAGTAAGACGTGGAAGCTTAAGCGCATACACAGCAACACTAACCATAAATAATTTCAGCACTCAAGTTAGTGAGGTACCCCTACCAGCTGCAGTATGGCTTTTCGGTTCAGTACTACTAGGCGGTATAGCGCTACGTCGTAGAGCTGCACTAAAGCGTCAGCCAGCACTGGCTGTATAATGTAAAGCATGTTCAGAGAACTAAAAGGGGCTCATGCCCCTTTTTTGTTGCTAAAAAACTAGAATTTTCACTTAAGAATTTTACAAGATTTACCAAAACTGTTGATCTGCCGTAAGATGATAGCCACGGAGTTTTTACTCCGACCCCGATCTCCCTCAACCCGAATGAAGTGGCAAAAGATCGATTTTCGATTCAATAAAGCGAATCATCTGGGCATATTCATCGCTATCAACATCACCGAAGCGTTGTTCAAACTCAGCACGCGGCATGATCTCGGGTACCCCCTCTAAGCTAGCGATCACATCTTCCTCTGACTGAATCCGACCAATCAACTCAGGCCAGTGTTCAGCAGGAGTCGACATCATCAGGTTCGATAAGCGAATACCCGAGTTATTGGCGACAATATCGGTGAAATCGAAGCCTGAATATGCACCAGAACCTATAGAGTCGAGCAACTCCTTAAACTCGCCAGCAGAAACTGACACCCCTCGATTACTGATGGCTTGAATGGCGGCTGCCGTAATAAAGTGACGACGTAAATCGATGCGATCATGAAAGGTTAACTGGTGACAGTTAACATCCCAATCCCTATCAGCCTCTTTAGGTATTGAACCAAAACGACCTATTGCTGTGGCGGTATGAACAGAACCACATGCCCAGGTCACCGCCAGCATGGCAGCGGTGTAACGATCTGCCAATAAGAGTGACTCATCGCCATCCAACGCGTGTTGCAAAGCAAAACGTACATACGGAACAAAACTACCGGTTGACGGAAGCTGACCAGCATCCATCGCCTCTCTTAGTGAAATATAGTATTCAACAAACAAATCAGCCTCGGGCATGTCTCCACCACGAAGCACTCCAAAAAGTCCATCCAACACATTTCCTCGATCATCTTCAGATAAAGCAAGACTAAACACCATTGCATCATCTTGAATAACCATTTCCGAGGCAGCGCTTAAAATAATAGAACCCAGGTCACGGCCAGACAAAAAATTGAAAGCATACAGCCCAATATCCAACGTTAGATTAGGAGGTAAACGAAAACCACCCAGAATAAGATGCTCTACAGACAATTGATCTTTATAAGGTAAAACGGCCGCCGCCACATTAAGCCATCGCTCTCCGAGCGGCCATGGAATTTGCATCGCCCCTTCAACCCAGACCATCTCATCATTCAAGGTGACGCGACCTACACCTCTTGGCAACATTCGCGCACCCACGCGCATCAGAGCATTTGCATCGGCTTCAGAGATCACAATCACCTCATCCGCTTCAGCCCTTCCTTCAGTCACAGCACGAACTTGCTCTACAAAGCTTTTGGTATAATAAACATCCTCAGGCGTAGGTGCACCAATATCGGAAATAGCCGGTTGCTTATCCAATACCACTTCTGCAGCAATCACAAAAAATACACCCAATCCCAGCAATCCGAACAACAACCAACGCAACATGAAAAGCTCCCTTATCAAAACAGCGCAATACTATAAAGTAGAACGCACACTTAACTCCACCACCTCACTCAACCCAACCCCATCAAACAAACGGTACTGAATAGAATCACTGCCAGAAAAATCAGGGTTAGGATGATAAACAGGATTACCCTCTTCCCAGCGAATCAAGCCTTGTTGTGGATTAGATACGATTACCACATGATGATCAGAGACACCTGAAATCCTTAAAGCTATCGGCAACTGATCACTAAGCTGATGCACTTCAGGTGACGTCGCAACAGGAGGTGCATAACGATCTTCACCGGATGCTAGCCACACAAACGCCCCTCGAGAAGCTAACTCATAAGTACCGCTTCGAGTTTCATGGCGATGAATAGCGCGAATCTGATAATACACATCACCAACAACGTCAGAACTATCCACAAACTGCAACTGATCCGCAGCCAATGGCAAGTCTGTTAAACGCTGAAAACCAGAAGTAGCTTGAGAAGAACGGTAAACATGATAACCGAGAGGAGCATCCCCCACAGGTGGTTGCCAAGATAAATGAATACCCTTGGCCTCACGCACAACCTGAGGCAAACGAACAGGCTGTGATACATGCATTCGTAGCGTGGGATCACCCATCAAATTCATATGCACATGACTTTCAAGATGAGAGTAATGTCCACCTGGGAAAAACTCACCCCCGTTAAATGCATTATTTACGGTACGTTGATGCGACTGTCCCACTGTCCAACCCGCAGCCATTTGATGCATATGCCAAGCGGGTCGCGCTCCCCAGCCTACGGCTAAACCCCAATCAGGTTGCGCCAATAGCATCCGCATCGCATTCTTACCACCCGACCATTTTTGCTTACCACTACCAAAATTCAACATGAAGATAGCGCGATTTTGGACATCAATATAATGCTCTGCTGAACCACCATCCCAATGTCCAAAATCCATCGCCCAAAGATAGTCATCTTCATTTAACCTTGGCTGAAAGCTTTCCTCCATCACATTGCTTGATCCGAACATGGCTCTGACCCAGCTGTGCTCTTGAAAAAGATGGTTGCTATTGAGTAATGCGCGATACGGAACTTCTCGATCCGCATTGCGCCATGCATGCGTTTTATGAACATAATCACGAAGCAGCTCAACTTCCGATTTTTGAAGTTCTCGTAAACCAGACAGATCCACTCGTCCTACCATCACATCAATTGCACGAGGAAGAGTTGAATGATCAAATTTTCCATCGCGAGGAATATTCGAGCGGCTATCTCCTCCTTCATTTGAAAAAAGCTGTAAATCCGTCCAAGCACCCGTTAAATCGGCATAGTAAAGATCGGTTTCATGAGGCGCGTTTTGATGACCATCAGGCGCCAAAAAACCAGAGCGTGCGATAGGCACATGACCAAACAGATACAAACCTTTGATCTCTGGATTTTCGCGAACAGCCTGACGAATCAAAGCATGCAACGCAACAGGGTCACCTTGACGATGACGTGGCGTTAATAACCTAACCACATTCCAACCATCACCCGCTAAATCCTGCGCTAGTAAACGCAGATCCATCGACAATGTATCCACCAGTGTTTCATCAACCACCAACAAAAGTGATCCTTGCTGATCCACCAAAGACGCATCCAAACTCACCACAAAATAGGTAGCCGCTTCATGATAGTTTCGACTTTGCAACGCAGGACGGTGAACGCGATACTCGTATTGCTTACCTAGCTCCACATTAGCATCGGTAAAACGTCTAACCTGAGTCGGAAGCTGTGCAATCGGTTCAAACAATGTCATTTCGGCAAAGCTACGCTGACGCCCTTCATGCATCACCAGTCGATGCCAAATTCCGCTTTTCACGCCCAACTCACGACGATATATCGTCACCTGCATTTCCGAGTTAGAACCCGGCTGACTATCCCAACTAATCTGAACACTGGGCTGAGGTGATCTAGCCACTTCAAAGTCGACTTTAATTTCGCGAGGATTCGCAAAGGATTGCAGCGAAACTAAGCCAAATAGTATAGCGACAAGAAAAGCATTTTTTTTCATCATTTAATCCATTGCAAAGCATTGCTTGAAGATGATCAGTATAATCATCTATTTCCATCTACCCAATCAACGTCACAACAAAGAGCCACATGCGCATACTTATTATTTCAGTTTTATTTGCCCTAATCAGTTTCAGTGCCCTAGCTGATGAATCAACAGCCTACACCATCGCTGCAGATCAACGAAATGGCATGATAACGGTGATGCAGGGTTCGAATAGACTCTTACACTTTGACTACTATGACTGGGGGCCTGAATGGAGCGGTGTTCACAGAAGTAACGCCACCAACGAAGAAAACGACCAAATCAGTTTTACATACGAAAACACCATCGCTCGCACAAACACTGAATTCACCATTCAAGGCTTTTGGAAAAAAACTTCACCTACTCAAATGCGTTTTGAGGCGGACCTATCACCGAAAGCTAATAGCACACTGACACAAGCGCAATTTTCACTCACCGCAGGAGAGTTACTGCAAGGTGATAAGGCACGCATTTATAACAGAGCAAGGCAATTTAGAGATATCAACCTACCCTTTTCCAGAGGCTTGATCGGCGACGAAGTTATCCGTATCGAGTTTATAAAAGATGATAACCTCATAGCGACACTTGAATTTGACACACCCACCTATATCAGCGCCGATAGAAACGAAGCACGCATCGCCATAGCAAGGGAAAATATACAACAAGGTCAAACCTATGAACTCAAGATGACCTTAACGCTAGCAGACGCTTTAACGTTCTACCCAGGGCCCAACTCAACACCCAACTCTCAAGATGGCTGGTATGAATTTAGCCAAAACGTAGTGATATCACCTGACAGCCCCCTCTCTATGGCAAGCTGGCTTGATGGCCCTGCGGGTAAATATGGTCGGATTTTATCAGATGGCGATACCCTGTATCGAAACAACCAACCCACAAAACTTTGGGGGCTTAATCTCAGCTTTAGTGCTTGTGCGCCCAATAAAGAACTCGCAGATAAACGTGCAGCATTTTATGCAGCGATGGGGGTCAACTCAGTACGTTGTCATAAGTATGCGCAAGGTCCAGGATGGCAAGGCATCACCTCTGAAAACAGCACCGTCATTTATAATCCAGATGAACTAGATAAATTTGACTACTTCATAGCCGCACTGAAAAAGAAAGGTATTTACACCAAACTCTCACCCGTATTTATTATCAGCCCCGGGCCAGATGACATTGCGTCAATTCCATACTTGAATGAGTTTGAGAAAAACAACAGTGGCTGGTATACACCTAAACATGGCAGTATTTACTTCAGCCCAGAACTTCAGAACCTATTAATCCAGCAATTTACCAATCTACTTATGCATACCAACCCCTATACAGGGCTGACCTATGCCGAAGACCCCGCCATTGTGTATGTAGAACTCTACAATGAAGACAGTATCTTTTTTCATGGCACACCCCGGGCACTCGCCACATCACCTACCTTAAGAGCGAATGCTGGCGAACTCTTTGCCAATTGGTTAAAAGAAAAATATCAAACCGAACGTGCTTGGCGAAATGCATGGGGTGATCGTGCCATTAACGCCAGCATCCTCAGAAATCAGCGTATACCGACAGACGAAAACTGGAATGAAAATCGAATCTATCCAATAGGCAACCCTTGGTTCTTTGACCCAGACAATATCGACACCTCACAAAGCCGATATCGCCAGCGCCTCTATGACACCATGGAATTTCTGTATCAGCATCAAAATCTCGTCTATGCAAAAATTGCCGATGCAGTTAAACAGACTGGATACACTGGCGAAATCATCAGCTCCAACTGGATTGCTGGTCGTCAAATGAGTCACTTCTATAACCTGCACTCTGATTACCTTATTGGCACCATCGACAGACATAACTATTTTGGCGGTGGGCGCGGTGCGTTTCATGCTAATGCCTCCATGCTTGCTAGCCCAGGTAGTGGCATACTCAGTTCAGGATTACATCAAGTTAAAGATCGTCCATTTATGCTTTCGGAATGGATACATGTCAGCCCGAATGAATGGACGGTTGAAGGCCCTGCCATCATTGGTGCATATGGAATGGGCCTACAAGGATGGGATGCTTCCTATGCTTTCCAAAATGGTGATCATGGAAGCTTTAGTCCCTCACTACGTGACCAATGGGATGTCACTGCGCCCAATTTTATTGGGTTATTCCCTGCCGTATCACGTCAAGTCCATCGACAAGATATTCAAATGGCTGACCTAACTCATCATTTAAATGTTCATGTCCCCTCTTTAGCTGAAGGGAAAGTGGGATTTGAATTACGCGACCAAACCAGTGGTGATATCAAATCCACCACAACGGATGTGTTTGATGCCAGTGCTCTAGCCATTATGCGAAGCCAAATCAGATTCACAGATGAATTTACACCGACTTCAAAAGCAGCTGTTGAAAGCCATACCCATAACAATCAGTTCAACTCAACAACCGAAGAGTTATCTTGGACGGCAGGCGACAATCATCAATCCGGCTTCTTTACCATCGACACAGCCAATACCCAAGCAGTTGTTGGCTTTGCACAGAAACTACCTCAAACACTCAGCAATAGTCACATTGAACTTAACAGTCGTTTCGGTGCGGTTTATATCACCGCCCAATCAGAAAACGGCTCACTATCCGACGATGATTTACTGATCATCGCTATAGGTCGCGCTAGAAATGAAGGAGCAGCTATTGTTAATGATAACTTCATTCTGAGTCATGGCACACGCTCGGGACACCATCCAACAGGGCCAGTAATGATGGAACCCGTCCATGCGACCATTAAAATCGACAGAGACAATCTCCAAGTCTTTGCATTAAAACATGATGGAACACTGACTGATGTTGAAGTGCCCGTTAACCAAGATGGTGTCATTGTTATTGATACTGGTGTTTACAAAACACCTTACTTCTTAGCTAGGATGAGATAGGTTTGGAAATGACGGTCAGAGTCATATATGGATTTAAATGACTCTGACCAGTTTTTAACTCAGTGCTTCCCTAGAAGACCTTCCAGACTCTCAGCTGATAGAATCCCTTCGATCCACAAATCCAGCTGATTCGTATCAGCAGTAGTTATTCGCGTTTCAGCCCAATCGGGCAAGGCTCCAAACTTCATTTTGATGAGTTTTTTTAGAGCAATTGCCTCACCTTCCTGCCGACCTTCCTGCCGACCTTCCTGACGACCTTTTTGGATACCAATTAGCTCACCTTTTTCTAAGCCTACTCTTTCAGCCGTATTGATGTAAGGCATTTTCTTGTCCTCCTCGATCGCATAGATCGCATTCAAAAAATCTTCGTTCAGGTCGCTTGGGATCTTAATCATCCAGTCAATCACGTTAAAGAGTTCCTGTATCTGCTGTTTGCTATAGCCACGCTCATACATTAAACGGATAATACCAATTTTAGCATCTTTGCACTTCCACATGGATGAGTACCCAAGCCTCATCACCATCAGGCGTGAAAACTTTGACCAGTTTATCAGCATAGCGCCTGCCAGATATTGAATCCGGTGTCACTTGCTGTAACTCTTTGTCTAGGGAGGTGTAGCCTTTATCCCAGTCAATTTCAGGTGGAATAGTTGGGAACAGTAGTTCTAGAAACTCCTTGAAATAGCCATCTAACGCAATTTTCCAAGGGCTGTCGTGATCGGTAGAACGATCCATTTCAGTATTAGTCATAGCAACTCCTTTGCTTGAAGGCTCAATATTAGCGAAACAACTTAATCAAATAAAGTCATCCGTGAGATCTTACACTGACCCCGATCTCCACCGTTCATCAGTACAATAGTATTGGTTAACCAACCTGTCACAATACTCCCACATTAAAAGTTGATATGATGACTGGCTGTAAGGTTAACAAGTTAGTAGAATTGCTGCATTGCGACAAAACGACAGAAATCAAGGGAGCTGTATTACATGAATGTCTTCGCGACAGAGGCAGGAACCGACCTCTACGAGCATGCCACCACCCATGGTAAAGCGCACATCGCGTCGCTTTTTAAGCAAAACCCCAAGCGATTTGAAGAATTCAGCTTTTCAATCGATGGAATGTTGCTTGACCTTTCAAAACAACGCATCACTCATAAAACACTCGATCTACTCTGTGCCATAGCACGCGAGAAAAAACTGGATCAGTGGATTTCTGACCTCTTTAGCGGAAAAAAAATTAACACCTCTGAAGATCGCCCTGCTCTGCATACCGCACTTCGCACACCTAAATACCAATCCCTGCTTCTAGAAGGCACGAATATTATCGATCAAGTGCATGAGAATCTTGATCGTATGGAAAAACTGGTCAATCAGATACATGCCAAGCAGTGGTTAGGATGCACCGGTGATGCTATCGACACCATCGTAAATATTGGTGTTGGCGGTTCGGACCTTGGCCCGTTTATGGCCTGTAAAGCCCTATGCGACTTTACCACTGAAAACAGCAGTCGCATCGATTTACATTTTGTGTCATCTATGGATGGTAGCCATATTTCTAGCTTATTGGATAAGTTAGATCCAACTCGTACTCTATTTGTTATTTCATCGAAATCTTTCACCACCATCGACACGCTTTGTAACGCAGAAACGGCATTAGAGTGGCTTAAACGCTCCTACTCACCCGAAGGTATTGATCAGGACTTAATTGTTGCGCGTCACTTTATCGGAGTCTCTGCCACACCCAAAAAAATGATTGAATGGGGCATTCCCGATTCCAATCATCTTTACTTTTGGGATTGGACGGGTGGTCGATATTCCATGTGGTCAACTATTGGTTTACCTATCGCACTGCGTATCGGCATGGATAACTTTAGATCAATGCTCGCCGGTGCACATGAAATGGATACGCACTTTCATGACACCCCTTTTGAGCAAAACCTGCCAGTTTTATTAGCCATGGTGGGTATCTGGAACATCAATTTCTTATGTATCACAGCGCACGCCATCCTGCCTTATGATGGGCGCTTAAGTCATCTTCCTAGCTATCTTGAACAGCTAGAGATGGAAAGTAACGGTAAAAACACCACTCGCAGTAACGAACGGGTTGGTTATAACACCTGCCCAGTCCTATGGGGTGAGATAGGTACGAATGCACAACATGCTTTCTATCAACTCCTTCACCAAGGCACTATTCCAGTGATGTGCGACTTCATTACTAGCGCAGTTCGTTACGAAGGACCCAACAATATTGAACTTAAACGTCAACATCAGTTAAACCTTTCTAACTGTCTGGCACAATCGCAAATTCTCGCGCTTGGTGATACGGTCATAGAGGGCGCTGAAAATGCACCGATATACAAGCGCTATCAAGGCAATCAGCCTTGCACCACCCTGCTGTTAGATAAGTTAACACCCCATACTTTTGGCATGCTTATCGCACTTTATGAACATAAAGTATTCGTTCAATCCGTTATTTGGGATATTAATCCTTTTGATCAGTGGGGCGTAGAACTAGGCAAAACCATCGCCACTGGATTATTGCCAGCACTAACCGGTGAATGTGAAAAGCCATCACTTGATAGCTCAACACTAGGGTTGATTGAGCACATAAACCGGACGAACTAAGCAGGGAATCGAGGACAAACTATGAAAATCGCCGTATGGGGTAATGAATTAATCGGTTGGACGGCTGCAACGGCCTTTGCTGAATATGGTAATCAAGTTCATATCAACCAACACCTTTCAAAACAAGAAAGCTTAGGCGAGCAGTCGGGTGAGAATACAATCCTGTTCAACGAACCGGGACTTCTTGCTCACGTTAAAGCCCAGTATGACAAAAGCAATATTGTATTTGGTAGCCCAGTTGATGCTTTAAACTGCCCTATACAAATCCTAGCGCTTCATCCAGATAATATAGAATTTGCAAAAGAAATTATCCAAAGCGTTACACGTCAACATCAGCAACAACTGGTTGTCATTAACTACTCCACCTTTGGCTTAGGGGCAACAGATAGCCTTGCTGAACTGCTAAACAGTGAAAAGAAGCAATCGATTGCCTACATACCCGACCAACTCTCAGAAGGCAGTGCTTACGAAAACTTTATTCAAGCCAAAACTCTAGTCATCGGCTGTGAAGATAACGAAGCAACCATACTGATTAAAGCACTCTACAAACCATTTAGTCGACATCTAGATCAACTGCTAATCGTTAAACCTCGTGAAGCAGAGTTTATGAAGTTTGCTGTCAACGGCATGCTGGCGATGCGCTTAGGTTATGTCAATGAACTCGCTAACCTTGCCGATCAGTTAGATATTGATATAGACACCATCACAGCAGGTATGGGAAGTGATCCACGTATTGGAAAGCACTACTTATCACCAGGTTGTGGTTTTGGTGGATCGCACTTTTCTAAGTCAATAAAAAACATGGCTGAACTACTGCAAAGTAAGCGTAATTCAATTATTTTGAACACCTTACTAGAAGAAAATGAAAAGCAAAAGTTAATTCCTTTTAGAAAGTTTTGGCAACACTATAAAGCCGATGTTAAAGGTCGCAAAGTGGCTGTCTGGGGACTCTCATTCAAACCCAACACAGCCAGCATTCAAAACGCACCGAGCATTGAAGTGGTAAAAACATTACTTTCACAGGGCTGCACGGTTCAAGCACATGATCCACAGGCAATGCTCAACTTTAGTAAACTTTTTCCAGCAACAGGTCAAATTGCCTATTACGAAAATGCCATTGATGCTGTTAAAGATGTTGATGCATTGATTATTCTTACTGAATGGAATGAATACTGGTCACCTGATTACCATAAAATGATCGAGTTAATGAATAACTCTATTGTGATTGATGGACGGAATGTAATGGATAAAGAGCTAATGTTAGATTTTAATATTATATATTATGGTATTGGAAGGCAGTAGCTAAGAATGAATAATACTACAGGGATAGTACAAGAAAAAGTTTATTATCCATATTATGATTATATCCGATTTATTGCAGCCAGTGTTGTCATGTTTGGTCATGCCAATCTAATAACATGGTCACCGGCGGGTTCTATAGCAGTAGACGTATTCTTCACTCTAAGTGGTTGGTTGATTGGAAATATACTTATTAAAACCCACAAAAATCAACTACCACAATTCTACTTCAACAGAGTGATTAGGATATGGATTCCTTACTTTATATCATTTTTTATTGTAATCTCCCTATCATTAATTAAAGATGATATCACGCTAAAATGGATAGAAATTGTTTTTTATAAAGCAACTTTTGTATATAACATATTTGGACCAAGTCAACTTGCAGAATATAAAAATTTAATGCCATTAGATGGTACTGCCAACCATTTTTGGAGCGTTAATGCAGAAGAGCAATTTTACCTTTTTGCTCCAATACTTCTAGTCATAACACCAATAGTTGGTAGAAGTATTTTTACTTGGATTCTACTTGTAATAGCTGCAATGCTATATGATATATATGCACCAATTTTCGCAGGTGTACTCCTAGCAATACTAGTGGATAGAAATAGAGACTTTGAGAGAAAAAAACTAGTAAAACCTATTCTGATAATATTACTATCTATCTCGGTTATACTATTTATATATAATATTTATATGACAGTAGCATCTGTCATATTTTCAGCCGCACTCATAATGCTTCTTAAAATACCAGGACAGCACCATAAAGCAGGTGTATTCCTAGGTGGCATATCATATTCACTATATCTAAATCACTGGATGGGTGAATTCCTTGCTAATTTTTCAATGAAAATTGGTTTAACAAATAACATTACGATAAGATATCTTATTTCATTTATATCTGCTTACATAATTGCAAGCATCATATATTTAACAGTTGAAAAATATTGCATTAGAATGAGGCCGGTTTGGTATAACGTCGCTTATGGAAAGTTAGCTGTTTTTTTTGCATATAGTACTGTTGCCATTGGCATATTGGTCGGCACTTACTTCAATATTTATTATTGATAAAATTAAGAAATGGAAAGTCAAAGATGAAAATTTTATATGCGGCAGGACCCGGCAATATAGTAGAAACTTATCGCTTCTGGAAAAAAGGCGAACATGACCCCTCACAGGTTGCACTAACATATTCAGAGCAATTTTATCAATTCTGTAAGGATAACGAAATTCAAGGAGTTGCAATATCATCGAATGAGAATGAAGAATATTTAGCAGATGATAATTTCGTCATATGTAATAAAAAAACTCCAAAATGGTTAAAACAAGGTTTCTCATACCACTTAGGACAAATTTACACAAGTATAAGATTATTCAAAGTTGCTAAAGTTAACAATTGTGATACAGTAATAGTTTCAAATTTTAATGACTGGTTTACTTTAGCAATTTTAAAACCGTTTGGTATAAAAGTAATTCCAACTCTACATTGCACATTTTGGACTACTGGAACTAAACCTAATGGAATAAAATCAAAAATACTTTATAGATTGAACAGCTGGTTCTGGAAAAACTGTGTTTCAGCCACATTATGTATATCCCCTGAGTGTGAAAAACAACTGAGAGAAATATGTCCAAACTTAGATTCACCTATTATACAAGCCAGACCAACATATTTTTCCAGTTCATTTGAAAACATAAAGCTACCTAGTTTTAACAATAAAGAATTTCATATTATTTTTGCAGGCAGAATCGAGCAAAACAAGGGAATATTTGAACTTTATGACACAGCAAAAACATTAGAAAAAATGCACCCTGGTATTTACAAGTGGCATATCTGTGGAAATGGAAACTCTTTTTCAACTTTAAAAGAAATGATAAATAAAGAACAAGCCACTGATTACTTTTACTTGAAAGGGCATTGCTCACGAGATCGAATGATTCAATACTTTTCGTTAAGCAACCTTTTTATCGT
Organism: Nitrincola schmidtii; assembly: GCF_008973715.1. Taxonomy (GTDB): domain Bacteria; phylum Pseudomonadota; class Gammaproteobacteria; order Pseudomonadales; family Balneatricaceae; genus Nitrincola; species Nitrincola schmidtii. Next base: position 15,548 of record NZ_WBOL01000001.1, read on the forward strand.
ACCAACACGTAAAGATTTTGCTGAGGGGTTAAATAAAGTTGCAATCGAAGGGGTATTATCAAGGCGCCCAGTAATTGTATCAAAGTATATCCCTGCTACAGATATTTTAGGTGACTCAGTCATTGTTGCCGAACATTTAGAATCAGAATATCTCGCAAACCTAATACATTCTTATTATGAAAATGTTGAAAAGTACAAAAGATCAATTGCAAGTACTGAAAACGTAAGAGATATTTTTTTTGATGAAGCGAATGGATGGAAAGCTTCGTTAAGAAAAGCAATTAAGTCAATAAATTAAAAGTAAACTAGGTATATAAATGCTTTATCAACCTAGTTTTCAAGATTTCAAAAGCCAGAAAAGATTGGCAAGTAAAGTAGAAATCAAATATAAACATCATAAATTAAATAAATATAATTCACTGGAATATTGTTTCCTTACTATAACCATCCTGCTTACTGTAAGTAGTCGACCCTGAAAAATGGCGTTTCAAGCCTGAAGCGCCACATGATTTAAATCCAGCTTAAGCTTATTTGCCAAGCTATTCAGTAATATCTTTAGTAATAACGCTGGTCTATTAGGTGCAAAATAAAGCCACCGCAGTAGCTTCCGTAGATTTTGACCACAGGCGCTGAGTATGACATTGAGTGCATCACCCAGAACTCCTTTAAGAAAGCACCGTTTCATTTTGCCATCTGATTTCAGATGCCCAATAATCGGCGCTACGCTGTTACGCCGTCCCATCCAACGTTTTTCTTTATGGGGCACACCGCGTTTTTGCCCTGCGATGAGCACTTGAATGTCGCCAACACCCGAACCACGATAGCCTCTATTCACAAAGCAGTATTCTGGCTTTTTACCCGTCAGTGTTTCCACTTGCTGAAGTTGATCCGCCAATATATGGCCATCATAGGGGTTGCCAGGGTAGCTTCTGGCGCCAATGATGAAGGATTCTTTTGCGGTCACAGCAATACTGGCTTTAACGCCTAACTCATAACGTTTATGGGCTTTTCCCTTGGATATACAGTCCACTAAAGGCTCATGCAAGCTGTAAATCTTGTTTTTACTTTTGCGTGTCTGCAGTAGCAACTCCCTTGCTTTTTGTAAGGTATTTTGTTGCTTGGGTGTCAGCTGAATCCCTTTTGCTATCAACTGACGCTCCAAGTCACGAACCACTCGACCAAGAAAGCCTTTGACTTGCTTGATCGCTTTCTTCATTCGCTTGTATTGTTTTGCATGACCATAACGTCCGATCTTAGGCATCAGATCCTGACAAGCTTTATCATAGGTTTGTCGTAGCGTGATGCTATGATCATGAGCTATAGCCACCAGAAGCTGCCGCGATTTGTGATAGAGCTTAGCATCTGTGGGAAAAGCAATATTCTTCTCTTGAACGGTGGTATCAACAATCACGCGCTTTAGGCTGGAAGGTTTAATCACCTTCAATTTTAAACCGGAATTGATCGTTTCAGTTAACAGCCACTCACAACCTTCTTCGCCAAGGCGTTGGCGCCATTTAACCAAGCTAGTGGGATGGCATGGAAATTGGTGCTGAAAGAAAGTTTCACCACAGAAGTACTGGTAGTAAGGCGACTCTAGCCACTGATCTAACAGCGCCTCATCTGACAAGTTATGCAGGTGTTGTAGATACATCAACCCCGCCATTAATCGTGTCGGAAGTGCAGCTGCACCCACTGTTGCAAAATGTTGACCTAACTCTATATCCAACCTTTCCCAATCAATGACCGATGTTAAACGAACCAAGGCTTGATTAGGGTTAACAATGTCTTCAAGACGAGGCTTGAACATATCACTCTGCGGAATGGCAGTCTTCTTTTTTGGCTTCATAATAATCAGTGATTCTGCAGCTTTTTGGGGCCTCAGGCCAGAAAATGGTGAGTAACGATCATATGAATCAAATTATAAAGCATTATAGATCATTGAGTTAGATATTTTTCAGGGTCGACTAAGTAACATAATTTTTGTTACTTGAAAAAACACACTCTCCTTCTATTAAACCTTTTTTGTATATGCGAATAAACAATATAATAGATAGAATTTATATTAATGCTGGCAAGGTAATCCAATAGGATCACCTTATATCTACTATTAAATAATACTAGTCATGCCCGAACAAGTCTCGTGTATAAACTTTTCCCATCACATCTAATAGAACATCAGATGGACGGTTAGCAACAATGACATCACTAATTTTCTTAAATTGTTCTAAATCTTTAATCACACGAGATTTATAAAAGCTATCTTCCTGCATAACTGGCTCATATATAACAACCTCTATACCTTTAGCCTTAATACGCTTCATTACTCCTTGAATAGCAGACGCTCGAAAATTATCCGAACCAGTTTTCATCACTAGACGATAGATACCTACAACACTTGGATTACGTTTAAGGATAGATTGCGCGATAAAATCCTTACGAGTTGTATTTGCATCAACTATTGCACGAATTAGGTTACTAGGTACTTCATCATAGTTTGCAAGCAACTGTTTTGTATCTTTAGGCAAACAGTAGCCACCATAACCAAAGCTTGGATTGTTATAATGATCACCAATACGAGGATCAAGGCCAACACCCTCAATAATTTGCTTACTATTTAATAGATGAGATTCAGCATAGGTATCTAGTTCATTAAAGTAAGCGACTCGCATAGCTAAATAAGTATTTGCGAACAGCTTAATGGCTTCAGCTTCGGTAGACCCAGTAAACAATACAGGGACGTCTTGCTTTATGGCACCTTGCCTCAACAAATTAGCAAATTTTGTTGCACGTGCCGATTGCTCACCAACAATAATACGTGAAGGATAAAGGTTATCATATAAAGCACGACCCTCTCTTAAAAACTCAGGTGAAAAAATTAAATTGTTAGTACCCAAGCGAATAGAAGCGTCATCTGTATAACCTACTGGAACAGTAGACTTTATTATCATTACTGCATCAGGGTTAATCCGAATAACTGAATTAATTACATCTTCAACGCTTTTAGTATTAAAGTAATTGGTATTAGGATCATAATCCGTTGGTGTAGCAATGATGACATATGATGCATTTTCGAAAGCAACTTCTGGCTCAAAGGTTGCACGAAAATTTAATTCTTTATTCTGTAAAAAGGATTCAATTTCGGGATCAACAATTGGGGAATGACCTTTATTAAGAAAATCTACTTTTTCTTTAACTATATCTAATGCAACAACCTCATTGTGTTGAGCTAACAACATAGCATTTGAAAGACCTACATAGCCTGTACCTGCAATAGCAATTTTCATAACCGTATTGTCTCCAAAGATTACTAATTAAATTTATGACTTATCTACGTGATACAGTGCAAAATAAATTTTTGAAGTTATATAATTACAGCATTAGGAATATGGACACAAATAAAAAACAATAATAGCCATAAACATCAATCTATTAAATTTTATAATCTAAAAATTATATTCGATTAATTTTCTTTTAATAGCCTCATCTATCAAAGTAATAAATCTAGCATCACGATGATTCAATTTATGAACAGGTGATATTTTTAAAGCTTCCAGTGCTAACTCAACAAAATTATTATCAGGCGTTTCTTTGTCTGAGCCACTCCTACCGATAAAACAAGGCAAAAGATTATACAACTTAGGTACAGCATGCCAGATATCATACAAATCTTTTTCTTGTTTAAGCATATAATAAAAATTATAATTATGAACAGCATAGGGATAAAATGAACATGCTCTTCCTCTTTCCTTATCGACAAAGTATGTATAATCTTTATTTTTTAAAGCTATCTTATATTTTAAATAATCAATAATTTTTAAATGATATAGTGCGCGCTTTACCGATGGATAGTATCGAGTGCTCTGGAAATAATCAACATAATATTTTAACCAGCCTGATATTAACGGATTATCTTTTTCTGCATAAATAAACCAGTTTTGTAGAACTAACTCGGGTGCGCCTGAAGAGTTAAATGCAAAAAAACCTTGCTTCTTCAACTCGTCATTAAGCCAACTATCAAGAGGTTTTGTAGGTAAAAGAGTTGAATCAACCCATACACCGCCTTCGGTTGATAAAAGGTAAGTTCTTACAATATTAGTCTTCACTTGAGGTGTCATGACCTTTTGTTGAATGCCTAAGCTTTCAATAATCTTTTCTGCTTCAATATTCTCAACAACATGAAACGAATGATTAGGATTCAAATCTTCCCAAAGCTTAAATATTGTTTGTACATGGTGAGGCGCATTATTTCTACCTTGTAACCAAGCAGCCCATATTTTCATATTTTTATCCATATAAAATTTATCAACGTCATCTAACAAACGTCTTTGAATTGTATTCTTTTTTTGTTAAACCGTATAAACTACCAATGATTAACCAATAAAAAAAACTTAAAGATGCATTAGGTATTTGATCTATTAAAATAATTGTAACAATTAGCAAATGTCCAGATATGAACATATTTTGCTCACTTGTTAACTGACTTCGAATTCTTGTTATTTTAGAAGCCCACCATATACTTATAAAAACAAAATAAAACTCAGTTAAGAACCCAAACCAGCCTCTAATACCTAATGTAATTATCCAGCGGCCATCCGTTACTGATAAATCTTGAAAAGTTTCTGGGTCATATACTCTATTTCTTCCCCAACTACTCCAACCAAAGATAGGCTTTTCATTTGCATGAGCAAGCAACTGGTTTTCATGAAAGAATCTAAACTCTAATGACTGGGCTCGTTCACTACTAACTTTTGCTACCATGCTAGTTACTGTTTCATGTGGAAATATTTTATTTGCACTCATAAGAGGATAAGATATATATAAAACTAATATACACATAGATATTATAGAAATATTCCGAAACTTAAACAAATAAATACATGTTGCAGCAAAAATAAATAACAATAAAGCACCGTATGTTTTAGTTAAAATCAACATTATTGACATAAGAAAAAATATATATAGCTGTTTACTACCTATAATATTTACTTTAGCCCTAATTGCTGTTAGCAATGCTATTAAAGATACCGCTACAAACATTGCAACTAATAATCCATGGCCTAAAAAAACAACTGGCCTATACCCATCAAAACGAACTTGCTGTATAAAAGAGTGAGGAAAATAACCATATACAATTCGGTGTATCTGCGGACTCATTCTTAATTCAAATAACATAAATGGAATATAAACCAAGCAAGCTACAATAAGAAAGGTAAAAAGCATCTTTTGTGATGTGAAAGTATTAAAATATCTTGCACCTACTAAAAATGGAACTATTATTAAAAATGCACTTACAGACTGAGCTAACCCATCATAGAGAGTAACCCCAGGTAAGTGCATGTAATGTTCAGAATTGAGGGAAGCGGTAATAAATGGTGATAGCAAAAATAATAGAAACACAAAAAAAGTTTTCTTATCAAGCTCATTAAATCCAATTCCTTCTTTTTTAAAAAAAAGAATTAGACACAACATAATAGTTGTAACTGTATTTTTATTTAATGCTGGCAATCCAGTGAAGTTTATTTCGAACGACGCTGGTAAAAACAAATAACTCCCTATCATCGACAACAATACTGCTTTTTGTATACTAAAGACTTTGAATAGTAAAAACATTATCAAAGGCCAAGACACTATAGAAATGTATGCAAAATTATTCGCCATTGTTATAACCAAATATCAGAAATTAAGTTTTTCCCATACAAACCTATGTAGTAAAAAGCAATCAATACAGGAAAGGCAATAATCTCTCTTTTCAAATTAAGCAAACCGTATTTATGCTGCAAATAGAACAAAATTGGCATTGTTGCTATGGACTTAGTAGCAATAAATAGAATGACCCCCTGAATACCATAAAAATGAAAAGCCAGAGGTATACCAACTATTACATAGATCGTTCCTAATACATGTATTAAGGCAAAAGAAAAAGCTTTACTCATTGCAAGTAACGCTTGTTGACTTACATTCAAACCGACAAATACTAATGCTAATGACATTATTTCTAACATCCACCCTGCATCAGTGTATCTTTCATCGTATAGCACTAGGATTATAATGCTACCAAATCCAGCTAAAAAACCAGCAGTTGAATACGTTAATATGTCAATTTTCATTCTTAATGAGTACATTACACACTTTAGTTCACTAGGCTTATCTCGTGCAATTTGACTAAGTTTTGGATAAGCAACACTTTTTACAATTTTGGAGAATAACTCTTTTCCTGCCATCGCCAACATAAAAGCAATTGAAAAAACACCTAGTTCTTCTGCTGTCAAAAATATACCTAACAATATTCTATCAGCATTCAGGGCTAAATAGCCTAGACTAGAACCGATAAATATCCATTTAGAAAAACTCACTATCTCTTTTAAGCTTTTCTTTTCAAACTCAAATTTTGCCTTCATATTTCCAGAGTAATAATAACTTAGAAACAGTTTAATGCCTGCATCCAACAAAGGCGCAATCAGCAAAACCCATATTTCCCTATAGTATAGAGCTACAATCAACATCATTCCTGTTGATACTAATTGAGAAATCAAGTGAATCTTCGCTAGAACTATTAAGCGCAAGTTCCTACTATGGTCGTACATTGCAATCGAATTAAATCCATTTAGTAATGATGTTAAACTAATGAGTGCAAGTATAACTGGCAATTCTGGTGCTGAGTAAGCAGTATCCTCTTTAACAAACCCCATTACATTCAAGTAGTAAAGAATTATAGCTAAAACAATTGTTATAAGACTTATTATACCTCCTCTTACAACCTGCATACTCCAGCATGTATTTATAAAGCCTTCATTATATGAATTCTTGCTTTGAATAAACTTATCTTTTAAACCAAGATCTGATAGCATAGATATTCCAGCTAGAAAAATAAAAGCTATCATCATTACACCAAACATATCAGGTGCGAGTAACCTAGTTAGAATTAAATTACTACCTAATCTAATTACTTGTCCTAGCACGACATCCAGTGCAACTATTAATGCGGCGAGCTTGAGTCTATTCTTCTTAAAATATGTTATCATTTCACAGTAACACCTGTTTCTTTTTCATACTCATCAACATTTCTTAATACCACAGCGTTTGCAGCAATCTTTGAGTGATTATTAATAATGATATCACCTAAAATCTTAGTGCCTGCCCCAAGATCCACATGCCCAGCAAGTTTCGGCACACCTCTTCCATTGTTTCCAATAGATACCTGCTGAAAAATCAAACAATTTGGACCAATTTCAGCATCTGGATGAATCTCAATGCCATTAGGGTGTGGTATCAAAAGACCACCGCCAATTTTGCAGTTAAGTGGAATATCAGCACCAGAAACAACTGACCAAAACCGATAACGAACGACACCAAAGTATTTAAGCCCTTTCAAAAATGGCTTATTTTGGTATTTTTGATAGAAACGAATTGATCGTATCAACCGCACCACTGGGTTCCAGTAATTTTTGGATGTCTCTCGACTCCAATCAGGCTCAGTTGCCGATACTTGCTTTTTTGTTTGTTCAGACACTTCGGCCATACACATCTTCCAACCGAACAATATCATCTTCACCTAAATAGGAACCTGACTGAACTTCGATCAGTTCTAGATCAATACAACCGGGATTATCGAGTCGGTGAATTTCACCGCAAGGGATATAGGTCGATTCGTTTTCGGTGACTAAAAAAGACTGGTCACCACGCACCACTTGAGCTGTACCAGAAACAACTATCCAATGCTCTGCACGGTGGTAGTGCTTTTGTAATGACAATCTACCACCGGGTTTCACGGTGATACGTTTCACCTGAAATCTTTCACCTTCCCCCAGTGATATGTACTTACCCCAAGGACGGAAGACCTCTTTGTGGGTTTCTGGCTCTGTCCGACCAGCCTCTATTAGGCGATTGACCAATGTTTTGATGGACTCGCATGAGGTTTTATCCGCAACCAAGATTGCATCGTCGGTTTCGACAATGATTAGGTTGTTAATCCCTATACCGGCAACCATTCTGTTGGTGGCGTGAATACTGTTGTTTGCACTGTCTTCTAGCCAAACATTGCCTTGGGTATCGTTGCCTTGAGCATCTTTTGCTTTAAGTTCACTTAACGACGCCCAGTTACCCACATCGCTCCATCCGGCATCCATTGGCATCATGCTGGCGTGTTGGGTTTTTTCCATTACTGCATAATCTATAGAGTCGGATGGACACGCAGTAAAGGCTTCAACCGGTACTCGGATGAAATCCAAGTCAACACTGGCCTGTTGCATGGCTAATTCACACGACTGGAAAATATCGTTACGGTGCGCTTTTAACTCTTTTAGATAGTCACTGGCCTGAAAAGCAAACATTCCGCTGTTCCAGAAGTATTGACCACTGGAAATAAAGGATTCAGCCGTGTTTTGGTCTGGTTTTTCTACGAACGCTTTGACACTGACAATTCCGGTTACTGAGGCTTCACCCGCATATATATAGCCGTATCCGGTCGCAGGATAGGTTGGTACGATACCAAAGGTCACTAAACGTCCGGTTGCGGCTACTTCAGTCGCTTTTTTAACGGCTGCTTGAAAGGCATCGACTTGTTGAATGGCATGATCGGCCGCCAAGACCAATAACACGACAGACTCTTGGTAATACTGCTGCGCATGAAGTGCGGCTAAAGCAATCGCGGGGGCAGTATTTCTACCGACGGGCTCTAGTAATATTTGAGCATTCACACCTAGCTCGCGCAACTGTTCTGCGGCCATAAAGCGGTGTTCGTCGTTACAGATAACGATGGGATCAAGGGTATCCAAACCCTTTAAACGCAGTAAGGTATCCTGCAACATGCTGTTATCTGACAACAGCGGTAAAAACTGCTTCGGACGGCTTTTACGAGATAAGGGCCACAAACGCGAGCCAGAACCACCCGCTAGCACTACCGGTACTATCTTCATCCATGCTCTCCTTGAGCGATCCAGTTTAAGCGTATTGTTTAGCAATCCATTCGCGGTAACTACCGTCCATGACAGCACGCCACCATTGTGGATTATCTAAATACCAGTTCAGGGTTTTTTCGATACCCGATTGGAAACTTTCGAGGGGTTGATAACCCAGTTCTTCGCTGGATTTACGTGCATCAATGGCATAGCGACGATCATGTCCTGGACGATCTTTGACATAGGTGATCAAACGGGCAGACTGACCGGCGATTGCCGAAATAGCTTCGGGATAACGTTCTTGTAGCGCCTTGTCAGTTGCAAAAGCCTTATCAATCATCTGGCAAATGTAATTGACGATATCGATATTGTGCCATTCATTATGGCCTCCGATATTGTAGTTCTCGCCCACTCTACCCTGTTGCAATACCTTTTCAATACCGCGAGCATGATCGGTAACATACAGCCAGTCACGCACTTGCTTACCATCACCATAAACTGGCAGAGACTTATCCGCCAAAATATTAGTGATAATGAGTGGAATCAGCTTCTCTGGAAAATGGTAAGGCCCGTAGTTATTGGAACAATTACTGGTGCTTACTTGCAGGCCATAGGTATGATGATAGGCACGCACTAAATGGTCAGATGCCGCTTTACTGGCCGCATAGGGCGAATTCGGCGCGTAGGCGGTTTCTTCGGTAAAGGCGGGATCTTCTGGTGCCAAGGTGCCATAGACTTCATCAGTGGATACATGATGAAAACGATGTTGTGCTGGACACTGACCTTCGGTAATCCAAACTTGACGAGCCGCCTTTAGTAGACTGTGAGTACCCATAATATTCGTTTCTAGAAAAGCGTCTGGTCCTGTGATAGAACGATCCACATGAGACTCAGCCGCTAAGTGAACGATGGTATCTAGCTGATGTTCACGAAGCAGTTGTTCCATTTGGGGGGTATCGCAGATGTCAGCCTGAACAAACATAAAATTGGGATGCTGTTGTACAGGATCTAGATTAGCCATGTTGCCGGCATAGGTCAGTGCATCAACCACCAACACAACATCATTAGGGTACTGTTCCATCCAATAATGGACAAAATTGGAGCCGATAAACCCTGCTCCACCGGTGACCATCATACGCTTCATGCGTTGACTTCCTCTTGCTGTAATTCTTGTAGCATCATATGTAGTTGTTCACGCCAATGACGCGCGAAACCAAAATCTTTGCGTGTTTGTTGGCAATCCATTACTGAAAAATTGGGCCGTTGTGCCGGTGTTGGATAATCCGCCGTGGTGATGGCATTGATCTGACAGGTGTTATGAACCAAGCCTAGCTGACTACCCAGCGTATAGATTGCATTGGCAAAATCATACCAGGAAGCCACGCCGGCATCGGTCCAATGATAGAGTCCTTGAAATTGTGGCTGATCGACGGCACTTAAACAGATCTCGGCTAAGCGGCCTGCATGAGTCGGCGTGCCTATCTGATCATAGATCACATTCAACTCATCACGGCTATTCATCAGGTTGATCATGGTTTTAACAAAGTTATGACCGTACTTTGAATATACCCACGCAGTGCGAATAACCAGAGCTTCTGGGCAGTGACGCTGGATAGCTTGCTCTCCTGCCAGTTTACTCTCACCATAGATATTGATCGGTTCAACCGGATCATTGATTTTCCAAGGTTCGTAGTGACGCCCATTAAAGACATAATCGGTAGAAATATGAATTAAACGTGCTTTATGACTGCTCGCCGCTATAGCCAAATTTTCAGGTCCTTTGGCGTTAACCGCAAAGGCAATATCCGGTTCACTTTCAGCTTTGTCTACGGCGGTATAGGCAGCAGCGTTGATAATCACGTCCGGCTGATAGGCTTGTAACGCACGCTCAACCTGATCTTGATCGGCAATGTTCAACTCGTCCATATCGGTTGAAATGAGCTCATAAACCAATGGCATCATAGCGACACGTTGGCGTATTTCAGAACCAAGTTGGCCCTTTGCACCAGTCAGCAATATACGCTTACTCATAGGTTGGCGTCTCCGACAGGCTTAGGCCTTGTTGATCTTTCGCTGATAACTGTGGCGCTTCACCCTTCACTAATGGCCAATCAATACCCAGCAACGGATCATCCCACTGTAGCGTATATTCGTCGCCCGGATTGAAATAATCGGTACACTTGTAGACAAATTCAGCGGATTCACTGGTGACGTAAAAACCATGCGCAAAACCCGGTGGAACCCATAGCAGTTGTTTGTTTTCAGCGGACAGATAAACCCCTACCCATTGCCCAAAGGTTGGTGAACTGCGTCGCAGATCAACCGCGATATCATAGACTTCACCTTGCGTCACACGCACTAGCTTACCTTGCGGTTTTTCTAGTTGGTAATGCAGCCCACGCAAAATTCCCTGACTGGACAGTGAATGGTTATCCTGTACAAAACTGACCTTCGCACAGTGTTCTTCAAAAGCCTGTTGACGAAAGGTTTCCATAAAGAAACCACGTTCATCACCAAACACTTGGGGGGTCATTAACACCACATCGGGTATCGCCAGTGGCTCGTACTTCATGGCTTGGAAATCCCTCTCTCTAACAAACGCATTAAATAGGCACCGTATCCACTTTTCATTAGCGGTTCGGCTTGTTTTCTAAGTGTTTCAGCGTCGATAAACCCTTTGCGATAGGCAATCTCTTCAGGACAACAAACTTTTAATCCCTGTCGATCTTCCAATGTTTGCACAAACAGTGACGCTTGAAGTAGATGTGCATGGGTACCAGTATCTAACCAGGCATAGCCACGATCCATAATTTCCATGTGTAACTGCTGCTGGTTTAGATAGACCGAATTCAAATCGGTAATCTCTAGCTCACCACGTGCTGATGGATTCAGTGATGCGGCAATATCGGGTGCTTGATGATCGTAAAAATACAAACCCGTCACTGCATAATTCGATTTTGGCTTGAGTGGTTTCTCTTCTAACGAGATCACTTTGCCATTGGCATCAAATTCCGCCACACCATAGGCAGAGGCATTCTCAACATGATAACCGAATACAGTAGCACCCGACTCTCGTGAATCAGCATCTTCCAGTAAGCTTTGAAAGTCATGCCCGTAAAAAATATTGTCGCCCAACACTAAGGCTGACGGGGCACCGTTCAAAAAGGCTTTTCCTATAATAAAGGCTTCTGCTAATCCATTCGGTTGCTCTTGAACGGCATAGTGCAATTCAATGCCCCACTGTGAACCATCACCGAGCAAGCGAACAAAGGCCGCTTGATCCTCCGGCGTGGTAATCACCAAGATTTCTCGGATACCGGCTAGCATTAACACGCTGAGGGGATAAAAAATCATCGGTTTATCGTAAATTGGCATCAACTGCTTGCTGACCCCTTTGGTTAAAGGATACAAACGTGTGCCTGAACCACCGGCAAGAATAATACCTTTACGCTTCATTACGCTCTCCTTGAATGCTTATCCATTTATTCCGCTGTTGGTGCATTAGCGCTTGTATTCGCGCTTTCAAGATCTGACAGTGCATCACGAACGCGAGCATTCAGCAGCGCATCATTTGCACTCAATTGATTCGCTTTGGCTAAATACACACGCGCATCATCAAAGCGGTTTTGCGCTAACAGCACTCGTCCATAGTGATAGTTCACTGTTGGATGATCTGGCAATCCTTCAATGGCACGACGAATTAAGCGTTCAGCATCCTGTACTTCACCAAAGTTAAACAGTGCCCATCCATGAGTATCCAAGAAGTAAGGTTCTTCACTATCACGGAAGTTACGTGTCAGTTCTAATGCACGACGAACATTCTCTTCACTGGGGTCCATACTGAGCAAATTAGCTGCAAGGTTGTTTTGGATAACTGCATTATTGGGTGCTAAAGCATAAGCAGCTTCATAATCCGCAATTGCTTCTTCAAAACGTCCTTGCTGCTCTAAAAGTGATGCTCTTAATGCAAGCAGACTAAGGTCTTCAACATTCTCTAAACCACGTGAATAGGTATTCAAAGCACCGTCAGTCTGATCCTGTAACTGGTAAAAACCGGCCATTTGCACATAGCCTTGAACCCACTCAGGAACAACTTGAAGTGCGGTATCAATCACTGAAATCGCACCATCAAGGTCACCAATTTCACGCATCAAACCAGCTTTAACTGTATAATTACCCAAAAATTCAGGATCAGCTGTAATGCGGTTATTTAGCCAGCTCAGCAACTCATCCGTTTGTTCCAGTTGGAATTGACTGATAGCGTAACCTTCTAATGCCCTAAGAAAACGTGGTTCTTGCGCTAGTGCTGATTCAAATCGTGTCATCGCGATAGCATGTTGACCTTGCTGCTGAAAGATTCGGCCACTTAAGAATTCGCCAATCACCGTGTTATTGCCACCCATGGCTTGCAGTTCTTCAATGACAGCTTCGGTACCGACAAAGTCATTTCGCATGAGTCGAACTTGAGCTAGCAATGACAGCAACGATTCATTTCCGGGTTGTCTGCGTAAAGCATTGACTAAGATTTGTTCTGAACGACCCAAATCGCCATCTGCTAACAAACGGGTAATGACCGGCACGGCTGCATCGATATTACCAGGATTTAACCGAAGCACCTGACGGAAATTACTGTCTGCCAGTTCATTGGAACCACTGCCTAAATAAGCATTACCCAGTAGCGTCAATCCCGCTTCTGAATCTGGATTATTTCGTAAGACCACACGCAAATCACGCACGGCATCATCGACCCGACCTTCCTGCAGGAAGAAGCGAGAGCGAACCAATAACGCAGGTTCACTTTGACCATCTTCCTGAAGTACTTGAGTCAATTGAGCCAGAGCTGCATCGTTTTCACCGGCAGCAAAGTGCAATTCTGCTCGACGAGATCTAGCACGATGGCGAGTGGTTGCCTGCTCTGACTGCATCATCTGTTCTAATAACTGCAACGCATCAATCGTTTCATCGCTGCTCAGTAAGCGTTCAACTAAGATAAACTGTAATGTGGTGACATCAGCACCTTCTGAACGACCAATAAATTCGCGTAATAACTGTCCAGCACGCTGACGATCGCCAACCGAATCAACGATTTCAATATAACCACGCATTGCGCGAATACTGCCTGGGTTTTCACGTACAAAAGAATCCAATAGAGCTTCAGCTTCTTGTTTACGATCTAATTGATTCAACAAACCTGCCAAGGCTAATGTGAAATCTTCCGAGTTTGGCTGATTTTCCAACATAAAGCGTAAGTCGTTTTCTACCAGATCGAACCGTTCGTTTTGGCGATTCATTTCGATGCGAATCATTCGAGCAGCTTGCTCGTTAGGATTGATCTGAAGGGCTTCATCGACTAAAGCCATCGCACGTTCATTTTCACCCATCATACGGTGAGCGCCGGCTAACACAATTAAGGTATCAGTACTTTGATCATCAATCATCAAACTGCGCATACCTTCAGTCATCGCCGCTTGGGGATCGCCCTGCTGCAGTGCAACGGTTGCTTTCACAAGAATCGCTTGCGCGTTTTCTGGTTCAACCTCAAGAATTTCATCCGCTTTGTTAGCTGCATTTTGTGATTCACCCACCACAATTAACAAACGCGCTAAACGAAGTTTGTTGTCTAGATCATCAGGTGCGAGTCGCTCTACGCGCATTAAACGGGCGTACAGTTCTTCCCAATTTTCTTGACGCTCGGCTATTTCTGCTAAGTAGCGATGTGCATCGACGTTATCTGGGTCAATTTGCAGGACGTTTCTAAATTGCAAATTTGAACGCGCAATATCACCTTCTTCTAGAAATTGCTGCCCACTTTCAAGGTATCCCTGAATACTACTCTCTTTGTCACCACAACCTGCAAGCGCCACTGCCACTAGCAGTGAAAGCGCGCTACGACGCAAGATTTCTCCCTTCATAAATCACCTTTCTTTGGTAGGACTTGGACCAACTCTGGATAGGCGGCCCGCACAAACTCTTTTAATCGCTGCTCAGCAACTTCGACCGGTTCTGTACTGTGGAATGGTGTGACCACACGCACTAACGCACCATCCGTTCGGTTATACCTCAAAGCATCGGTTAATAAGTTCCATTTTTTTACATATTCATTTGCGATAGGTTCACCACGTTCCTGGAACCAGTAATACACCAACTGTGATTCCAATCCGCGACGAATAATGACACGGTTGACTGGAATATCATCTATATAGGTTCGACGTATATCCGCTATTTCCCATCCACCACCAGGGATACAGACACGTGGAGAGTGAGGTGACACTCCTTTGCGTTGAGATGCGTAGTAAGCCACATAGAAGTTCACTAAGGGTTCATTTTCGCGTTCAAAATTCATCATTAGGTAATCGGTTAGCTGAAGCACTTCAATTGTTCGTGTGTCGATATTGCCATGAGATCCTCTCCAGTCATCAATACGATCAGGAAAAGCGGCTAAGCTAATATTTACTGGCGCCGATTCATCACGACGATCAAATGCTTGAACACCTAACGCAAATACAAACGTTAATGTCACCATCACCAGCATAGGAACAGGTAAAGTACTTCCCGATTGACGCTGACGAGCTGCTTCAAAGGCTTGTGGTGTCGGGTTTTCCACATTTAAACCAAATACATCAAACAAACCGCGACGAGTTGTTATGCGCTCAAGAATTTCAATTTCCAAGGCCAGGATAGCAGCACAAGCAACAAAGATAATCCAACCTTCAAAATCATGCAGAAAACCCTCTGCGTGAGAGATACCCCAACCGTTTACTAGCCAACCGGTTACACCGATACGGAAACTGTTCATCAGAATGGTGATAGGGATGGTTGATAAGAAGAGTACGGCACGTTTCCATAACGGTGCTTGATAGAAGTAAGCTGCTATAAAACCTAAACAGGTCAACGGAAACAGATAGCTTAAACCACTACAGGCTTCAACCACTTGCAGTTTGTATGTACCCAAATCAATTATGTTACCGCTTAGATAAACAGGTATGCCCATCATTTTGATGAACATAACCCCGATTTCGGAGGACCAGAGTTGTAAACGTGCTGTTAGCACTGCTTCTAGGAAGTAAGGTAACGGTATAGCAAAGACAAGCAATACAATGGGAATAACGGTATGTTTCGCAGCTTTTCCTAATGCAGTAATAGCAAACCCAGCTAGCAACAGTAAAAAAGAATATTGCACAAGGATATACAGCGCAGAAATTTCACCGATAAATGCGATGATCAAGGCTGCAGCGATAACGGGCATACCTAGCCAAGTGCCTGATTTAAAATCAGTCGCAATCATTAGGCGCTTTTCCCACAAAATGTATAAAGACACTAACGGGATAAGGAAGCCATGGCTATACTCTTCTTGCTTGATCCAACGCTCGACCACTTCGGTTAGACCGCCAAAAGCCAAAAAGAAAGAAGCCAGTAAGGCAAACCCAAACAACGCCATTGTCGGCCAACTAATCAATGGCTTTAGCAATGCTAATTCTTGTTGCACTTCCTTGATTATAGACACGCTAACCTCTATAAAACTTGTTTGGTCAAGTAAATGCCTGACGCTTCTGTTGTCGCTTCAATAATCTGAATAAATGCCTGCAATTCAGGACAATTCATGTCAGCCTGATCCAAAAGAATTTCTATCGTTTGGATGGTTTTTTCATCTGTTCTTAGGCCAACATTCAAAGCATTATACAGTGACTGCAATTGCCTTTCTGTTGGTCTACCGGACAATACGACCTTTATTTTGTTGTCAAATTCAGCTTCGCACTCTGCCTTAGGATTTGCATCAGAGGTACGACTGAATCGTTGCGTGATAACACCACCAGCCATCTTTAACGCTGCCAATCCATCAGTGGCATATCGCTTCCATAGATAAGGCTCTTCCACAATACGCCATAACCACTCCAAACCCAATTTTTGCCAGATTTTAGGGGCTCGTTTGACTGTACCAGCAACAAAGTTAACTACCGCCCCCAAATGACTCACGACAGGCACATTAAGCTGCGCTAGGTTATGCTGAATCCAGGCTTGACCTTTTTTAGCCCCTAAAGAGACCACTAAGAAGTCTGCATTGGAGGCATTAACTTTATCGATAACGTCAGGTGTGCTCATCGAAGCTACGTCACCACGACCAGGATCATGATAGCCACAGCACACAACTGCATCTGAGCTATTATTCAGTACAATTGATGCTTTTTCTGCTACACCAGGATCACCACCAAAGAAAAATACTTTAACAGGTTTATCAGGGTGACTACGCTTAACCAGTTCATCGAATAAACTGGAACCAGCAACGCGCTCAGGTATCGGAATCTTTAGCCAACGCGCGGCCCATACGAGTGGCATACCATCCGCCAAATTCAAATCGCTTAGAAAAACAGATTTAGCAAATTCAGGATCACGCTTCGCATTGATAACAAAATTTAAATTAGGAGTCGAAATAAAGCAGCGCTGACGCTTTTCAATGGCTTCGAATACGCGGTCGCAGGCTTGATCCAAGGTTACTGCATCAAAAGGTAACCCTAATAACATCCATTGTTGGCGAAAATGATAGTGTTCAATGTTGTAATGAGGTGTTAAATCACTCATGACGATTTATCCTCTCCATCACGTTTTGTTCTGACCCAGGCAGTTTGTGGTCCACTTACAAATTTCCGGTAAACACCCAACTTACTTAGGATAAACAACGGCAGTCGCAATAGTTCTTGAGTAGATAATAGATCCCTTCCCTGTTGCCACCAAGCGGCCAAAACAAAAAGCACTAACAATGCCAGTAAAACTACAGAATAAAATACCAAATATAATGAGGTGCTTATTAGTCCAATCATTGCAATGGGTAGACTTGCAACAAGCGTGACGATCACTAATAAGGAAAGGGGCGGAATAGTAAGGTCTAGAAAGGTACCCACCAAACTCACATTTTTCTGCTTAATCATCTTAATAAACAGTCTTGGTAGATAGGATTTCATCACTGTCAAATGACCGTGCTCCCATCTTTCTCGTTGTGTAGCTGTCGCATCACTCGCTTGCGGTAATTCACTCAATACTTCAGCGTTATCTGTATAGATTGCAGGAAATCCAGCTAGCGTCATATCGACACCTAACTTCATATCCTCTGCAAGCTCACCGCTTGCCAAGTTAACGTGATGAAAGGCTTTAGAAGGAAACGCCATGCCGGTTCCTGTTAGAACAGCAGGAAAACCCATGGCTGAAAGACCACGATTACGAACTAAGTTTTTGACGCGAATAGCAAATTCCGCTATTCGCGCTGTGATTCCAGCCCCTTCAGGCGCTAACAAGCGATAAGCCGATTGAATAGGACGATCAAACTCATAACACGTTTGCTTTAACTGTGCTAAAGAACCTTGAGTGAATCGACAGTCAGCATCAAAAATAACAATCACATCTGGTTCTGTTTGCTGATCTCGCAAATATGTCAGGGCATATTCCAGCGCAAATCCTTTACCACGTTGTTGATCATTAAAGCGTTCAATAACGTCAACACCATTATCCCTTGCAATTGAAGCGGTGTTATCACTACAGTTATCAGCAATTACTAAAATACGGTCTAAGGTTGTGACCGTTTCTGACTTTAGCCCAGTCAATGTTTGTGCTAGTACAGCTGATTCATTATGTGCAGGGATAAGCACAACACTTGATATAGCTTTTGTATTTTTATCTGATTGTCTTGAGGGTGACTTAGCCAAACTTCGCAACCCTACCAGCACCTCTAAACAGAAGAACAAAACCGGTATCGATAGCAGCACTAAAATCACTACTGAGAGCAATACCAACAAGCTCATTGTAGTCTCCCTTCATACTGCTCAAAAAAACTTTTAAGTTTTGAGGCTTCGACATCTATATCATGTTGCTGAGAGACAGCTAAATACCCATTCTCGCCCATCCGATGCAACTTATTTAAATCGGTTGCAGTCGCCTTTATCATGGCTTTAGCTATTGCTGAAGCATCTCCAGCCGGAACTAACCAACCGCATTGATCCGTGACTAATTCAGGAATACCGGCGATTAATGAACTGATAACTGGTTTTTTCCGTGCCAAGGCTTCCATAATCACTACTGGTAAACCTTCTGCAAAACTAGGTAGCACCATGACATCGGCTTGATCCAATGCCTCACGGACATCCTGCCCACTTTTAGCCCCCACCAACTTAACTATTTCTTCTATACCCTGCTGTTCGATGTAGGCTTCAAGCTGAGGCCTAAAGGGGCCGTCGCCAATGATTTCTAACTCAGCAGCAACACCTTGTTGATGAACTAAACACATCGCTTCAAGCAGCAGCATCTGTCCTTTTTGCTCTGACAAACGGCCAATATTAATAAATCTAAATGGTCGGCTTGACTGTTCGATTGTGAACGAAGAGATATCAGGGTGGGGATACTTCAACATTTTATCATCGACACCACAGTGGACGATTTCAATTTTTTTCCAATGCTGAAAATCGCACCAGCGAAACAGCTGGCTTTTGCAAAAACTGGTAATCGCTACCACAAAAGAGGCATGGTGGATTTTATCTGCCATGGATAATTCTGCAGGGTGGTCAAAATCTTCTGGACCATGCACGGTAAAACTATAGGTTGGCCCACCTAAAATGCGTGTTAGTGTCGCTATAGCAGCGGGATTGGTGCCGAAATGTGCATGAATATGATCAACTTTTTCTTCCTGAGATATTTTCAGCAGCAAACAAGCTTCAGCAAGATACGCAAGGTGATGAATAAAGCGGAAATTGGCTTTAACAGCCATCCGAAAGGATAGTTTAAGCGCTTTTAAAAAAGGAACTGGACGCTTCAGAGCTACAAAGATCAGTGCTTTTAATAAGGCTGAAGCCTGCCCTTTAACCAGTAAACGGGTTTTGGACAGTTCATATATATCGTCCTGATCAACCAATTCATCCGGATTATTGGTTGAGGTCACGCGAACAACATCTACCCCAAGCTTTTCTAAAGCCTGAATCTCACGACGAATAAAAGTGTGGCTGATTTTGGGGTATTGATTAACGAGGTATAAAACTTTCACTACTCTACATCCATTTATTTGTACTCAATCAACGTTGAGCGTTTCTGTAACATCTTATCCTTTAACCACTTGAGTACACCCATTGCTTCTGCAAACTTGGCCATCACCATAAAAAATCCATACTTGACTGACTGTTTTGCTGACATGGTACTCAGTGATTTAGCGGTGATCTTGACCCATAGCAACAAAATTAGAAGTGGTGGCAAGACTATTAAACTTGTCATTTGAGTGAGAACACCAAATATAAAAACTAAGGGTAATATAATCCCCCAAAACACAGGACGAAGTGTTTCTCTTACCCAAATTTTCTGATCGGCCTTACGATACATCCAACTGACATAGGCAAAAGCAAATCCACCTCTGCTTACACGTTTCCACCATTGAGAAAACTTCGTAATGGCTGCATCATGCAATGTCATTTCTTCATTTAAACGGTAGATCTTCCAGCCCCTCATTCGTAAACGGTGACACATTTCAGGCTCTTCACCTGCTATCAGCGCAGGATTATAGGCATTCACTTCTTTTAAGACTGAAACTCTCATCATTGCATCGCCACCGCAGGCCGATGTTTCACCGATGGGCGTATCCCATTCCAAGTCACAAAGCGCATTATAGGTAGTACTTTCTGGAAAGCGTTCTCGTCTCCTTCCGCAAACGATTACAACGTCACAGTGTTCTGATAAAAAGGCAAATGCGGCTTGGGGCCAAGAATGTACTAATTCACAATCACCATCGATGAACTGAACGTATTCCAACGAGGGCAATTCTTCTAGTAGACAGGTTAAACCGGTGTTTCGTGCTCTTGCAGCAGTAAAGGGTTGCTGCATATCAAGCCGCACCACTTTTGCACCTGCAGTTTCAGCATTTTTAACACTGTTATCTGAAGAGCCTGAGTCCACATAGACAACTAGGGCAAACTGATCACGAACAGAAGCAAGACAACGCACTAAACGTTCGCCTTCGTTACGTCCGATAATGACACAGCCAGCATTACTCAACATGATTAACACCAAGTTGTTTTTCTACTGGTCGCTTGATTACTGTCGGTCGAGGCATTTTTACAATTGAATTCGATGGTACGTCAAAACTGACTACGCTATTGGCACCAATCATCACATCATCACCTATAGTAATGTTGCCAACAATGACTGCACCTGCGCCAATATTGACTCTTGAGCCAATGATCGGTTTGGCTGCTAAGTCAGATTCTGATCTTATTCCCATGGTGGTATTTTGACGTATAACAACATCATCACCGATGGAACGGGCACCCACAATAATGCCTCCAAAATGATCAATGCGAACACGTCTGCCGAGTTTAACGACATAATCTAATTTAATGCCACCAAACCATTGGCAAAATATTCGCCAAATACGATAGATAATCGTTAAGGGTGCTCTAAGTATTTTTGAGCGAACAGACATGCGCCAGTTACCAAAACGATGACAAAACACAGCCCAAAATCCCTGACTAAACCAATCACAACCGTGTGTATTAAAGTCCTCTTTAACTAGGTTCCAAAAGCTAATACCTTCTGGATTAGCATTGGTTTCACCTTTGGGCAAAGGTGGGGCTTTTTGATACTCAGTCATTACTCTTCCCCAACAATCCATATTTAAAGAATCGATTTATCGAGTGGCCATCTTTTGGTTTACGATGTTTAATAACCACTGATAAAAGATTATTAATCACACGGCCTTTAATCCATGCAATCGCACAACAAGTTGCATATAAAGAAGAGAAGTTTTTAAAATAAAAGCGATGCCATGAATTGTACCAATAGACAGGCATGGGTTTATTTTCTGTTTTACTGCCAACAATTTGCGTCGATACGCCAGCAATATGAACTATTTTTGAAGTTGGCACAGAAAGAATCTTTACTCCAAGATTTTTTGCATGCCGCATATAATCAACTTCTTCATAGTACAGAAAATAAGCCTCATCCATGAATCCTATTTGATTAAATACTGCTCGACTAAAGAAAAACCCTGCCCCACTCACCCAATCACATTCAAAGGTTGAGGTGTTTAACGGCATGGATACCACTGATTTAGGAAATAGTCTATCTACGATACCGAGATGAACACCACGCTGAAACTCCGAAATGATACTGGGGAAACGGAAAGCTGAAGTTCTTGCCTCTAGCGCTTCATTATGAAGCGTTGATCCTAAAAGACAGTTATCACCATTTCTTTTAGACTCTTGTACTAGCTGGTCAATTGCATTGGGTAAAGTATAAGCATCAGGGTTTAGTAAATAAAAGTAATCCAATTCAAAACCAGAATCTAAAGCGGCTTTCATTCCAACATTATTCCCATATGCAAAGCCACCGTTCTTTTCTGCTTGAATCAGGGTAACGATACTGGATAAACGCGCGGTATCTATTTTATGCGTTAAAACATCAAATGAGTTGTCGGTAGATTGGTTATCTACAATAAAAACATGGAGCTGAATACCCTCTCCGGCAGAGTCAATAATGCGCCGCAAATTACCGGACAGTAACTCACCTGCATTGTAATTGACGATGATCACCGCCACTTTTTTTACTGCATCCATGATACTTCTTCCCTTTACTGCTTGGTTTACACGTCGTTGGTTAACTCAAGTTTATACTCAGTTGCCAACCATTGTTTTACACGCCCTACTTCTTGTGTAATCGACTTGGTGCGTCGAATGACAGCGGTAGTGCTGCGATCATCAATCATTTCTAACACCAACGGTGCATCTACAATGGGCTGTTCGTCTGCAAAGGCATAGACCAGTGACATATCACACAAGGTGTTGATTCGACGAGGCACCCCTTCGGCGTAACAGAAAATGACACCCATGGCACTTTCCGTGAAGAGTTCATGATCGCAACCTGCCGTTGTCACACGATGACGGATATAAGCTTGCGTGTCTTCAAAGTCCATAGGGCGAAGATTAAACTCAACACCTATACGCTGTGCAAACTGGGTTAATTCAGGCTGATTCAGCTTTTCAATTAACTCTGGCTGCCCAATCAGCATCATTTGCAGGAACACATCGCCAGCGATATTGATATTTGAGATCAAACGTAATTCTTCGAGTATTTCGGTAGAAAGGTTTTGTGCTTCATCAATAATCAGCATCACCTGCTTGCCGTTACTATATTGCTCCATCACAAATTCAGTAAAGGCTCTTAAACGCGCAGCGTTATCAGGGAAATTATTGGGTATTTCAAACGCATCCAATACCCAACTCATCAGGTCACCAAAAGCAGAATGAGTATTGTTAATCACGCCAATCACATGATCTTCATCCATTTGCTGCAGCATGTGATACACCAGTGTGGTTTTACCCGCACCTATGTCACCCGTTATCACCGTAAACCCAGCATGACTCATCAAACCGTATTCAAGCATGGTCTGACCACGGGCATGGTTTTTACTCAAGTATAAATAGGCCGGATCGGGTGTCAGGCTAAACGGCTTTTCTTTTAAACCAAAAAACGCTGTATACATGCCGTTCTATTCCTGTGCCGTATCAATGACTTTATCAGTCGACTTGTTCAATACACTACCCAAAACATTAGTGATAGAGATCAGGTCACGAGCTCGTTCGATCTCTTCACGGTTGTTTTGCCCTTCAGTGATTACCAGCAAGGCAGCATCCATATCACCCAATACACTTAAGGCATCATCCGTTGGAAGCACTGCAGGCAAATCATAAATCACGATACGAGATTTATAGCGCTTTTTGGTTTCGCGGATAAACGCTTTCATTCGTGGACTGGATAGCAGCTCAGAAGAGTTACCTTCAGCAATACCACCCGGAACGATGACTAAGCGTTCGATCCCCGGATTAACCATTAACTCACTGGGTTCTGCTTTACCTTTTAGGTAGTCATAAATAGTTTTTTCAGGCGTCATGCCAAAATTTTTCGCCACGCTAGGATTACGTAAGTTCAGATCCACAAGCAGGACGGTTTGGTTGACTTCCATCGCTAGTGCAACCGCCAGGTTACAGGCAATTAAGCTTTTACCGCCTTCATCGGAGGGTGATGTAATGGCCAGTGTATTCCATTTATTGGTGCGCATCTTTTGAATGATTTTGGTGCGCAGTGTGCGAAAAATTTGCGCCCGTGGATCATTATGAAAAGAAGCGATAATACGATTTTTTTCCAACACATTTTTTGGCAGCTCTACCACACGCGTTTGCGAGTAGCTGATCATTTCTAATGGCGAAATATGCGCAGTATTACCGCGAACTTCTGCACGTTTTTCTTTCGCTTTTTCTAAGGCTTTCTGAAGTCGAAACATCCTGGTTCTCTCAAATACTGTCGTGGTTTACATCAGATTAATTCGGCCCATAACCTTGAACCACAGAATATCTAGGCTCATGAATAGGAAATGAACGGCTGCCACGCCCGCTAAGACAACAAGTATACCGACACCAATTGCGCCGATAATGCGTGCCTTTTGCAGTTTATAATCTGTTGGATTCATAATGACGGGAACACTGATGAGTGGGTCTGCTCCCATGATCTCTGCGATTGTTTTTCTACCGCGAACACCACCATCTAGCATCTCAGCCAGAATCATTAAACCAACACCCGCACCAAACGAAAGGATTAACCCCATCGCCATAATCTTTTTACGGTTTGGTTTAACCGGTTCTGAAGGGGTCTGTGGTGGCTCTAATAGGGTAAAACTTTCTGCTTTATTTTCTGATTCAAGGTTTTGTGCTATTTCTGCTTGCAACTCATTGCCGCGTAGTTCGTTATATTTACGCAATTCGCTTTCATAATCACGTGTTAGATCATCATAACCACGCTGTACTTGCGGAGTTTGCGAAACACGCTCACGATAAATGGCAATTTCTTCCTCAACACGTTCGCGCTGTGTTTCTAAACGGGCTAAATCACGCTGCAAGGTTTCAATTTGCAAATTGATTTGACGGTACTGAGGGTTTTGCATGCCAGCCGCAGCAGAGCCACCGCCACTCGTTCCAACCGTGCTTTCTAGCTGTTGAATTTCACGTCTTAGTCTAACGACATCGGGATGTGAATCAGAGTAACGATTAGCAGCTTGTGACAGCTCTTCCTGAAGTAACGACAGACGTTGGGCAGGCGTTAGAGGTTGATTACCCTGAACTGGCGCAGCTAAAAAAGCTGGCGTGCCAGATAACTCTATGCGAAGCACTTGCAACTGATCAGAAATCTGAGCCTGCTGGTTTTGGATACTCAGTAAACGCTCTTCACCTCGCTCGATCATCGAAAGATTGAAATTTAACATTTCAGGTAAGCTATCGCTGAACTCTGTTCTGAACTGTGCAATACGATCTTCCAATACCTGTACACGCATGCGCATACGATTGGCTTCTTCACGCAAGAAGTTGGTCGTTTCAGCAGCACGGTCTGTTCGGACACGTACATTTTCACTTAGGAAGGTGGTGACCAAATCATTAGCGACAGCTTGAGCTTTAACTGGATCTGGGTCGAAAAAGGCTACGGTAAAGGCAATGTTAGCGGTTGTAGCACGACCTGAACGAGGGTCTAATACACGAGCATTGACCATATCAACAGAAACGTTGCTTCGAAACTCTTGCGCTAACTGTGATGGAGAAGCACGCTGACGTAACTCTGGATAGAGATCATGTTTTTGAATCGCTTCTTGAATTAACGCTGTGGTTAATACCCGCTGACGAATGACTTGGATTTGCTGTTCAGCAAAACTGGTGACTGTCGAACGAACTAGATCTGCCGGAATTTCCTGTGTCTCGATTAAAATAACGCCTTGTGAGCGATAAATGGGTGGTAGTGACATAGCGATAGCGATAGCTATGAATGCCAAAACCGGAACGGTTAGGATGAAGTAGTATTTACGTCGCCGAATTATATCCAGATAATCCGAGAGGCCTTTTTCATTTTCGTCTTGCACAGCGGGTCATCCTATTGACTTGTAAAGAAATTAAAACTTATACACCAGGTTTAGGCGGTAGATACTACCATCAATACTACTGTCTTCCGTAGAGCGTTTTTGCCAGCGGTATTCGTATCGTGCATTCATCGATAGATCACGCGTAAATTCACGCGTGTAGGTTGGTGCTAACGAGAAGTAGTCGCGCGAACCATTATCATCAGACGATTGTAACCAGCTGGCATTCACTGCCATTCTACTAAGATCACTTAACGAGCGACTAAAACCTAAGTTTAAACGATCTTGTTCACGGACTGCACCATCACTTGAAGGTACTAAGTCACGGGTATAAGAGGCAGAATAGTTGTTCAGCAGGGCTTCGTGATTCCATTGTAAAGTTACCGATGTACCTGTTTGATTACTGGTATTGGCAACTCTTTCCAGACTGGTTTGTGTCTTTTGATGCGTAACCCCTAACAACAGGGTTAATGAGGTCCTTTCGGTCCAATCATAGCTAACACCTGTATTCACTCGCCAAATGTCAGATCGAGTATCGTTTTGCAACTGACCTTCAGATTCAAAACGTGTATAACCCAGATTCGCCCGCAATGAAACTCGCTCATTCAGATTGTGCGACCACCCACTATTTAGGCTGTAGCTTTGGTTGTCATTAGACGTTGTATCACCGCTGTAGGTTCGGTCCGTGTAATTGAAGGACAGTGAGACCGTATCACGCTCGGACCATTGATATTGGTAACTTGGAGCTAACGTTAACGTGGAAACCTTACTTCGAGTAGTAAAATCGCCTAAATCATCAGCTGCTTCAGCACGCTGGTCTGCCTCTTGATAAGAGATACCCAGATTGTAAGCCGATCTGATTCTTAGCCAGTTCTGCTGCCAACCTAAACGAGGATTACTGCGATCATACTCACTGAAGTCACTGTGACGCTGAATATCTACAGCAGCTGTTAAGGTGCTAACGTATGTTGGCGTACGATAGTAACCGGTTAACTGTGGCGACAGGGTATATATGACCGAACTTTCCGCATTTTGACGGAACAAGAAGTTATCATCATATGCAAGCGACTGTGACACAGCACCTTCAATACCGGTGTCCGCTGCGAGCGCCCACCCTGATAATGGCAGCAATATCACTATGCCGCACCAAGTGTACTTCATCCTTAAAAGCCTATCTTAATCAGGGTACGATAATAACATCGCCTGCACGCAGGGAGATGTTGGTATTTAAATCACCGTTTCGCTCAATAGCCGGGTAGTCAACATTGATAACAGACTCTTTTGCACCTTCTTCACGAATCACCTTGATTCGAGCAGTTGATGCGAAAGGCGTAAAGCCACCAGCTAGTGCCAAGGCTTGTACCACCGAAAGATCACGAGACATCTGGATAGGTCCAGGTCTATTGACCTGCCCAAAGACAAACGCAACATTACCCGCCACTGACATTACACTGACGTTAACTTGTGGTTCAGTAATGTATTCTTTTAACTGTTCAGACAAATGGCTTTCCAGCGCTTGGGCACTTTTACCCGCTGCCATTACATGGCCGACCAGTGGGTAAGAAATTCGACCATCGGGAAGAACAACCAATTGGCGACTTAACTCTTCTTCGCGCCATACAGTAATTAAGAGCTCGTCACCTGGTTGTAAGTGATATGCGTCCTGTGCGAATGTGGAACTCATAGGTAAGGACAACAATAACGCCAAACCCATCAAAAGGTACTTCTGCATAGAATCTTTCCTTCTATTCATCATAGCTACGATACTTTGTAGCACTGCAAACCACTACAAATAAAAAGGGGCAATTGCCCCTTTTATTAGCACTTTGGATGCTTATGCAGCAACAGCCTGCACGTTCATTTTTTGTGAACGACGACGCATTGCCAAACCACCTAGCAACACAGAGCCGAACAACCATACTGCTGCTGGTAGTGGTACTTCAGAGACTTCAATAGGCACATTGAAGGTAGTTAGAAAGCCAAAACTTGTACCGACATCACCACTTAGTACAAGTGAGTATATGACAGAGCTAACCATGGTTAGTGAGAAGCCTTGCGCGCTATTAGCTACAAAGGTTCCAGCAGAAAATGCTGGTGTACCACTGGTATCAGTGCCTTCAAACAGACTGTAAGACCAGTCAGACAGAGAAGCAGTAAAACCAACAGAAGCAATACCAGTATCAATACCATTCAACTCAAGTTGGAAGGTACTTGTATTACCAGCTTGGTAATAGTCACCAGCACTTAATTGAATCGCGCCTGATACTGGAGTGATACTTACTGAAGCAGCACTCACTACGAATGATGCTAACATTAATACAGCACCCAAAATCAATTTTTTCATGTTGAATCCTCAACTTTTTAAACATCTTCAACTCATGAATTCACGGTAACTTGGCTAGGACTGCTACGCCAAAGATACCTCGTGACACATCCGTGTCGTGTTCGATTATAAGTGATCAATAAACAACATGTAACCATGTATCAAGGTAAATTTTTGCATTGCAACATTTTTCAACATGAATTTTATAAATGAAGAAGACTCGAGAAAAAACAAACACTTCATATAAACGTTTATATTCTCGACAACTCAGATCACAAACAACTGACTAATATGCATTCTTGTCAACAAACCCTTTGAAGACAGTAAGAAAGATGATTTTGATGTCTAACCAGATAGACCAACTACGAATATATTCCAGATCATAGCGTATACGTCCTTCCATTTTATCCAGGGTATCCGTTTCACCCCGAAAACCATTGATTTGTGCTAAACCCGTAATACCCGGTTTAACTTTATGACGCAACATATAGCCATGAATTTGACCACGGTAAAATTCGTTATGTGAAACAGCATGAGGTCTAGGCCCAACTATTGACATACTTCCACCAATCACATTTAAGAATTGTGGCAGTTCATCCAATGATGTGCGACGAATAAAAGCGCCGAAGCGAGTGATGCGCGCATCATTTTTGGTTGCTTGCTTAACTTCGCCATCACCTGGATCCATAACGGTCATAGAGCGGAATTTAAGGACATTGATTTCTTGTCCATTCACACCATAGCGCTTTTGTTTGAAGAAAACAGGCCCAGGAGAGCTTAACTTCACCCCTATAGCAATGGCTATCATTGGAATTGCTATTAATAGCAATATCATACTGCCAAATATTAAATCGACAGCTCGCTTACCCATACTATTAATGCCGATATGGGGGGATTCAAAAATACTAATGGCCGGCATTCCGTTTAAATCCACCCATCGTGCACTGAGTAGATCAAAACTAAATACGTCTAACATCATGTGAACAGATACCGTCGTGTCAGCTAGTTCATCAAGTAGGTTTTTGATACGCTTTTCTGCACGCAAAGGAAGCGCAATAAAAATAACTTCAACCTCTCCTGCTTTCGCACGCTCAACAAGGTCACGATGGCCACCTTCTACCGATTGCAGTTCTCGACGCCCTGCTTCAAAGTTACGATCATCAAAGTAACCAAGAAAGCGGTATCCCGACCAAGGCATTTGATCCAGCTTTTCGTGGACTTGAAGACCTAATTCTGTTGCACCATAGATAGCCACAGATCGCGTGTTATGACCGGTAGCACGCACACCGCTTAACGCCAAGCGAAGGATGGCATGCCAACAAATTAACTCGATGGGCGTTAGTAGGAACCAGTAGAGCAGAAGCTCACGATTGTAAAGGTCGGTAGGCTTGAACAAAAAGTCGATTAGAACAAATATAAAAATAACCGCGATCCAGTTACTCATCACGGAGGTTATCTCTGCCCTAATCCCAACACCTCGCCAAGAGCGGTAGGTTAGACTCATTTCAGAAATGAAGTTAAAGATAACTATAGAGGTCAGCGCCATAACATAGTAAGTTGGCAACCACTCCAACCCCATCAACTCTATTAGACACCACAAAGTAATGACGATTATTGCTGCATCAGCCAGTCTAGCCAGAGCACTCAACTTTGACTCATGAGGTTTAATCCTTAACTTGCCCACAGCCATCTTCCTGTCGTTAACCTTTTAACTGGATACATTAACCAAATTACTTTTAACAAACGCTTGTATGAAATGAATTCTATCAGAATAGAATTAAAGATACCCTATCTTAACGGGCTAGAGCTAATTTTTTTCAATAGAACTTTGATGCATCTTGCAAACTCAGTGATTTTTGACTTTTTTGGCTAAGAGTGAGGTATCCATGACATTTTCCCTAACTACTTATTGTGATTACGCACCGGAACCATTGACTGATTCGACAGGATTCATGCTTACACAAATCAGTCCAAGGATCGAAATGCCTCCTTTGTAACGAAGTACATCATGTCTTTTCAACGTTTTTTCAACGTCTTTTCAAAAAAAAATTTCAAAACGTTCAGATTCTCAGGATATGTAACTATGATGAGTTAGTTCATTGAGGTTACACAGAAAACGGTTGGGAGTGAGTGTTTGAATACGAAAGTGAGTTGGATTTATCTACTCGATAAACCAATGATTGAAGACAATGCGATTAAGATACCCATACAGCTTCGCTATCGAAAGGCGTTAGGCCTGTTGGGTTTTTTGACTGCGGAACGGAATCGTAATCACTCGCGTGCCTTTATTGCTAGCTTATTCTGGCCTGATTTAAATGAACAGTCAGCACGGGTTAACCTGCGTCAGGTCTTGTCAATTTTAACCAAATTATTTGAGGGTCATCCGTTTAGTGATGCGCTGATCGTTGATCGTCACCACATCACTTTTCAGAACAACCCCCTGCTAAATCTAGATATTGCACATCTGGAAACCATACAAAATTGCGCAATGTCGGAGATCAACAACAGACAAGAGTTTATTGACACTAGTTTGTTGACTGGCGAGTTCATGTCGGGTTATTCGCTACCGGATTGTGATGAGTTTGAGGACTGGCTGGCTGATAAGCGTGCTTATTATCGATGTTGCCAAACTCGACTACTCAATACGTTAATCATGCAAGCACAGGCCGATCGCCAATCGAGCTTAGTGATTAACTATGCTCAAATGATACAGCAACTAAACCCTGATAATGAGTCGTTACTGCGTGACGCGATGTTGTTATGTTCAGAGAATGGACAAGCACGCATGGCGCTGAGAATGTTTGAGAATTTTACTCAACGCATTCAGCGTGAGATGGGTGTTTTACCTGATATGCAGTCCCAGTTGCTTTACAACCGACTGAATCATGAGTTGATAGAACAGCCTGATCGCTCTTCCCAACCAGAACAGTTTCCTGCTATCGAGAAGATTTCCCCGGTTGTTGTTGTGCATTTGCAATGGCGATGCCACTTAACTGATCCTGAGGCGTCAGCGCAAACATTATTTGATGCCGGTCTCTATGCTCGAAAATTATTGTGTGGCGAGATTGGCGCCTATAAATTAACCAGTACTGGACGTGGTGCTTTTTTCTATTTTGGCTGGCCTGTAGCCCTTGAAGATAATGCCTGGATTGCGGTTCGAGGTGCTATACGCTTAATGCATTATGCTCGCAATCATGCAGACATAGATTTGCGGGTTGGTATCCACTGCGGCATACTTTTTTCATCTATCGGTGACTCATTGCCCGATCTTTTGGGTGATGTTACCGAAGAATCGATGTTACTGTGCCAAAGCGCTACGGATGGTCAAATCTTACTTAGCGAACCCTGCTATCGCCTATTGAACCGAAAAATAAAGGCACGAAAAGTTACCGAACGCCGCCGTCGTAATGATGGCAGCCTGTTGGGTACTTATTTGCTGGTTGATGAACCCACCTGGTTGGTAGAATCTGACCTCCTTCCACTTCCTGAACAAGCACCCTTGTCAAGCAGACTAGACGAATTACGTGATCAGGTTAAACGTTTGCAATCACCTTTGTGTGTTAGCTTAACTAGCCCGGCTGGATCGGGTAAAACGCTAATGATCACCCAATGGCTTAAAAAACAACGACAGCATGGTGATCGAGTATTCAAATTGCGTTGTTACCCAGATCGTCGGCAACAACCTCTGTTCCCGCTGATTAGCTGCATTAGACAGTTACTCGGGTTTCAGGCTGATGAGGCCGTCAAAGCTGACACATTAAAAGAACGTTTACTTCGACACGGTTGGGATAAACTGGCAGATCAACCCATTCTTATTGATTTGCTAACCAATGAGGTAAAGCCTTCTGAACAAATGATTCAACAGGCTAGTGTCGCAATCATGCAAATGCTTCAACAGACTAATAACTTTTACCTATTAATTTGGATTGAAGATGCACAATGGATTGATTCGGCAACCCTAGCCTTAATTGACAAGATTTCAGATTTAACATCTTGCACTCTTTTTCTACTGGCGAGTGCCCGTCATTTGCCAGAAGATGCCGCTGATATACCCTGGCTAAGATTAGACCTGCCAAAGCTGAGTGAGGATTCCGCGAGTCGCTTATTAAAGTTCTTTTCGCGAAACAATCAAACTTGGCGCTCACCCGATGAAACGGCTTTTCTTCTAAAAATGACCGATCATAATCCCTATTTATTAAAAGCGGTGTCAGGCATCACGGCAGACTATTCTATTCCACCTGAGATTCTGCATTATTTTAGTTACCCTATTGATCAATTGGGCGAGTGGCGAGACAGTGCACTGCAGTTAGCCTTGCAGTGGCCTGACATACAATCTGGCAAGCAAGCGTTTATCAGTCAGATGTCGAATCTATTCACACCTGCAGACACATTAAATCAGCTAGTCGATGCCAAACTATTAGTATCTAAGAGTAAAAAACAGATTTCGTTTGCACCGCCGATATTAGAACGGGTTTTGGCTTCGTTGAACCCGCCGAGTCGGCAACGATTCGTGCACAAGACCTTGGCAATACAGCTACAACAGAAACAGCCAAGTAAAGATATTAAAGATCACAAGGAGCGCCTGGCTTATCACTGGAAAGCAGCAGGTGAATTGAACAAAGCTGCCGACCTTTACCTGCACTGTGGTCAAGCTAAATTGCAGCAACGTCGCTATCTTGAAGGCACGCAATGTTTGGGTGAGGCTTTTAAACTAGGCAGTTCAGTAGAGTATTCGCTGAAAACACGAATTACATTGCTGAATGATTTAGCTCAATGCCGAATTATGGCCTTTGGTTATGGTGATCAACAGGCATACAAAGCTGCTTCGGAAGCCTTACAACTGGCCAAACAAGTCGCTGATGAAAGCGCTTGTTTTCGGGCGCTGTATCTATTGTTTCTGGGTACGGGATCGGTTGACTCTGAACGCTCACGCTTTCAAACGGCCAATTTACTGTATGGCCACGCAAAGACACCCGCTCAGCTAACTCTGGCTCACTGGGCGCTGGCAAATAGCTACTTTTGGTTAGGACAGTTCAAACCCAGCCGAGAACATGCTGAACAATCACTGATGCTGAGCGAGCAGCTTGATCCCATCGAGTTGTATCACTACAGTCATGAGAGCCCTGTCGTGTTATCGATGGGATTTTTGTGTTGGAGTTGGTGTTTTGATGGTCAACCGAAACACGCTGTCAGCTATTGTGATCAATTACTGGCCTTACCTGCTGAGACACTTACAACGACAAGCCATTGTTTTCAGTTGTTCTTTGCTGCAACAACCTTAGCGGCGTGTAATGAACCGGATCGTGCATTGGAAACAGCACAGGCATGTCATCAAATTGCAAACAGTTTACAGCATCATTTGTGGCTCTGTGCATCTGAACTGCTGATTTTAAGCTTAACGGTATCGCCCAGCACCCCAGCAAATTGTGAGCAAATTGACTGGCTAATCAATGGCATAGATAATGCCTATGCCGATGGATTGCCAATGGCGGTATTAATGGGTGCTCAGGCATTGATCAACTCAGATCACAGACACGCTGCGAGCGTTTTATTGGAACGCACGTTGGATACCATAGCTGATCGAGAGCATGATCTATTACTTAATATTTTACATCAGCTATTTAACAGTCTATAAGTTATGTTAATGGAGTAGGAACAGTACAAATATTACTTGCTTACCATTTGCTTACGCTATGCTGCTACTATATAAATAATAAAAACATTTACGCTTTATTTATGGGTGAAAGGAATGAAGAAAATGAACGTAAAACGCAAAATTTTAGCCACTTTTTTTGTGGGCAGCTGTCTGATTTACTCCAATGCTCACTCACAAATGTCGTCTGTCACCATTGCAGATGTTGCGCGTCAAGCAATAGAAACTAACCCAGAAGTCCAGGCTAGCTGGCATGCGTTTTTAGCCTCTAATCACGATATAGGTTTTGCTCGAGGTGGTTACAAGCCCATCGTCGACTTTACGGCCAGTTATGGTCATAACTATCGTGATTGGGAGAATAACAGCGATACTAAACGAAACTTCTCTGGCGCTGCCGCTGAGATTTCGTTAACACAGATGTTATACGATGGATTCAGAACTCGTAGCGAAGTAACGCGTTTCGAAAGTGCTCAACTAGTTCGTTATTTTGAACTTCTTGATGATGTTGAAAATATCGCTCTACAAGCCATGAATGCGTATGAAGATGTTATGCGTTTTCGTGAACTGGTTCGATTGGCTGAAGAAAACTTAGAAGAACATATCTCTGTTTTCAACACCATTGAAGAGAGTGCACGTGCGGGTGTTGCTCGTCGAGCGGATTTAGAACAGATTTCTGGTCGTTTATCGTTGGCTGAATCTAACCTTGTGACTGAAATGTCTAACTTGCACGATGTCAGCGCGCGTTATTTACGTCTGGTCGGTGATTTACCACCTGCTGATATGCAACCTGTCAGCTTGGATGATAGCAATATCCCTGCAGATGTGCGTGAAGCCTTGCGCTTGGCATATCAAGGCAACCCTGCATTCCATGCTGCTATCCGTAATATTCATGCACAAGAAGCACAGGTTGAAACTAGCCGTTCTGAGTTCCGTCCTCGCTTGAACTTGACTGCTCGCTATGGCACACAAAGCTTTGATGATCGAGGCTTTAGCAATCGTCGTGATGACGCTCGAGTTGCTTTAGAGTTTCGTTACAACATCTTTAATGGTGGGCGTGATGAGGCATCCTTGCAGCGTGCTTACGAAGAAGTGAATATTGCGAAGAGTCAGCGTGATAAAGCCTGTGTTGACTTACGCCAAACCCTTCAAATCGCCATCAACGATGTACGTAAACTGGATGAGCAGCTTCCTGCTTTAAACCAGCACCGCATTTCATCTGATCGCGTCCGGACTGCATACAAGGATCAGTTCGATATCGGACAACGTACGTTACTTGATGTCTTGGACTCAGAAAACGAGTACTTTCAAGCTAGCCGTGCGTTTACCAATGCATTCTACGATCGCAGTATCGCATCTGGCCGCACCTTAACGTTAATGGGTGAATTGTTACCTGCTCTTGATATCGTTCGAGAAGGCTTACCAACATTGGCTGATTTAGGTGCTGAAACCTTTACCGTTGATCCTGATAGCGCGTGTCCTGACCTAGATGTGAGTCAGCATATCTTGAGCAATCGATAAGCGTTAATAAAGCACAGCTTTACCCAGTGGACCCTTGCTTAGCTCGGGTCCTATTTGCTTTAAATATGGTTGATGGAATTCAATATGTCAGAATTTCACCACCCCTCTGGGGGTGCGCTTTTAGGTTGTCTGTTAATACTCTCGCGTTTTCATGAAATGCCTATTTCTGCTGAAACCGCAGTCTCAGGCTTGCCTCTTGTTGAAGGCAATCTAACACCTTCTATTTTTGGTCGTGCAGCGAAACGCGCTGGTTTAGCAAGTAGAATTTCATCCACTCGACTTAACCAACTCAATGAAAATCTTTTTCCCGCTATCCTGATTCTCAAAGAAGACAAAGCCTGTGTCCTGAACAGTATCAATAGCGAAAAAAACACCGCAGAAATCATTTACCCTGAGTTAAGTGACACGGTAGTTACCGTTTCGCTACAGGAGTTGAATAACCAATATTCAGGAAGTGTTATTTACGCACGTCCTCAATTTCGCTTCGACAACCGTGCGTCTGAAATCAATAAGGTAAAAGATCGACACTGGTTTTGGGGAGTTATCGGCGAAAACCGCCGACTTTACCGTGACATTATTATCGCCGCCGTCATGATTAACCTGTTTGCGGTTGCGATGCCCTTGTTCGTCATGAACGTATACGATCGCGTTGTACCTAACCATGCCACGGATACCCTGTGGGTTCTGTCAGCCGGAATTTTTACGGTATTAACTGCCGATCTTGTGCTGCGTATGATGCGGAGCTGGTTTGTTGATTTAGGGGCTAGCCGAGCTGATGTCAAACTGTCGGCGTCTATCATGGAACGAATTCTGGGTATGCAGATGGCCAATCGACCCGCTTCAGCAGGGTCGTTTGCGGCGAATGTTCAATCATTTGAATCTATTCGTAGTTTTATGGGCTCCTTGACCATTGTCGCGTTAGTGGATCTTCCATTTGTGCTGCTTTTCATGGGAATTATAGCGATTATTGGCTGGCCGTTAGTATTGCCTATTGTTGTTGGTGCAATACTGGTCTTGATCTATGCATTGAGTGCACAGTCGAAGATGCATCAGCTTTCAGAAACGTCCATGCGTGCTGGTGCCATGCGTAACTCAACATTGATTGAGAGCTTATCGAACCTTGAAACGGTGAAAAGTTTTGGTGCTGAAAGCCGTATTCAAAATATCTGGGAAAAAACCACCATCTTTTTGACTCGTACCAGTGCTCAAATGCGCTTATTGTCAGCATCCATCAGTAATGGTGCGCAATGGACACAACATACCGTTGCGGTTTCTATCATTATTATCGGTGTTTACATGATTGTTGAGGGCAACTTATCTCAAGGTGGTTTAATTGCTGCTTATCTTCTGTCTTCACGTGCTATGGCACCGATTAGTCAAGCCGCTGGGTTGTTAGCACAATATCATCATGCGTCTACTGCCATGCAATCGTTGAATGAGTTGATGGATCGACCGGTTGAACGCCCAGAAGGCAAGAGTTGGACCAGTCGTCCAACGATTCAGGGTGATATTGAGTTTAAACACGTTAACTTCCGTTATCCCGATGATGAACGTCTAGCGATTAACGATATGTCTTTCAAGATTAAGTCTGGAGAACATGTTGCCATTTTAGGTAAAAATGGGTCCGGTAAAACGACGTTAGAAAAGCTAATACTTGGACTTTATGCTCCTGAAAGTGGCTCTGTATTGGTTGATGGTGTTGATCTGCGCCAAATAGATCCTGCCGAGCTACGCCATCAAGTGGGTTATGTTCCTCAAGATATTTCAATGTTCTTTGGTACCTTGAAAGAAAATATTGTTATCGGCTGCCCTCAGGCGGAAGATCATCAGATACTGAAAGCGGCCAATCTCAGTGGACTAGCCCCTTTTATTAACGCTCACCCTGCTGGCTTTGATATGCAGGTTGGAGAACGTGGACAACTCCTCTCAGGTGGACAGCGTCAGTCGATTGCCATTGCGCGAGCATTGATTAATGACCCTCCTATCCTTTTGATGGATGAGCCTACGGGATCACTGGATCATTCCAGTGAGGAACAGTTCAAGCATAACTTGTCACGATTTAGTAAAGGCAAAACCCTTTTAGTGATTACCCACCGCAGTTCGCTGCTCACTTTGGTTGATCGAATTATCGTCATAGATGGCGGTAGAATTGTGGCAGATGGTCCAAAAGCAAATGTGATGGAAGCACTTAGACAAGGTCGTATTGGGAGTGCTAGCTAATGACAGACACTAAAGTCAGTCTTGAGCAAAAAGGTTTTGAACAGGTTGGTAAAATCAGTGATTCTGTTGGCCACCGTGGTGCGCCGCTGATCGATAAAATATTTGGTCGCTGGCTAGGAACAACCGCTGATAAAGACTGGGTCGTGGATGCTGAATGGGGACGCATTCAACAAGAGCCCGTTCATGCACGTCGTTTACTCTATATCATGGTGCTAGCTTTGATAGCTCTGTTGGTTTGGGCCGCTAACGCACCTTTAGACGAAGTTGCTCGGGGTGATGGACGTGTTATTCCATCGCGACAGTTACAGGTGGTTCAGTCTTTAGATGGCGGTATCGTTGAAGAAATATTAGTGCGTGAAGGGCAAATTGTAGACCAAGGTGATTTATTACTGCGCATTGATCCAACACGTGCTGTATCCAGTCTTCGTGAAAGCCGTGCGCAGTTCTTGTCTTTAACCGCAGAGGTTGCTCGATTACAAGCGCTTATTAGAAATCTTGATGAACCTGACTTCCCCCCCGACATCGTTATTGAAGCGCCCGAGATCGTCAATCATGAACGCAATACCTTCTTCAATAACCGTGAAGAACTGAATGAGCAGATTTCTATTTTCCAGCGGCAATTAGAACAACGCGAGCAAGATCTTCGTGAGGCACGCGCCGCAAGATCACAGTACGCGAGTACAGTTTCTTCTGTATCCAGAGAGCTTCAAGTGACGCGTCCCTTATTACAATCGGGAGCCGTCTCTGATATCGATATTATTCGCCTTGAACGAGAATTATCCAATGCTCGTGGGGAATTAAATCGTGCGGAAGCGGGCATTAGTCGAAGCGAAGCGGCTATTGAAGAAGCCCGAAACAAGATACGTGAAGTAGAGCTGACCGTTCGAAATCGCTGGAATGCTCAGCTCTCTGAATCTCGTGGACGCCTAAATGTCCTCACTCAAGCTGAAACAGGCCTTGAGGATGTGGTTCGCCAAACAGAGATTAAAGCGCCGGTTAGGGGTACTGTGCAGCGTCTATTCACGAATACTGTTGGCGGTGTGGTCACACCCGGCAGAGAAGTTCTAGAGATCGTCCCTTTAGATGATCAGTTAATCATTGAAGCAAGAATTGCACCCAAGGATATCGCATTCATTCGTCCTGGTCAGCGCGCTGTGATTAAGTTTACCGCTTTTGATTTCGCTATTTTCGGCGGTCTCGATGCAGAAGTGGAGCATATCAGCGCTGATACGATAACAGATGATCGCGATAACACCTTTTTCTTGGTACGTTTACGTACTTTCGAATCCGGATTTGATGAAAACCTAACCATTATTCCGGGTATGACAACACAAGTTGATATTCTAACTGGCAAGAAAACTGTTTTAGAGTACATACTTAAACCGGTACTTAGAGCCACCTCACAGGCGATGAGCGAACGATGAATATAAAAAATCTATTTATTACCGACGAACGCTTTAACAGCCAACGCTGGACGAAAGCTTTTCCAGATGCTGAGGTTGTTGTGTCAGCCTCACTGCCGCCCTCGACGCCAAGGGGTTCGATCGTTTGGATACTAACAGATACGAATAACTGGCTAGATATGATTGCTTATTACACGCAGAACAACTGCACAGTCGTGGCTATGTCTCGTCAACAAAACATTGATGAGCTAAGAGAGGCACTTGAGGCTGGTGCTAGGGGGTATATAGACGCACTGTCTAATGTCGACACACTAAAGCAAGTCGCTAATAGTATTTCTGAAAATGCAATGTGGCTGCCGGCTACTCTCGTGGCTAGAATGGTGAGCACGCTTTCTTCTGTGATCAAACAACAGGAAAGTAGCAACGTTGATCTGAATGTTTTAACGGATCGAGAGCGTGAGGTGACTTCATTAATTTTAAAAGGTGCTAGCAACAAAGAAGTTGCTAGGCAGTTAGATATTACTGAGCGGACTGTTAAAGCTCATTTGACGTCGATATTTAGTAAGCTTGGCGCTAGAGATCGGATGCACTTGATGTTATTGATTAAAGGTTTGTAGGTGAATTTATGAATAATGAAGATGATGAACTCAAACAAACCATAGCTAGATTAAATAACTCCGACATTGAACTCATCCGTGTTCTTGACGACTTAATTGAGCTTCTCATCAATAAGAAAGTTATCAAGTTTACCGATCTTCCTAATGAAGCCCAGCAAAAACTGATGATGCGCCAAACGCTACGTCAGAGAACGAATCACCTTAACCTGCTTGATGATGACGATGACAGCCTTAAATTTCTTTAAAGCTGTCAACTTTCACTCCGGGTCCGGTACAACCATCAATACCTAGCTGCTTGAATACATCTATCAAGTTAGGATCCCTTACACCTTCAGCAATGACCATTAAGCCTATCGAGTGACCAAGTGTCGCAAGCCCTCTTAAGAAACTTTGTTGTGTGCTTTCGTGATCGATATCTTTCATCAAAGCTTGATCAACCTTGATATAGTCCAATCCATATTCTTGTAGATTACTGATTTTGGCAAAATCAGCGCCAGCACGTTCAAGTCCTATTGAGCACCCTAATGGTTTCAGTAAACGACAGAATTCACGAAACACTTCAGGATCTTGCGCAACGCAACGCTCATTCACCTCAAATGCCATATAGGGCGCCACCGTGGGATATGCTTTTAACAACGAGTGAAGTTTATTTAAGGTGACAACATCAGCAATAGTCTCTGCGGACAGGTTGATCGCTGTGGGTTTCAAATTTTCCTTAGAAGAAAGATACTTCAGTTGATGCGACACCATCGCTAAATCGAGTTGTGGCAGCATGCCTAAACGTCTTGCCCAAGGGATGAAATATCCCGCTGTATGCACTTCTCCTTGTAACTGCAAACGCATCATCGATTCTTGATGAATAAGTTTTCCATCAAGACTGAGCACTGGATAATGCTCGGCATGAATACGCTCTCTAATCAGCGCCTCAGACAATACGATTCGCCATTCATCCGCATTACTGAAACGAAGCGTCGATTGAGAAACCAGGCAGAGTTCGCTGCAGATTGATTCACGATGTTCTGCCTGCGCTAACAAGGTATCAAGCTGCATCATTAAATTGCCACGACTCACCTCGGGTGAGAAATAGGTAGCCGCAATCGGAAGCTGCAATGGTTGTGCATAGCTATCAGACAGCTCCTGTAAGCTTTCAAGTATCTTGTCAGACAATGCAGATAGATCATTAGCATCAGTAATCAAGATGGCAAAATCACTGCCGTTTAAGCGCCCTGCATCGGCTTGTGTATAGGTTGAAGATAGCTCATTGATAGAGCTAGTCAGTCGATTGACAAGCTTCACGATAAGGTCATCAACCGCTTTATGTCCTAGCTGTTGATTTAAAGTGGCCAGATGAAAGACTCTGATCAATAAAATCGCATGTTGGGCGTCTTTATCATCTTGTTGAAGACGACTGTCCAGCAAACTAAAAAAGTATTCACGGTTGGCGAGGCCGGTTAGGGCGTCATGCTGATTCTTATAACGCATTTCCTCTAAGCGTTCGCGCTCGGAATTCAACATAGATCGAACGCGCTCAGAGAGAATATTCATGGCTCGCACCACGCGACCAAATTCAAGGGTACTGGGTTCCAGTGAGGTGATAAAACGCCTTCCCCCAATCGCTTCTGCTTGATTGACAACATCATCCAACGGACGAGTGATGTATTTTAGAATCAAGGTGCCGAGTATACCCGCCCCGAGAGATACCACTAAAAACCAAACAAATAGATCTCGAGTGGTCGCCCATAAAGCCTGGTAGGCAAAACGCGTATGACTTTCAACAAATAAGGTCCCTAGCTGGAACCAACCATCTTGCACTTGTGCGACGCCAGGTTCGATATTCAAGGGTGCAAAATCTGTAAACCAGTTCGGAATACCTAGGGATGCATCACCCTCAAACACTCTTCGCTGAATAGTATTTCCTTCCGGGTCTATCAGTTCAATTCGCTGGTAGTGACCGGTATCAAATTGCGCCGCGATCATCAGCTCTATCATCACGGGGTCTTTTTCAATTTGTGACAAGGTCAAGGCCAGCGAGTTGGCATTGTCGATGTTTTTCAGCAACAGCTGCTCTTCAAAGTAGTCCTTTGCTTTGAAGGTACTAATGCTAAAGCTACTGATGAAGGCGATCGACATCATTAAGGCCACGGCTATCCAGAGCTGTCTAATCAGTGACATATTTGATTCTCCTTAATGAAATCATTTTGCTATGCTGTTATTCATTGAAAGGTCACTCCTTCCTGTTGAATTCTGTCTAACACATTTCGCCACCGAGATAGGCGAGCGGTAGAGCTGGCTGCAGGTGATGTCGCCCCACCCGCCCATAAACCTTCACTGTTAAAACTGAACACAGGTGACAAGTCGGGTCGCTGTGAAGCTGGACTGATCGTTGACACTAAACTGTCTAAAATAAGCGGCTCTGACGTTGGCGTGGCATAATAACCCAGCACCATGTGGGCTTGCGTAATGCTACTTCTTGGCCCACCCATTCTGGCATTAACGTAAATAAGTCGCAGACGATCGTCACTCACACCCG
The DNA here is from genome assembly GCF_008973715.1 of Nitrincola schmidtii. Classification (GTDB taxonomy): domain Bacteria; phylum Pseudomonadota; class Gammaproteobacteria; order Pseudomonadales; family Balneatricaceae; genus Nitrincola; species Nitrincola schmidtii. The sequence goes on from NZ_WBOL01000001.1 coordinate 57,630, forward strand.
CCAGTCGCAGACTCACGTATTGTAAAATCGCGTAATCCTCACAATCGCCTAAACCATGCCCCAGTGTTTCTAGGGGGGATGCCCAATAGTCTTCAATACCATAGAGTCGCTGATCTGTTCGATAACGAACGTGTTGATGAACGAATTGATTGACGATGTCGAGTTTTTGTCTTTCTGTGGACGCTTGAGACGCCTGTCTGATCATCGACTCCCAGTTGCGCGCTACTTGACCTCGATTAGCACCAAAACGACTTTCTATTTGACGATGAAAATGATCGAATTGAATGCTGGCCCGACTGTGCAATCCATGACTCAACAGTACGCCTGCTATCACGATCAGAAACAGCAATAAGTGTATGAGTCGCGGCTGAAGCAGTCGCTTTAGCATAAACAATGTCCATGTGTACGAAAAAGAAATTGATAAGCTCGCGCAAATCGGAATATGCTGATTTCAGATCAGTATAATACAAAGTTTTATATTCAGACCAAGTTTATATAAAATAGATCAGTAAGCACAAAAAAAAATATTATTAGGGTGAATCAATTGAATGCTGCTACGAGTTCTGAAATAAACCAGGAGCCTTCGTTTCCTGCAGAAGGACTTGAATTAATGAAGGCCAATGCTGCTCAAGCAGCGCAACTGATGAAAGCACTTGGCAATGATAGCCGCCTGCTGATTCTGTGCTATTTGGGTAATCGTGAACTGTCCGTATCCCAGCTGAACAGCTTTTTGGATTTGAGCCAGTCGGCGTTATCACAGCACTTGGCCTTGCTTCGTCGTGATGGATTAGTTAAAACACGTCGTGAATCACAAACCATCTATTACTCTTTAGAGGGTGATAAGGCTAAGCGCCTGATTGGCACACTTCACGATATCTTCTGTCCTACGCTTTAGTCAGGGCCGATTGCTTAAACGATGGGGCCATCTGCGGCCCCTTTCGCTTTGCAACTTATGATGGTTTATCAGTGCTGTAATCTGAGCATCTGCCAGTCTTCAGTTGGCTCATGAAGCATCAGCTTCATTTCGATCACTTCTTCTTCACTGTTAAAGCTATTTCTAAAGCCAAGTTTTCTAGCCAATCCCTGCATGCCTTTATTTGACGGTAGCGTTGAACCCATAATCATCAAGGTACCTCGAGCACGACAGTACTGAATGATTTTCTCCATTAGAATCATCCCTAAACCTTCGCCCTGCATATCATCGCGTATCACGACGGAGAACTCCGCACGAATATTATCTGCATCGGTGACCGCTCTAACGACACCCAGAGTCTCAACTCCTGAGCCATCAAGTTTTGGCGCTGATACGATCAACGCCATCTCGCGGTCGTAATCGATCTGTGTCCAATTAGCCAGCTCTTGATGTGTGGGCACTCCACGACTGTAAAAATAACGCAGTCGGATAGACTCAGGTGACAGTTGATTCCAAAATTCTAAATGCGCGGGTTCATCCTCTCCCCTAATGGCTCTAAGCGTTGCAGCTCGACCGGAACGCCTGAGGGTAATTTGTTCGGTAAGATGTTCGGGATAGGGCGAAACGGATAGCTCTGCAGGCTCTGCTAGGGAGACGCATACATCGACCGCCAACAAACCGCGTTTATTGAGTAACAGGGGATTGATTTCCAACGCTTTCAACTGTTTTAACTCAACGGCCATTTGACCCAGTTTTATCAGCAGATCGCAGAGGTTATCTAAATCACGCTCTGGCCACTCAGAGTTTTCAGAAATGATCTGATATACCCTAGATTGGCGGATCAGTTGGTGAGCCAACGCAGAATTTATCGGGGTTAGCATTAAGGCTCGATCTGCCATGGTATCGGCGGTATAGCCTCCAATACCGAAAATCACCAACGGACCAAATACTGGATCACGGGTAATACCTAAATTGATCTGCAGCGATTGGAAACCGCGCTTCATTTGCTGTATAGCAAAACCAAACTGTTGCTCTGGCGGATAACGCTCGCTAATACGATAGGCTAGCTTAGTTGTCGCATGCCGGACTTCTTGCATCGAATAAAGATCCAACGCAAGATCTCGCCAGCGATTGCGACTGCTATCACGCTCGTAACAGAAGGGATAAGCATTGTCTTGATGCAAAGCGCGCACCGCCACGGAGCCACCGAGTTGACTGGCAATATCGACCACACCATCAATGTCATTGGCATAATGCGTATTAGAGGTGGGTATCTCGTAAAGGTCTAACAAATCACAGGCTTCTGTGTGCGTTAGAAAGTCACGCCCTTCTGCCCAAACACTGTCAATTAAATCCAGTGCTTTTTTGCGATTTGGCTGGTTATCAATACGATAAGGCGCCGGTGTTTGACGCATCACCTTTTGGTTACGGTGGTATTCCACCATGAACATAAAGGCATCAATCGCTTCTTCTGGATTAAGGAAGGTGATAACCCCTGCGTTGTTACACCGATTACGAGCGCCGATGGCAGATTCGCGTCCCATCCAACAGGTCAGCACATTTCGGGGAGTTTTCTTGGCAATTTTAACGACCGCATCAGCGGTTTCAATACTGGGTGCCATACGTGTAGGTGCATGGATAGAAAGTACAGAGTCTACGTTAGGATCTTTCAGCAGGCGTTCGATAACGGATGCATAACGATCTGGCGTTGCATCAGCGTTTAGATCGACTGGATTTCTGCCATTCCAATGAGCCGGTAAAATGTCGGCTAAGTCTTTAACGGTTTCTTCTGTAAGTTCTGCTAGCTGTCCTTGACGGGCACGCAAGCGATCGTAGGCTAAGGCATTTGGACCCATACCGTTACACACGATAGCGATACGCTCTCCACGCATAGGCTTCATGCGTGTCAGTGTCTCTAGGGCGTTAAACAGCATGTCAGACGTATCTACTCGAACAACACCGGCTCTTTTTAAGGCGGCATCATAGACATGGTCTTGATCCGCAATACCCTCGCAGACCTCTTCTTGCATTCGTCCATCAGGAATAATGCCCGATTTTAACACCAGCACTAGCTTGTTGCGTGACGCAGCACGTAAGGCAGAAATAAAGTTTCGTGAGGGCCCTATCACTCGATCCATTTGCAATAGGATGGCGTGTGTTGTTGGTTCCCCTGCGAGGAAATCAATAATTGAGGGCAGATCGACATCGACGCCGTCGCCCAGGGTTAAGAAGTGCGAAAAGCCGATTTCTTGACCATTGGCCCAGTCGATCATGGCGGTACCGATAAGACCCGACTGACCTACGTAGGCAACGCGACCCTTGCGAATGTTTACATGCGAGAAACTGGCATTCATATTAGAGCCGGGGATCAACATGCCCATACAGTCAGGACCTAAAATACGAATACCATAGGAACGCGCGGCTTCACGAATTTCATCCTTGATACTGCCTTGTCCGGTAATACTTTCTAGGGTTAACCCCCCCGTCAGGATCATCGCCGCACGAACCATGTTGGCTCCGAGCTTGCGAACCAAGTCAGCGACAGTATCGGGTGGTGTACAGATAATGGCCAAATCAGGCATCTCTGGTAGAGCACCTATATTTTTGTAACATGTCACACCATTGACCTGTTTATAGCCCTCTTTGTTGACGGCAAACAGAGGGCCTTTAAAACCGCTGTCGAGTAAATTTCGCAACACAATTCCGCCCATGCTGTCTTCTCGCTCGGAGGCGCCAAAGACTGCAATTGAACGTGGACGAAAGAAGCGCTTTAGGTATTTAGTCGACATGTGATTTCCTTCCCTTTTTGAGGGTTGAGCCTTAAGGTTTTACCTTCAGACTTAAGTTTAATACATTCTATCCATTTCGCAGGTGCAGCAAAAGCAATTTCGATGCTTACATAAGTATATTTACTTATAGACTGGTGCATCTGGGCAGCCTTTGACTACACTGTATATAAGCTAATAACGTTTTTTGGGAGTCATCATGACAGGTATTCAAGGCGCTACCATGCCAGAGATCAAAACAACGCTAGATCGTTTGATTCATGCGATGGAAGGTCGTTTCACAAAAGGGATGTCACCCGCATCTTTATTACTTGCTTATATGGATTGGTTGATCCACATGGGTCACTCGCCAGGCAAGATTGCCGAAATGATGGAAAATATGATGCGTAAGCATTCCGCTTTCTTGTTGTGGGCATCCCGTGCACCCTTCGACCCAGATATCAAGCCCTATATTAAACCGCTGGCGGATGACCGTCGCTTTAAAGATCCCGCTTGGTCGAAGTTTCCTTACAATGTCATTTCGCAACATTTTATGCTGCATGAGCAATGGTGGCATTACGCGACCACCAATATACCGGGTGTCGCCAAGCATCATGAAAGTATGGTTCATTTTTCTGCTCGCCAGTGGCTGGATATGATGTCACCGACCAACTTTGCCTTGACCAATCCAGTTGTCGCGCAAAAAACCTTGTCTTCAGGGGGAATGAACTTGATGCAGGGTATGCAAAAGCTGGTTGAGGACATTCAACACAGTCTACTACAGCAGCCTGATGAAGAGTCCGATCTAAAAGTGGGACGCGATTTAGCTGCCACACCTGGCAAGGTCGTTTATCGAAACCGATTGATTGAACTGATTCAGTACAGCCCCACCACAGAGAAAGTAAACGCCGAACCTGTCTTGATCGTCCCTGCGTGGATAATGAAATATTATATTTTAGATTTATCACCGCATAATTCGATGGTGAAGTATTTAGTGGATCAAGGTTTTACCGTATTTATGATCTCTTGGCACAACCCAACCGTCGAAGATCGCGATCTTTCCATGAAGGATTACACTCAAAAAGGTGTCATGGCGGCGCTTGACGCGATCAGTCACATCATTCCAGATCAAAAAATTCATGCGGCGGGTTATTGCTTGGGTGGCACACTGTTATCGATTGCTGCTGCTGCTATGGCACGTGATGAAGATGATCGACTCAAATCCGTGTCACTGTTTACCGCGCAAACTGACTTTACTGAAGCCGGTGAACTGATGCTGTTTATCGATGAAAGCCAGCTGAGCTACATGGAAGATATCATGTGGGAAAAAGGCTATCTCGATACCAAGCAGATGTCGGGGGCCTTTATGCTTCTTCGCTCCTACGATCTACTCTGGTCGCGAATGGTCAACGAATATCTACTGGGCGACAAACCATCCACCAATGATTTAATGGCCTGGAACGCTGATGCCACACGGATGCCTTATCGCATGCATTCTCAGTACTTAAGGCTCTTATTTTTGAATAATGATTTGGCGAGTGGACGTTATATCGTTAATGACAGACCTATATCGTTGCGTGATATTCGAGTCCCCGTCTTTGCGGTGGCCACGGTCACAGATCACGTTGCGCCTTGGCGGTCTGTTTACAAGATTAATGACATCTTCAATACCGAAGTTACCTTTGTGTTAACCAGTGGCGGACATAATGCCGGGATCGTCAGTGAACCGGGTCACCCAAGGCGTCATTTCCAAATTGGCTTGCAACATGCCGAGGATAAACATATCCCAGCCGATCAATGGCTGCAGCAGCATGAGAAGCATGTGGGGTCTTGGTGGGAACCTTGGGCCGGTTGGTTAGAATCTAAGTCTTCGGGACATGTGCTACCACCGAGCATGGGTAATCCAGAGAAAGACTTATATCCTTTGTGCGACGCTCCTGGCAATTACGTAATGGAAAAATAGAAAATTATAGAAAAATCATTCACAGTTAATAGTTTTTTTTAATTTTGATAAGCGCGAATTCAACACTATATTCGCGCTTATGGAGATACCGGTTTTCGGGCGCTCTGGAAAATGTATTAACTTTGTAGTGAGAGTATGCAGATGGGCACAAAAGTACGTGTCGATCAGGTCTCTGTCGATGAGATAGATGACTGGAGCGAACAATTTTCTGAAGAAGAAGAGATCGGTCGTAGCCGTCTCAAATACAATGGCAAACGTCGTCGTCAAATCGAAGATTTGATGGAAGAACGTCGCCTTTTGAAACAGATCAGCGACGTATTTGACGAACACGCTTAAGATGAAATTTTAGCCGTTGTTGCATTTCGCTCACGGAGATAACTCCGCGAGCGAAAATTTATGCGGCGCAGATCACATCGCCATGTTCTTCCCTTTCTATTAAGGCGTGATGCAACGCTTTGACCGCACTTTCATAGTCTTCATCGTTCACCACACATTGCATTTCAACCTGTCGCATCGATTGGTGCAGCGCCTGGATGCTTATTTTTGCATCGGCTAAGGCGGACACGGTTTTAGCCAAAATACCCGATACTTTCAAATCTGAGCCAATGGCTGAAACAATCGCTACTTTCTGTAGATTAACTTCTGCACCACTATACGCCTCTCGAATAAGACGCATGGCACGGTTAACCATTTTGCGAGATCCAGCAACGTAGTAAGTAATGCTGTTGGCATCTGAGTCACGATTGACGATATACAACTTCAATTGATGAAGTAATCGAGCCAACTCAATATCGTAATTGCTATCACCGAGCATATCTTGGTCAAAAATCTCGATGGCAAAGACATTGCGTCGACCGGCAATGATTTCGACACAGGGTTCAGCACTTCGGTAGTCGGTGCTGATCACCGTACCAGAGTGGTAGGGTTCGAAAGCATTTTTAATTCGCAGTTGTATTTCTTGCTGTCGCAAACCCTTGGCAGCTTTAGGGTGGATGGCTTCCATCCCTAAGTTGGATAACTGATCTGCTACGTCATAATTGGTCCGACCGATGGTCACAATTTTATCTAGACCCACCACAGCAGGATCTGCACTGCTTAAGTGATATTCTTTATGAATGATCGCTTCATGAGCATTGGTAATGGTGGCAATCTTACTAAAGGTCATTTCACTGTAGCCACGATCAAAGGTTCGCATCACCCCTTCACTGCAATGCGCGTACCCTGTCGCAATGGGTAACTCGCGAGTGAGATCTATGTCTTCAAAATGGGTTTTGATCATGTCATCAAAACTCAGAGGATGCTCTTGATGCCAACCTGAAAGATCCACAAACCGTGCATTGACACCGGCATTGTTCAGCGCCAGCACAGAGTTAAAAGCACTGTGCGTTTCACCCAAGGATGCCAACATTTCGCGCACTCTAAGCAGGTGATCTTCTAACTGGAAATGTCCTACTGAACAGAGCTTTTGCAGATTTTCCATGCAGTTTTCGGCGCCTTTAATGCGCTCTAGAATAAACTGATCAGCTTTATGACGATCTTCACCGGTAAAGAGTTCTGCATTTTTGCTAAGCATCTCTTTGCGAACCTGCTCTAGGTTTTCCTTCCAGGCCAGTTCATTCTCTGCTTCGGCGAATCGAGCATAAACGCCCGGCTCGCCAGTCTTTTTATGTTCGAGTAACAGATTAGTGATACCGCCATAAGCCGATACCACAAAGATTCTGTTATACAGGGCTGCGCCCTGACGGTTACCGATTAAAATGGTATCCATCAGTTCGCTGAAACGGCTCATTGATGTGCCGCCTATTTTTTCAACAGTATGCATAGTAATTCCTTTCCCAGACAGGTGTCGGGTTAGTTTACCTCGCTAAATTTGGTGCTAGTGACGTCAGAAAATAAGTGTTTAAGAGGCTTTACGCTCGCCTTCTGATAAGGCTTCTGAGAAAGCTTCATCCAACACACTCAGACCAAATTCGATCTGTTTATCGCTGATGATGAGCGGTACCAGGCATTTCACGACCTGACCATGAGCACCACTGGTTTCGATGATTAAACCTTTCTCAAACGCGATACTGGTGACACGATCAGCGAGTTCGCCGTTAGGGCATTCTATGCCGCTCATCAAACCACGACCTTTTAAGATCATGCTGTTTTTACCATGCTTATTGATCAAGGTGGTTAGACCCGCACGTAATTTTTCAGCTTTGCGGCGCACTTCTGCGGCAAAGGTGTCATCTTTCCAGAAGGTTTTGAAAGCCGCTGTCGCCGTTACGAAAGCATGATTATTTCCACGGAAAGTACCGTTATGCTCACCTGGTGACCACTGATCTAACTCTTCACGGAAGATCGTCAGTGCGAAAGGCAAACCGTAACCACTAATCGATTTTGACAAGGTGACAATATCAGGTTTGATGCCTGCTTTTTCAAAGCTGAAGAAATGACCTGAACGACCACAGCCTGATTGGATATCATCCACAATCAGTAGCATTTCATGCTTGCGGCAGACTTTTTCCAGGTTACGCAGCCATTCAAATGAAGCCGCATTCAAGCCACCCTCACCCTGAATGGTTTCGACAATGACAGCAGCAGGATGATCCACACCACTGCTCGGGTCCGACAGAACCTTATCAAGGTATTCGGTGGTATCCACACCTTCACCCATATAGCCATCAAATGGCATGCGTGTGACGTCAGCTAGACTGGCACCCATACCGCCACGGTGATGTTCATTACCGGTACACGCAAGCGCACCACCGGATACACCATGAAAACCATTGGTAAAAGACACGATTTCACTACGGCCCGTCACTTTACGAGCTAATTTCAGTGCCGCTTCAACGGCATTGGTACCAGTAGGCCCAGTAAACTGAACACGGAATTTACCCATGCCGCGTGGCTTTAGAATAATTTCATGGAAAGCATCTAAAAAGTCTCGTTTAGCCGCACTAAACATATCCAGACCGTGGGTGATGCCATCAGACAATACATAATCTACGAGTGCTTGCTGAAGAACGGGATGGTTGTGACCATAATTCAAGGTTCCAGCACCGGCTAGGAAATCAACATATTCCTTGCCATCCTCGGTAAACAAGGATGCACCTTTGGCTTTTTTGAACACGACAGGGAATGAACGTGAATAAGTACGTACATCAGATTCAACCTGTTCAAAAATATTCATTGTAACTCCTACTATTATTAAATTCTGTATGAAAAAGGTAAGGATGAGGGATCAGGATTTACTCAACGGATCCTTCAAGGGACCACCACGCCATAGCATTTCATCATCATGCTGGTCAGCGAAGTGGGCTTTGCGACTAAACAACACTGTCTTCTCTATGGGTGCATTCAACTGCTGATATGCACGGCTAAACAATGCCTCAGATGCAGTATTGCCGGGTGTAATCGTCGTTTCGATATAGTGAATCGACTTCTCGCTACGACAGCGTTCAATTAACGCCATCAGCATACGCAACGCTAAACCTTGACCACGACAGCTGGCATCGACGGCCACCTGCCACACAAACAAGGTGTTAGGGCGTGATGGCGGTATATAGCCAGAGATAAACCCAACCAGCTTATCATCACCATTGGTCGCCGCTATCGAGGTATCAGCGAAATGGGTGCATTGAAGCAGATTGCAGTAAGTCGAGTTAGTGTCCAGCGGTGGACAGCGGTCTACCAGTTCATTTAGAGGCTGACCATCCGTTGAAACGGGTTTGCGGAAAGTCGTCACTGACATTTCTGCTATCGCTTTACTCGTTGTATGACTATTCATTGCTTCCTTAATATTTTGTAATACTATGCAATTATTATAAACACACTGACAATTACTTTGCAAACCTATGTATAAAATCTACTACTTTTGTCTATTAATGGCTTTAATCGACTAATTTATGGCTTTTTTGCATAAAATATACGAATAGTATATCGTATTGCATTACAAAGTAATTAAAAGGAGGTAACGCTTATCTATTTGCATTACCACTATGAAAAGCCTCAAAATAGCGACTTATACCACTGCAATGCTAAAGAACTGGAAACACTTATGCAGAAAAGTCAGGATGTGCTGGTGTTGTTGCGACAGATTATTCGCGCAACCGAATTGCACGATAAACAACTGAGTCGCGTAACTGGGTTGACCATGCCGCAGTTAATGTCCATGCAAGTACTCCATATGCAAGGCCCTATGACCGTCGGCGCACTGGCTAATCAGATGAACCTGACCCAAGCAACGGTGACCAGTATTCTTGATAGACTGGAGAAGAAACAGCTAACCACTCGCGTGAGAAGCCAAGAAGACAAACGTAAAGTACTGGTCTACCCGACTGGAGAAGGCTTGGCCCTATTAAAGTCGGCCCCTGCCACCCTTCAAGATCGTTTAATCAATGCCTTTGAAGAGATGCAAGAATGGGAACAGTCGATGATTGTCGCTTCGTTAGAGCGCATCTCTTCCCTGTTAGGCGCCGATTCGATTGACGCAGCCCCAATGCTTGATGTTGGTCCACTCGATCGCTCATAACGTAATGTAAAAGGGTTAAGTGGTATCTGTTATATTAGATCTGCTAAAATCTCGCATCTTTTACATTACTTTGTCAGGACATATCGACTCATGAGCAAATTCTGGAGCCCTGCTATACGCTCCCTGGTGCCTTATACACCCGGTGAACAACCCAAGGTGCTCAATCTGATTAAGCTGAACACCAACGAGAACCCCTACCCGCCCTCACCTAGCGTGGTTAAAGCCATACATGACTTCTCTATGGATCGTTTGCGTCTTTATCCAGATCCAGAAGCAAGCAAGCTTAAAACTGCTTTAGCGGATTATCATAACCTTGATGCTAATCAGGTATTTTTGGGCAATGGTTCTGACGAAGTTCTTGCGTTAGCGTTTATGGCATTTTTTCGTCATGACGCTCCATTGTTGATGCCAGAAACTACCTATAGTTTTTATGAAGTGTATTGCGACCTATTGAATATCAATGCAGTACGCATCCCCCTGAATGCCAATTATGAAATCAATTTGGATGATTATGCTCAGAAGAATGGCGGTATTATTTTCGCCAATCCTAACGCACCCACAGGTATCGCATTACCACTGAGCCGTATCGAGAAGTTGCTGAAAGATAATCCTGATACTGTCGTACTTGTTGATGAGGCTTATGTCGATTTTGGTGGCGAAAGTGCTATTTCATTGATCGATAGCTACCCTAACCTACTTGTTTCACACACCTTCTCTAAATCACGATCATTAGCTGGCATGAGAATTGGTGCTGCCTTTGGACATTCAGATCTGATCAATGGCCTTGAACGCGTTAAGAATAGCTTCAACTCTTACCCGTTAGATATGCTGGCTATTGAAGCCGCTACTGCATCCGTGTCAGATGATGCCTACTTTGAAGAAACCTGTCAGCGCATCATTGAAACACGTGAGAAAACCACAGAAGCTTTACTTGCTAAAGGCTTTAGAGTATTGCCATCCTGCGCCAACTTCATTTTCGTTTCTCATCCAGAGAGGGATGCTAAAGAGCTGATGCAGGCGTTACGTAACGAGAATATTTTGGTAAGGCATTTCACTAAACCCAGCATTAATCAATTTCTGCGCATTACCATAGGGACAGATGCAGAAATGGAAGAACTGATTGCTAAGTTGTGATGTGTTGGAACGTATTACAGAGTTGAAGAGTTAATAAATTATCGCCCGCATTGGCGGGCGATTTATGTAGAAGCCGGACTTATCTTTAAAAGTGCTTAACTTCAGAAAGATTCACCTTCAACACGATCACCACCACTTTGGCGAGCAACCGCAAGGTTTTCCTGAATACGTCTGAGCATGTCTTCAGCAGTATCTTCAAGACCCGCCAACGTCGCAACACCCACACTGACGGTACAATGGATATTGCCAGAAGCGTAAGGCAACTCTAGGCTGTTAGCTAAACGCCGTACACGCTCACCCGCCAGTAAAGCCTGTTCATGATTCGTCTCTGGTAGCACCAAAATTAACTGATCATCACTGAATCTTGCTAAAAAGTCAGCGGTACGTTTCATACGGTGCAACTCAGTTACCATATGTCTTAATAATTGATCACCGCCATCCCAGCTATGTTGGTCATTGATGCCACTAAAGTCATCTATATCAACGATCAAAGCGCTGCATACACCATCATAACGCTGAGCTTGAGCCAGATTCTGTTCCAATAGCGGCATTAACGCACGTCGGTTATAGGCACCGGTTAATGGATCACGTTGAGCCTGACTGGTGATGCGACGCTCTAGTTTTTTACGATCGTTAATATTACGCAAGGACCAGATTAGCTGCTCTGACTCGGTGACAATCATTCGACTGTGGAACCAGATTACCTCTTTTAAACCCATCGCTTTTAAAGCATGTTGATGATCTGGTCGAAAAACCAATTCATTCTTTACTACCTGCCCGTGTTGACGAGCCGTTTCGATATAACCACGAATGAGGGTTAAATAGTCTGCAGGAAAGATATCCTCTAAGGGCTTACCTATTAACTCATTGACGATTAACCAATCTTCATCGCCAGGACTGACGCGAGTGACTATTTCCTCTTCTACCACGAGCACCAGATCAGAACTCAGGGACAAGAGTGCATCAAAGGAATCTTTCAGCGTCATCTGTTGATCAGACATGCCTGTATCTCCTTGGGCAGGTTCTGTTAAAAAGCTTAAAGCTATTTCAGACGACTTATCATCACTTCAACAGCGGCTCGAAGTTGATCATCTGTGCAATTAAAACAGGTTCCTTTAGGTGGCATGGCACCTTTACCGCTGATAACCGTTTGTGTCATAGCATCTACGCCAGTGGCAATACGTGGAGCCCAGTTGTCAGCATCATCCATTTTAGGTGCACCAGCCAAGCCAGCATCATGACAAGCCTGACAGTGTCTATCCACAATTGCTTCAATTTCAGCATGGGCAACACCACTACCTAACAGTAAGCCAAGTACAACAGGGGCGATGATTTTTTTCATAAGAATATCCTGACAAGTTAAAATGACTTTAACTCAAGGATAAACCAGAGTGGCGAACAAATCGAGTGCGATTTAAAACTGCAGACAGGATTAACGTGGCTAGGCAGCCAAGGATGATAAATAGCAGACTTTTAACTGGAATAAAAAAGGCAGCGTCAATCGAGAAGCGAAACACTTCTCGGTTGACACTGCCGTGATTTAAGCCTTATTGATTAAGCGCTGAGCTCTAATAAAAGCTTATTCAAACGAGTGGTGTAGGCTGCAGGATCTTCTAACTGACCCCCTGCTGCAAGATCCGCTTGATCCAATAGAATCATTGCCAGATCTGCAAAACGAGCTTCATCCGCTTCTTGATCTAACTTAACAATCAATGGATGCTCTGGATTGACTTCAAAGATCGGTTTAGTGTCAGGGACTTTCTGACCAGCCGCTTCCATGATCTTACGCATCTGCATACCCATGTCGTAATCGTTCAGCACCAAACAGGCAGGTGAATCTGTTAGACGATGAGTGACGCGAACATCAGAAACACGCTGCTCTAGCACTGGCTTCAAACGCTCTAGCAGACTTTCCAGTTGCTTAGCGGTTTCTTCCTGCTGTTTCTTCTCTTCTTCTGACTCGACTTCACCTAGATTCAGCTCACCTTTGGTGACATCTTGGAAAGACTTGCCTTCGAAGTCGAATAGCTGGCTCATCATCCAATCGTCAATACGATCGGTTAACAACAACACTTCGATGCCTTTTTTGCGGAAGATCTCTAAGTGAGGACTGCTCTTAGCGGTATTGTAGTTATCCGCTACCACGTAATAGATTTTTTCTTGTCCCTCTTTCATGCGAGACACATAATCTTCTAGGCTAACAGATTGCTCAGTATTACCCGTGTGGGTTGAGGCAAAGCGCAACAGCTTGAGGATTTTTTCTTTATTGGCGTAGTCTTCAGCAGGACCTTCTTTGAGTACCTGACCAAATTCTTTCCAAAAAGCCGCATACTTTTCAGTATCCTTCGCCAACTTGGACAGCATATCTAACACGCGCTTGCTTAATGCACTGCGAAGTTTGTCAACGTTAGGATCTTTTTGCAGAATTTCACGCGACACGTTAAGTGACAAGTTATTGCTATCCACCACACCTTTGATAAAGCGCAGGTATAGCGGCAGGAACTGATCTGCTTGATCCATGATGAAAACACGCTGAACATAAAGTTTCAGTCCACGCGGTGCTTCACGGTTCCACATATCATATGGCGCGTGTTCAGGCACATAGAGTAAGCTGGTGTATTCTAACGTACCTTCCACCTTGTTGTGCGACCAGGTCATCGGGTCGCTGTAGTCGTGAGAGATATGCTTATAGAACTCTTTGTATTCCTCGTCTTTCACATCACCTTTGCTGCGTGTCCACAACGCGGTGGCACTGTTTACAGACTCAAACTCGGGCGCTTGCTTAACGTCCTTGGTTTCTTCTTCATCATCTGCAGAAGGCATCGCTTCTTTTTCCATCATCACAGGGAATGCGATATGGTCAGAATACTTACGAACGAGACTACGTAAACGCCAGCTATCGGCGAACTCTTCTTCACCGTCTTTCAGGTGCAACACAATACGCGTACCACGACCCGCTTTTTCAGTTGAGGCAATCGTGAATTCACCTTCACCACGGGATGACCAGTGAACCGCATCGGTAATCGCTGCGCCCGCACGGCGAGTAAACACATCCACTTGATCAGCGACAATGAAGGCAGAGTAGAAACCGACACCAAACTGTCCGATCAACTGACTGTCTTTGCTTTTATCACCGGTTAGATTATTCAGGAAGCTGGCCGTACCGGATTTAGCAATCGTACCCAGATGATCAATCACTTCTTCACGGCTCATGCCGATACCGTTATCTTCGATGCTAACGGTTTTCGCTTCTTTATCGAAGCTGATACGAATCTTTAGGTCAGAGTCACCTTCGTAGAGGTCACTCTTTTCCAGCGCTTCAAAACGTAACTTTTCTGCTGCATCGGAGGCGTTGGAGATTAGCTCACGCAGAAAAATTTCTTTATTAGAATAGAGCGAATGCACCATTAAGTGCAGGAGTTGCTTGACCTCTGTCTGAAAGCCAAGGGTTTCTTTCTGGGTTTCTGTACTCATTTTTGTCTCAGACTCCTGTTTGATGGACGATCATCAAGGCGATGAATGCCTTTGCACTGGGTCTGATATAGGGGCAGTTTTCAAAGTTTCAAGTCAACGCGTGCCATTATCTACTTTAGATATGACAGGACGATTGAGTTCTGAGCTCATCATCAGGGTTTTTAAGGTCGAGGATTTAAATTCGCGTCGATACAACACATAAACAATCACCGCACTGAGAAACATGAACATCCAGGGATTAATTGTCCAACTCAAGACAGCAATACTGAAATAGTA
This sequence comes from Nitrincola schmidtii, assembly GCF_008973715.1. Classification (GTDB taxonomy): domain Bacteria; phylum Pseudomonadota; class Gammaproteobacteria; order Pseudomonadales; family Balneatricaceae; genus Nitrincola; species Nitrincola schmidtii. The sequence goes on from NZ_WBOL01000001.1 coordinate 72,671, forward strand.
AGTGCGCAACCCTATGTTAAAGCTGTTCGCAGCCATGGAAGCCATTTTCGCCGCACGCGCTGCGTGTGCTTCTAACTCCTTCGCACTTAAATCCTCTTCCGGCATGGGTGCACCACCAATCATCACCGAGGCAAAACCATACTGACGCAGACTCCAGGTAAACTTAAAGAAGGCATACACAAACAACAGCAACATCACTAACAGTTTTAACTCCCACTCTTGCCGTGTTGCTTGCATCGCAAATGGAAGATCTTTAATTAGGTTGATGACCTGATCGGTCGAACTCATGACGGTCAAAATACCCGCCATCACCAGTATCGTCGTACTGGCAAAAAAGGAGACACTTCTTTCCAAATTAGAGATAACGGTGGTATCCGCAATACGGTTATCTCGAGCCAACATCCGTCGCATCCATTCGGTACGATAGATGTGCAATACACTGGCTAAGCAAGGCGTGGTGTAACTTTTAACGCGAGCGTAAAACATATAGCCATTAAAACAGACCAAAAACCAAACTAAGGCCAGTAAGTTTAACCAGTTATGCTCCAAAAATGACTGCAGCTCAAGCATGTGAAGGCTCCAATAGATCTAGCTGTTTAGTCTAAAGTATAACCTTAGATAACTCCACTAAGATGAACAGGTTAGACAGATGGCTTTAGCCCAATCGGGGGGTGCTTCTTGATAACGCTGCAAGTGTGGATGCGCTTCAGTAGGATGGCGCAATACAGGTAGCAGTTGATTGACGAGACGGTAATCTCCTTGGGTTGCCTCGCGTATCGCTTCTTCTGCCATATAATTTCGCAAAAGATAGCGAGGATTAACAGATCTAAGCTGTTGCTGGCGAATCGGTTCACTGGCCATTTCCAATGCAATTCGTTGCTGATAGGTTTTCAACCAAGCATCCCAGTGCTGCTCTGAACTCTGAGTAAATTCTGTAAGATTTTCAATGCTTAGCTGTTCTGTAGACAGATCTGCAATCGCACTAAAAAATCGAGTGATATCGGTACGGTTTTGCTTAAACAGATTCCACAGCTTTTCTATTAATGCTGCATCATCGGGATGAGTAGTCAGCAATCCCAAGCGTGCTTTTCGACGCTGAAGCAACTGTACTTCAAATTGATTCATAAAGGTTTCCAGTTCTGCTTCTAACGCTTCACGCTCTACTAAGGGCAGTAAAGCTTGCGCCAAACAGGCAAGATTCCAATGTACGATGGCCGGTTGACGGAAAAAGGCATAACGTCCCGCATCATCATTTTTATTGGCAATATGATCGGGCTCGTATGCATCTAAAAAGGTGAAGGGTCCATAGTCAAAGGTTTCACCCAGTATCGACATATTGTCTGTATTTAATACGCCATGCACAAAGCCGTAGGCCTGCCAATAGGCGACCAATGACGCTGTTTTGGCCTGAATCATTTGATAGAAGGCTAAATAGGGATTGTCTGCCTGTAAGGCTTCGGGATAAAAGCGCTGTATAGCGTAATCAGCCAACTGCTTTAACTCATCATGGCGCTTGGTATAGTAAAGCCATTCAAAATGCCCAAAGCGAATATGACACTGGGTGACACGCAGCAACATTGCACAGGGTTCCATGCCTAAACGCGATGTGTATTCTTCACTACCAATTAAGCATAGGGCTTCAGTGGTGGGAATACCTAAACCCACCATGGCCTCGCTGACTAAATATTCACGAATACTGGACCTTAACACCGCTTTACCATCACCAAAACGAGAAAAAGCAGTTTGCCCTGCCCCTTTTAAGTGAAGATCCCAACGCTCTCCGCGCTGATTAATCACCTCAGCTAGCAACTGTCCCCGCCCATCTCCTAGGTCAGGATTATAATGACCAAATTGATGTCCTGTGTATTTCATTGCCAGGGGTGAAGAACCAGGCAAAGGCTGTAAGCCAGCAAAATAGTTAACCAACTGATCGGGGTTGCACTGACACGGATCTAAATCTAGATGGCGGGCAACACGGGGGTTAAAACTGATCAAATGGGCATTTTTGAGGGGTTTAGGTGAGGTTCGTTGAAACCAATGTTCAGGCAAACGCGCATAGCTATTATCAACATTAAGCTTGTCCAATGTGCGCAGCATTTGCATTCCCGTCTCCGTTTTTTAAATCTTAGTCATTCGTTGATTTATACCTTACTATTTTTGTCAGGTATTGTCATCCCATAGGTGTTAATGCCTGCTTGGTGATATGATCTGTGTATTGTTAGCACCCAGGAGCAAGTTGATGTGGTTTGATTTAAAGGCGGTTATTTGGATCTGTGTCATTGCTAGCCTAGCATTGCTCTGGTGGCAAAACTTGAAGATGCGTGAAATCGCTCTGGTGGCCGTCAAACGTTATTGCGATCGAGAAGGATTACAGCTGCTTGATCAAAGCGTGGCCTTAAAAAAGATCAATTTTAAGCGTGATCAACACTCAGGAAGCGTGGTGTTGCGAAGAAATTATAAATTCGAATTTACCAGTACAGGCGATGAACGTTACAGCGGAATGGTTGAGATGCATGGACAGCGGTTAGCGGGGATTACTACAGAGCCTTATCGCATACCCGAATAAAATCGCCCGCAAAAGCGGGCGATTTTCAGGATTAAGCAATGATTACTTCATTGCCCAGCCAGTGATTTCTGACAGTGCTTTGCCGATATCAGCCAGTGAACGTACAGTTTTAACGCCAGCATCTTCCAGTGCAGCAAACTTCTCATCAGCAGTACCTTTACCGCCAGAGATGATCGCGCCCGCATGACCCATACGCTTACCCGCAGGAGCAGTAACACCCGCAATGTAAGATACGACAGGCTTAGTGACGTGATCTTTGATGTAAGCCGCTGCTTCTTCTTCAGCAGAACCACCGATCTCACCGATCATAACGATCGCTTCAGTCTGTGGATCGTTCTGGAACAATTCCAGAATATCGATGAAGTTAGAACCAGGGATTGGGTCACCACCGATACCGACACAGGTAGACTGACCGAAGCCAGCATCAGTCGTTTGCTTAACCGCTTCATAGGTCAGGGTACCTGAACGTGAAACGATACCGACTTTACCGGGTAAATGGATGTGACCTGGCATGATACCGATCTTACATTCACCTGGGGTGATCACACCTGGGCAGTTTGGACCGATCAAACGAACACCTAGCTCGTCGCACTTCACTTTGCATTCCAACATGTCTAGTGTTGGGATACCTTCAGTGATACAAACGATCAGCTTGATACCGCCGTTAGCCGCTTCAAGGATAGAATCCTTACAGAAAGCAGCAGGTACGTAGATAACAGATGCGTGTGCGCCTGTCGCTTCTACCGCTTCAGCAACCGTATTGAATACAGGTAGACCTAGGTGCTCAGTACCACCTTTGCCTGGCGTAACACCGCCAACCATTTTGGTACCGTAAGCAATCGCCTGCTCTGAGTGGAAAGTACCTTGACCGCCAGTGAAACCCTGACAGATGACTTTAGTGTCTTTATTAATCAGAACGGACATGATTATTTACCCTCCGCGGCTTTCACAACCTGCTGTGCAGCGTCAGTTAAGCTGGTCGCCGCAATGATATCTAGACCGGATTCAGCTAGACGCTGAGCGCCCAGTTCGGCGTTGTTACCTTCCAAACGAACAACAACAGGAACGTTTACACCGACTTCTTTAACCGCACCGATAATACCATCAGCAATGAGGTCGCAACGTACGATACCACCGAAGATGTTAACCAGAACTGCGCTAACAGTGCTGTCAGATAGGATGATTTTGAACGCTTCAGTTACACGTTCTTTCGTTGCACCACCGCCAACATCTAGGAAGTTAGCAGGTTGTCCACCGTGTAGTTTAACGATGTCCATAGTACCCATTGCTAGGCCTGCACCGTTAACCATGCAACCGATGTTACCTTCAAGCGCTACGTAGTTCAGTTCCCACTGAGCTGCATGAGCTTCACGCTCATCGTCTTGTGAAGGATCGTGCATTGCTTGAATGTCTTTGTGACGGTAAACAGCGTTGCTGTCGATCACGATTTTCGCGTCTAGGCAGTGCAGGTTACCCGCATCAGTGATCACCAATGGGTTGATTTCTAACAAAGCCAGATCTTTTTCTTCAAACATTTTCGCCAAACCTAGGAAGATATTGACGAACTGCTTGATCTGATCACCTTGAAGACCCAATTTGAATGCCAACTCGCGACCCTGGTAAGGTTGAGCGCCAGTTAACGGATCGATGGTTGCTTTCAGGATTTTTTCAGGTGTTTCGTGAGCAACTTTTTCGATTTCCACGCCGCCTTCAGTTGAAGCCATGAAAACGATACGACGTGTAGAACGGTCTACGACTGCACCTAGGTAAAGCTCGTTCGCGATGTCTGTGCAGGTTTCAACCAAAATTTTAGTCACTGGCTGACCGCTAGCATCCGTTTGATAGGTGACTAAACGCTGACCTAACCATTTTTCAGCAAAGGCTTTAGCTTCAGCAGGAGAGTCTACCAGCTTAACGCCGCCAGCCTTACCACGTCCACCAGCGTGAACCTGGGCTTTTACAACCCATTTGTCACCGCCAATTTTCTCAGCTGCTGCTGCAGCTTCATCAGGAGTATCTACCGCAATGCCTTTAGAGACTGGCAGACCATATTGGGCAAACAGTTGTTTACCTTGGTATTCATGAAGGTTCATGTTCTGATCCGTTGAGTTATCGATTAAACATGTACAGCACAGGGCTGTTAACCGCTGACTGCACCTTGTGTGAACCGCAAACACAGTGGTTAAGCTTTTGGCTTACCACTGTGTTGCAATCCTTCAGGTTAGCGTTTTTTACGGTTGGCAACATGGATAGCGTGATTATCCACAGCCAGTGCGGCCTCATGTACCGCTTCACTCACTGTTGGGTGAGCAAATACTGTCATCTGCAAATCTTCTGCAGTTGCACAGAATTCCATCGCAATCACTGCTTGAGCGATCAATTCAGAGGCAATACCACCAACGATATGCACACCTAGAATACGATCGGTTTTTTCATCAGCGATCATCTTGACGAAGCCTTCAGTGGCATTCGCTGCCATTGCACGACCAGAAGCCGCGAATGGGAACTTACCCACTTTGATAGCAACGCCTTCGTTTTTCAGTTCTTGCTCGGTTTTACCTACCCAGGCTAATTCAGGGAAGGTGTAGATGATATTCGGTACACAGTCATAGTTAAGCTGAGCTTTATGACCGGCAATGATATCAACTACCATGATGCCTTCTTCTGATGCTTTGTGCGCCAGCATAGGACCACGAACAATATCACCGATAGCATAGACACCAGGTGCGTTAGTGCGGCACTGCTCATCTACAAAGATGAAACCACGCTCATCCAGCTTAACGCCGGTGTCGTCAGCCACTAGACCTTGAGTCAGAGGACGACGACCCACCGCAACGATGAGTTTGTCGACTACCAACTCTTGATCGCCGTTAGCATCGGTATATTTAACGGTCACTTCTTTGCCTTTGATCTCAGTACCCGTGCAACGAGCACCCAGTTTGATATCCAAGCCTTGCTTAGTCATCAACTTGTAAGCTTCTTTTGCGACGTCTTGATCGGTTAACGCTAGGAAAGAATCCATCGCTTCTAACACGGTCACTTCGGATCCGCAACGCGCCCAGATAGAGCCCATTTCCAAACCGATAACACCCGCACCGATGATACCTAAGCGCGCTGGCACTTCATCGATATCCAAAGCACCGGCGTTATCAAGGATCAAACCTTCGGTTAACGGCGCTGGTGGAATTTCCACAGGCACAGAACCGGAAGCCAGAATCACGTTTTCAGCAGCATGAAGGCTAACAGAACCATCAGCAGCGGTGACTTCGACTTGCTTGTTAGCTAACAGCTTGCCCTTGCCTTGAAGCAGAGTGACACCATTTGCTTTGAACAAACCTGCAATACCACCCGTTAAGTTTTTAACGATCTGGTTTTTGCGCGCAACCATCTGCTTAGTATCCATGCGAACATTTTCAGCAACGATACCTTGAGCAGCAAAACCGTGTTGGGCTTCATGCAGTTTGTGGGTGGTTTCCAGTAGTGCTTTAGAGGGAATACAACCCACGTTTAAGCAAGTACCACCGAGAACGGGAGCATTTTTATCATCTACCCACTTCTCAACACAGGCTGTTTTTAAACCTAGCTGGGCTGCACGAATTGCCGCGACATATCCACCAGGGCCAGAGCCAATTACAATTACATCAAACTTGTCAGACATTCATCTATCCTGTTTTAAGAATAAGTTTCTATCTCTACTTACCTGTTAAGCCGTGCTTAGACATCCAGTATGAGACGCGCAGGATCTTCTAGAAGATCTTTGATAGTCACGAGGAATTGTACCGCTTCCTTACCATCAATCATACGATGGTCGTATGACAGAGCCAGATACATCATCGGCAGAATAACGACTTGACCTTTAACCGCCATTGGACGCTCTTGGATTTTGTGCATTCCCAAGATCGCTGTTTGTGGTGGATTCAGGATAGGCGTAGACATCAAGGAACCAAATACACCACCGTTAGTGATAGTGAATGTACCGCCTTGCATATCTTCCATACCTAGCTTGCCATCACGGCCACGCTTGCCAAAGTCAGCAATCGTTGCTTCAACATCAGCCAAGCTCATGCTGTCAGTGTCGCGAAGAACAGGAACCATCAAACCACGCTCAGTAGAAACAGCAACACCGATATCTTGGTAGGCATGGTAAACCATATCATTACCGTCGATAGACGCATTGACTGCTGGGAAGCGCTTCAGTGCTTCTGTCGCTGCTTTTACGAAGAAAGACATAAAGCCTAGACGAGTGCCGTTATGAGTCTTCTCGAAAAGATCTTTATATTGACTACGCAGATCCATCACGGGCTTCATGTTAACTTCGTTGTAAGTCGTTAACATCGCAGCGTTTTGCTGAGCTTCAACCAAACGTTTCGCAATGGTTGCACGTAGACGTGTCATTGGAACACGCTTCTCTACACGCTCACCCGCTGGAACGTTGATAGCTACTGATGGTGCAGCAGCAGCTGGTTTAGCGGCAGCAGCTGCTGCAGGAGCTGATCCACGGTTGTTCAGGTAGTTCTGAACGTCTTCTTTAGTGATGCCACCGTTTTTACCGGTGCCTTTGATTTGCGATGCATCTAAATTGTTTTCATCAATCAGCTTGCGTGCAGCAGGACCAATTTTTTCCGCATCGGTATCACCGGTATCCGCAACTGCTGAAGAAGCAGAGGCTGCAGGAGCGGCACTAGCCGCTGCACCTGCTTCAAAAATCGCCAAAATTTCTTCGCTGAGAACGGTATCGCCCTCTCCCTTTAGGATTTCTTTAATCACACCATCAGCTGGAGCGACGACTTCAAGAACAACTTTATCTGTTTCGATATCTACAATCAGCTCGTCAGTTACACAGGCTTCACCTGGCTTTTTATGCCAAGTTGCGACCGTACCATCGGCGACCGATTCAGGGAACGTAGGTGCTTTAATTTCGATACTCATGTTCTTTCCTTTATGTATGCTGCTCTGTGGTTCATTCGAACGCGTTATTAACCGTTTATCGCTTCATTAACCAGCTTTTCTTGCTGCTCAACGTGTACAGAAATGTAACCTACTGCAGGCGCTGCTGCGTGAGGACGTCCGACACCTTCGAGGAAAAGTTTCGGATTGTGTTTCTGTAACACATGGCGCATGTGATGCTGGCTGCAATACCAAGCGCCTTGATTCATTGGCTCTTCCTGACACCACACTACGGATTCAAGATTAGTGTAGTCCGCAATCACTTCACCAAGGATCGCTTCTGGGAAGGGATACAATTGCTCTATACGAACAATCGCAACATCATCTTTTTCCAGTTCAGCGCGACGATTGTATAGGTCGTAGTAAACTTTACCGCTACACATCACCAATCGTTTCACTTTCTTAGGATCCAGCTTATCCACTTCAGGGATAACTGGCTGGAAAGTACCATTCGCTAAATCTTCCAGTGAACACACTGCTTGCTTATGACGAAGTAAAGACTTAGGCGTCATCACTACCAGAGGCTTACGCAGTGGGCGTGTTACCTGGCGACGCAACAGATGGTAAATCTGTGATGGCGTAGTCGGTACAGCAACCTGAATGTTGTGCTCTGCACATAACTGCAAGAAACGCTCTAGGCGAGCAGATGAGTGTTCTGGACCTTGACCTTCAAAACCGTGTGGAAGCAGCATCGTTAAGCCACATAGACGGCCCCACTTATGCTCACCACTGGTGATGAACTGATCGATGACAACCTGTGCACCGTTAGCGAAATCACCAAACTGTGCTTCCCAGATTACCATGCTGTTTGGCATCGTAGTCGCATAACCGTATTCGAAGGCTAATACCGCTTCTTCTGAGAGGAAGGAGTCAAAGATGTCGAATTTAGGTTGGTTTTCATCAAGATGCTGCAGTGGTACATAGGTACTGGCATCTTTCTGATTATGCACAACGGCATGACGGTGAGAGAAGGTACCACGACCTACGTCCTGACCCGTTAGACGAACCTGATGGCCTTCAGCCAATAAGGTTGCATAAGCCAAGGTTTCCGCAAAGCCCCAGTTGATTTCCATCGCTCCGGCAGCCATGCGTACGCGATCATCATAGATCTTTTGTACTTGACGCTGTATCGGGAAGCTTTCTGGGAAGCGGCACATCTTCTGCCCTAACTCTTGAAGCAACTTGATATCAACGGTTGTATCCGCTTCGAAAGTCCACTGATGACCTAGGTAAGGTCTCCAGTCAACGAACATTTCTGAATTAGGTTCCATCACTAGAGACTTGGCAACATGCTCACCATTCTCCAATGCTTTACGATACTCTTGCTCCATCTCTTTGCTTTGTTCAGCAGTAATCACTGCCTCATCTACTAAACGCTGAGAGTAGAGTTCACGAGTCGTTTTTTGAACCTTAATTTGGCTATACATCAGTGGCTGAGTGCCTGATGGCTCATCAGCTTCGTTGTGTCCACGACGACGATAGCAAACTAAATCGATGACCACATCTTTGTTGAATTCGTTGCGGTAATCTAAGGCCAATTGAGTCACGAAACGCACGGCTTCAGGATCATCACCATTAACATGGAAGATAGGTGCCTGTACCATTTTAGCGACATCAGTACAGTACTCAGATGAGCGTGAATCTTCTTTCTTAGACGTGGTAAAGCCCACTTGGTTGTTGATAACGATATGGATCGTACCACCAGTCTTGTAGGCGCGTGTCTGTGACATCTGGAAGGTTTCCATCACAACGCCCTGACCTGCAAACGCAGCATCACCGTGGATAGAAACAGGAATAACCGTATTACCCACTGCATCGTCGCGACGATCTTGACGCGCACGAACCGACCCTTCAACCACAGGAGATACAATCTCTAAGTGAGAGGGGTTGAACGCCATCGCCAAGTGAACTTCGCCACCAGGGGTCATGATGTTTGAAGAGAAACCTTGGTGGTATTTAACGTCACCGGAAGTTTCTAGCGTTTTCTTACCTTCAAACTCACCAAATAGATCGGATGGGTTTTTACCAAAGATGTTAACCAGGACGTTCAAACGACCACGGTGTGCCATACCGATTACAATTTCATTGGCACCGTCTTTACCCGCGCGCTGAATCAGTTCATCTAAACAAGGAATCAAAGACTCACCGCCCTCAACACCAAAACGTTTTGCACCGGCATAGCGAGAGCCGAGATATTTCTCTAGGCCTTCTGCAGCGGTTAAACGCTCAAGGATATGAATACGGGTATCTGCATCCAGAACAGGATCGCAACGCACAGGCTCCATGCGTGATTGAATCCAACGTTTTTCTTGAGTATCTACAATATGCATATACTCTGCACCCACTGATGAGCAGTAGGTTTTTTTCAGATCTTCAACGATGGATTTCAGTGGCGCTTCTTCTGTTCCGAAGAACAATGAGCCGAGCTGGAAAGTAGTATCGTAATCAGCTTCAGAAAGCTCATGGAAGCGTAAGTCAAGATCGGGAACAGGTGGACGCTGCAATAAATTCAGCGGATCGATTTTAGCTACCTGATGTCCACGTACGCGGAAAGCGTTGATCATACGTAACACGCGGACTTGTTTCTTCTCATGCTCAGAGCTAACGCTAGCTACCGCACCATTACCTGCTTTACGTTGGGTTTTAGCCAACAACTGGAAATGATCACGAATAGGGGTATGCGGTATATCTTGAGTGAGGTTATCACCTGTCTTTGGCAGACGATCAAATTCTTCTCGCCACTCCTGAGGAACGGCATTGGGGTCAAAGAGGTAGGCTTCGTATAGTTGTTCTACATATGAAAGATTACCACCGTATAGGTGAGCGTTCTTCCACATCAGCTCCATCATGCTGTCTTGCATTATTATTTCACCCTGAGTCTGAGGTAAGCTGTCCGGCAAGGCTGCACCACTCCTCGCCACACATGGCGGCTTCCTCTTAGCTGATTACCGTTTTTTGATGCCCAGTCATTAAGCTGAAGGCATTCGTATTATTTTACGACTTTTCTCGACTGCTTAACACCGTTCATCTGAATTGAATTCTACAGAAAATAGTTCCGCTGGGTAACATAGACCTTATGGGAAGATTTGCTTGTTTTAAGTAACAATATCGCATAAGGATATAACGCAAATAAAAAAGGCGCCGATCTGGCGCCTTTTTTTAGCAAGCAATTAAGATTAGGTAGCACGCTGCAATAGCATGTTACGAATTTTACCAATTGCTTTGGTTGGGTTCAGACCCTTGGGACAAACGCTGACACAGTTCATGATGCCATGGCAACGGAATACGCTGAACGGATCATCCAACTCTGACAAACGTTGATCACGAGCCGTATCACGCGTATCAGCCAAGAAACGGTACGCCTGTAGCAAGCCAGATGGACCGATAAACTTGTCTGGGTTCCACCAGAAAGATGGACACGCTGTTGAACAGCATGCACACAGGATGCACTCGTAAAGACCATCTAACTCAGCACGATCTTCAGGCGTTTGTAGACGCTCGATTGCAGGCGGTGGCGTATCGTTGATCAAGAAAGGTTTAACTTTCTCATATTGTCTGTAGAACTGACTCATATCAACAACGAGATCTCGAATCACAGGCAGACCCGGCAGTGGACGAAGAACAAGTTTGTCCTTCACAACTACCTGAGACAATGCAGTGATACAAGCCAAGCCATTTTTACCATTCATGTTCATACCGTCTGAACCGCAAACACCTTCACGGCATGAGCGACGGAATGTCATGGATGTATCTTTTTCTTTCAGTAACTGGAGCAAGTCCAGCACCATGATGTCTTTACCGCCAGGAATCTCTATGTGGATATCCTGCATGTAAGGCGCATCATCGGTTTCAGGGTTGTATCTATATACACTTACCAGCATATCATCAGCCTCTTAGTAAGTTCTGATCTTGGGCGGGAAAGCGTCCATGGTTTTGGGCGCAAAATTCACCGCACGCTTACCTATACGCTTGTTGTCTGGGTAATAGATCGAATGGCATAGCCAATTTTCGTCATCACGCTCAGTGAAGTCGTTACGCGCATGCGCACCGCGAGACTCTTTACGCTCGACAGCAGCGACAGCAGTCGCTTCAGCAACTTCTAACAAGTTTTCAAGCTCCAGCGCTTCAATACGAGACGTATTGAAAGACTGGCTCTTATCTTCAAGATGCAGATTTTCAACTTTCTTACGAATTTCTCCGAGTAACTGCAACCCTTTATCCATTGCTGCACCGTCACGGAATACACCGAAGTAAAGCTGCATAGTACTTTGCAGTTCTTTACGAACATCAGCGATCTTTTCACCGCCCGTGCTATTATTCAGACGGTTCAAGCGAACCATTGCTGCCTGAATATCAGCTTCGGTTGCATCTTTAACTTCGTAACCTTCGCGCATCTGCTCTTCGATCTGCATACCTGCAGCGCGACCAAATACAACCAAGTCAAGCAAGGAGTTACCACCCAAACGGTTTGCACCGTGAACAGATACGCATGCCACTTCACCGCATGCAAACAAACCGTTCACAATATGGTCTTTGCCATCTGCATCTGGATTGATCACTTGGCCACCGATGTTGGTCGGCAAACCACCCATCATGTAGTGACAGGTTGGAACCACAGGAATAGGCTCTTTAACGGGATCCACGGCTGCGAACGTTTTCGACAACTCACAGATGCCGGGGAGACGCGAATGCAGAACTTCTTCACCTAGGTGATCAAGTTTTAACAATACGTGATCACCGTCTGGGCCACAGCCACGGCCTTCTAGAATCTCAAGGATCATAGAACGTGCCACAACGTCACGACCTGCTAAATCTTTAGCATTCGGTGCGTAACGCTCCATGAAGCGCTCACCGTCTTTATTGATCAGGTAACCACCTTCACCACGGCAACCTTCAGTAACCAGTGTACCCGCACCTGCGATACCGGTTGGGTGGAACTGCCACATCTCCATATCTTGAGCGGCGTAACCTGCACGCAATGCCATACCCATACCGTCGCCAGTATTGATTAACGCATTTGTCGTAGAGGCATAGATACGACCTGCACCACCGGTAGCAAGTACCGTTGCTTTCGCTTTGATGTAGACGGTTTCGCCTGTTTCAATGCAGATAGCGATACAACCTACCACGGCATTGTCAGCGTTTTTGACTAAGTCAACAGCGTACCATTCATTAAGAAAGGTTGTACCCGCTTTCATATTAGCCTGGTACAGAGTGTGCAACAAAGCATGTCCTGTACGGTCAGCTGCAGCGCAAGTACGAGCTGCCTGAGTTGGGTTATCTGGGCCTTTAGACTGACCACCGAATGGACGCTGATAAATACGACCGATTTCAGTACGAGAGAAAGGTAGACCCATGTGGTCAAGCTCGAAAACAGCTTGTGGACCTACAGAACACATGTATTCGATAGCGTCTTGGTCACCGATATAGTCGGAACCCTTAACGGTATCGTACATGTGCCAACGCCAATCATCATTAGGATCTGCACTTGCAATAGCACAGGTGATACCACCTTGCGCAGAAACAGTGTGTGAACGGGTTGGAAACACCTTAGTAACACAGGCAGTGTTTAAGCCAGACTGTGCTAACTGTAGCGAGGCACGCATGCCTGCACCACCACCACCAACAACGATGGCATCAAAGGTTAATGTACGCAGCTTTGTCATCTTTTATACACCCCATAGAATCTGAATGCCCCACACGACGTAAATAAACGCCAGTAGACCACATACGGATTGAAATGCGAAACGGATGCTAGTCTTTTTGATGTAGTCAGTTGATACCGACCAAAGACCTATCCAAGCATGTGCTACCATTGACAAAATCGCCAACAGGGTGAAGATGCGCATCGCTGTGTTCTGAAACAGAGAAGACCAAGAGGCATAGCTCAGATCAGAACTGAACAGCAAATAGCCAATCATGAAAATAGTGTAAGCCATCAGTACAGCAGCAGTTACCCGCTGCATCATCCAGTCATATAGACCACTGCGGCCAAAACTCGTAATACTTGTTACCATATCCATACTCCTGCCAAAAGGACAAGAACACCACCTGCAACCAAGGTTACTTTGGCAGCCAACGTACCTGATTCCAGCTCTTCACAGTAACCGAAGTCCATAATCAGATGTTTGACGCCCGCAACTAGGTGATACAGCAGTGCTGATACAAATCCCCATGCGATGAGTTTAGCCAGGAAGCTATCCCGGAGAAGATCAGCCGCGGCATTAAAGCCTGACTGAGATTCCAGTGACAATCCCAATAAGTACATCGCAAAGATGGCACCAAAAAACAGTGCTACACCCGTTACACGATGTAGTATTGAGGTGACCGCCGGAAGTGGCAGTTTAATGGTTTGTATATCTAGGTTTACAGGTCGTTTTTTGTTCACGGCTCTAGTTCACACTTTTGTAGTCCCTTTGCAGGACGGGTTGCTGGAAGTGCTTAGAAGCAGTAGTTCGTTTGCCGAACCGGCATTGCACATTTGTGCCATTGCACAACTGTACAATGTCAACTCAGGGCTCGAAGTATAGTCAGTTACGACATTGAATACAACGCGACTTGACCCCTGTACAACAATGGTCTAACACGCTTAAACACTGAGAAAAATTTCAGCATTACCTGATAAGTTGACTAGGCTATTTAAGATCACTCTGTTATCTTATTTGACGACATGTTGCATTGCGGTATTCGTCTTTAGGTTGAATTGACAAACCATCGTCAACCTCTATAGTTGACGGGTTCTCATTCAGGTAGTACCTGACAATGTAATCAAATGACCAAGATAAGTCATTGTAATTATAACCGAATGATAGGAGCCACCTATGGCTGACAAGAAAGCACGTTTGACGGTCGACGGCATGGATGAAGTGATTGAACTGCCCGTTTACTCCGGCACAGAAGGTCCAGATGTTATTGATGTCCGTCCGCTGACTGGAAAAGGTCTTTTTACCTATGACCCAGGCTTTGTTTCTACAGCGGCATGCGAATCACAAATCACCTACATTGATGGTGATAAGGGGATTCTGCTACACCGTGGATACCCGATTGATCAGCTCGCTGAGAAGTCGGATTACCTCGAAGTCTGCTATTTGCTGCTGAACGGCGAACTTCCTGACGCCGAGCAAAAGAAAAAGTTCGTAAGCACCATCAGTAATCACACGATGGTTCATGAACAATTGATCTCTTTCTACAAAGGCTTCCGTCGTGACGCACATCCTATGGCGATCATGTGTGGTGTTGTGGGTGCGCTATCTGCCTTCTATCACGATTCGTTAGATATCAATAACGCTAACCACCGTGAAGTGTGCGCCTATCGATTGATTGCCAAAATGCCAACGTTTGCTGCGATGTGCTACAAGTACTCTATCGGTCAACCGTTCATGTTTCCTCGCAATGACAAAGGCTATGCTGAAAACTTCTTGCGCATGATGTTCTCTACACCCTGCTCTGAATATGAAGTTAGCCCAGTACTGGTTCGCGCCATGGATCGCATCTTCACGCTTCACGCCGATCATGAACAGAATGCGTCTACCTCCACTGTTCGTTTAGCTGGTTCTTCTGGTGCAAACCCATTTGCCTGTATCGCTGCGGGTATTGCAGCACTCTGGGGACCTGCTCACGGCGGTGCTAACGAAGCCGTACTGACCATGCTTGAAGAGATCGGTGATGAAGCCAATATCCCTGAGTTTATCAAGCGCGCGAAAGATCCTGATGATCCATTCCGCTTAATGGGCTTCGGTCACCGTGTGTATCGCAACTTCGATCCACGCTCACGTGTGATGAAGAAAACCTGTGATGAAGTGTTGGCTGAACTTAACATCAATGATCCTTTATTGAAGATCGCCACTCGCTTGGAAGAAATAGCTCTGGAAGACCCATACTTTGTAGAGCGTAAACTCTATCCAAACGTGGACTTCTACTCAGGTATCATTTTGAAAGCGATGGGCATACCCACCAGCATGTTCACCGTGATCTTTGCCATGTCGCGTACTATCGGCTGGATTTCTCATTGGAACGAGTTCCATTCAAGTCCAAACCGTATCGGTCGTCCGCGCCAGCTTTATACCGGTGCGAAAAAGCGCGATTATCCGGGTTAATAGATCCACTTGCCTTCATTGTGTGTAGAAACGCCCGCTTATTGCGGGCGTTTTTTTGTCATCTAATACGTTGTTTAACAGTGTTTTATTTCAAAACAGCAATGAATTTTGCTGTTTCGCTTAAAGTCTGGATCTAAGGTGTGCGGTGTTATGTCGTTAATCTTGTAACGAGACAAGGCATCATAATCCAACTTAAAGCGACGATAGTTATTCGAGAAGATCAGCACCCCTTGCGGACGCAATAAGCGCATCGCATCTTCCACTAAGGCGACATGATCACGTTGAACATCCAGTACGCCTTCCATTCTTTTTGAGTTAGAAAAGGTCGGTGGGTCCATAAAAATTACATCGTAAGCGGGTTGTTTTTGACGCTTAAGCCATTTAAAGCAATCCTCACGAATCAATTGATGCTTCGACATATCCTGCTGGTTCAATTGAAGATTTTGTCTTGCCCAATCCAAATAGGTTGCAGACATATCGACACTGGTGGTTGATTTAGCCCCTCCAACAGCAGCATGAACCGTTGCTGTAGCGGTATAACAGAAAAGATTAAGCACATCCTTCCCGGCTGATAGCGTTTGTAACTGACGCCTAACCGGCCGGTGATCTAAGAATAACCCCGTGTCCAAATAGTCATGCAGATTGACTCGCAACAAACAACCATGTTCTTTGACAACAAAAAAATGGCCTGTATCGTTATGACGTTGATATTGATCGCTACCCTGCTGGCGTTTACGCTGCTTAAGGATCACTTGATCGGGATGCTTCTCTAGCACTACCGCTGTCGCAGTGACCGCCTCAGACAGGCGATTAAAAGCCTTTACCGGATCTATACTGCTCGGTGCCTGATACTCTTGAATCAACACTTGGTCACCATAGATATCAACGGCAACCGAATATTCGGGCATATCTGCGTCATAAAGACGGTAACACTCTATCGACTCTTGCTTAACCCAGCGGCGCAGATTCTTCAGATTTTTTTGCAGCCTATTGGCAAACATTTGTGCCGTTTCGTTTAAGGTAAGGGTGCCGCCCTGCTCTTTCTGTTCAGCTTGTTCTGCAAAAATATCAAATAGGAATACACGACTCTCTAACGCACCATTGAATAGTTGATAATCCTTATGAGGCTTGAGGCCCATAACACGGCTTAAAGAGGTATCAGAGGTCAACACCGCAGCATTCCAGCCATAAAATTGGCGGCGCATCAATTGACCCAATTGTTTGTAGAGAAACATAAGCGGGCCTGTTTCGCCAAGTCGTTCACCATAGGGAGGATTGGTAACCAACAACCCTTTATCCACGCCTTCTGGGCGCGTAACGTCAGTTATTTCTTTAACGTCCAGATGAATCCATTGGTCTAATTTTGCGCGACGAACATTGTCTTTAGCGGCAGCAATGACACGCGCATCCTGATCAGAACCGATCAATGTTAGTGTCTGATTTTCACGTCCTGTAGCTTGTCGCCCATGCGCTTCTGTCAGTAATTGCTGCCATAGTTCACGATCGAAGTCTGGCCAACGCATAAATCCAAATGTTTGCCGATACAATCCAGGGGCGATATCTAAACTCATCAACGCCGCTTCAGTTAATAAGGTAGCAGAACCACACATCGGATCGACGAGACAGCTAACCTCTTGCTTACCCCAACCAGCGCGCAGTAACACCGCAGCTGCCAGGTTTTCTTTCATTGGCGCTTCACCAGTTTTGCCTCGATAACCACGTCGATGCAAACTATCACCCGATAAATCTAAAGAGACAGCCACTTTACCTCGCGCCAAATGAACGTTGATGCGCAACTCAGGTTGCTGTTTATCGATTTCGGGACGCTGCCCTGTGGCTGCTCTTATTTGGTCAACAATAGCGTCTTTTACTTTTAGCGCTCCAAAATGGGTGTTGCGTATCTCTTCTGTTTGACCATTAAAGTCAACACTCATCGTGCCAGATGGTCGTAAATGAGCCAACCAATCGATTGACTGTACTACATCATAAAGAGAGTCTGCAGTGGTCACAGGAGCCTCAGTCAGTCGCAGCAAGACTCGACTGCCGAGACGTGACCAAAGACACATTCGATAACCTAACGCCTTATCGCCTTGGCAACTGACACCTGCCACCGTCATACGCACAGCCTGCCCTTGCAACTCGTTCAACTCGTCCGCAAGAAGTTGCTCCATACCTTTCGGACAGGTCACAAAATAGTGATAGATTTCCGCGCCCTGAGTTTCTGGTGTCATGATTACCTCGTCCGATGTCTTTGGGATGAAAAATTTTCAAGTTCAATAGCACTATTGATCTTTTGTTGTAAACGCATGATTAACTTCACGATTGTGCAGTTGCGCTATGAGTCACTCTATGAACGTTGTATTACATTATAGTTAATATCAATAGCCAACGCCGCTTATTTCCTATACTAATAAGGTGTGTGTTAGTTGCCTATTAACCACACGCGAAAGGTACCAAATCTATTGGTGAACCCTTGCCAAATTGCAATGTCATATTGTTTGGTACCGCGATGACAATTAGAAATTGAGAGGCGCATTATGAGAAAACAGAAACGAGACCGCAGTTCTACTCTGCATAACCGTGGATTTGTTGCAGGCCTTAATGGTCGTTCAAAAGAGGAATGCCCCGTACAAACATCTGAACTTCGATCGCACTGGATGAACGGTTGGCGAGAGGGTCGCGAAGCACACTGGAGCGGTATGTCCGGCGTTTCTGCTATCCAAATTAACCCCACTTTAGCATGATTTCTGATAAACGATTTCTTTCACTATTCGATTCAAAAACGAGTTTAGGAAGCTTAGTTTAGATTGTTGAGGTTGCGACAGCATTTTCATGACAAAATCATTGAGCAAATGTGTCGCAACCTTGAATCGAAGATCCGATTTTACTTCTTCAGCAACTGCTCTAACGCCTTAACGGACTCATGTACTAATGTGGGACCACGATAAATTAAGCCAGAATAAATCTGCACTAAACTCGCGCCCGCTTCGATCTTTTCTGCTGCGTCAAATGGCTCAGTAATGCCACCGACACCAATAATTGGCAATGCCCCTTTCAAATGACGATTCAACGATACAATCGCCGCTGTAGAGCGGTTGCGCACAGGTGCACCACTCAAACCACCAGACTCTTGGGCTAAGGGCGAATCCTCTACACCCTCACGACTCAAGGTTGTGTTGGTAGCAATAACAGCATCCATTTCATAACTTTTGAGTGCATTAGCCACTAGCTCAAACTCTTCTTCTTCCATGTCTGGAGCTATTTTTAACGCAATAGGTACATATTTCAGGTGCAGCTTGGATAATCTGGCTTGCTCATTTTTTAACGCATCTAACAGACCGTTTAATGAATCACCAAATTGAAGACTGCGTAATCCAGGCGTGTTAGGTGATGAAATGTTAACGGTCACGTAACTGGCGCGATCATAGACTTTACGCAAACAATAGAGGTAATCATCATTGGCCTGCTTGTTTGGTGTATCTTTATTCTTGCCAATATTGATGCCCAAAATGCCGTTGTAACGAACTTTCTCAAGATTTTTGAGTAACTGATCGACACCGTCATTGTTAAAACCCATGCGATTAATTATCGCAGTATGATCTGCCAAACGAAAAATTCGAGGACGCGGATTACCCGGTTGAGGTTTCGGCGTTACCGTACCTACTTCAATAAATCCAAAGCCCATCGCTGCCAAACCATCGACGGCAGTACCGTTTTTGTCTAAACCAGCAGCGAGACCTACAGGGTTGGGAAAGCGCAAGCCCATCACTTCTACCGGAAGGCTTCTTGTACGCGCGCCTGCTAAGTGCTGCAAGCCTAGCTCAGACAGCAGATTCATACTGGACAACGAAAGGTTATGTGCAGTTTCTGCATCGAGTCTAAACATCAATGAACGAGCGACATTATATAGCATAGCAATCTCAAAGCGGATTTTTGAAAACGGCGTCTATTATACCCTTTTGCACAGCACAAATGACAGCATCAACTCAATCTGTCTATTTGCAATAGACGTCCTTGATCATCAAAGTAGACAGTAAAGCTACCTTTTAAGCCTGAAAGAGACACATATTGGCGCATTACAGAAGCAGGAAGACGGACCATACGTCCGTCTCTTGCACGTGCTGATATGTGAACAGCACGTCCTTGGTAGTATTTCATGTATTCTTCCCGGCTAATTGCCAGGTCGAGGATGACATATCTCATCAGCTAACTGCCAGAACAAAAGACTGGCAGTTAGCTGGATGCGAAACTACTCAGCCTGCGGTGTGAATACAGGTTCGAGCGAGATCATACAACTCTCTGACGGCCACTGTATACATTGCATAGTCTTGAGTTTTAGCGGATTTAAGATCATCAAGCACTTTATCCCAACGCTCAAGTAAAGGTTGATTCAACGCGACCCACTGCTCCAGTAGTGACGTAGCATCGGATTTATCAGCTTGTCCCAATTTTAATACTGAAGCCATGAGAGCTCGTTGATGCCAATCTAAATCGTCACGGAAGGCATCACGCGCTAATGCTTGCCAGTAGTTCTCTACCGTTAGATCATTGAGCTGATTGGCAAACCAATGCAACTCTAGCCGCTCACCTAAGCCAAAGAAAGCGAGTGCGGCACGCTGCATATCCACTTTTTCTTCACGTGCAACCTCAATGACAGCTAAGGCAGAGAAAAGAATATTGGAACCAGCAACCACTTTCGCCAGATCTGCAGGAACACCAGCATCGGTATAGCGTTGATAAGCAGTTTCCCATTGCGACTTAGGCTCGCCACAGAGTAACTCGCCTAAATTCTCAGCAACCTGCTGCAATGGCTTAGCAAAGACGCTGATTTCTTGTTCACATTCCACCCCACCACGACGATTACGCAAGAACCAGCGTGTTGCGTGGCGAACAAGGTATTGTAGACGTTCCATCATTTCTAATTGAATGGATGCATCTACTTGATAATCGAGTAACTCAATTTCTTTCCATAACTCTCTAATGCGGAAGGTATCACGAACCAATACATAAGCACGCGTTAAGGTTTCGATGTTACTACCTGTAGAGACGGTCAGGCGATCCGCAAAGTTGATACCCATCAAGTTAACGATTTCGTTGGCAACTTGAGTCGATACAATTTCACGAACGAGGCGATGTCCTTTCAGTTCCTCACCGAACTTTTCGCGCATCTGTTTAGGAAAGGCAGTGACCAGTTCTTGCGCAACATAAGGATCGCTGGGTAACTCAGTATCTAACAAACGCTCTTTTAGATCTGCTTTACTATAAGAAACCAGCACGGATAGCTCTGGACGACTAAGTCCTTTTCCTGCCAACCGCTGCTCTTCAATAAACTCGTCTGAAGGAATGTACTCCAGCTTACGATTCAGCTTGCCTTGTGCTTCTAGCTTGCTGATAAAGCGTTGATATTCAGAGATAGAAACTAACGAACGACGTTCAGCCAAGGTCAGTGCCTGAACCTGACGATAGTTGTTTTTCAATACCAGCGAAGAGACTTCGTCAGTCATTTCAACCAGCAACTTATTTCTCTGCTTGAGGGTCATATCCCCTGCTGCAACTAAACCATTCAGTAGTATCTTGATGTTAACCTCATGGTCAGAGCAGTCGACACCACCGGCATTATCAATAAAGTCGGTATTCAGACGACCGCCATTACGAGCGTACTCCATACGACCCATTTGCGTCATACCGAGGTTACCACCCTCGCCAATCACTCGGCACTGAAGGTCACAGCCGTTGACACGTAAACCATCGTTTGCCTTGTCACCGACATCTGCATGGCTTTCATGACTGGCTTTGATGTAGGTACCGATACCACCGTTCCACAATAGATCAAACTGCGATTTCAATATCGCAGAGATAAGATCTGTCGGTGTCATCTGAGCATTGCTGACACCTAACATTTTTTTCATTTCAGGCGTTAATTTAATCGACTTAGCTGAACGCTCAAATAAACCACCACCTTTAGAAATTAAGGATGCGTCGTAATCATTCCAGCCGGAACGTGGTAGTTTGAATAAGCGATCACGTTCAGCAAAGCTTGCTGCGGGATCTGGATCTGGATCGATAAAAATATGCAGATGGTTAAACGCTGCAATCAGTTTAATCTGATTCGACAACAACATACCGTTACCAAACACGTCACCTGACATATCGCCGATACCCACCACGGTAAAGGGTTCTGTGCGGGTGTTATGGCCCAGTTCACGGAAATGACGTTCGACCGAGACCCATGCGCCTTTGGCGGTAATCCCCATTTTCTTGTGGTCATACCCTTGGCTTCCACCCGAAGCAAAGGCATCACCTAACCAGAAATTGTATTCTGCCGCGATACCGTTCGCGATATCAGAGAAGGTTGCTGTTCCTTTGTCGGCAGCAACAACCAGATAGGTATCATCCTCATCGTGACGAACGACTCTTTGCGGAGGAGCCACATCGCCTTCGACAAGATTATCGGTGATATCTAAAAGCGCACTGATAAACATTTTGTAGCAGTTTATGCCCTCTTCCAACCACTCGTCACGGGTCATGCCAGAATGCAGTTTCTTAGCAACAAAGCCACCTTTCGCACCAACGGGAACGATCACGGCGTTCTTTACCTGCTGCGCTTTTACCAAGCCCAACACTTCTGTTCTGAAGTCTTCGTTACGATCTGACCAACGCAAACCACCACGGGCCACTTTACCACCACGAAGATGGACACCTTCAACACGAGGCGAGAACACAAATATCTCAAACATCGGTCTAGGCTGAGGAATATCTGGAATATTGGCCGGTGACAATTTGAATGAGATGTAAGACTTATGCTTACCCTCTTTGAGTTGGAAGAAATTGGTTCTCAAGGTCGCTTTAATCAAGATCAGATATTCACGAATCACCTGATCTTCGTTTAAGCTGGCGACACTCTCAAGAGCTTCTTGAATGCGTTGTTCAATCGCGTCCTCGATTTTTGCATCGGCTTTATCTGGGTCAAAGCGAGCATTAAAGAGATTGACTAACTCTCTTGAGATGCCAACATGATTGTTCATCGCAGCGATAACCGCTTCGGTACTGATCGGGAAACGTATCTGCTTCATGTAAGCAGCATAGGCGCGAAGCACCTTAACTTGTCGCCATCCCAGACCTGCACCTAATACCAGCTTGTTAAAGTCATCACTGGTACAGTTGCCACGCCAAATATTTAAGAAGGCATCTTCAAAGGTTTCTTGAAGCGCTTCTATTGAAGCATGCTGCTGGCCGCTGTAACGTAGGTTGAAGTCGTGAATCCAGATGGTTTTCTCATCTGTTTTGATTTCGTATGGATGTTCATCCATGACGCGCAAACCGAGGTTTTCCAATATCGGAAGCACATCTGACAAGGGTAGCGAGTTACCATAGTGGAAGAGTTTAAAGTTTAATTCATCGTCTTCACGATCTAATGCACGGTAAAAACTTAATGCGATGGGATTATCTTCACTCATGCTTCGCATGTGCTGGATATCAATAACCGCCGTTCGTGTAGAAAAGTGGGCACGATAACTGGCCGGAAAACCGCCATTAAAATGATTAAAACTATGTATTCCCTTCTCTTCACCTAGAGAATCAGTCAGCGCTGCAAACAGGTCTTCATCCCAACTACGAGCCGCTTCACGGATTTGATGCTCAATATCTGCGACGTCGAATTGCTCTATCACTGCTTGCTCATCATCTGCATTACGCAGGTTAAATTGCGTACGTGCCAAAATAGATTCTGAGAAATAGGTGGTAAATTCAGCTAGCTCACATTTTAGTGAGCGCTTTAAAATATTTTCAGCACGTAGACGGAACTCAGTACTATAAATCTCACGTGGTACATAAACTAATGCAGAGAAGTAATGACCTTGTTGATCACGACGAACAAACACACGAATTTGACGACGCTCACGAATTTCTAGAATGCCCATAGCCATTGACGTAAGTTCGTCAGCCTGCATCTGGAACAGCTCATCTCTTGGAAAGGTGTCCAGAATTTGAAGCAACTGCTTCCAATCATGACCATGCTCTACAAAACCTGCATTGGCCAACACGGTATTAATCTTGTTTCTGATAACCGGAATACTGCGGGGTGAATGCATGTAGACTGAGGAGGTGTATAGACCTAAAAATCTAACTTCACCGATTAGATTGCCTTTCTCATCAAAACGTTTGAAGCCGATATAATCTGGGTATGCTGGACGGTGCACACGCGACTTAGCCGCCGCTTTTGAAAAGCTGATCAGATCTGGAAGCAGTGTATGCTGATCTGCATTGAGGTTGTCCGCATCGAGGAATTTTTCTCGGCACTCTTTATTACAGTCCCTTAATAAGCCGAGGCCAGATCCATCAACCGTTTCTAAGGATTGCTGTTTGCCTGATTTTTTCAGATCAAACATTTCGTAGCCAAGAAAGGTAAAGTTACCTTGCATCCACTCCAGAAACGCAGTCGCTTCTGCGAGGTCTTTTTTCTCTAGGGTCGAACCCACTTTTTTAAGATGCGCTAACTGCTCGGAGACAGCATCGAGCATGGGCTTAAAGTCTTCAACAGAGGCACGCACTTCATCAAGAACAGCCAAAAGCTCAGTTCGTATCTGTTCTAGTTTTGCAGCATCGGTATGACGATCAACTTCTATCGCTACAACTGATTCAGATTGTCCCTGAGCCTTGTTAAATCCTGTTAGTGCGCCTTTGGCATCACGTTGTGCATTCAGAACAACATTATTAATGGCATGTATAGATAAGTCTTGACGATTTAACTCCATACGTAAGGAGTCGATAATAAAGGGGCGATCAGTAGAGACAACGGCGATGACGGTATGGGTTGATTGCCACCCATGTCTCTCATAGTCAGGATTGAAAACCTTAATCCGGGGCACATCACTGGGGGCTTCTTGAATAAACTCCCACATATCTAAGGTAGCACCTAGCAAGTCATCCTGACGCCATTTTTGTAGATCCATCTCTGGAGTATTTCGATAATAACTTTCAACAAACTGATTCAAAAGCTCTGCTTTACTGTCTGCCAAGCGCTTACGAATATCAGCTTTTAGACGTTCCAGTAGCGTTTCCTTTGATTCCGCAACGTTAAGGGGCATATCTTTCTCTCTTTTTTTAGTTTTTGCTATGGGTATACACAATGGATCATTGCGCATTGAATAGCCTTTCCTGATAATGAGTTAAAACTAACTACTACTTAAGACTATATGATCAGGTCCGTTACGCAAGGTATATCGATTGCTTTTGTACTTTTTTTTTACTGTGCAACCCTCAGTGCAGAGGTTCGAGTTAACCAGCCAATTCAATTAGTGGTCGAAACGGATAGAAATCAGTTATATCAATATTCTCAATTGATAGTGACTTTACATATATTTCATGAGGAACCTTTACCGGAAACTGTCGATATTATTCCTCCACAATTAGAGGAAGGGCGTGTTCGTACGTTGGGTTTACCTTACACGCGCATGGAAGCAGGCCCTAGCGATTACGATTTTCACACGACACAAAGCTATGCACTCTTCCCTGATCAAGTGGGTGAGCTTGTCAGCACGGGTCCTAGCATCAGGTTTCCATCAACCTTTAATAACGGATCACAAGTCTTAACCGCAGATATCCCAGCCGTGAATGTGATCGCGAAACCCGATGGTTTTGAATCCTTGATAAGTGAAAACCTCATTTTGAGTGATACCACTCATCAGTTAAGTAATGCCGAATTAGGCTTTATTCGACGTGTTTCTGTGACGGCAGTCGGCACCCTGCCTCATCAATTACCCGATAGAATACTCGACCCCCTAGATCGACAAGATTACCGTTTAATCGAGCGCTTCATTGATGAGTTTCACTCGCGCCAAGGTGTCACCAGTCTTTTGCAAGAGCTGTGGCATGTTACCCCCACTGCCAGTGCTTCTTCTTCTCAACCCGTCAGTTCCGTCATCTGGTGGGATACCGAAACGCAAACGTTAAGGCAGTCTCATACACCACCCCCCACTTTGGGAACAGCCGAACTATTAGAGGAAGTTATCGCAACTCAAGCAGCTCCGACAGCCACAGAGACTCCTACAAACGTTCAAACAGTCAATCTATCGACCACACAACAAAGCACACCTTTTTGGCTGCAAGTCGCGATAGGCTTCACTCTATTAACCGTCGTATCGCTAGCAATATTAGCTGGATTTAAGTTTCAATTGGGAAGAAATACTAGCAATAAGAGAGCAAACGCTTCTTTAAAAAACGGGCTAAAGCAATCAGCTAAAACTAATGATCCTAAGGGAACAGCGGCAAAACCTAGCTCAAGGCAAGCGGAAAAAATAACGGATACTCACTCACTGAAAGCCAATGCCGAACTTCATGCCTTTCAAGGATTAATGTCAGCTTGCCAACAAAATGCTTGTCATCAAGCTAGAACAGCCATTGTTTTATGGGCTGCTTGTTTTTGGCCAGAAAAACGTATTACCCATACGGAATCCATTTATCAAGCTAATGTAAGTCAAACGTTAAATTACCTACTGTTAGATCTAGAGCATCATATCAAGCAGTCTCAAGAATCTGCTTGGCGCGGTGATCTCTTGCTAGAGGCTGTCAAAACCTTGCGCCGACGCAGATTCAAATAGGTTCAGACCAGATTTTTGAGTGCTGACTCCAATCTTGGGTAATTGAAAGAAAAACCTGATTTTGTTAGTGCAACCGGTTTAACGCACTGCCCTTCAAGCAATAACTCGCTAGCTTCACCAAGCATTAACTTCATTGTGAATGCTGGAACTCTGAAGAAAGCAGGTCGATGCAATGCTTTACCTAAGGTTTTAGAAAACACTTCGTTGGTGACTGGCTCTGGAGCAGTCAGATTAAAGGGTCCGGATAATTCCGGGCGATCAAGTAACCAACCAATGGCCGCCACTTCATCATCGATATGAATCCATGACATCCATTGTTTACCGGAAGCAATAGGTCCACCCAGCCCAAATCTAAAGGGCGGTAACATTTTCTTTAATGCCCCTTCTTTAGCACCTAACACCACGCCGGTTCGAATTAAACACACTCTAACACCCAAGGCTTCTGCTTTAAGGGCTTCTGCTTCCCAGTCCGCACAGAGTTGATGGGTAAAACCTTTGATAGGAGTGGAATTTTCATCTAGCTCACCTGAGGCTTGACTACCGTAATAGCCAATGGCAGAACCACTGATCAGGGTTTTAGGTTGTTGCTGCTGTTTTGCCATCCATTCCACTAGGCTTTTGGTGGTTTGAATACGGCTATCTCTAAGCAGCTGCTTTCGCTCGGGCGACCAGCGCTTATCAACGATACCAGCACCGGCAAGGTTGATGACGGCATCAATCGGTTCTTTAATATCGTCGAGTTGCTTTACCCAATTCGTTTTTGATGAAGATTGACGTGACCAAATGACGACTTGATCACCCCTTGATGTTAAGGTTTTTTCCAGTGCTTGACCGATAAAACCACTCCCTCCGGAGATCAAGATACGCATTTAATTTTCTCCTACATTTTTTTATATATAAATTAGTACGTATTTGCTAAATTACCAGATTGCAAATTGCATCAATATGTTACGACTTTTCTGAACTGATCAGGTATCAAGTCCATGCAGGCAGACAAATCCATTACAGATGAGAACAAAGAGCTAAGGCAACGCGTTAATATTTTGCATCATAAGGCAGAGCGCAACGAGCAACTGTTGAAAGCTTTTTTTGCTGCTGAGCTGGAGCTCCTCTCTTGTGTCACGCTAGCTGAGTTACTTGATTACCTTCTCAATCATTTCAAAGAAAAATTTTCACTCTGCAGCATTACATTAATGCTGCTTGATCCAGAGGATGCTGTGCAAGAATTACTGGATGGCTCTGATCGCTTCAATCATTTTGAAGGGCTCAACCTTATACCTAATCCACAAACCCTGCACACGCTCTTCCCAGAGGTTCAGCCCTACTGCGGTGAAGCTGACAACATCATTCGCGATAACTGTTTTCCTACTACTAACGCTACTATTCATGTGTCTGTTCAGTCATGCGCCCTCCTGCCGTTGGTTAGAGAAAACTGCTTAATTGGCGCGCTTTGCCTCGGCAGCTCTGACCCTCAGCGCTATAACCACCTGCTACGTTTCGATTATGTTTCACATCTAGCCTCTGTCGTTGCCGTTTGTATTGAAAACGCTATCAGCCGCGAAACTTTGCAAAGACTCAGTAGTATGGACTCTTTGACAAGAGCGTTAAATCGAAGAGCTTTCAGTCAACAATTACTTAGAGAAATTAAGCGCTGCAGCCGAACAGGTGAACCTATGGCGTGCATATTATTGGATATTGATCATTTCAAACCGGTCAATGATACCCATGGGCATCTCAGCGGCGATAAAATACTGCGCGATATGGCGCAAGTGCTGAAAGACAATCTTCGCGATACAGACAGTATTGCTCGATATGGCGGTGAAGAATTTGCTATTCTTCTACCAGGCTGCGCTGAAGCTGAAGCAATTCAGGTAACAGAAAATCTTCGAATAGCGATCTGTAATACTGCCTTTACGGGGCATTTAGGTGAGCCCATTTCGATTACTGCATCGCTAGGTATTACAATCTGTGAACAGGGTCATACAACGACTCTGGAAGTCACCAAACTCTCTGAGAGCCTGATCCAAACTGCTGACCAAGCTCTCTATGTAGGTAAACGAAATGGTCGCAATCAAGTGCGATTTCAATCGTTAGATACAAACCTCCCCGCTACACCGCGCTAACTTCTTGAATCATTGCCTTATAAATTTCTCGGTAGTTTTCACCCTGCTTCTCTCCGAATAACGGATCTTCGTGCTGAGGCAAATTCTTTTCCAGAACTATCCAGTCATCTGCAGTGGAGATTGCATTGATCTTAGGAAAAATGGCTTGTTCTTCAAAATTGATATGTGCCCGTTCACGCTGTACAAAGTTTTCAAGACGCTGAATAAATTCAGCCATAGGAATGACCGCATCATGCATCACTGCATCGACGGTTTCCGTCACTTCACGTGAAAGTTGCTTCAAATCGACATGCTGTGCTTCACAGGCTTTTAGATCTTTATCTAGATTAGTATCACGCAATTCGAAGTAGTGATACATATGGTCTTCGCGGGGATGATGGCTTTGGTCGGCATAATTACCGATATATTCAACCAACTCAGAGAGAAGCTGGAAGTTAGGTGAATCACCTTCTTTAAGCTTCTGGATTTTCATCTCCAGCACTTCTAAAAGTCGACTCAGATTGATGTGATCTTGATGCAATTGCTCTAATATAGTCATCTCACTGTCTCCTGAAAGGTCATGAGTTTCACTATATACCGCAGTTGCAACAAATGCAGTTGATCAATATCAATTAAATCGACATTGATCCACTGCAATTAGTCATAAATCTTAACGAAATAGCTCGTCATCAAATGGATCAAGTGGATTTTCTAGCAGGCTATCTTCACGAAAATAAAGAACACGACCTTCTAATTTCAAACCCTTAGAGCTGAACCAACGTTCATTTTCTTCCAAAGACTCCTCTGCACGACTAACGGAATACCATGCACGAATAATTCGGTAGAAATAATGTGCAAAAAGTGCAGCCGAAGCACCCAAGAAGAAGTCAGAACCCATCGCAAAGAGAATGATGATCAAAGCAACAATCCAAACGCGACTGCGCTTTGCTTCTTTCACCGCTTCTTTAGCGACGCTGAGCTGTTCTTGGCACTTAAGTGCACGACGAAAATTTTGCTGTAAGTCAAACTTTTGGTCGGTCGGTAGAAATTTTTGCATTCTCTTTTCCTGACTGTTTTATTTTATAAATTTTGAATAGAGTATATCCGAGGCTGTGCTAGGGATCGAGCCTGATCCCTACAACCTTTGACTAAAGACACTACTTTTACAAACTTTTACTCACCACTTCATACACATCACCAGAAAGCTTCCCAGAGTCCATAATGCGCTGCAGTTGGGCTTGCATCATCGCCTGACGATTGGGAGTATAGCGCTTCCATCGTGTTAAGGGCGTCAAGAGTCTCGCTGCGATTTGCGGATTCTGAGCATCCAGTTTGAGTATATGATCTGCAAGGAAACGATAACCGCTTCCATCCTCAGCATGGAAGTTTACGGCGTTTTGATTACAAAACGCACCAATCACTGAGCGTATTTTGTTTGGGTTACGTGGATCATAAACCGGATGATCGAGTAGCTGCATAACACGCATCAAAGCACCCGGCTTTGGATCGGTGGCTTGCACCATCAACCACTGATTCATGACCAAGGATTCATGCTGCCACTGCGTTAAGAAACTATCAAGAGCCGTATGAGCTGAATCATTGAATTCGGAATGAGCCAGATTTACCAATGCAGCGAACTGATCAGTCATATTGTCCGCTGTCTCAAATTGCTGTTCTGCTAAGGCTAAGTGCGCTGGATTATCAACGGCCATTAAATAGCCTAAGCAGAGATTTCGCAGACTTCTTCTTGCCATCTCTTTAGGTTCTGCTGAGTAGGCAACATCAGTATCATGCTGCTGGTAAAGCTCCAGCCAAAGATTTGCTAGCTTAGACGCAAGTTCACGCTTAATAAATTGACGAACTTGATGAATGGCAATCGGGTCGATTTGCTCTGCCAGTTCACTGATGTAAGCTTCACTGGGTAACGTCATCAATAACGCCGCCATGGCGGGATCTTGAGGCGCTTCTTTGATTAACAATCTCCAAGTTGCCAGAAAGTGTTCAGGCAAGGCTAAGTCTTTTTGCTGCTGATAATCATCTATCAATTGATTGATCAGACGAAGCGCTAACTGTTGACCTGCATCCCAGCGATTAAATCCATCTTCGTCATGACTTAACAGAAAGGCTAACTGCTCATCAGTATATGGATAGCTAAGCTTCACCGGTGCGGAAAAATTGCGAAGTAATGATGGCAAAGGTTGTTCATCAATCTTTTCAAAAATGAAGGTCTGCTCTGCATCTGTTAATTCAAGCAACATAGAAGTTCCTCCTTCAGCTAACACAAAGGAAGTACCATCTGCGCGCAATAGACCAACACTTATCGGCATGTGGAAAGGTTGTTTTTGCTTGGATTCAGGCGTTGCAGGGCAGCTTTGCTTAACTGTTAATTCATAACGCTGTGCTGCTGCATCATAGCGATCCGTCACTGTTAATCTTGGTGTACCTGCTTGGCTATACCAGCGCTTGAACTGTGTTAGATCACGCCCTGATACGTCAGCCATGGCTTGGACGAAATCATCGGTCGTTACCGCCTGACCATCATGTCGTTCAAAATAGAGATCTGAGCCCTTACGGAAGGTTTCAGGCCCCAACAAGGTATGCAGCATTCTGACAACGGCGGCACCCTTCTCATAAACCGTTAAGGTGTAGAAATTAGAAATTTCAATAAAGGAGGCAGGTCTGACGGGATGCGCCATGGGACCCGCATCTTCAGCAAATTGAGCCGTGCGTAAAATACCCACTTCATCGACACGCTGAACCACTGCTGAGTGCATATCTGCCGAGAAACATTGATCACGAAAAACGGTAAACCCCTCTTTCAAGCTCAACTGGAACCAATCACGACAGGTCACCCGATTTCCCGACCAATTATGGAAATACTCGTGTGCAACAACGGATTCGACTCGTTGAAAGCCCATATCTGTGGTCGTTCTTGGATGGGCTAAGACACAAGAGGTATTGAAAATATTTAAGCCTTTATTTTCCATCGCACCCATATTGAAAAAATCGACCGCAACGATCATGTAAATATCAAGATCATACTCACGACCATAGACCTGCTCATCCCAACGCATCGAGTTTTTAAGCGCTGTCATCGCATGATCTAGCTTTTCCAAATCTTTAGATTCAGCGAAGATCTGCAAGGTCACTTTACGCCCTGACTGAGTGGTAAAGTGATCCTCCAGACAGGCTAAATCACCTGCGACTAAGGCAAACAGGTAAGCAGGTTTAAGGAAA
Source organism: Nitrincola schmidtii (assembly GCF_008973715.1). Lineage (GTDB taxonomy): Bacteria > Pseudomonadota > Gammaproteobacteria > Pseudomonadales > Balneatricaceae > Nitrincola > Nitrincola schmidtii. The sequence continues at coordinate 104,217 of NZ_WBOL01000001.1, forward strand.
GGATCTTGCCATTTAACCCAATGACGACCATCATCTAGCACCCCCTTTTCAACGGGGTTACCATTACTGAGTAAAATCGGATATGCCTTTTGGTCTGCCACCAAGGTGGTCGTGAATGTGGCCATGACATCAGGACGATCGGGATAAAAAGTGATTCGCCGGAAGCCTTCCGCCTCACATTGAGTGCAATACATTCCATCAGAGAGGTATAGACCTTCAAGCGCCGTATTCTCTTTAGGATTAATCTCCGTTTCTATTTCAAGTTCGAATGCATCAGGTAAATCGCTAATCAATAAGGATTCTGTTTCTCGATGATAAGCAGATGATTCTAGCGGTTGACCATTGAGCTTGATCGAACGTAGCTGAAGGCTTTCATGCCCATGCAACTCCAACTCTGTCGACACCACTGCATCTGGATTTCGCTTAACACGCAATGTACTGAAAACGTGCGTTTGCGTTTCTTCTAACTCAAATTTGAGATCGATGGTCTCGATTAAGTAGCTAGGTGGCGCATAATCTTTAAGATAGATGACAGGTTTAGCAGACATGAGCTGGCATTCCTTTAATGATCTTACGAATTTAGAATTTTGATTACGTCTGGCTTTAAAGGATCAGAGCCATGTTGTTTTCCATCAGGGCGCGTTCTGTCAATAAAACCAACGCGCTCTTGTTCAGGAATATTGCGCTTATGCTCATAGGCGATAATGGCTCTAAGACTTTGCTCTCGCTGCTCGGGTGTCAGTTTGATGCCATTTGGCCACTTACCCAGTTCTACTGAACGTTTCATCGACTCATAAACATCCACCGTCATGGAATCGATCATTTCATCAAATGTCATTGCACTTTCTCCACAGAATCTTTTTTTGGTCCGAAGAATCTTTTTTGGCGTCACCGATCTTATGAACTGACGCGACGACTGAATAACTTAACCGGTAAAACAAATAGTAAACCGACCAGCAGCCCAACTAAGTGTGCGGTGTTCGCTACCGCCCCCATGCCTACCCATTGCAAAATACCTAAATAGCCTAGCACTAACCATACGAGCATAAAGCCCATTAGGCCTTGTGGTAAGCCAAATCGAGGACGATAGCCTTGTTTATCCCACAACCAACTGTAGCCTAATACGGCATACACAACACCAGACATACCACCAAACATAGGCCCGCTAACTAAAAACTGTGCCAAATTTGACAAAATAGCTGCCGACAAAAACAAGCACAACATAACCCAGCGACCATGCAATTGCTCAATACGACTACCAACCACCCAAATCCACAACAAGTTAAATACCAAGTGGAGTTCACTAAAGTGCATAAAAGCTGGCGTTACCAGTCGCCACCACTGCCCTGTCGACAACATGGCTGAAAAGGTGTGATGAAAAATCTGCTGACCTCGAATCGAAAAATCAGTAAAGGTTAGCAAGCGCATCAACTCACGATTCTCTCCGAACCCCATCGCAAAAGAGATAATTGCACTGATCAGGATAAGCGAGAGTGTTAAAGCACTTTTTTGCCAAGGCATTACAAGATTCTCTTATTCATCAATTGCAACTTCTCTAGCCACATCAACCCACACAAACTTATCCTTCTGGATACGCGTTTCGCCATCCATTCGGTAGGCGACTAACTTACCAAACTTCACAGCACTGTAATCCAAACAGGCAATATTAGGCGCTAAAGGCTCTGGCTCTCCTTGACACCAATAATGACCTATAAACAATGGTTTATTATCATCTCTGTAACAGATTAACTCACTTCTTTGTTCTCGTGTCAGCGGTAGCTTAGCCATATGCGCTGGCAATGGATCGGGTTGAAAAACCACATCATTAAGATAATAGGGATCACGTAACCAGAATTTAGTTCGAAAAAAACTACGCTCAAAACCATCTTTACTGATCATAATCTCTTTATTAGGCAGCTCTAGATGCGTTCCACGGAGCAGAATGTCCATGATGTCATGTTCTTGAGAATCACCCACTGCAGAACGAAACAGAAAACCACGGCGCATGCGATTGCCATCATTCATGGCAATAAAGCGATCAATTAACTCCTGATGCCAGCAGGCATGCACGATACGGAAGTAATCGAAGTCGAGGAATACTGGCATCTCTTCAAACCAGTTTAAGAAATCTCGCTGATCATCAGGATGATTAGCTAACTGTTCTAGGGTCGCCTCAAGAATACGATAGTTACGAGGGGTATGCTTACGCAGATAAGGCTGAGCAAAACCACTAGGCGCAGGTGTGGTGTAGCAGATGTAATTATATTCATGATTTCCCATGACAATTTGGGCATGACCTGCCTCTACCATATCCCGAACAAGGTGCAAGGCTTCACGAATATGAGGGCCTCTATCAATAATGTCGCCGACGAATATCGCTTGGCGTGTCGGATGTTGGTACACGCCTTGACGCTGAACATAGCCCAACCTGTTTAACAGGATACGTAGGCTTATCGCACAACCATGTACGTCGCCTATGATGTCGAAACCTGAAAATTTACTGTCCTTCACAGACATCTCCTAAAACACTGACGTGAATATGAATCTCAACCTGGCTTAGAGCTCCAGCCAAGTTTTTCACGACAGGTTTGATAAAAATTGTAATCACTAGGATGCAATAACTTGAGTTTATGAGATTTTTTGCGAATGGAGATAATATCGCCAGGCATTAAGCTAAAATCAGACTGACCATCACATGAGATGGTTGGATAGGTACTATTTTCTTCACTGATCACCAATTTTAATTCACTGTTACCACTCACCACTATTGGACGACTAGACAAGGTGTGGGGAAACATGGGCACTAGCACTAAGGCATCCAGTTTAGGGTGCATAATGGGCCCTCCCGCAGATAACGCATAAGCGGTAGAACCCGTCGGTGTAGCAACAATCAAACCATCTGAGCGCTGGGTATAGACAAACTGTCCTTCGATATATAACTCGAATTGGATCATACGAGTGGCTTTACCTGGATGAAGTACACAGTCATTTAAAGCGACCAACTCACCCACGGTTTCACCTTTACGCCGAATAGAAACATCTAACAAAAAGCGCGTATCGACACTGTATGCACCATCAAGCACTTCAGCGACACGCGTTTCTATCTCTTGAGGGGAAATATCGGTTAAGAAGCCAAGGTTGCCTCGATTCACCCCTAATACGGGTATATTACTTCGCGCTAGGGATCTAGCCGCACCCAGAAGACTTCCATCACCACCGACCACGATGGCAAGATCACAAATTTCACCCATCATTTTTTGTTTACAGGTTTGACGACCGTGACCAGGCATAACTTCCGCAATTTTTTCGTCCAGTATCACATTAAGGCCGCGCTCATCTAAAAAGCGTATCAACTGTTTTAGAGTGTCGATGACTGCTTTACTACCGAGTCGCCCAATCAAACCTATGTTACGAAAATTATCCATCCTTACTCTCACTCTGCATGCATGTCTAAATTATTATATAGGTAGTGGTCCAATATACGCCGCTGATCTTTGTTGAAGTTGCTGCTGACAGCCTCTTATCCCTTGAAGCCCTCCCGTATGCAATAGCGCCACTTTCGATCCGGCTGGAAAGTGGCCTTGTTGCAGCAACCGACTTAATCGATGGTAAACACGTAAGGTGTAAACTGGATCAAGATCAATACCATAGCATGTTGATAAGCGTTGCCATAGTGCCGCCATCATCGGAGTGACTCGCGCATAAGGTAATTCGCCATCAAACACTGTAAAACCTTCTTTCAATTCAATCTGATCCGTTCGATCAGCATGGTTCGCCTGCCAATGCTGATGCAACATCTGAGTCGCTTCCAGGGCTGAGATTTTTAATGCGGGGACCACGATGACCTGCGTTTGCAGGGGCCTGTTAGCAATTAAGCCCGCTACTGTCGCCCCCGTTCCTAAGGCACAACCTAGATAATCAGGTAAAGGCTGATCTTTCGAAAGATGCTTCCATATTTCCCCACATGCATTGACTGCCTCAGAACTACTTCCGCCTTCAGGGATAATCTGAACATCGCCAAAGCGCTGGCGTAGGTGATCTAAATAATCCACTCGATAGCGTTGAGCATACTCAGCACGTGATACGAAATGTAACTGCATTCCCCAGTTTTTCATATCCTGCAATGTGGGATTTAAGCTTTTAGGCTGTTCACCGCGAATAATGGCCATCGTCGATAAGCCATGAAGAAAGCCTGCATAAGCGAGCGCATGAAGGTGATTGGAGAAGGCACCACCAAAACTAAGTAGTGGTTGATTTGGATGCTTTTTGGCACGTTCGAGTGCAGGCTGGAGTTTAAACCATTTATTGCCACTGATATGGGGATGGGTTTGATCAAGGCGAATGATATACAGTTCAACACCGAAGGTTTGCCAGAGTGGCAAATTAAGCTTTTCGATGGGAACAATCATAAGGAAATGTATAAGGCTGGTAAAAATGCCTTAGAAAAATGGCGGAATGGACGGGACTCGAACCCGCGACCCCCTGCGTGACAGGCAGGTATTCTAACCAACTGAACTACCACTCCGTACTGGTATAACGCTATGGTGGGCGAAGAGGGGTTCGAACCCCCGACCCCCTGCTTGTAAGGCAGGTGCTCTCCCAACTGAGCTATTCGCCCATAACGTAAATCTGCAAAAATGGCGGAATGGACGGGACTCGAACCCGCGACCCCCTGCGTGACAGGCAGGTATTCTAACCAACTGAACTACCACTCCGTTTTGGTGGGCGAAGAGGGGTTCGAACCCCCGACCCCCTGCTTGTAAGGCAGGTGCTCTCCCAACTGAGCTATTCGCCCAAAACGTTGTCGCTGCTATGATTGTAAGTGGCGGAACGGACGGGACTCGAACCCGCGACCCCCTGCGTGACAGGCAGGTATTCTAACCAACTGAACTACCGCTCCACAAACAATCACTGCTTTTGCAGTCGTTTCGTTTTGCAAAATTGCATCCCGTAACGAGGTGCGAATTCTAATGAATTTCTGGTCGTTGTCAAACCCTTCCGGCAAATTATTTTAGAATTTTTTATTTTTGTTTGTTTTTTGATCTATTTAGCGATGGTGGTGTCGTTGATGTATTAATTGTCATGCGACACGCTTTTCGTCGTCCTTGACCGCTCGCTGACGACATCCATGTCGTCAGACGGTCTCATGACAACTAACACACCAACTCATATGAATTCATCACGTAATTCTTTTCAATTAGCAATCAAGCAAAAAAACTGTTTATCGTGATGGGATTAAATGATGAGATTTTCAGCATGATAAGTAACGATCGATTTGCTTAAAAATCTATCAGCCAATAGAGTACGTCAAAGAGATCGATGAGGTGGTCACTGTCTGACCCTCAGCGCCATGGATGGCGCTGTGGAGCCATCAGGGATGATTTACGGCCTGTCAGGAACGGCGAGTCAGACAGTGATTACCTCATTGATCGACAGAGTTAGCAACGTAATCGTTAACAACCCCTGTAAAAGAGTTTAGCAATGAGCAAAGAGCCATCTGAAGTCCAATTAGCAATTAAGCAATTTATGCAAAAAGTGACAAACATGTGTGAGACACAAGGCTGGCCGCAGCTTCCTTATGACAAGGAGTGGCCGAGTCAATGTTGGCAGAATGAGGCAGATGAAGGGGTACTGACTTTGTGGAAACCGGTGCTTCAGACCGAATCGATCAATATGTTTGAGCGCCTAAGTCAGGCTTTAGAAACAGAGATACACCCTGATATCGCCGATTTTTACAGCGTCTATTGGTCAGATCCCCTCCCCGCTAAAGCACCTCAAGGAGAACTTTCTTTACTGCAAGTATGGAACCCTGAGGATATCGAACGTCTAAGAGCTAACCTGATTGGGCATGCACTGGAAAAGAAACGACGTAAATTACCCTTAACACTCTTCTTTGCAGTCACCTTGCCGGATGGTAATCTTATTATCAGCTTAGATAATGCAGATGGCAGCATTTGGCTTGAATCACCGGGTAAGCCGCCTCATCAGCGCTTAGCTAACTCGTTGGCAGAATTTATTCATCAATTAGAACCTATTCCTTTCGAATAAGAGGTGTCACTGTGCGTATCATTGGATTGATCACTTTAGCAATATCCCTGAGTCTTATTGTTGGCTGCTCGGGACCGCTACCACAACGTATCAACCTAGCACCTGAAGTTGTCTCAGCTCCTCGTCTACCGCAATCCATGCCTGTCAGAGTTGATGTCAACTACCCTAGCCTACAACTTAAAATTGGCACCGTTGCTGATCGCTTAGGAAATGAAGTACCTGTCTGGGTTACCGATAATATTCGTAATGAAATTCAACGGGCAGCCACGCAAACTTTAACCCGAATGGGCGTGGCGACCAGTTCTAATGCGAGCGCGCAACTCACCATCAGTATTGATCATTTAAGCTACAACCTTCGCAGTGATGGCATACGTCGGGAACTAGTCGGAGATATGCGGATTAGTATGCAGGTCGTTGATGGGAATCGTCGCTATCAAGGAAAGTTTGAGTCCAATAGACGAGAAGAAATTGTCAGAACGCCTAGCGAAGCTAAGTCCCATGAGTTTATCAACTTACTTGCTAGCGAGGCCTTATTTCAAGCATTCAACGATCCTGAATTTACACGTTTCTTGATCGCAGGTGCTCGCTAGCATTGTTTTGCTTTTAAATGGTAACGCTAGGCTTTGTTAAAACTGAGCGCCACTGAGTTGATGCAATAACGTAACCCAGTGGGCTCAGGACCATCATCAAAAACATGACCTAAATGCGCTTCGCAGCCCGAGCAAGTCACTTCTGTTCTCAGCATTCCATGTGAACGGTCATCATGGGTATGTATTGCACCCGCTTTTGCCATTTGCCAAAAGCTTGGCCAGCCACATCCTGCATCAAATTTATGCTCAGAACTGAACAGCAATTGATCACAACAGACACAATGATAGTGCCCAGGTTCGTTAAACTTATCATACTCACCAGTAAAAGGACGTTCCGTACCTTTTTGTCTGCAAACGTAATATTGATCCGGCGTTAAGGTTTCTTGCCATTGCGCATCCGTTTTTGTGTTCTTAGAAGCCGTTTTATCCACCATCACACCTACTCCAGAAAATATCTTTGAGAAACCACGTTAGAACATTGAATTTAGTCGGCTAGCGCGTATCATAAGCGCCTTCGGGCCTGCCGTCCGGCCCTCCTAGTTCATACGTCACAGCGCCTCGGATGGAGCGCAGGATTATTATCATGCCCGTTATTCGTAAATCTAACAAACTAATCAACGTCTGCTACGACATTCGTGGCCCAGTTATGCAAGAAGCTAAACGACTGGAAGACGAAGGCCATAGAATTCTTAAGCTGAATATCGGCAACCCCGCGCCTTGGGGCTTTAATGCTCCGGAAGAGATAGTGCAGGATGTAATCCACAATTTACCTGAGTCCCAAGGCTATTGTGATTCTAAGGGTGTGTTCTCTGCTCGCAAAGCAGTGATGCACGAGTGCCAACGCAAATCGATCAAGCATGTCACGCTAGAAGATATCTACATTGGCAACGGTGTATCTGAGCTAATCGTCATGGCGATGCAAGGCCTGCTGAATGACAATGATGAGATGCTGATTCCATCACCTGATTATCCATTATGGACAGCGGCTGTTAGCTTATCCGGTGGCACACCGGTGCATTACCATTGTGATGAAAGTAACGAATGGTATCCAGATATCGACGATATCCGCAGCAAGATTACAGAACACACGCGAGGCATTGTTGTTATCAACCCCAACAATCCAACCGGCGCGCTATATCCAGAGTCTTTATTGCTACAAATCCTAGAACTAGCGCGTGAACACAGTTTAATCGTGTTTGCTGATGAAATTTACGACAAAATTTTATTTAACGGTGCTGAACACACCTCTTTAGCTTCGCTAGCAGATGATGTGCTTTGTTTAACCTTCAACGGCTTATCTAAAACCTATCGAGCTGCAGGTTTTCGTTCAGGCTGGATGATTATTAGCGGCCCTAAGCATCGTGCCAGAGATTACATTGAAGGCTTAGACATGTTGGCCAGCATGCGACTCTGCGCTAATGTTCCAGCGCAGTATGCTATCCAAACTGCACTAGGAGGCTATCAAAGCATCAATGAATTGATCGTGCCTGGTGGACGCTTGCATGAGCAAATGGAATTAGCGCACCGTATGTTGAATGAAATACCTGGCGTCTCTTGCGTCAAACCTAAAGGTGCACTCTATCTGTTTCCTAAACTGGACCCTGCAGTCTATCCTATTCAAAACGACGAGAAATTTGCGCTCGATCTATTGCAACAACAAAAAGTTCTTGTTGTCCAAGGAACCGGGTTTAATTTAGACGATTCTCAACACTTTAGATTGGTATTTTTACCGACCGTCGATCTACTGAGCGAAGCTATCGAGAGAATTGCGACCTTTTTAAAAACTTATGAACAGTAATTCATTTGTCGATAAGTCGGTCTATACTCAATGTGATAGAACTGATTAGCGCAATGATTCCAGCTGCTTAACTCAATCGTTAGAGTGAGCAGTTGGCAACTGGTTTTTTAGTTATGTAATTCAGATAAGCAGTTCAAATTTTCCGCAAACTAGCCGTTGATATTAGGAAAGACAGCCAAAATGTTTATTAAAATCAAAAAGAACAGTGGTATTTCCATGCAGCATAACGGTGTCGATAAACGACACATTGTGCCGGTCACCTCAAACTTTTTACTCAACCTAAATTTGGTTGCAGAGGCTTCTTTTTATACGCTAAAAGAAACCAAAATCCGTTATGACCTAGAGCAGCATGCTATTGAATTACCCATGCATACTGCGGTAATTCATTTACACATGAATTACATCTATGCACTCTCTCATGATGCAAAGAGCAAAAATCACAATCAGGTCGCGGAGCGCCAGTATTACAAGCTATTTTTCCGACCTGAGAATTTAGAGCCATACCTGGAGTTGCGTGCTGCTATTGAAACGCAAGTTGCTAATTTGTAATCGTCATAGCGATAAAGCTAACGATTAACCTAGATTAAAGGCATCAAAGATAGAAGCCCCTAAAACAAGGCTTCTATCTTTGATGCCTTTGTTTTACATATCCCCTTATATTGACTATCAAGACTAGTGATTGGTTGAAACTTTCCTATAATGCCCCCATCTAAATCACAGAATTTTTTAACTTGAAAACCCATGGAACCCAACCACTATGAGAATACTACTCTTTCTTGCAACCAACTTAGCCGTGCTGCTTGTCGCAAGCATCACGCTAAACCTTTTGGGTGTAGAACATTACCTAGAAGGTAGTGGGCTGAACCTCACGTCTTTATTGATTTTCTGTGCTGTATTTGGCTTTGCAGGGTCATTTATCTCTCTGTTTTTGTCAAAATTCATGGCTAAGAAAGCCACAAAAACTGAAATCATTACTCAACCTCGTAATGAAGATGAGCGCTGGTTATTGGAAACTGTTGCTGAGCTATCTCAAAAAGCTGGCATTAAAATGCCCGAGGTGGGAATTTTTCCTGCTCAACAATCCAATGCCTTTGCAACTGGCTGGAATAAAAATGATGCGCTCGTAGCCGTCAGTACCGGTCTATTGCAGCGTTTTCGTCGTGAAGAAGTTCGTGCGGTCATGGCACATGAAATTGGTCACGTCGCTAATGGTGATATGGTGACTCTGGCCTTGATCCAAGGCGTCGTGAATACCTTCGTCATGTTCTTCGCACGCATTGCCGCCCATATCGTCAACAACTTTGTCAATCGCGGACAAGGTGGTGAACGCGGTATCGGCTACTTTATTACGGTTATCGTGTTCGATATCATTTTCGGGATTTTGGCATCAGTGATTGTTGCGTGGTTCTCGCGTAAGCGTGAATTCAGAGCAGATGAAGCGGGTGCATCTCTTGCGAGTCCTGCAGCGATGATCAGTGCTTTACAAAGACTCAAAGCTGAACAAGGCATTCCTGATCAAATGCCAGATCAGATGATGGCATTTGGGATTAACAGTCACTTGAAAGATGGCTTTATGAAGTTACTTTCGACTCACCCTCCGCTGGATGATCGCATCGCTGTGCTGATGCAGCGTGGAAGATAAAAACAACGAAGGGCGCACTCAGCGCCCTTCTTTTTAGATTACTCTTTACGCCGAGATTATACCGCAATCGGTAAAGGTGGTTCGGGCCTATCAGGATCGATAGGATCGTCGTCCTTCTCTGCTTGGCTTTGTAAATACTCTAATATCGCATCTGCCACACGCGCATGCAGATCTGGCAAGCCAGTATTGCCAAACAAACGGTTAAACTCCAATAGATAGGGGTGATCACCCACCATGGCTATATCAAACCCCGCATGATCTAGATCGAGTTTTTCTGCTAACTCTAGCGCCAGCGAAACCGCAGCAGGATGTAATGGGCTGACATCAACCTGTCCACCTCTGGAGACATTATTGTGAAAACCATCCTGTCCTTGCAGTCGCCAATACCCTGCCACTAATTTTTTTCCAACCAGAACAATACGCATATCACGATCGATTGGCAGATACTCTTGCACATAAAGCACATCGGTTTTAGCCAGGTACGCATTCCAGTCAGCTTTATTTTCGATCAGGAACACCCCTTCTCCCATACTGCTTTTTGGAATTTTAGCAACAAAAGGCAAATCCATTTTATCCCATAACATTTCTGCTCTGGAGGGTGTATTGGGTTCTATCTCTGTCCAAGGCGTATTTAGAGGAACAAGCATCTTGAATGCACGAGTCATTTCAATCTTATTATGTCCCAACAAATAAGAGGCATGGCTTGGAAAAATCTTCTTTTTAAGCCCGAAAACAATGGCGTTTACCTGCCAATACTCAGGAAACAGCACCCAGTCCGCCGTCAGAATTTCTTCTTTTTGACGAAACATATGCTCAGGTTTAAAAACAGTCACGTCAGGAAGACGTAGGGTTCGGAACGCATCAAAGGATACGAGTTTCATTTAGGATGATTCGAAAGTTGAATTAAGGCGAATTTTAATCTGAGATTTGTATAGAGTCGATCATTTTTTACACTGGATAGCTGCGTCTCTATTACATACAATAGGCACCGCAGGAACCAGCCGGCCAAGCGCCTCCCGCAATAGTATTGTCATATGAATAAGTGACAATCTTCACTCACTTTGAACCACAGGCTGCCATTCATGAAGTTTCGTTTTCCCGTCATCATCATCGATGAAGATTTCCGTTCAGAAAATATATCTGGGTCAGGTATTCGCGACCTTGCTCAAGCGATCAGTAACGAAGGCATGGAGGTCGTTGGCTTTACCAGCTATGGCGATTTAACCTCCTTTGCACAGCAGGCAAGTCGCGCCTCCTGCTTTATTTTATCGATTGATGATGAGGATTTTGCCGACGCGGGTGAAGATCCATCACGCTGTGCCTTGAACGCTGTGCGTGATTTTATTATCGAAGTACGTAAGCGTAACGCCGATATACCGGTGTTCTTGTATGGTGAAACGCGTACTTCAAGGCATATTCCAAACGATATCCTGCGAGAACTTCATGGCTTCATTCATATGTTTGAAGATACCCCAGAGTTTGTTGCTCGCCACATTATTCGTGAAGCACGAAAATATCTTGAAAACTTAGCGCCACCTTTTTTCCAAGCGTTGATGGAATATGCCAGTGACAGCTCTTACTCTTGGCACTGCCCTGGGCACTCGGGAGGCGTTGCTTTCCTAAAAAGCCCTGTTGGACAGATGTTTCACCAGTTCTTTGGAGAGAATTTATTAAGAGCCGATGTTTGTAATGCGGTTGAAGAGTTAGGCCAACTGCTTGACCATACCGGCCCTGTGTCTGCCAGTGAGTCCAATGCGGCACGTATTTTTAATGCCGACCATCTATTTTTTGTTACCAATGGTACTTCTACCTCTAATAAGGTCGTGTGGCACTCTACCGTGGCGCCAGGTGATATCGTGGTTGTGGATCGTAACTGTCACAAATCGATTCTTCATTCGATCATTATGACGGGCGCTATTCCGGTATTTTTGATGCCAACCCGAAACCACTACGGCATCATTGGTCCTATTCCTAAGTCCGAATTTGATCCTGAAACGATTCAGCGCAAAATTGAACAAAATCCATTTGCGCGTGAAGCGCTGAACAAAAAACCACGCATTCTGACTATCACGCAAAGTACCTATGATGGTGTGCTTTACAACGTCGAAACCATCAAATCGATGCTCGGTGACACCATCGATACGCTGCATTTCGATGAAGCTTGGTTACCTCACGCCTCTTTCCATGAGTTTTACAAAGACATGCATGCGATCGGCAGTGATCGCCCACGTTCAGAAAATGCGCTGGTATTTGCCACTCAATCAACGCACAAACTCTTGGCTGGCTTATCTCAAGCGTCTCAAATTCTGGTTCAGGATGCCTCTTCACGTAAGCTGGATACGCATCGTTTTAATGAATCTTATTTGATGCACTCATCTACCAGCCCTCAATACGCCATTATCGCATCCTGTGATGTTGCGGCTGCCATGATGGAGCCACCGGGTGGCCACTCATTGGTTGAAGAATCTATTCTAGAAGCTTTAGATTTCCGTCGCGCAATGCGCAAGGTGGATGAAGAGTTTGGCAGTGATTGGTGGTTTAAAGTCTGGGGCCCTGATTATTTGGCTGACGAAGGTATCGGTGATCGCGATGATTGGGTCATCCATGCCGGTGACACCTGGCATGGTTTTGGTGAAATAGAATCAGGCTTTAACATGCTAGACCCGATCAAAGCCACCATCATCACACCGGGACTTAATCTTGCGGGTGAGTTTGACGAACAGGGTATTCCGGCTGCTATTGTCAGTCGCTACTTAGCCGAGCACGGTATTATCATTGAGAAAACTGGCCTTTATTCCTTCTTTATCATGTTTACCATCGGCATCACTAAAGGCCGTTGGAACTCTATGGTCACGGAATTACAGCAGTTTAAAGATGACTATGACCGCAATCGCCCGTTATGGCGCGTCATGCCAGAGTTTGCTAAAAAATTCCCTGCGTATGAGCGTATCGGCCTGCGTGATCTGTGTAACCAAATTCACTCGGTATACAAAGAGTATGATGTCGCACGCATCACCACTGAAATGTATCTGTCTGAAATCGAACCTGCGATGACGCCTGCGGATGCATGGGCACGCATGGCACATCGTGATGTTGAGCGCGTATCGATTGATGAGCTAGAAGGTCGTGTGACCGCGATGCTGGTAACGCCTTATCCTCCGGGTATTCCATTGCTGGTGCCAGGCGAGCGCTTTAACCGCACTATTGTTCGTTACTTGCAGTTTGCGCGTGATTTTAATGCGTTATTCCCAGGTTTTGAGACGGATGTTCATGGATTGGTGCGTGAAAAGACGCCACATGGGGATGCTTATTTTATTGATGTGGTGAAGGGGTAATTCGTTTGGTGTGCGAGCAGGTAGCACTGCTTTGAGACACGCTTTTCGTCATCCATGACCGCTCCCTGTCGCCATCCATGGCGACAGACGGTCTCAAATCAGCACTACCTGCTCTCCCTTGGAGATCGGTGGTTGTCATTCAATAAAATTAACAGCAAATACTGATAGAAACCCATACACACTCCAATCCCTACAAGGATGATTGAAGTGCTTTTAAATCCCCACTGAACTATGGATGGGATGATGGGTTGGGGATTGCATGACCCTCTGCGCCATGGATGGCGCAGTGGAGCCATCAGGGATAATTTCACGGCGTGTCATGCAATTCCAAACTCAGCATACCAAACCACGCCGTCACAGCAGATTTTCAGACCTTATCAGACTTCGGATCAACTGCATTCAACAATTGACCAAGATTATCTTGGTAGCGACCCTGTTGTTCCGCATCGGCCAGTTTGAAGCGAGTGTCTTGTTCAACCAGAGACTGCATCAACGATTTACCGAAGCCCATCTGGTCTTGAACAAACTCAAGCATGCGGTTGTTAAACTGATCACGCAACTCTTGGACTAACTGACCTAAGCGACGACCCGGACGTTGGTCTTCTGTTTGATCGGTGAGTTTTTCAGTTTGTTGATACTGGCTGGCCATACTACGAACTTCAGTACGGGTTAAAGTCAGATCAAAGGCACTGAGTTGTGAACCATCAAGAGATAACTGTCCGGCTTGTTCAAAGGCACGCTGTACATCACCATTAAAAAACTCATCGGACAACTGACTCACATCCCTAATGAGATTTTGAATCGCATCAATTTCATCCGCATTCAGGTTGCCTTCAACACTGAATGAAAAACCGGAACTTTGCGTACGACTCATATCGAACACTGCTGCAGAGTTACCTTTGCCATCTGCGGCAACACTCATTCCTGCTTGAAAACTTTCACTCCGATCAAATCGAATTTTGACCTGATCACCTTCTTTGGTGGTGACATTCAGCTCAAAACTATCCGCACGCTCGAAACGCTGTGCTACGGACATAGAAACCAAATCAGACGCCATACGCTGGTCGGGTGATAAAGCACGAAGCTTATCAAAGGTTAATTCTTCAGTTTTCGCAACGTCTTCTGCAATTTTGCCATTCAGTACCCCCAAACCATTGAGGATCTCTTTGGCCTCTTTAAAACCTTTTTCAACACCCTTCATCGCTCGGTCATAAAGCTTTTGGATATTTTCTTCCGACTCTCCACGGGCACGAGCCATTTCCATGCCTTGTGCAACAAAACCACTGATACGATCCGCAACTTTTTCGGGCGTAAACTGATTGGCATCAAGTTTTTTCATGCCCTCTAGATTCATGCCTGGAATTTGCTGGGCAAGGGTTTGAAGAATTTTGGTTTGCAGTTGATTGAGCTGAGGGCCTGAGTCATTTCGAGATGATGAGACTGAAGGTTGCTTAGCATCATTAGTTCGAACAAACGATGGTTGAAGTGAGTTGATAGTGCTCATAGTACTGCCCTCATATTATCTGTATCCGTTATCGGCCAAGAGCATCAAAACTTGAGATGATCTTACTTACTCCACCCCTAAACTAAACGCTTCACCTTGACTATAAATTACCCAGGCTTGACCTTCGGATGTAGCCATCGGTTCTGCCCATTCAGCCAACTGATAAAAGACCGATCGTTGAATGCGGCCTTCCATTCCCTGTCTAATCATTAAATAGGGTGATGGCTCGCCCGTGTTAGCATCTGTCACCACTCTGATTGGATGCTTTGGCCCTGCATCAACCACTTCTCCAGTTGCCGTTTTGAAGCGCAATATCGCGGGTGT
This sequence comes from Nitrincola schmidtii, assembly GCF_008973715.1. Lineage (GTDB taxonomy): Bacteria > Pseudomonadota > Gammaproteobacteria > Pseudomonadales > Balneatricaceae > Nitrincola > Nitrincola schmidtii. The sequence continues at coordinate 119,458 of NZ_WBOL01000001.1, forward strand.
CTGGTCTAATCGTTCTACAGCAATCACTTGAAAAGGAACATCATCGACTTGAATGCCGACCTTCTCCACTGGCGTTTTCAAAAAATACAGATCGCCCTCTTTCCACAAAATGCGGGAAAACATTTTAACCATGGCGGGCCGCTTGATTTCACCTCCTTGATAAAACCATCGACCGTCTTGAGCGATACGCATATCTATATCACCACAAAAATCCGGGTTCCATTTCTCTAGCGGAGGCAAAGGTAAATCTGTGTTGATTTGCTTAAACAAAGATTCTGGTGATGAAACTGTCTCATTTTGACTCATAAAAATTTCAATTCAAAAGTAGGTTTATTGAATGGGTTTCATTGTTAAACTAATTGCGACTGAATATTAATCTATCACGACACTGAGTAAGCTATGAATCGCAATCTTTCGGACACATTAAACGATCCTCAACAGGGAGTTTATTTCATTGGCACTACGCCACCACGCGCCGGTACCGATGATGAAAAAATGGCCGAGATCGCGGAAAAGCTGTTAGGTCGTCTCAGTAGCATCGAATATGACGGTGTTGTCGTTTACGACATTCAAGATGAAAGCAGTCGCATCGATCAACCTCGCCCTTTTCCCTTTATGGAAACCCGTGATCCACGATAATATTCTTACCTGTTATCACGACTGTCTGGTCGTGACACCATTACTTATAAAAGTGTAGCACAGCGAGATCGCAGTAGCTTTGAGGCTTGGTTGCAAGAAACCCATCAAAAATTCAGTCAACAGCATCTTGTCTTAGTAGGTGCTCCATCTTCTGAAGGCCAAGTTCATCTAAACCTTAACGAAGCTTACGATGCCTTTCGAGACAGTGGATTACCCTTTACCTTAGGAGGCGTCACAATCGCTGAACGTCATGCAGCTAAAGGAAATGAACATTTACGCTTGATACAAAAGGCTGAACAAGGTTGCTCTTTCTTTATCTCTCAAGCGGTGTATAACCCACAAGCAACCATCGACTTACTGACTGGCTATGCTCGTGAATGCCGTTTACGCGGCGAAACCCCTAAGCGCATTATTTTAACTTTTACGCCCTGTGGTAGTGAAAAAACACTGGAGTTCATGCATTGGTTGGGGATTTCTGTACCTGCAGCGACACGTTGGCGTATTTTGGACGCAGAGTCACCTTTATCTGAATCTATTCGCATTTGCCACAATAGCTTAGAACAGATTTTGGAAGCTTGCCTGCCGCTCGGTTTGCCTTTGGGACTAAATATTGAAAGCTTAACCAATCGTAAAGAGGAGATAGATGCGTCTATCTCACTTTTCAGACTACTCAAAGCGACGCTTGAACTTAATCTTGCTGAGCGAGCAATCGCATAGCCTCTTCAATTTCGGCTCGGGTCGCTTGTAAATTAGCCAAGCGACTGGGGTCCCAAACCACTTGCTCATTATCAAAATCTATCCGGTATTCTATCTGGCGCAGAAAATCCATGCCCAGTAAGCCATCATGTGGTGCACTGCCTTGAAAGTCGATAATACCCGCTCTCGGAGTACTTAACTGGTAGGGTCCTATTTCAATTCTATCGAATCTAGCTGAGTAGGTTTGAATAATATCGCCACTAGCAACTTGAGCAAAACCGGCTGGACGTGCATCAACACGCAACCTTTCTAGGGGTTGTCGATGAAGAACCGTAGCGGTTGCGCCAGTATCCAAAACTAAGTTCAACTGAGCACTCCTACCCCCTAGCATCACTCGAACAGGCACTAGGACACTATTTCCGCGAATACTCACCGATGTTGTAAGGGTTGCGATTGCTTGATCGACTTCTCTTAACTGTTGCTGCAACTGCTGTTGATTCATCCTCTCTAAACGCTGTAGCTCCATCTCTGCTTGCTGCTCTGGAGTCATACGAGTAGCACGCACTTCTATCTGCTCACGATATTGCTGAGGTACTTTAGTAATATGATCAACAAAGACACGACGACCCTGATCATCTATATAATGAAGGATTTGAGCCTGACTAACGCTACAAGTTAGCAATAGCGCTAGTATCAAACCTGTGTAGGTTAGCTGACGTCCAATCACAGCGACCTCGAGAAAAGTTTAAACTCTCTTTATATCGCAAACTGGACATCAGTACCACAAACTTACTAGATCAAAATCATCACAACACAAGATGCCGTTAAGCCACCCATGACTCGATTAAAGTATGACCAATGGATTGGCGTTTTGAGTATTCGACCTAGCAAAACACCGAAACTTGCCCAGAGTGCAATCGATGGCAAGTTCACAATCGCCATCGCGACAATCACCAATACCACTGACACTAAAAATGCATCTCCACTGAGGGTAAACGAGGCCAGTGCTGAGATAGCCATCATCCAAGCCTTTGGGTTAACAAACTGAAATGCTGCAGCCTGAAAAAACGTTAAGGGCTTGCTTTGTCCTTCTTTATTTAACTTAGGCGCAGGTGAATGATAGATCTTCCATGCCAACCAAATTAGGTAGGTACTTCCGACCACCTTTAGTACGACCATCATCACCGGCCAAGTCTCGAACAAAATACCTAATCCTAGTGCAACGGCCGACATTAACACCATCACACCAAAGGTAATACCTAACATATGTGGAATACTGCGACGAAATCCAAAGTTAGCTCCGGAAGCAGTTAACATCACATTGTTTGGACCTGGAGTGATAGACATGCTGAATGAAAACACCAATACCGGCAGCATTAGACTGATAAATTCTAGATTTGAGATGGTCATAAATCACTCCTCCCTGATAAATTGTATCAATACAATTATCAATTAAACGGTTCAAAACTTAACTCTTGTTAAGTACAATTAAAGATATATATACGACCAATACAGTTCAATTAATTAATTGTGACCCAAACAATCTAGCAATTCAGTGATGGAGATACTCGTTTGCGAATTCAAGAGAAAGCTCGTGCTCGTTGCCAATGGCTACCCATCTTAGATAAAACTCAAGACACTCTGTATCTTGCTTTAGCTGATCAGTTAGCAGCGGATATTGCTTGTGGCACGTTGAAACCCGGTGATCCATTACCACCTCAACGCCTATTGGCTGATGCCTTAGGGGTTACGCTGGGTACTATTTCTCGTGCCTATCGGGAAGCAGAAAGACGAGGCTTGACCGAAGCAAGAGTCGGGAGCGGGACGCGTATTCGAGGAATTCAATCTGACGAACCGAAATTCCATCATCTTTCAAAAGCTGATGCTGACAGTATTGATTTGTCCCTAAGCATTCCGATTCCCAATGCCGTTCGGAGCGAACAACTGGCGATTAGTCTACAAAACCTAGCCAATAATCCAGTCGCATTGCGACAAGTGCTAGCTTACCAACCAGAGCAAGGTAATCTTCAGCAACGTGAAATACTTGCTAAATGGCTAACACAACATGAACTTACTGTTTCAGCAGATGAGTTAATTCTGACTGAAGGTGGACAGCATGCCGACTTTTTAGCCATGCAAGCCTTGATTCGCCCAGGAGAAGCGGTTGCGTCAGCAGCACTTACCTATCCTGGCATGATCGCGGTTGCGCGCCAGCTAGGTTTAAAGCACTTACCGATTCCGACCGATGAACAAGGCATCATGCCTGATGCGCTTGAGCGATTATGCCAGCAACAAAAAATACGTTTACTCTATGTCATGCCTGAATATAACAATCCTACCGGCGAACAGATGAGCGAATCTAGACGCTTGGCATTGATCGAGATTGCCAGGCGTTATGATCTATTGATTTTAGAAGATGCGGTTCAATACGTGTTACCCGAAGAAAGAGGCACACCTTTTTATCAACTGGCACCAGAACGTTCTTTATATATCTTCAGCGTATCAAAAATTATTGAGGGCGGTATTCGCTTTGGAGCCTTACGTGCACCCACTAATTTGATGCCACGCCTGTCTGCTTCCTTGCGAGCACAGTGTTGGTCCGTGCCCGGAATTGTCGGTGCATTGGTATGTCAGTGGTTAGAATCAGGCAATGTTGATGCCTTAATAGATTGGCAATGGCAAGAGGTCAAACAGCGACAAGTTTTACTACAGCAATACCTAAGCGAGTATCAGCCTATTGCTCACCCTTACGGTTTTCATGCTTGGCTTAACCTACCTGAACCTTGGCGCGCTGTTGACTTTGTAAACGAAGCGGCGCGTTTAGGTATTACCTTGATCGCTTCTGATCCTTTTTGTGTAGGATCTTATCCAGCCCCCCAAGCAGTCAGAATTTGTGTGACGCCACCAGCCGATATCATCATCTTAAAGAAGGGATTACAGATACTTAAAGACTTACTCTTAGAGGGGCCTTCACATACGGCACCACTGATATAGTATCGACAATATTATAGTATCGACAAAAGTCTCTATCTGTAGCTAAGGATGATCACTTTGCGTACAATACTAACGTCTGCAACATCATTTCCTAGGTATTTTTATCATGTTTTCTCGTCGCTTCGCTTCCAGTGCTAGCGTTACTCTTTTGTGTGCGTTTTTTAGCCTAAATATATTGGCCGAGGAGGGTTTTTCTGTTGAAAATCTATCCGAACCATCTTCGGAAATGGTCGTCGAGGAAGTTTTTTATAGTGATGATGTCGCTATAAGCGCTGTGCGTGAACGCTGGATGCTTAACTTATTTTTTGAAAATGATCTTTTCAGCCGTACAGATCAACAATATACAAACGGAGTTAGAATGTCTTGGGTTTCGCCAGATATTGATAGTTTTGTCGATGACGAAAGCCTACCACTATGGATGCGAAATGCTAACCGCTTTTTAAGCCCGCTGGATCCCGTTTCTTATGATCATGATGGCGAGGTCAGCCGTCGTATGATTTTCTCTTTGGGTCAGAAAATGTTTACTCCGGACGACCGAGAGAGAACAACTATTGACCCTAATGATCGCCCTTACGCAGGCTGGTTATACTTAGGTATGGGTTATCACACTCGTTCACTTGATCGTTTGAACTCATTTGAAGTTAATGTGGGTATTGTTGGTCCTGCTGCCTTAGCTAAAGAAGCTCAGGATTTTGTTCATGATATACGCGATATTGAACGTTTTAATGGTTGGGATAATCAACTCGGTAATGAGCTAGGTCTACAGTTTGTTTATGAACATAAAAACCGCATCTTTCGACACACAATCATCCCTGGTTGGCAGCAAGATTTTATTGTCCATGGCGGCGGTAGCCTTGGTAATGTCGCCACCCACTTAAATACCGGTGGCCAATATCGACTAGGTCATAATTTACCCGGAGATTTCGGTACGTCAGCATTACGACCTGGTGGTGATAATAGTGTACCAATGCCAGTCAATGGTAATGGCTCAAACCCCTTTGGCTTCCACGGTTTTGTATCCATAGATGGACGCTTGGCGTTGCATGATATTTTCTTAGATGGCAACACTTTCCGAGACAGTCATTCGGTAGAGAAGCGTCATCTTACCGGTGATCTATCGCTTGGGTTTGCCACACATTTTGACCGCTGGAAAATATCCTATGCAAATATATGGCGCAGCAAGCAATTTCGTGGACAAAAGGGTACGCATAGCTACGGATCACTCGGCGTATCTTACTCTCTATAGATTTTTTGACTAAACTTTTGCTTTAACAACCTTACCGTTAACCTCCTGTCATTTTGACCTTAAAGCCCTCTGCTTCCAGTAGGGCTTTAATCACATCTCGCTGATCACCCTGAATCTCGATAACACCGTCCTTTAACGAGCCGCCAGTTCCACAGCGTTGCTTTAGTTTCTTGGTTAGGGTTTTTAGCTCTTGTTCTGGCAAAGGCACTCCTGAAATAGTGATCACACCCTTGCCTTTTCGACCCGCCACTTCGCGACGGATCTTTACCACACCATCTAAATTCGCCAGTCGCTGTTGTTCTGCAATATCATCACAACGACAGGCATCAATCGATTCACCACACCCCGGACAAAGCTTTCCTTTTTCAGTGGAGTAAACCAAACCGCTCAGTTGATCTTTTAAAGACGCCATTCTCTTCTCACTTAAACTCTCTCTTAAACTCTCGCTTAACTAGGCAGGTGCTGCCCTATTCCACCACCTATTTGCCGGGCAAGATAAGTGGCGTAGGTATCGGTCATGCCGCCAATAAAGTCCACAGCACGCATGTAGCTATCATACAGAGGCCATTCCGCTGGTGGGGCATGAATACCTAGAAGGGTCATGATCTTTTCAGTTCGATAGCCTAGGTCTTCACCTTTCTTCTGATGGGATTCATACACCGCATCACAAAAGGCGTCTAGCAATACACCTAGGGTTGTGTAGGCACCGACTTCAAGCTCTGCTTTTCTGTTGTTGGGAAACACGCGTTCACGGGCGATACGCTTTGCCGTTTTCAACCCTTCAGCCACCATTGGATCACCATCGCTGAGTAGTTCGCCTTGGTAGCTGCCATCCATAATCGCATCGTAGTGTTTGCCGTAGGTTTGCACCGCGGAATTCACCATATTTTCCATTGCCTTGCCTCGCAACGCAGAAATTTTGCGGCGCGCAGACGCTTGAGAGTTGAAAATAGCGTCATCAAAACTCAGATCGCCACACAACTGCAATAAAATCGGCTTCACCTCATCAAAAGTAAGAATATGCAATTCAATGGCATCTTCAAGATCCAAAATGGCATAACAAATATCATCTGCTGCTTCCATGAGCCAAGTTAATGGATGACGAGACCAAAAATGATCACCAAGTGAGATTAAACCTAACTCTTCTCCCAGCAGATCAAGTATCTCTATTTCACTTTGAAAGACACTAAATTTACCCTTACGACCACTACGGTCAACTGTCCAAGGGTATTTCAGCAAGGTTCCCAGCGTTGGATAGGTTAAGCGCAGACCACCGTCAAACAGATTATTTTCGATACGGGTGACGACCCTAAAGCCTTGAGCATTACCCTCAAAGGTTTGTAAGTCTTGCAGCTCTAAAGGGGCCAAATCACGAAAACGCTGATCCTCAGCATGACGTCGAAACCAATCTCGCATGGCATATTCGCCGGCATGTCCGAAGGGTGGATTACCAATATCGTGAGCTAAACAGGCTGATTGAACAATCGTACCCAGATCGTGGGGTGTTACCCACTCAGGCAATTGATCAGCGATTAACTCACCGACACGGATACCCAAACTTCTACCAAGGCTACCTACCTCTATCGAGTGGGTCAGACGTGTATGAATATGGTCATTGAGTGCTAAGGGATGAACCTGTGTTTTACGACCTAAGCGACGAAAAGCACTGGAGAACACGATACGATCATTATCCTTATGAAAGTGGCTGCGCCCTATTTCTTTAGGAGTTAAGGATTCATGACCATAACGCTTCGTTGTTAATAAACGCGACCATTGCATCGATGTTTGCACGATAATGTGATCCTATTTAGCTTGTAAGGCATCTTCAGCAAAACTGACACCTTGCCAACCGCTGCGCATAAAGTTGCGAATATTTTGATGGTCTGTCGCATCTGGGTGTTTCAATACATCTTCACTATAAAAAGCTCCAAATGCATGCAAGGTCGCACTTTCGGACAGCTGGTGTCGTTTAGCAAAAGCAAAAATTTTACAAGAGCCAAGGTTGGTTCCCGCTTCATTACTGATTTCACCATTGGTAAAGGCGACGGGTGTAAAGACATAATGCTGATCGATACAGGCAATCACATCTGTAAATTCGACAGGCCCTTGATTCAATTGTTCGATCAGTTCGGAGGGGGTTAAGATGTGTTGTGACATTAGGTTTCCTTAAGGAATTCTGAGTGTGAGAATGCCATCACGCTGAGTCATTTCCAGGTTTTTCATAAAACTCATGCCTAGCAGGACGATATCACTTGGCATATGAGGATTGATGTGTGCCTGCACTTGCTGCATTTGGATATTACCTAACTGGACACTTTGCAACTCGGTTTGATAAACCTCAACCACACCACTGGCGGTTGTGACTCGATTAGCACGACCCGCAACAAGGCCCGCTTGATTGGCAATACGTTCCGGAACGCTAATGGTAGTCGCTCCCGTATCCAGCAAAAAAATCACATCATGCCCATTGATTTGACCCGGTGCAATATAGTGACCACTGCGGTTTCGATGAAGAATGACTTCAGCGGGACCATCATGCTGAACATACTGCAACAGATGACGATTAGGATTATCACGACGGTCTAAGAAGCCACCAAAATAAACGGCCAAAGCACCTAGCAACAGCAACCAAAAGCTGACTTGAAAAAGTTTGGCGGTAAAGCGCCTTGTTTGATCAGGATCTCGCATAGGCTAACTAAAGGTCTCAGAGCAATGTAATCCCTGAGTATACCTATCCATGCTGTTGATAGTCATCTAAAGCGGCTTTTCTGGCAGCTTTATAGTCAATAATCGGAGCTGGTCTGCCGTACTCTTGGCCAGCACCGGGTAAATGGCGTTTTTTAGCGGGTACTGCAGCTAACTCTGGTAGCCAAGTGGCTATAAATACAGCGTCAGGATCGAATTTTTCGCTTTGCAGTTGAGGATTAAAAATTCTGAAATATGGAGCAGCGTCAGCACCCACAGAAGCAGCCCACTGCCAGCCTCCCATATTGGATGCAAAGTCACCATCAATTAAATGACGCATAAAGAAAGCAGCGCCTAGACGCCAATCAACACCCAATAATTTTGTTAAAAATGATGCTACGACCATTCTTAATCGATTATGCATCCAGCCGGTATTCAATAATTGCTTCATGGCGGCATCCACAATGGGAAAACCGGTTTCGCCACGACACCAGGCATCAAAACCTTCAGAGTTATTTCGCCAAGTGATACGATTTTCGACCTCGGGTCTGAAAGGCTCTAGACGAGACATATTAGGCCAGGCAACCAGAAGGTGACGATAAAACTCACGCCAGATAATTTCATTTAACCAAGTGCTTGCTAACCAGTCTTCTTGGTGATGTGTTGACAGCTTTAATGCCTGCAAGCATTGCAAGGGAGATAAAGCACCTATGGCTAGGTAAGGAGAAATTTTAGACGTACCTAAAATGGCAGGAAAGTCTCTTTGCTGTTTATAACTTGACTCTTTTTCTTCAACAAATTCGATTAAACGCTGATGAACACTATCCTCACCTACTGGCCATAGGCTTGAATCTAACTTAATGGACGATTCTGAAATATCTGACCAACCTAAATCGGAAGGAAGCTCATCGGATTGAAGAGCAGCCGGTTGCACGGCTGGCAACCCTAAGGGTTCTGGCAGTTGATTTAAGTAAACCTGACGCCAAGCACGACTGAAAGGAGTAAAAACTTTAAACATCCCCCCTTGACCCGTTATTACCTGTCCTGGCGCAATGATCAATTCACCGTGATAACCAAAACAATGTATACCCTGTGATTCTAGCGTTTGACAGACGTGTCTATCACGATGTCGTTCATTCAGAGGGTATTCATAGTTAAAGTGTAGTTCAGTGGCGTTAACTTCAGTCGCTAGTCGTATAATTGCATCAGGTAACTCAGCAAAAGTATCCGTCATCAACACCCTGAAACCCACCTTAAGTGTATTCAACTGAGCAATAATCGTGACTAAATGATCACGCCACAACGACCAGCGAATCGGTGCATCATCATGATCTTTCCACTGAAGTGGACAGAGGGTGACAAATGCAGTGACGCCCTGCTGGGCGTCACTGGCATTAAAAAGTGCAGGATTGTCTAAAACACGAAGATCGTTACGCAGCCAAACCAGTTTCATTTAGGTGATCACATACCGATAAAAGGTTGTACTAGACGTCCCATGAAACCTGTGAACTTCAATGGAGAATCCGTAGCAATTAAACAAATGCAATCCTGATCGGTATCAACAATAGGCTGATGATGAATTTCGCCATCAAGATCAGCAACATCACCTGCACTAAAACGACCAACTTCATCAGTATAAGAGCCACGTAAAATAAGCGTTAGCTCATTTCCACTGTGCGTATGATGCGGAACAGACACACCCGGTGCTATTTTTAACAACCGCGTGGTACCCTTCGAACCTAAATTCAAATCAATATGATGGACGCCATAACCCAGACGTTTCCATGGCAGATCGTCTAAAGAGCCTTTGATATAGTGATGTAAAGGTGCAGGTACGTCTTTAGGCAGAATAGCAGGTTGAACTAAAGAGGAAACCTCGGTGGCCATATCGTCATCAAGACGGGACAATAGTTCATTAAGTGCATTGCTAGACATGGCTTTGGGTTCTATTCTGTCCAATAATGCTCCGCCTAACGCTTCAGCTTGCTTTACTCGGTGACTGCATTCAGGGCACCAATGCAAATGACAAGCAACTAGCAGCGCCATACCCGCAGGGAGGGTGCCAGCCGCATATGCCATCAGCGTGGCATCATCAAAATGGTGACGGATATTCATTCTTCTTCCCCCCAGTGCGCCTTAAGTTTACTAAAGGCTAAACGCAGTCTTGATTTAACACTCCCTAACGGGATACCTAATTGTTCGGCTATCTCAGAATGAGACTTACCTTCGTAGTATGAAAGATGAAGCACTTGAGCTTGGCTTTCAGGCAAAGTTGATATCGCTATTTGCATTCTTTCTTCTAAAATTGAATGTTCAGCCATATCACGCTGGTCAGGATCCGGTTCTTCTTCAGGCAACTCGTATTCGACCGCTTTTTCTCTACGTAAACGATCGATACATTGGTTTCTCGCTAAGGTAAAAATCCAAGTGCTGGCACTGGCTTTTGCTGAATTGAACAGGTGGGATTTACGCCACACTGATAACATCGCTTCTTGGGTGACTTCTTCAGCGGTTGCCAGTGGCATACCAAGTCTCATGATGTATGATTTAACCCGAGGTGCAAAGTATTCGAATATAGCGGCAAACTCGGATTTATCTCGTGTTTCGGCCAGAGAAGATAGCCGCGCAGACCAAGAGTCACGCTGCTGTTTTTTCTTCTCCTCCGCGATCTGAATGACTGCGTTCACGTCGCCTCCTGTGGGCTTATCTTCCTGCATTCTTGACTCCTACGTTGTCATGAAAAGACCGGATCACAGATCATTGATCACTTTTTTGTGTGTATATTTAAACACGGATGATCTACAAGCTTATACTCAATCGTAACTAAAAAATATAACCTAGATCCGGCATGAGGCCAGAATATGAAAGTGAAAGTGATGAGACCATTAAAAATTGCAGTCATAGGTTCAGGGATTTCTGGCCTTTCAAGCGCATGGTTACTTAATCAACACCACAACGTAACGCTTTTCGAGAAAGATGATCGCCCAGGCGGACACTCCAACACCGTGGTCGTCAATAAAAACGGTCAAGATATCGATGTTGATACCGGTTTTATTGTCTTTAACCCTGTGAATTACCCCAACTTGGTCAAATTCTTCGATGCACTAGAGGTTGAAAGCCGCTCCACTGAAATGTCTTTCGCGGTGAGTATGGATAATGGAAAGCTTGAATATAGCGGTACGGACCTAAACGGCCTGTTTGCTCAGCGCACTAATATCGTCAAACCTAACTTCTGGCGACTGATTCGTGACTTACTGCATTTTTACCGTCACTCTGATCGGTTTGCTACTGATCCAGCTTTTCAGCAACTCTCACTTGGCGACCTGTTAGTGCAACAAGGTTATAGCAAAGCGTTTATCAATCAGCACTTAATACCCATGGGTGCGGCTATCTGGTCGACTCCTGCTGACAAAATGTTGGAATATCCTGCGCAAACCTTTTTACGCTTTTGCCAAAATCATGGACTGGTTCAACTAACGGATAGACCCGAATGGCGCACGGTAGTCGGCGGCAGCCACCATTACGTGAACAAAGTATTGAACTCGTTAAAAAACCCTATCCGTCTTAATAGTCATATTCATAGAATTCATCGCCATCAGGGACAAGTTATTTTGGAAGATTTGCATGGAAAGCGTGAAACTTTCGATCATGTTGTTTTAGCTTGCCATGCTGATCAATCTTTAGATATGTTAGCTGCTCCCACTCACGATGAGCTAACACTGTTGAAGCATTTCCCTTATCAGCGTAATCGAGCCATTTTGCACAGTGACGAGAGTCTGATGCCCAAACGACGTAAAGCCTGGGCAAGCTGGAACTACTTGGCTAACTCTGAAGCAGGTAAAACAGATGATATCAGTGTGACTTACTGGATGAACCGCCTACAGCATATTCCTGAGTCAGCGCCACTGTTTGTCACGCTCAACCCCATGCAAGAACCTGCTGAAGGCACCATTCATCGCAGCTTCTTGTATGATCACCCTGCATTTAACCTAGATTCTATCGAGTCACAAAAACGCTTATGGGATCTTCAAGGCGTTCAAAACACTTGGTTTGCTGGAGCTTGGTTTGGCTATGGCTTCCATGAAGATGGTATTCAATCAGGTTTAGCGGTCGCCGAAGCGCTTGGTGGGGTTCAACGACCTTGGCACTTGGATAATCCAAACAGTCGTATCCATGTGCATAGCAAACCACGCCCAGTCGCACGTGAATGTCGGGAGGCGGTTGCATGAGTGCTGGCTTAAGCTCAGCCATTTACCGAGGTGAAGTGATTCATCATCGTTTTCGCCCTGTAAAGCATCGTTTTACTTACAAGGTAAGCTCATGGTTAATTGACCTAGATGAACTTGATCAACTAAACCAATTACCCGGTTTCTCAGTGGATAAGTTTAATCTATTTTCGTTTTACCATCGGGATCATGGTGATGGTTCAGATACACCACTACGTATTCAGATCCAAAACGTATTGAAAGATCACAACATCGATACGGGCAATGGAGCGATTCGTCTTCTCTGCTACCCAAGGGTAGTAGGGTATGTCTTTAATCCGTTGAGTGTATTTTACTGCCACGACGAGTCCGGTGATGTAAAGGCAATACTCTACGAAGTGTCTAATACCTTTAAACAAAGACGCAGCTACCTTATTCCTGTTGAACCATCTTCTTCCATCATTCGTCAGCAAGCGAGTAAAGATTTTTATGTTTCTCCCTTTATGCCGATGGAAACAGATTACCAATTTCAAATGCTGCCGCCTGCAGAAAAGGTTGCCGTTCGTATTCGACAAACCGATAGCGAAGGTGCCTTATTTGATGCCAGCTTTACTGGCGAACGTATTGCTATAGAAAAAAAATCAGTTATTACAACCTATTTCCGTCATCCTTTGATGACCTTAAAAGTGATGGGTGGTATCCACTGGGAAGCGCTCAATCTATGGCGAAAAGGCATGAAACTTCAGCCTCGCCCTGATCATCCCAGCTACCGGGTATCGCTTGTTCATCCACAAGGAGTCAGCCTGTCATGAAGCCTTCACATTATCAGACCTTAAGTACCAGCGAATTACTAGCAGATCATAGCTGGTTCAACCGCCGCCTTTTCAGTGCAGTTCTTAAAAGACTACCCGAACTTGAATACGGTACGCTGGATTTAGAGTTACCTAACGGCCAGCAAATTCAATTTGGTAAAGCTCGTGAAGGTGAACCCAGAGCAGAAATTCGCCTAAACTCCTTTCGCCCACTAAAGCGCTTACTAACCGGTGGACAGTTGGGCATGGCAGAAAGCTACATGGCAGGTGAATGGGATAGTCCCGATCTCGTTTCGTTAGTCTGTTGGGCACTGGGCAACGAACAACGCATGCCCGATCTTAGCGATGGTAAACTGTGGCTTCGAACACTGAATCGTATCCTGCATTGGCGTCGTGCCAATACCAAACGCGGAAGTCGTCGCAATATCGCCTACCACTATGATCTAGGTAACGATTTTTATCAGTTATGGCTAGATCCGAGCATGACTTATTCTTCAGCATTATTTACCACGCCGGAATTGAGCTTAAATGAAGCTCAAGAAGAAAAGTATCGTCGTATTGCGACCTTGCTGGATCTGAAACCCGGTCAAACCGTGCTTGAAGTCGGTTGTGGCTGGGGTGGCTTTGCGGAGCTAGCCGCGAAAGAGTTTGGTGTTAAGGTTGAAGGCATCACGCTTTCGCGTGAGCAACTAATTTTTGCACAAGAGCGGATTAAAAAAGCAGGGCTAGACTCTTTATGTCGCTTTAGTTTAACGGATTACCGAGATGTAATTGGTACTTACGATCATATCGTGTCGATTGAAATGTTTGAAGCGGTCGGAGAAGAGAACTGGTCTACCTACTTCCAGACACTCAAAAAACGACTCAAGCCAGGTGGTCGTGCTGTACTGCAGGTCATTAGTATTGATGATAACCGTTTTGATAGCTACCGTAAGAACCCAGACTTTATTCAACGTTATATTTTTCCGGGTGGCATGTTGCCTAGCCCAGAGCGCTTACAACACTCGTTAGAACAGCAAGGATTGCAGCTTGAACAAAGTCAGTTCTTTGGTCTGGACTATGCGCAAACCCTTGCCATTTGGCGTCACCAGTTTATTGAGCAGTGGCCGCGTATTCAAACACAAGGGTTTGACGAGCGTTTCCGTCGTATGTGGCTTTATTACTTAGCTTATTGTGAAGGCGGTTTTCGGTATAAAGCCATCGATGTTGGATTTTACCAGCTTACTCACAGCGAATGAGTACACTCTCACGCCAACAACTCTGGAACTACGCACTGCCAGCATTACCTCTGGCAGTGCCTACCGTTGCAGTTTATATCTTACTACCGACTTACTACGTAGAAGAAATAGGCTTATCACTATTCTTAACCGGTTTAGTGTTAATGTTGGCTCGGTTAACCGATGTTGTTACCGATCCTTTGATCGGTCGCTGGCTTGATTATGCCTCTCCAAAGCAATTTAAGTGGACACTGGCATTAGGTGGATTGCTTTGCATTCCTGCACTGATGTTACTCATAGATCCACTGGAAGCAGCCCCTGCGATTTCGTTGATGATGGGTGCGCTGTTACTGTATTTAGGTTGGACGCTCGTTCAAGTTCCCTACATTACCTGGCTTAGCCATTTAAGTTCAAATAGCTACCAACGCTCTAGAGCTGTTTCCTTAAGAGAAGGGTTAACCCTGATTGGGTTGCTTATCTCTGCCAGCATCCCATTATTACTGCTACTTGGATGGTCTACACGACAAATGCTCTGGAGCATGGCGATCTTTACCATCGCATTCGGTGCCTTAGCTATCTATCGTCTTTTAATGAAAGTCCCCGCCCCTGTCAGTCGTGCGGGGCTTGAATTGGGACATTGGCGAGAGGTTCTAAATAACACACCGGCCATGCGCTTAGTCTCTGCTTGGTTTATCAATGGGGTCGCGAATGGTATTCCTGCGGTACTCTTTCCTCTATATATCACCTCGGTGCTGGGGCTTGAGGCTGCCCAACGCCCTATCTTTATCTTGATCTACTTTGTTGCAGCCTGCTGTGCTTTGCCGCTGTGGCTAAAGTTAAGTCAAACCTACGAGAAGATTCTGTTGTGGCAAATCGCCATGAGCATCGCACTCATCGCTTTTATTCCTGCCGCTTGGCTGGGTCCTGGTGATGCTTATTTATTTGGCATCATCTGTATTATCACCGGCGCGGCATTGGGTGCCGATCTAGCCTTGCCCCATGCTATTCAAGCCGAAGTGACCGATTGGGATCGCTTTCGCTATCGCCGTCGGCAAACCAGTTTATTGTTTGCGCTTTGGAATGCAGCCACTAAATTAGCCCTTGCCTTTGCTGCCTTAATTGCCTTAGGGCTTCTTGAACTCTCTGGCTTCAACACAGAAATGATCGCACCTGTACTTGCCTTAGGTATGATCTACGCACTACTACCCGGCGTACTTAAAGCCATTGCCGTTGCTCTTTTATGGAAATTTCCTTTGAGCAACCTTCACCATCAAGCGATCATTCGACGTCTTGATCAACGCGAAAAACGGAGACCCTTGGATGAAACGTCTACTGCTGCTGTGCATGATCATCCTTTTGATTCTCACCGGGTGTAGCCATATGAAAATTGATGAATTCGATAACCGCGAACCCAACTTAGTGCTTGAGGAATATTTTTCTGGCCGAGTTTATGCCTGGGGTATTTTTGAAGACCGATTCGGTAACTTACGTCGTGAGTTTTTAGTAGAAATTGATGCCTTTATGGATGGCGAAACCTTGGTATTAGATGAGTACTTTTTATACTCAGATGGCGAAGAGGATCGTCGTATATGGCGAATTAATTCGCTCGGCGATGGTCGCTACGAAGGACGCGCTGATGATATTGTGGGAACCGCTGAAGGGCAAGTCCGTGGCAATGCCTTAAGTTGGCGTTACCGAATGGATCTAAAAGTTGGTGACGGTTCGTGGCGAGTTGCTTTTGATGATTGGATGTATCTACAACCGGGTGGTGTGTTAATGAACAGAGCTAGCGTTCGTAAATGGGGAGTAGAATTAGGTCAAGTAACCTTATCCTTTATGCGTGCTGATCAACTAAATGAACCACCTTTTAGTTTAATTCCCTCCACTGAAGGCAATGATTAGATAACACTATTTAGCTGACATGCGCTTACGTATTTGACGGAGCAACAGCCCTAACAATGGTAAGCGCATGTAAATAGGTGCACTGTCCCAATAATCAATATGCTCTATTACCCTTCCCTGAGTTAAATCCATCGAAATTCTTGAAGCTCCATCCACCGATAGCAGCCCAATCACCGGTAACGTGGCATTAAACTGCCAGCGCAACCAAGCATGATCATCAAACACATTTTGTTCATAGACGTTAAAAGCAGGTCCATCGGTATGTTCAAACATCTCAGACAAGATCTGCTTCATCTTGTTAAAATCTCTAACGTCGTTGAATGGGTCTTTAAAATGAATATCGTCACTAACGATGGCTTTGAATTGATCTAGCGTTTCGGGTGTTAAGTTAGAAAATAGATCGCAATAACGGTGACATAACTCTACTGCAGCTTGAGGTGACATGTTCCATCCTTAAAATCCGTTTAGGATTTTGTAATCAGTTGCTTAGTGAGCTTAAAGTACACGGAATAAGGTAATCGCTTTAGCAACTTCAGCAAGATAACAAACCGAGTAGGAAAGGCAATTTCAAATTGTTTCTTTTCTAGCCCAGAAATGATTCTGGCGGCTGCCGGTTCTGGATCAATCAGAAAGGGCATTTCAAAGGTATTTTTATCGGTCAATGGTGTTCGCACAAAACCCGGATTAATCAGTGAAAGATCCACCCCTTTTAATTTAAGTTCTGGATAAAGTGCTTCTGAGGCATTAATCAATGCTGCTTTACTGGCTCCATAGGCTGCTGCGGTCGGTAAACCTTGATAACCGGCAACGGAAGCAACCACACCTATATGACCTTGACCTCGCTGACAAAATGCTGGGATCACACTGGCAAGACAGTTAACCACACCATGAAAGTTTACCTTCATTAAGCGTTCAAAGATGGCGGGATCAAAGTTATCTAGACTAATCGGCTGATGATCACCTGCATTCAGTAACACCAAATCAGGTAAGCCGTATGTTTCTACTAAACTTTCCCAAGCAGCTTTAACAGAATCCAAGTCAGTAACATCACAGGGTAGCGGATGAATAGATCCTGAAATATTTCCGGCGCCAACCTCATCACAGGCTTGCTGCAACTTACCCGCATTACGACCGCTGATCACGACATCAACACCCGATTTAGCTAGCTGTCTAGCCACTTCCAAGCCAATACCGCTTCCACCGCCAGTGATCCATACGGTCTGCCATGATGACATGATTGGTTAACCCCCAATGGTAAGATTGATAAGACGAATGCGGGAATCGTCACGAGCACTAAATTCCATACCTAACCAACGACCATTCTCATCATACCAAGTTTGTGTGTCTTCTAACTCGCCACCCAAACGATATAAACGAACCGCCACCTCTTCACCTCCAGCCGGCGCTTTCGTATCGCCTAAAAACTCAACGGATAAACGACTCGATTCACCTGTCAGTGTATTTAGCACAGCTTCTTGCGACAAAATAGCGATGTTCCAGTGATTGGTTGTGATTAAATCATTCGGCAACCAACGTGTTTCATCTCCTTCAACAAGACGCAGCTGATCGCCCTCTAGAAAAGCACTTAAGCGAGTTAAATCTCCGTCATCGTTAACCTGAACTTCTAATTGTTGTAACACACCATCTTTCCACCACTCAATCGCTTGATAGTTGTAACGATAATTAAATACGGCCAACACGCGAATATGAAGATCCATCTCAACATCCACTCGCAACATGCCTTGTTCTTCGCTAAATTCAAGACGATGAGAACCTATAGAACGCCCGCTTCGATAAACATCAAACTCTACTTTTTGACCATAAAGTGCAAAAACTTGCTCGGGTGTGGTAATACGAGGAGCGGTTGACGCCGACACAGCGGCCCATACTGGAATAGTTATCAATAACCATAGCACAGCAATGATGACAAAACGGAAACTGGTCTGTCGGTAGAAAACTGCTTGATTCATAAAAAACCCTCTGTGTAGAAAACCTAAAAGCTTTTTACGTACAGAGGGCTTGTTTGGATTTTGATGATTGCGTTATCGCGCTGTTCGTTAAATTCTAAATCGTGCGACCAGCGTATTGAGTCGCTGTTGCAATACTGTGATACGATCAGACGTATCTGCAAGTTCATCGGTATTACGCTTACCATGCTCTGCAGTATCAGCAATTTTTTGGATGCTTTGACTCACTTCATTCGCTACTGCGGTTTGCTCCTCAGCAGCACTGGCAATTTGCGTGTTCATTTCAGTAATCGTCCCCACAGAATAGGCTATCGTATTCAGCGAGTCATTTGCCTGAGCTGCCAGATTAACCGTTTCACTGGTAGTTTCTCTGCTTCGCTTCATTACCGAAACGGCATCTCGCGTACCTTCTTGCAGTGCGTTAATTATTTGCTGAATTTCTTCAGTGCTTTGCTGAGTTCGATTAGCCAAGGTACGTACTTCATCCGCGACCACCGCAAAACCTCGCCCATGCTCCCCTGCGCGCGCTGCTTCAATAGCCGCATTTAATGCCAACAGATTGGTTTGATCGGCAATGTTATTAATTACACTAATCACACTGCCAATCGCTTCAGCATTATTACCCAGAAGTTCTATGACATCAGCAGCACGGTTAACGTCAGTGGCAAGACGATTAATCGCTTGAATGGTTTGACCCACAACTTGCTGACCTGCTCTCGCTTCTTTATCCGCTTCCAGTGCTGCAGAAGCCGCTTTTGAAGCACTGCCAGCAACTTCTTCCACCGCTGCAGACATTTCATGAATAGCAGCCGCAACTTGAGTTGTTTCGGATTGTTGTAAAGATGAATCTTCATGGCTGCGACTGACAACCACTTTCATCACCTCAGTTGACTCGCTCAAGCTTTCAATTGATGCTTTGACTTCTTTAACCAGCTGGTGAATTTTGTCAGTAAAGACGTTGAATTCTTGGGCAACTTGTCCAATCTCATCATCACTAATCACTTCTAAGCGCTTGGTCAGATCACCTTCACCTTCAGCAATATCTTTTAAGGCTTTAGAGGTTTGTTCCGCTGGTCTCACGATGCGTTGCCCAATAATTAATACAGCAATGCAGGCTAACGCCAAAATAAGTAAAGCACTTAAGGAAATACGTATTAACGTCTGACTAACCTGAGCATCAAGAATCGCTTGCTGAGCGGCAACGGCTGCATCTACATCATCGATATAAAAGCCAGTTCCAACGATCCACTGGTTACCCAACATGGCCTCTGCGTAACTGAGCTTAGGCGTTAATCCGTTTCGAGTAGGTTCGTCCCAAATATAGCCAACATACCCTCCCCCTTTTAACCCTTCTTGGATTAAATCACGCACCAACCTGACCCCTTCAGGATCAGCTAAATCGTATAAATTACGACCTTCAAGTTGTGGGGACATACCATGAATCAAGGTGTTACCAGATTGATCGAACGCAAACATATAACCATCAGGTCCAAAACGCATACTGCGCAATACCGCTCGGGCAGAATCTAATTGTTGAGCACTGGGGTTAGCTGATGACAGATAAGGTTTGACTGCCGTCATGGCAATTTCTACGTGATGGAGCAAGGCTTCGCGCTTACTGTCCATCAAGGAATCTCGAACCCGTTCAATCTCTTCAGCACCCGATTGTCGCATCTGATGATTCACCAGTAACAACAAGCCAATTGAAATAATTAACACAGGTACAAGCGACATGAGCAAGAGCTTTGACTTCAACTTCATGGATTTCATTAATAGATTTCCGGTTTTAAAGGTTGTTGAATTACTGGATCTATAACGCTACCTCACAGTAAGATGACGCTTTAGAAACAATTAGTTTGGTTTATACAGGAAATCCATTATGAAATTAAGTTTTTTGGGCATTATACTTTTGTTCTTTGTAGGGTCATTTCAGCTTCATGCAGCCGATGAACCGGTTCAAGTTCGATTTATTACCAATCAGGGTGATATTGAACTGACGCTTGATCCCGTTAATGCTCCGATCACAGTAGCCAATTTTCTAAACTATGTTGATCAAGGCTTTTATGATGGCTTAATTTTTCATCGTGTTATTCCGAACTTTATGATTCAGGCAGGTGGCTTTGACGTGAATTTACAACGTAAAGAAACTGCAGCCCCAATTGCTAATGAATCAACCAATGGACTCAGCAACACCCGTGGTACTATTGCGATGGCAAGGACCAATGATCCAGATAGTGCAACGTCACAGTTTTTTATTAATGTGGCCAATAACGGTAATTTAGATGGGCATCCGTTACGCCCAGGATATGCCGTATTTGGTCAAGTCAGTGCAGGACATGATGTGGTGTTTGCCATTTCCAGAATGCAAACGCGTTCACGTGGTGGACATCAAAATGTACCAACCACACCGGTGATTATTGAGCGCGCTGAGCGGGTTCAGCAGGTTGTTGAAGAGTAATCACGGAGAAGTGCCGAGCACTCATTGTAGATTAGCGGTTTTCAGACGTGCTAAATAGCTACCTTGTAAAATGAGTGCCGGTTGATCTTTTTCAGTAATAACAACCTCCAACAGCATACGTGCACGACCCTTCTGCTTTAGTTGCAGTTGAAATTCCTGACACATCTCATCAGAAGGCAATTGAACCCTTGCGGTAAAGTCTTGTGTGACTGGACGAAGGTATTTCGCCTGACTCTCAACCACCATTGCTTCGCAATCAAGACCAAGCGCTTGAGTGTACCGTGTAATTAAACTCCAACCTGCAAGTGTTGCAAGTGCAGTGGTGGCGCCAGCGAATCCAGTTCCTTTGTCATTTTTGTTGGGATCTAAAGGCGCAGATAACGATAAGACACCTTCAGAATATTCACAGTGGGTGATACCCATGGCTTGAGTCATCGGTATCATTTCGTTTAACCAAGTTAAAAATGGATCCTTTTGACTCATGACTTACCCCACAACTGCACAAACTCGCCCACTGCAGGACAGGGTACAATCTTATGTTTACGCGCTTTGCCAAGGTAAATAAAGCCAACTATCTGTTCATTCGCTTCAAGACCTAGACGCTGGTTTACCCAACCATTAAAAGCCATTTTCCCACTACGCCATATCGCATCTACACCCTGAGCAAATGCCGCTAATACCAAGCCATGAGCCGCACAGCCTGCCGACAATTGCTGTTCAATTTCAGGCACTTTGGGATGAGGTTGCAAGGTTGCAATCACCACGACGATGGTGGGTGCTCGCAATGGGGCATTTTGTAATTTTTCCAGCTCAGCTTCTGTAAGCGGATCACCTGATTGTTGAGCCGCTTCAACAAACACCTGACCTAATTTTTGACGCCCCTCACCTTCAATTTGTAAGAAACGATAAGGACGCATACCGCCGTGGTCTGGCGCTCTTAAGGCGGCACGATACATTATATCCAATTGATCTGCTGTCGGAGCGGGAAGATCCAATACAGGGGATGAAACTCGGTTTAACAACAGATCAATGCTATTCATAAGGTAGTCCTGGTTTATTGTCGAGACAAACGTGGATTGGTGGGTTCCGATGCAATGCTTGAGCGATAAGGATTAATATCTAATCCTCCACGACGAAGATAGCGCGCATAGACAGTCAGTTTTTGCGGTTTACAACGCTGCCAGATATCCATAAAAATATTTTCAACACACTGCTCGTGAAAGTCACCCTTCTCTCGATAGGAAATCAGGTATGCCAAGAGTCCGGTATGGTCTATTGCAGGCCCTTTGTAGCGTATCTGAATACTCGCCCAATCTGGCTGACCAGTCACTGGACAATTGGATTTGAGTAAATGACTGACGAGTGATTCTTCTACAACACGATGAGAAATCACTAAACACTCAGGTGCTGGCGTGTAATGCATTACCGTCAGTGGTAAATCGTCGATACACTCACCTTGCAAACGTTCAATCGGTGAAGTTTCATTGACTTTGTATAACTTGACCTGTACCTGAGCGCCAGCAGCCTGACTGAGATCTTGCTGCATCTTTGCTAGCACTTCTTTTTCTGAGGCGAACTGGGTCAGGTTGAATGAATTCAGATACAGCTTGAAAGACTTAGATTCGATGATATGGCTAGAGTTTGACGGTATACGAAACTCACCAATTCTAACCAACGGTTTACCTTCTGGGTTTAACCAGGAAATTTCGTAAGCATTCCACAGATCAACACCTTTAAATGGCAGAGAATCTCGTTGAATCCCTCTTTCCTGCCAATTCAAATGACGGTCTATGGGATAGAGCAATGACGGATCATATTGATTGATGTAAGTCGTTTCATGACCCAATGGTGAGCTGTTTACTACGTCCTCTTCTCGCATTAACTACGAATCCCCTTACCAGTATTGAGTAGGTGCATTGCATAGCTACCTAGCACCACGATAAACATAATAATCATAGCAAATGCAAAGCCAATATTGATATCGCTAACGCCCAGAATACCGTACCTGAAACTGTTCACCATATATAAAATAGGATTGAGTTGAGAGACCCCCTGCCAGAAAGCAGGCAACAATGAAATTGAGTAAAAAACTCCGCCTAAGTAGGTTAAAGGCGTCAGCACAAAGGTCGGAATAATGGCAATATCATCAAAGCTATTGGCATACACCGCGTTGATGAAGCCACCTAACGAGAACACAATGGCAGTCAGTATGACGGTACTCAGTGTTATCCAGATATGACTGATATGTAGATTGGTAAAGAATAAAGACAAGGCAGTCACGATGATACCCACCCCTAAACCTCTGGCAGCACCACCGGTGACATAGCCCGCTAAAATAACCCAGTTAGGAACGGGTGCCACCAACAGCTCTTCTATATTTCGTTGAAATTTGGTGCCAAAAAAAGATGAAACCACATTGCCATAGGAGTTGGTGATCACCGACATCATGATCAAACCCGGCGCAATGTACTGCATATAATCAAAGCCACCCATTTCACCGATTCGAGAACCAATCAGGTTACCGAAGATAATAAAATAGAGTGTCATGGTGATAGCTGGCGGTAACAGGGTTTGTACCCAAATACGGGTAAAACGGCGAATTTCTTTGACGACTATGGTCCAAAACGCGGTAAAGATTAAACGAGGGCTCATGCTGCACCCTCCTTATCTAACGAATTTTCTACCAAAGAAACAAATAACTCTTCGAGACGATTGGACTTATTTCGCATACTCAAAACATGGATACCCTGTTCGGTTAAGCCACTAAACACTTGATTAAGGCCTTTTTGTTTATCCACATCGACTTCTAACGTATGGGCATCAGTCAAACGCAGTGAGTAGCCTGGCAGTTCAGGAAGCTCTGTCACATCTTCAGCTAAATCAAAAATAAAGGTCTCGATATTCAAACGTTGCAATAGAGACTTCATATTGGTGTTTTCGACGATATGTCCTTTATCAATAATGGCAATATTACGACATAAGGATTCAGCTTCTTCAAGATAGTGGGTGGTTAATATGATCGTAGTTCCTTGAGCATTAATTTCACGCAGAAACTGCCACATGGAGCGTCTTAACTCGATATCAACCCCTGCTGTAGGCTCGTCTAAGATCAATAAACGTGGTTCATGTACCAACGCTCTGGCAATCATTAAGCGGCGTTTCATACCACCCGAAAGCTGTCGTGCTGCGACGTTACGTTTTTCCCATAGCCCCAATTTTTTCAGGTA
Organism: Nitrincola schmidtii; assembly: GCF_008973715.1. Classification (GTDB taxonomy): domain Bacteria; phylum Pseudomonadota; class Gammaproteobacteria; order Pseudomonadales; family Balneatricaceae; genus Nitrincola; species Nitrincola schmidtii. The sequence goes on from NZ_WBOL01000001.1 coordinate 143,506, forward strand.
AGTTTCAGATCGCTCTAGCGCTTGTTTACGACCAATACCATAGTAGCCAGCTTGAGTAACCACGATGTCTTGAACTTTCTCAAAGGCATTGAAATTGAACTCTTGTGGGACGACACCGAGCTGCATTTTAGCCAAGGCTTTTTCGGTATCAAGATCATAGCCAAACACTTTAACCTCGCCTGAGGATTTATTGACTAGGGAGGAAACGATGCCCAGCGTGGTTGATTTTCCAGCCCCGTTAGGCCCTAACAGGGCAAAAAAATCACCTTCTTGAACATCAAGAGAAATACCTTTGAGGGCTTCAAAACCATTCTTATAGGTTTTACGCAAGCCTTCAATTTTTAAAGCGGGAGTCATAATGTATCCTTGAATGGAACAATAGCTACTAGAGACAATAGCCTTTATATGAGGTGAAGATTAGAGAAATTCAACCCTGACCGCTCAGAAGCTAAAGAAACGTTTCCGAAGTGGTTTAACCGCCATGAGTGTAAAGATAAGTAATTATAACACTTCTACCCAGACAGGCATGAGTTCTTGAATACGACTGGCCTGAATAACTGGATCTATTGCCATGATCTGCATAAACACATTTAACAATATGCCCAAGCTGACAGTAACAAAAACAATACTGACTAAGTAGGTGAACAATGCTCGATTTCCTAGCTCTCGACGATAGACAGCTAAGGTGGCCACACTGGTCACAGGTCCAGCCAGCATAAATACCAATGCCATACCAGGAGACACGCCACTCAGTAATAAACCAGCGGCAATCGGTGTAGCCGCAGCAGCACAAATGTATAAAGGTATGCCAATTAATGCCATAACGATCAACGGCAGTATACCGTCAGATAGACTTGCGAGTACTTCGGGTGTCACCCAAGTAATGAGAATACCGGCAAGCAGAAACCCAACAAACATCCACTTGCTCATATCATCCAATAAATCACTGAAAGCATACTTCAAACCTGCTTTAACTTTCAGCTGAATTTCTTGAGTTTCTTGTTGAGTTGTTTTTTTAGAAGAACAACCTCCCCCGCAGCAACTTGATGAGCTTTTGGGTATCTCGGTAACGACCGAGACTTCCTTATCAGTAGCAGACACAGCCAGACCCGTCACGATAGCTGTTGATATAGCACCGACCACCCGAGCAAGCGCCATAAACGGACCCATTAGCACACTGGTCACTAAAATAGAGTCAACGCCTACACTCGGTGTCGATATCAGAAAACTGGTAGTAGGACCTTTACCGGCCCCAGCTCGATGCAGCGCTAACGCAGTCGGAATGGCGCCACAAGAACACATCGGTAAAGGTACGCCAATGATCGCGGCTCGGGAGATACTGGCGAAACTATGACCGCCTAACCAACGCTGTAGTAATGCTTCTGGTAGAAAGGCTTTGATAAGGCCAGCCACCACTAAACCGAACAACAACCAAGGGGCAGCACTAAGGGCGACGCTTAAAATGGACGCGAACCAAGCCATAAAAAACACCAGAAGAATTAAGTGTCTAAGATTTTATATCTAAAGATTAAGGCTGAATGAAGAAAGATACAAGAGAGATGAAAAATGGCGTCCCATAGGGGGTTCGAACCCCTGTTACCGCCGTGAAAGGGCGGTGTCCTAGGCCACTAGACGAATGGGACACATCATAAATCACTTAACACGTGGAGCGGGAAACGAGACTCGAACTCGCGACCCCGACCTTGGCAAGGTCGTGCTCTACCAACTGAGCTATTCCCGCGTCGTGTTTAAGTGGTGCGTATTGTACGGATTTGAATTTATCCGTCAACACTTTATGAACATAAATCTCAAAAAAAGCAGCCTTCCTTGGCTGTGAATTCATCAACAGGGGTGACTCTTCCTTCTATTTATTGAATAACATCGCCGACACGCACAATTTTCATGGTATTCGTACCACCTTGCGCATTGACATAGTCGCCTTTTGTAATAATGACCACATCCCCTTCTTGAACCACTCCACGCTTGACCAGTTCGGAAACAGCATTGTAGTTAATTTGATCAAGTGGCATATTCGTCGAATCAAATGGAACCGTTTTTACACCACGGTAAAGTGCAACTTTTCGCTGCGTTTTAGGGTTTTTTGAGTAGGCATAAATGGGCAAACCTGAACGGATGCGAGACATCAATAAAGGGGTTGCACCACTTTCTGTCATCGCAATAATTGCCTTCACACCATTAAGATGATTTGCTGTATACATCGCCGCTAAGGCTATCGACTCGTCGATCTTATGAAAGACTTCGTTCATTCTATGCTTTGACACTTGTGAATGACGGTTTTTCTCAGCACCAACAATGACACGCACCATGGCCTGAATGGTTTCAACAGGATAACTACCTGCCGCAGTTTCAGCAGAAAGCATCACCGCATCGGTTCCGTCTAGTACTGCGTTAGCAACATCGAACACTTCTGCTCGTGTTGGCATCGGCTGGGTAATCATGGTCTCCATCATTTGTGTTGCGGTAATGACGGTTTTATTCAAAGAACGGGCACGTTCAATGATGAGCTTTTGAATACCGATCAGTTCAGCATCACCAATCTCAACACCTAGATCGCCCCGAGCGACCATGACACCATCGGATGCCTCGATAATTTCGTCAATATTCTCAACACAACTGACCGTTTCAGCTCTTTCAATTTTTGCTATCAGTCCTGCGTTACCGCCTGCTTGTTGAAATAATAGACGCGCTTCACGAATATCGTCGCCATTTCTAGGAAATGACACTGCCAAATAATCTACGTCGATCATCGCAGCAGTAACAATATCGGCACGATCTTTATCCGTCAGAGCCCCTGCTGATAATCCACCACCCAAGCGGTTGATGCCTTTATTATTAGAAAGTGGGCCGCCAACTATCACTTCGCAGTCTAAACGTGAACCAACGATCTTGATGACTTTAAGCTGGACTCGACCATCATCCAACAGCAGAAGATCATTCGGCTGACAGTCCTGAGCTAGATTTTCGTAGTCAATACCGACCGCATGCTGGGTACCAGCGTTTTTATCCAAACTTGCATCAAGCGCAAATGCATCACCCACATTAAGGTATATCTTTGACTCAACAAAGCGCGCTACGCGTATCTTCGGACCTTGAAGATCCCCCAAGATGGCAACAAAACGACCCAATTGTGCAGCCGCTTCTCTCACCAATGTTGCGCGGCGCTGATGATCTTCTGCACTGCCATGCGAGAAGTTCAGTCGCACAACATTGGCACCCGCTTGGATAAGCTGTGAAATTTTCTCAAGTGAATCTGTCGATGGACCCAGTGTTGCGACTATTTTCGTTCTGCGTTGCATTTAATAGAACCTACTTCATGATTAGATGAGAACACGAATGTCATCAATCTGGTAAAAAACTTAGTTATGACTGATTGATCACCGATGCTAAACGCAACATGTTACAGGTGTAACCATATTCATTATCGTACCATGAGACAATTTTGACGAAGTGCTCATCCAATGCGATACCAGCCCCCGCATCAAAAATAGAGGCCAAGTTACAGCCACGAAAATCGGTGGCAACCACTTTTTCGTCGGTGTAACCCAACACACCAGCCATTTCACCTGACTCTGAAGCGGCTTTCATCGCATTGCAAATTTCTTCATATTGAGCAGGCTTTTCCAACTCTACCGTTAGATCTACAACCGATACGTTTGACGTAGGCACTCTAAACGCCATACCGGTCAATTTGCCATTCAACTCAGGTAAAACCTTACCTACCGCCTTTGCAGCACCCGTCGATGAAGGAATGATATTTTCTAAAATACCTCGCCCACCGCGCCAGTCTTTAGTGGAAGGACCATCAACCGTTTTTTGGGTAGCCGTTGCTGCATGAATTGTGGACATTAATCCACGCTTAATACCCCAGTTATCCTGAAGCACCTTAGCAATAGGTGCCAAACAGTTCGTTGTGCAAGAAGCTCCGGATACAATCGCTTGACCGGCGTAATTCTGGTGATTAACGCCATACACAAACATCGGGGTTGAATCCTTAGAAGGAGCCGACATGACGACTTTTTTAGCACCTGCATTAATATGTTTCTGACAGTCCTCTTCAGTTAAAAACAGGCCCGTGCATTCCAAAACCACATCAACATCTACGTCACCCCAAGCGAGGTTTGCTGGATCACGCTCTGCAGTGAGTCTGACTAAATGACCTGAAACATTTAATAGCCCATCAGTAAAGGTTATTTCTTTATCTAATCGTCCGTGCACAGAATCAAGCTTTAACATATAGGCTAAATAATCTGGATCTAGCAGGTCATTGACTGCGACTACCTGAAACTGATCACTAAACTCTTTTTCGATAGCTCTGAACACCATACGTCCAATTCGACCAAACCCATTAATGCCCACTCTGATTGTCATAACTTGCCCTTTTTTGTAATTTTTATCGCCGAATAAAGTTATATTAATACTAATCAATAGTTTATATTATTGCACTCTTATCCTGATGTTCATCTTTTTAACTGACTCTGTAGATAGTGTGCTAAGTTTTGTTTTTCATCATGACTTAACAACAGACCCAGTTTAGTTCGGCGCCAAATCAAATCATCTAACTCAACGACCCACTCATGCTTGATCAAATAATCCACTTCAATTTGATACAACTCAGAACCAAAATGCTGTCCCAAATCCGTCATTGATTGAGTCCCCGCTAAAAAATTCTTTACCCTAGTTCCGTAGGATCGGACGTAACGTGTAAGTAAAGAAGACGGAAGCCAAGGAAATTCTAATGCAAGTGATGAAAACAACTCCTGTGGATCGATAAAATCAGCACCGGGAAGCTTGGCTGTTTGAGTCCAAGCGTCCCCTGAACCGGGGAAATACTCGCACATAGCGTTGGTAGCGGCTTCTGCTAATTTACGATAAGTGGTCAATTTACCACCAAATACGGAAAGTAAAGGTGCTTGACCAGCGACAGAATCTATCTCAAAACTGTAGTCTCTTGATGCTTTTTTTGCATCTGCGACTTCATCATCCATCAATGGACGTACACCAGAAAAAGTCCAGACAACATCATCAACGGTAATCTGTTTTTTGAAGTGTGCATTCACGACGGAAATTAAATATTCAACTTCCTCCGCCGAGATTTTTGCATCTCGCGGATTACCGGCATACTCAACGTCAGTAGTTCCGATTAATGAAAATTGTTGCTCATAGGGTATAACGAAAACAATACGCTCATCTTCGTTTTGAAGAATAAACGCCTCCTCTCCCATACACATTCTAGGAACAACAATATGACTCCCCTTAACTAAACGAATCTCTTTAGGCGCTTTAATGGAAAAAGCGTCATCGAATAAACGACTTGCCCAAGGTCCTGCGGCATTCACCAGCCCTTTTGCTTTAACGCATCGAGTTTCACCTGTGATCACATCAGTTAAGGTTATCGACCAGAGTCCGTCGATGCGCTGCGCCTTCGTGACTTGTGTTCGGGTTAATATCTTGGCGCCATGCTCTTGTGCAGCGAGGGCACACAAGACAACTAAGCGGGCATCATCAACCCAAACATCGGAGTAGATAAAGCCTTTTCTGATTTCACTTTTTAACGGTGAATTCTGATCAAACTCTACCCCCCGAGAGGGACGCAACGTTTCTCTTTTCGCAAGGTTATCATAGAGAAATAATCCGATACGTATCATCCAAGCAGGTCTTAGATGAGGACGATGAGGTAAAATAAAACGTAACGGCCACATAATGTGAGGTGCATTAGTTAGCAGTATTTCACGTTCTGCCAAGGCTTTTTTGACCAACCCGAACTGGTAATGCTCTAGATAACGAAGACCACCATGAATCAGCTTACTGCTATTCGATGACGTAGCCCCTCCAAGGTCTTCCATTTCACAAAGAGCAACCGTTAATCCACGCCCTGCAGCATCCATTGCAATACCCGTACCATTGACTCCACCACCGATCACTAACAGATCATAAATTTGTTGCAATTCATCTTGGCGATGCCCATTGGCGATGTCATTATCTGAGCAGTTCATCCGATTACAGCCTTAGAAAATAAAACAATAAAGAACTATATATAACATTAAAGAACATAAATGAAAAAATAACAATGACCAAGGGCAGGATTACGGAATGTCTAAGTACTTACTCGCTATTGACCAAGGTACCACGAGCTCGCGCGCTATCCTCTTCTCAAAGAATGGAAAAATAATAGGTACCTGCCAAGAGGAGTTCCCTCAATATTTCCCCAAGGATGGCTGGGTGGAACACAACCCTGACGATATCTGGAAAAGCGTTATCAACACATATAAAGATGTTTTAGCGTTGGTAGATGCAAGCTGTGACGATATTATTGCGTGTGGCATTACCAATCAGCGTGAAACCACCTTAGTTTGGGATAAAAACACCGGCGAACCACTTTATCCAGCAATTGTCTGGCAAGACAGAAGAACCGCTCAATACTGTAGCTCACTTGTCTCTGATGGTCTTCAAGAAACGATTAGTAGTAAAACAGGTCTTCTCATTGATCCTTATTTTTCTGGCACCAAACTAAAATGGATACTTGATGAAGTTCCAAAAGCCAGAGAAAAAGCCGAAGCTGGGGAGTTACTCTTTGGCACTATTGATACCTTTCTTATATGGCGCTTAACCCAAGGCAAAGCTCACGTTACTGATGCCACCAACGCTTCAAGAACACTGTTATTTAATATTCACACTCAACAATGGGACACTGACTTACTTGAGCTGTTCGATATTCCCCCTAACATGTTACCCGAAGTTAAAGACTCTTCTGACGATTTTGGCTACATAGATAGCTCAATACTGGGTGGTGAAATACCTATATACGGTGTAGCAGGTGATCAACAGGCCGCTTTATTCGGCCAAGCCTGTTTTGAGATAGGCATGGCAAAAAGCACGTATGGGACAGGGTGCTTCCTGATGCTCAATACTGGCTCAACTCCGCTAAAGTCTGAACACAGATTACTAACGACCGTGGCTTATCGTCTGAAAGGAAAACCAACCTATGCACTGGAAGGAAGTATTTTTATTGCCGGAGCCGCTATTCAATGGCTTCGTGATGGACTACAACTGATTCAATCTGCGGGTGATACTCAGTCTTTGGCAGAACAAACTCCAATCGATCACGGAGTTTACCTGGTTCCGGCATTCACCGGACTGGGAGCTCCCTATTGGGACCCTAATGCGCGAGGTGCTATTTTTGGCTTAACTCGAGACACAGGTATAAAAGAAATTGTGACTGCCGGCCTACAATCCGTTTGCTATCAAACTAAAGATTTACAGAAAGCCATGGAAAGTGACGGCATTCGCCCCACGCGCTTAAGAGTTGATGGTGGCATGACTGAAAATAGCTGGGTCATGCAACATTTAGCCGATATTCTGGGGGCTGATGTTGATCGACCAGAGATTATCGAAACAACGGCATTAGGTGTGGCGTATTTAGCAGGTCTTAAAGCCGGTGTATTTACATCATTGGATGAGCTTTCCAATCAGTGGAAGCTAGAACGACGGTTCAGACCTAAGATAAGTAAAGAGCATAGAGACAGGCTTTACTTAGGATGGACTAAGGCGATAGATAAAGTAAGAAAAATTGACTGATCTGGAGCGGGAAACGAGACTCGAACTCGCGACCCCGACCTTGGCAAGGTCGTGCTCTACCAACTGAGCTATTCCCGCTTAAAAACTTACTAGATTGAAATCTAGAATTGAATGGCGTCCCATAGGGGGTTCGAACCCCTGTTACCGCCGTGAAAGGGCGGTGTCCTAGGCCACTAGACGAATGGGACGTTGTATTCAGTACTCTTTTATTAAAGGGGTATTAAACACCTTAGAAAAGAGTGGCGTCCCATAGGGGGTTCGAACCCCTGTTACCGCCGTGAAAGGGCGGTGTCCTAGGCCACTAGACGAATGGGACGCAATTTACACACTTTCGTGCTACTTACAGAGGGCCATGCTCTGGAAGAGGCGCAAATAATACGTAGTGAGGCTATTAAGGTCAACACCTAAGTCTAAAAAAATTCACTCTGCACTGAAATTTGTTCGCTCAACCCAGAGCTTTCGCGTTATTCGTGCTAGATGAACAGGTCTGAGTTACTATAATCTATAGAAGAGACAATACTTTACTAAATATCTGTGAGCAATTATGAGCCCCACTGAAACCGCCGCGGTTATTCTGACAGGTGTCTTCATCATGGCAATGGTCGCCATTGCTGTGCAGACAGCAGAAAATCAACGTCGTGAGCGGCAATTACAACTACTCGCTATTCGAAATCAAATACGTGGCACAGAACATTTATTAGATAGCTTGCCCTTAGAATTTCAAACTCAAACTCTGCGCTCATTGATGATCCAAACCCTTCGCAGATTATGGTTGAACGCAGCAAAACTCGATAGAAGCATCAATACACAAGAACACTTCCAAAAACTTGAAGACAGAGAAAAAGACTCTTTTACCCCGCCTGCTTTTCCTGGAAACCAACTAACCTTGTTCCAAGATCGTAACACTGCGCAGCGAAACCGCTCACTGGTAAGAGAAACTGCTCAATTTATTATCGAATTAAAACAGAAAAATTTGATCGGAGCTGACTCAGCTCAACAACAGTTGGTTCATTTGAAATATGCTTACCAACGCTGCAACTGTGATCTAGTGTTACTGGAAGCACAAAGCATGCTGGCTGATCGAGGGGCGCATGTAGCTATTCATCGGTTTAGAACTGCCGTGATGCAACTGAGAAGAATCAACTACAATCATCAACTTGAGCCTCAAATACTTCAGCTTCAACTGCTTATTCAACAGTTAGAAGCTGAAGATACCACGAAGCAAGATCAGGTGACAGAAGCTAAGCTCTCACCTCTGTGAGCACTCCCTGACGATAATCAGATAGCGCTTGCTCTATCTCTTCTGCGGTATTCATGACAAAAGGTCCATACTGAACAACAGGTTCATTTAATGGCTTCGCCGCAATCAATAGTATTCTGGCCGATTGATTGTCGGTCTTCAAAATAAGGTTATCGCCTTCTGATAGCTCCACTGCAGATTCAGTTGGAATAGCATCATCTTGCATCTTGGCTTGACCTTCGAATAGATAAACAAAACCCTGCAACTCTCTCGACAACGGTATCTCTACTGACGAGTTAGGCTCCAATAAAATATCAATAAATACTGGTTCAGTGACAATACCTTGAACCGGCCCTTGATATTCTTGTCCGTCACGAACAATACGGCCTGCAACAAGTCGCATTTTTACTGAAGGCTCATCGATCTCGACAACCTCCTCTGGTTCAATATTTTGGTAGGCTGCTGGTTTCATCTTATCTGCCGCCGGTAAGTTCACCCAGAGCTGGAATCCACGCATCAGCCCCGACTCTTGTTGCGGGCGCTCTTCATGTATTACTCCCCTACCCGCAGTCATCCACTGCACTCCACCACTGCTTAACAACCCTTCATTACCCATGTGATCACGGTGCAGCATTTTTCCATTCAGCATATAGGTCACCGTTTCAAAACCACGGTGCGGGTGTGGCGGAAATCCAGCTATGTAATCATCCGGATTATCGGATGAGAACATGTCCAGCATTAAAAAAGGATCAATGCGGAGGTTTTGCCTATGACCTAGGCTGCGCTTTAGTTTGACGCCCGCACCGTCCTGACTATCTATCGCAGGAATGACCCGCTTTATTCCTCGGTTAATCATGGCAAACCTCCCGTTATTAGTTAAAGCTTAGCGCATTTATGGCTGACTGAGCTGCTTGAATAGATTGCTCAGCATCACCCATATTCAAACCTTCCGCTAGAATCACCTCTACATTGTTAAGACCAACAAAACCAAGAATCAACTTTAACCAAGGTACTTGATAGTCCAAACCCGCTTCATGATACTGACCACCTCGTGTCGCTAAAATATAAACCGGCTTATTGTCCAACAATCCTTCTGGACCATTTTCCGTATATCTAAAAGTCACACCATTGCGAGCAATCTGATCAAACCATGCTTTAAGTTGACTGGGTACGGCAAAGTTATACATGGGTGCCGCAATCACGATAGCATCCGCGCGTTGAACTTCGCCGATTAAAGTATCGGACAAAGCGGCAATTTCTTGTTGATCTGGCGAACGCTCTGCAGCCTCGGTTGACAGCGCTGATATTGCGTTAAGATCAAAGTGTGCGATTGGCTGATCCACTAAATCACGAACAACCACCTGTGCATCTGCATGACTTGCTGTCCAGCGCTGAATAAAATGATCTGCTAATTTTGATGATTGACCGCCATCACCAAATACACTGCTTTTTACAAAAAGTAACTGACTCATCACGTGTCTCCTGTTTGTTTTATCAATGAACACAGTATGCAATTTGATTAATCGATAATACACAGCAATAATTAGCTAAATTTGATCGAATATTTAGATAGGTTGAATCATGAATGTATCCTTAGAACAGTGGTTAACCTTTATTGCCGTGGTGGATTCAGACGGGTTCGCTCAAGCTGCTGAGCAACTGAAAAAAAGCCAATCATCGGTTAGCTATGCTATTAACCGCTTAGAAGAGCAGCTGGGCCTCAAAGTATTCCAAATCGAGGGTAGACGAGCCCGACTGACCGAAGCAGGCGAAGGGTTATTGAGACATGCACGTCAATTAACCGAACATGCTAGAAAAATAGAAATGCTTGCCGATCATTTCGCACAAGGCTGGGAAGCGGAAATCCGCTTAGCGATTGATAGCGTTTTTCCGGAAGAGTTAACGCTTCATGTACTTAACCAATTTGCATTAGAACAACCCAACACACGCATCCTGTTATCCGAAACAGTGCTTAGCGGCACAGATGAAGCGCTTCTGAGACGGGAAGCTGATCTAGTGATTGGCGGTCGCGTTCCACCGGGTTTCATAGGCAATGCTCTTTTGAATATTGAGTTTATTGCCGTAGCGCATCCAGACCATCCTCTTCATCATCTAAACGTACCCTTAACACTTGAACACCTGAGATCACATCGTCAACTGGTCGTAAAAGACTCTGGCTCTCGACGCATAGATGCAGGCTGGCTAGGAGCTGATCAACGCTGGACGTTTAGTAATGCGTCTACCTCTATTCAAAGTGCCTGTATGGGGCTAGGCTATGCTTGGTATCCAAAAATAAAAATATTGAAACACTTAAACAATAATGTATTGAAACCCTTACCATTAGAAACCGGAGCAAGTCGTTTTGCACAACTCTATCTGGTAGTAAGTGAAGGTGATTTTGCAGGCCCTGGGACTAAACGCTTAGCAGAACTGATCCGACAACAGGTAAATTCATGTTATGGATAGCATCCACTTTACTCAGTACTACGTACATGAATAGTAGATATCTTTGGGAGAAGATCCATGCGAAAAATAATAGGAATCTTTACGATGCTCGGTTTTCTTTTTAGCAGCTCATCACACGCAGAAGCCAACCTCGACGAGTTACTTAATCACGAATTAAGACGCTTGCACGCGAATGAAACGGTCAATTTGCGAAGTCACTTTGAGGGTAAACCCCTGCTTTTTGTAAATACCGCGAGTCACTGCGGTTTTACTGGCCAATTCGAAGGACTAGAGGCCTTGCACCAACGATATAAAGACCAAGGTTTAATGGTGGCTGGCTTCCCATCCAATAGCTTTCGTCAAGAGGCCAGCGATGAAGAGGAAACCGCTCGTGTATGCTTTTTCAACTTTGGCGTGACCTTTGATATGTTTTCACCGATGGATGTTAGAGGTGATAGTGCTCATCCCATTTTCGCAGAATTAGCTAGACAAACCCGTGCGCCCAAATGGAATTTTTACAAGTATTTAATCGATCGCGAAGGGAATGTTGTAGAGGTTTTTCCCAGTACCACTCGGCCAGATTCAGCTCAGGTTAGACGAGCCATAGAGCGGCTTTTGGAAGGATAATGCTGGTATATTTAAAACGAACGGCTTAAAGCTTAAGCCGTTCATGAATAAGCGATAATTAACGTTTATTCAAACGACCAAGCATGCTCTCAAGCAAGCTCTTCATTTTATCGCAAGCACCGTTAAGCGCTTTATCTGTGCTGTCAGCATGGTGAGTCACGGCTTGAGGCTGTAAACCAGCCAATCGCACCTCTAACACACAACGTTTGTCGTGATCACCTGGCTTATGTGCGTTTTCATCGTGCAAATGCACTTCAACACGAGTAACTTTATCACTGAAACGGTCTAACGCTTTCTCTACTACGGACTCAACATGAGCAGTTAACTTGCTATCGTTTTCAATACTGCTATCAGTATTTACCTGAATAATCATTAAATTCTCCATCCAAAACAGGGCATGTTGGCGTCGATGCTAGTAGCAATCGAGTAAACCAACACACTGATTTTAACCTTTAAGTAAGTTAGTCGCTACAAACACAGCAAAACTCTAGGGAATCATTTTTATATTCCGTCAAAATCGCGTAATATTCGCACCGGACAAACAGACTATGTCCATAGCTAATGGAGAGTTTCATGTTGAAATGGTCAACACCACTTTTTGCGTTAACGTTAATCGTCATTACCGGATGTGCACCCAATCATCGCTTCATCGAAGAGGGTGTAATCGAATCCATTGATCTCCATCTAGCGGGCCAAGAAACTCAACTGAATCAACTTTCTGAAGGACAGCATCTATTGCTTGAGCAACTCTCTGTTTCTCAAGAAACAGTGATCAGTCGCTTACAGCAAACCATTGCCGAACAAGTTCAGCCACCGGTTTGCCCGCCTGAACCCGTTCTGGTCTGCCCTCCCGTAAACGTTAGCAGTTCTATGGTCCTAGGTGGATTAGAGATGCAAGTGGTTGGAGAGTTGGAAAAGGTTCACCTTTCACCCCTCGACATAGTCTTCAACGCACGCGTGGATACGGGAGCAACAACTTCTTCGCTTGATGCAAGAAACATTCAACGTTTTGAACGTGATGGCAGACGCTGGGTTCGTTTTGATACCGCACATCCTGAAACAGGGGAAGATCTCACGTTTGAAAGACCCGTTGTTCGCCGTGTGCGTGTAAGCCAAGCGATCAGTGATGATTTTGAGCGTCGCCCAGTAGTTGAGCTGCACTTTACGATGGGAAGCATTAGTCATACAGCCGAATTTACACTCAGTGATCGTAGCCATCTTGAGTTTCCCGTATTGATTGGACGAAATATTTTACGCGATCAAATGCTTGTTGATGTTAGTAAACAATATATTGCCCCCATTGAATTTTAAGTCGACAACATAAGATTCTGTGCTGAGCAAGAGGATATCGCTCAATGGTTTCTCGAGTCCCTTTTTACACCACGATCGCCATTTTAATTTTGCTAGGCATTAGCCTAGCCGTTACGCGTCATATACAGCTAGGTATACCCTTTTGGCCAGGTGAGCAAAAACAAGCTTGGCTTATCGAGGCTCGCGTTGATTTTGTTAGTTCAAATCAGCCTGTTTTGGCTAGTTTAAATCTTCCACAAAACCCTCCTGGATTTACACTCATCAATGAGCTTGCTGCATCACCAGGCTATGGTTTTGCGATTATTGAGAACGATGGGCATCGACGTGGCGAGTGGTCAAAAAACCTCGCTAATGGTCAACAAACCCTATATTACAAAGTTCAGCTAATTCCCGACACTGAACGCTCTATTCTGACAGATAACGAAAGACCTATAGCGAGAACAGTGCTATGGAGTGAATCAGAATCGATAGCGGCGATGGATATCTTGAGGCAAGCAGAGAGTAAAGCTAGCTCTCCTGAAAGCTTAACACGTGAGCTTCTCCGCTTATTGCGTAACCCTGAACCAGGTCAAAATACAGCGCTTCTGCTCACCAACCACTCAGTTTCATCTGCCTTAGATAAGTTACTCAATCAATCAGGCGTCCCTACTCGTGTTTCCGTGGGGTTGTATCTGGAAGATGCCAGACGTCGCCAAGGACTCACACCAATGATTGAAGTGTTTACCAATGATCGCTGGATCGTATTCGATCCGCAAACCGGTCATCAAGGGTTACCTGATAATCTATTGTTATGGCAGCGTGGCGGCGACTCTCTGTTAGATGTCGTGGGCGGTCAAAACTCTCGTGTTAGCTTTTCGATGATTGAGCAAACGCTACCCTCGATAGAACTTGCTCAGTCACAGTTTGCGGGTCAAGGCTTATCTTGGTTAGGCGTACATACCTTACCTATTGAAGAACAGAGCATGTTCAAGCTTCTGTTCCTGTTGCCCTTAGGGGCGATGGTGGTTGTTTTTATGCGAATTATTATAGGCTTGAAGACGTCAGGAACCTTCATGCCAATTTTGATCGCACTTGCTTTCCTACAGACCTCGTTAGGACTAGGGTTAATCAGTTTTATCAGTATCGTCGCCATGGGACTGGTGATTCGAACCTGGCTATCGCGACTCAACCTACTGTTAGTATCGAGAATTGCCACACTGGTCGTGCTTGTTGTCTTCTTAGTTTCACTGCTTAGCTTAGTCGGTTATCAACTGGGCTTCAGTACTGGCATGACAATCACCTTCTTCCCGATGATTATCATCGCGTGGACAATCGAACGCATGTCAATTCTTTGGGAAGAAGAGGGACCCAAACAAGTCTTTGTTCAAGGCGGTGGCAGTCTTTTAGTGGCTGTACTGGCTTATCTGGTGATGCAACTTCCTGTACTTGGGCACTTAACCTTTAACTTCCCAGAGCTTAACTTCGTTATTTTAGCCCTAATAATGTTGATGGGTCAGTATACAGGTTACAAACTTTCTGAATTGCGTCGTTTCCGAGCCATGCTGGAGCAAAAATAATGCGCTGGGCCAGTCCTTTTAAGTTACACGAAGCGGGCATTCTAGGAATGAACTGCCGCAATGTTGACTTTATCGGGCGCTATAACCTGCGCCGCTTCTATCCTTTGGTTGATGATAAGTTAAAAACCAAACTACTGGCTGAAGAATACGGCGTTGCTACACCCGCATTGATCTCTGTCGTTCGCACTCAGCATGAAATCAGCCACGTTGAAGAGCGCTTAATGCAGTTAGAAAAGTTTGCCATGAAGCCATCTCGTGGTTCAGGTGGCAAAGGTATTCTTGTGATAACGGGGCGTCGAGATGAGTTTTTTGTTAAATCTTCTGGCGTTGAAATGAGCCTTGAAGATATCAAGCGCCATCTAACCAATACACTCGCAGGCCTATACTCCCTTCGCGGTAATCCAGACGTTGCGATTATCGAAGACCTGATAGAATTTGATGATACCTTCGAAGGTTACTCTTATGAGGGCGTTCCTGATATTCGGATCATTGTGTTCCGTGGCTATCCAGTCATGGCGATGTTGCGCCTAGCGACACATAAATCCGATGGCAAAGCCAATCTTCATCAAGGGGCCGTGGGTGTCGGGTTGGATATTGCCACCGGTCGTAGTCTAAAAGCAGTGCAATTTGCGATACCTATCGAACAACACCCAGATACTGGCAAACGCTTAATTGATATGCATATTCCCGACTGGAAAGAGATGCTGCTGTTAGCCTCACGTTGCTATGAAATGAGCAATCTTGGCTACATAGGGACTGATATTGTACTCGACAAATCAAGAGGCGCGCAGTTATTAGAGTTGAATGCACGCCCAGGATTATCTATCCAAGTGGCCAATGGTCGCGGTTTGCTTCCACGACTTCGACATATTGAAAAAATTCGCAAGCCTCATCGAACCGCTGAAGCGAGAGTGGCTTATGCGATGGAAACCTTTTCTGCGGATGGACTTTAAAGCGTTTTTTTACCTTGTCGGTAAGAAACCGATGGATTAACTACAAATCGTCCGTTCATTGCCTCGCGTCCAAGCAGCATTCTAAACAGCATCGTGTCCCTATTCGTTAAAGACATACTGATTGGAAAGCATTGATCGCCAATAACCAAATCGGTGGTAATAAAATAGCGTTCTGTGGAGTGTCCACCCGAATCCGTAACCTGCCGTACGTCTGAAACGGGAGCTTCACACCAAATCACCTGCTCATCATCACGCTGACGTGGATGTATACCGAAACGCACCCAGAGTTTTGTATCTTTATAAAACTCTTCGACAGAAAAGGCATGTAATGCAGAACTTCTGGCACCGGTATCTACTTTACATTTGAGGGCACTAATTCCCAACGCAGGCAATGCCACCCATTCACGCCAACCTAACTCTAGTAACGGCTGATTTTGCTTAGTGTTCATTCTTTTTTAATTTCCTTTGGTCATCTCGCCATTATTTACGTAGTTAGAGACTAACCATCCACTGGTTAGAATAGATCCACTTCTCCAGAGATAGGTTGAGTATCAATTGCATGGAGGTATGCTTTTTCACGATCGATGATGGTGTTGTTATGCAATAAGTGTATCTTTTTTAACATCACTTTACCTGTTTTTGGAAAAAAACAAACTTTACGTGGATAGATATCCAACACGTCCTGACTCACCACAGGTATGGACTCTTTTTTTAGATGATCAAAAACAAAACTCACATTACGCTGCCCTACATTCATAAAGGTCATATTCTTAAGAACCTGACCTCCTCCAAACACTTTAGCTTCAAGTCGATTACGAATGGCACCCATTTTCAGCAGTTGGTTTATCAGCAGCTCCATGGCATACAAGCCATAGCGACCAGAAGCGGCGATCACGCTATTTTCTTCCTGACTGGAATCATGTGGCAACATAAAATGATTCAAGCCACCGATGCCCGAATAACGATCACGCAGACACACTGACACACAAGAACCAAGTACAGTAACAATCATAGTGTCATCCTGAGTCGCATAGTATTCACCCGGTAGTACTTTGATCGCCTGAACATTAAAACGACGATCATAATAACTACTGGTTGCTAAATGTGGGTCAAACATAATGCATCCTTGTTTCTGTATTTATCTAAGCGTGACACTGACATGTGTCCCTTTTTCTTTAATAGAAATATCAGTTGCTAACTGTTTAACCAGCGTTAAGCCCCTACCAAACTCATTTTCTAAACTAGGATTGTCGAGATTAGCCGACTCTAGTAAATAGCCATCACCGCTGTCTTTAACTTCTATCAGTAAACAGGGACCTTGCTCATCCTCAAACCATTTAATCAACAACGTTAAATGGTCCTCTTGAGACAATTCAGCAAGGCGACTGTCGCGCTCTTGATAATAAATCAGAAACCCTTCTGCACCCGTTTTTAAGATAGAGGTTAGTTTTAATAATCCATGATCCACGGCATTATTCACCAGTTCACTAATGATGGTAAAAACTCGCTGGCAAAAGGAGTGATGAAAACCCATACCCATCAGAAATTGATTACATTGCGAAGGCAACTCTTGTTTTGCTATTTGTTTTCCTACCAGTTCTAAAGACCAGGTAAAAGGCGCGATTTCGGTCAAACTATGCGCCACAGGCTTGGCTAAATAAAGCTGCTGCTGAGCAGCCACAGCTTGCTGAATCGAGAACTGATACAAAGATAGGTCATCATCAAACTTGTAATGTCCGGTATGTTCTATTAACGCCTGTAATACATGATCTAAACTGTTTTTATGTCGTTGACGCAGTACTAGCATCAAGCGACTCATACCAAAAGCATGACCCAATGCATCTCGCTGCTCTAACACGGCATCACTAAAACTCACGAGCTTTGCATTAACGGGTAAGGTAATCGTTTCCGCACGTGATTCAAACACTTCAGGATCTAAAATCCCAAGTGCCATGTATTGCGATATAAATTGATGAGTGATTTGGTGATGTTCATCAAATAAACACAAGGGAGGCATACCGCCATTCCATACCCTAAGCATATGATGGTTCAAATCTACCTCAACCATAGACGCAGCCACGAAACGATCAAAAGGCAGTTGTTCAGATAATGAAGTGTTAATTTCTCGTATGATCGACTCTAAACGATGACCTTTTTCAACCATCGCCTTAAAGATAGATACAATCGGCATCAAGGTCACGGTTGCTGATAAACCATGTCCGGTGGCATCGGCGTGAAGTATAAAAATACTTCCAGAGGGCGCATAACGCGCCACAATGATGTCACCGCTAAAGTCATCTGTGGGTTGTAGAAAAAATTCGAATCCGTTAACTGTTGAGGTTTGTTGACTTAGCAAATGGTTATTCATTATGTGCGAAACCATTTGCTTTTCTAAATCGGCTTTTGTAATGAGTTCCGTTAACTTCTGGTTTTGTTCAGCTATGATGCTAGACATCCGAACATGGTAAATTAACGAATAGACTTTTAGATTGAGCAGCAAGGCGTTAATAGGTTTTAGTATAAAATCGTCAACTCCTTGATCCATACAGGCTTGAAGTATATTTGGACTCTCACTACTTCCCATGACAATAACGGGAATATCTTTTTGTTTTATTTTCTCTGGAAGATTTTTAATCAGATCAAGTCCTTTACGCTCACCTAAATCATAGTCTACCAGTGCTATATCAATATGCTCAGAGGCCAGAACAATCATGGCTTCGTCATAATTTAACGAAGTGATGACACGAAATCGCTGCTGGACCAAGTGACTTTTATACATACGATTGAGTGATTGATCATCTTCAACCACTAAAATCGTAATGTCACCCTGCGTAGAGTCTGAATCATACTGCTTCATCGAATCTCAACAATTTTACCCATGTTGGCGACTTCTAATATGTCATAGGGAGTTCCTGATGCGTTGACAACCACCACTTTTTTGTTGGCCTCAGAGCACTTCTTTTGCAGCATAACCAACATACCCAAGGCAGAACTATCTAAATACTCAACTTGCGAGAAGTCAGCGATGATCTCTTGATGTGCTGTTTGTTTTAATGCATTTGCCGTGTGCTCATAAAAAATCTTGTGATAACTGAAGTCAAAACGCTCCGGTAACTTAATTCTAAAACCATCTTCCATCGCACTTTCTCCTAGAACAGATCTATATCGCCGCTGCTCATTGAGCTTGCAGAGACGGGATTGGTTTTTCGTGATTGACGCACTTCGCGAAATGCTTGCAAACTGGAACGCAGTGCATCTTCGTCAATATTATCTTGGTCACTCTTTAATACATCCGCTAAGAGTAAAAGCTGTTTTTGCTCATCAATCGTGTGCTGTACTGTTTGGCTACTCATATCTTGAAATTGCATAGCACGCATAGCATCAAATAGAGCTTCCATTAGCCGTTGAGAAATAACTTCCATCCCTTGTGTGATTTGCTGATCTTGCTGCGATTTATTCATGAGCTGTTCGATAGCCCCTTGAACTTCTTTTTTTGCTTCTAAAATAAAGGTCATATCTTGAGAAGCGATTCGACTGACATCATCAACCAATGTGGTGATTTGATGGTGCATACTGGTCAGATTATCTTGTATGGTTTTACTAAAGCTAGCTGATCGATTAGATAAGGCTCGTACTTCATCAGCAACGACAGAAAAACCACGTCCACTATCACCTGCACGGGCAGCTTCAATCGCCGCGTTAAGGGCTAGCAAGTTGGTCTGCTTGGCGATATTGTCTATATCGTCCAGTGTTTTCATCAAAGATGGCATTTGATCAGATAGCTGAGAAACGCGTTCTAGCATACTCATGGAGTCAGCACTCATACGCACTGTCGTTTCAACAAAGTGATTCATGGTATGAAGGGTACTGTTAGCAAAACCATCCAAACGTTCATTATGGTCAGACAAGGTTGAATTCGTTGTATGAGATGCACCATAAAGTAATAAGGCAACATCGGCTTGCTGTCTCTCGATTTGTTCTTTCAACGTACTAAAAGAATGGGAAAGCGTGTTCATGGCATCGTTTTGCATGTTATGCAATGCATCCATGTCATGGACCGTTTCAGATACCACTTCTTCAATGGAAATACCTATCTCCTGAAGGTCATCTATAATCGCTTTAGCCTTATCATCCGACTGAGTTGTTTTGATAACGTCTTTGGCCGCCAATTGATTTTTGGCATTTTGTGAATCAACAAAAACAATCAGCAAAGCGACTAACACACCAAGAACAGGGAAAACCCAATGTGCCAAGGCTGCTCCAATCAACAAAGCAGCAGACCACAAAATAATACTTCTTACATTCATTTCATAATCCTTATACACGATTAACGCGCTGTCCAACTTTATCAAGTACTCGACTGGGTAATTCATCTAAAGGCAATACTTCGTCGACAACACCAAGGGCTATCGCCTCCTTTGGCATACCAAACACAATACAACTCTCTTCGTCTTGAGCAAAAGTGATGGCACCTGATTCTTTCATCGCCTTCATTCCCAAAGCACCATCTTTTCCCATGCCCGTTAGAATGACCCCAATCGCATTACCACCGGCAACTTTAGCCGCAGATAAAAACAGCACATCCACGGATGGACGATGGCGATTCACAGGTTCACCCTCATGCAACAGGGTCATGTAATTGGCACCACTTCTGACTATCTCTAGATGTGCATTACCAGGTGCTATATAAACATGACCTGGTAATACACGCTTATTATGCTGCGCTTCTTGCACATTTAACGTACACAGTTTGTCCAATCGCTCTGCAAAAGTTCGGGTAAAGTTTTCTGGCATGTGCTGAGTGATCATAATCGCAGGCATATCCGCTGGCAGTGGTTCTAAAAAGCGACGTATGGCTTCTGTCCCCCCTGTTGACGCTCCAACAAAAATCACTTTTTCCGTTGATGAATAGCCTTTGCTTAACAGCTGACGTTTTGGATGATTATCATTGAAAACGCGACTTCTGACTTTTGCTTTGGCACAGACACGAATTTTTTCAGCAATCAAATCAGAGTAACGTTTCAGACCTGCAGCGATATCAACTTTAGGTTTTGCAATGTAATCAACCGCACCAAGCTCTAAGGCTTTTAAGGTCACATTTGAACCTTGATCCGTCAATGAGGATACCATCAATACTGGCATAGGCCTCAGACGCATGAGGCGCTCCAGAAACTCAAGGCCATCCATTCTGGGCATCTCTACATCTAACGTCAGTACATCAGGGTTATGCAACTTGATCAGTTCACGTGCAACGATAGGATCAGGAGCACTAGCCACCACGGTTAAATCGACATGGCTATTAATAATCTCTGTCAGAAGGTGGCGAATTAATGCAGAGTCATCAATCACTAATACTTTAACTTTCGGAGTCGACATGGCTACTAGATCTCCATCTCTTGTGAAAAACTCATTTCAGATAAACGCTGATAGTAATCAGCTTCTCGATCTAGCAATGTTGTGTTATTCAATTTTTTAAGCTTTTTAACCAGCACACGCCCAGAACGGGGGAAGAAATAAACTTTTCTTGGATAAATATCCATCAAGTCTTTGGATAATATAGGAATACCCTGTTGCTGAAGGTATTGTTCTACAAAGCGACTATTATAAGCTCCCATTTGATGACCAAGGGGTGACTTGAGAGAGTTACACGCACCAAAAATTTTTGCTTGAAGCCGCTCTAATCGCGCTCCACTTTTAATCAATTGAGATATCAGTGTTGCCATAGCCTGTTGTCCATACCGAAAGGCTATGGCGTCCCACTCGCGATCTGCTTTAGGTTCTGGAAGCATGAAGTGACATAATCCACCAATACCTGCATGCTGATCCCTAACGCAGGCACAAACACTACTGCCTAGCACGCTGACCAAAATCATATCTCTACCCGTCACGTAATAACTACCAGGCATGACTTTAACTGCATCCTGCTCGAAATAGGGATCAAAATAAATTTCTGGTAAATTCTCAGGAGCAGTAAAGGCGGCCGCCGTCATTTGTGGACTCCTTGTTTAAGCAATCCGCTAACGGGCTTAAAGATGGTTTGCCCTTGTGATTTAAATAAATCAGCAGCATGTTGAAAACTTTCAGAGTGGCCTGCGTAAAGTAAACCCCGATCACGCAGTAAGGGATGAAAGCGCGATAAAATCTTGTACTGTGTGGGTTTGTCGAAATAGATCATGACATTTCGACAAAATACAGCATCTAACTGTCCTTTAATTGGCCATGGATCCGCTAACAGATTGAAGGGTTTAAATTGAATTAATGCCTGCACTTCTGGACGAATTCTAACGCTACCCTGCCTTTTTCCTTTGCCTTTAAAAAAGAAATGTCGCATACGTTCATCCGATAACTTTTCAACACGCTCTGAACCATAAACACCCGCTTTTGCCTGAGTTAGCACGTTGGTATCAACATCAGTCGCTAATATGGTCACTGGAGGCGTCCAAGTGCCAAAGGTTTCGATAGCGGTCATCGCTATCGAATAGGCCTCTTCACCAGTAGAGCAGGCGCTCGACCAAATTCTAAAGGTCTGCTTCGAACTGCTAACCTGCTTCAGCATATGTGTCGCTAGATGATCAAAGTGATGAGACTCTCGGAAAAAAGCGGTTAGGTTAGTCGTTAGGGCATTAATAAAATCTTGTATCTCATGATCATTCACCAGCAGAAAATCAAGGTACTCAGAAAACTGTTTTAACTGAAGTACCCTAAGTCGTCGTGCAATTCTGCTATAGACTAGATCGCGCTTTTTTTCTGAGAGAGAAATACCTACCCTGTCACGTATCAGCGACCGGATACGTTCAAAATCAACTTGGGTAAATACAAATTCTCTCTCCACTCAATACACTTCCCAGCTGTTCATCGTGTTGGGTGCAGGCAGTCTACCTTGCGTTAATTTAGAGGAATCCAACTTGAATATTGCAACGGCACTTGATAATGCAGCGGCTTGCTCTTCTAGAGATTCAGCTGCTGCTGCAGCTTCTTCAACCAAGGCTGCGTTTTGCTGTGTGACATCATCCATTTGAACAACCGCCTGATTGATCTGTTCAATCCCTTGGCTTTGCTCTTCAGAAGCGGCTGAAATTTCACCCATCAAGTCAGTTACCTGTTTAACGGATTGAAGTATTAACTCCATAGATTGACCCGCTTCTTTAACAAGACCGCTACCTTGATCGACAATATCACTGTCTTCTTTGATTAGCGCTTGAATCTCTTTTGCTGCTGCCGCGGATCGTTGTGCTAACGTTCGCACCTCTCCCGCTACCACAGCAAAACCGCGACCCTGTTCTCCCGCACGAGCCGCCTCAACAGCCGCATTTAATGCAAGAATATTGGTCTGGAAAGCGATGCCATCAATGACACTGATAATGTTGATAATTTTTTGAGAACTATTGGTCAGCTCATGCATGGTATTAACGGCTTCTTGTACCTTCAAACCACCCGCTTCAGCAAACTCATTGGCTTTGGCAGCTAGCAAGTTGGCTTGTCGAGCATTGTCTGCATTTTGACGAACGGTACTGGTTAGCTCTTCCATACTAGAGGCGGTTTCTTCCAAGCTTGACGCCTGCTCCTCTGTTCGTTGTGATAAATCAGTATTCCCTGCAGAGATCTCAGTCGCTGCCGTATTGACATTTTCAACAGCTGTTTGGATACGCTGAATCACTTCAGAAAGCTGATCGGTTGTTTGGTTGGCAGCACTGGCCAAAACTCCTAAATCACCCGAATATTGCCCCTTCACTTGTTCAGTCAGATCCCCTTTTGCAAGACTCTGCATCACATGACGTATCTCAGCAAAAGCTGTTTCAAGAGCTTCTACAGTTTGATTAATCATCAGCTTAAGTGTCTGCATATCACCAGAGGCTTCCGCATTAATGCGATGAGTAAACTCTCCCTGGGATACAAATGTCATGACTTCAAGAATATCAGTGACACTGCCTTTGAGTTTTTGCATACCACGAGAAGCGTCTTCAAGCATACGTCGATATTCACCACGGACTTGATTAGCATTGATGCTAACACCAAACTCGCCTTGGCGTATTGCCTGCATGACTTTTGATAGTTCAGCCATGGTCACACCAATAGACTCGGCACTTTGGTTAACGCCTGTCTTCAACTGATCTAAATCACCCTTGTAGTCGCCTTGAATTCGAGCGCCAAAGTCACCAGCAGCAAGCGCTGCGATGGTTATATTTGCTTCATCAAGTGCATGCTTTTGAGCATCTAACAACGCATTAAATGCAGTAATAACCTGCCCTATCTCATCATGCTTTTGATAATCAATTTGCGTGCTAAAATCACCGGTATCTCGCACACGCTCAACCGATTTAACCATGGTGGTTAAGGGTTGTGTGATACTTCTAGTGATCAGAAATCCGAGCAATCCAGCGATAAAAACACCAAAAGCCATTGCAACCAAACTAATTCGCTCTAACCAAATAGCTTGATCAATATTTAATGCCACTTCTTGATTAGTTGAATTGACGTTGAGTTGAACGACTTGATTTAGTGCACCCAGAGCGGCCTCTTGATACACAAGGGTATCGCCCATCGTTGCTTGAGAGATGCGTTGTTGAAGACGGTCTATATCGTCTAAATTATTACTTAACAGACGCGCATCTAACTCCTCATGCAAAGCCATGATACTGTTGTTTGCAGCTAACCAATCAGGCAGAGTTTGTTGAAAGATATCCCAAGCTTGCTGCTCTTGCTGAGATTTTGGCAGTTGGTCATAACGTTCAACGAGGGCACGGTATGTTTGTCGTCCTTGTTGAATGGCTTGGTATTGATGTTGACGAGCAGTTAGGTCTGCCGAAGTATCCATCAAGGTTCTAAACCCCATCACCACTTCATTCAAGGCAATCTGCATCTCCAATACAATTTGGACAGCAGGAAGACGTCGCTCACCAAACTCCCTGAGTGTATTTTCGCTACGTTCTGCTCCCCAATAGCCGAGACCGCCTAATAGCAGAGCAATGAGTGCAACGCTTGCGAACCCAGCAGAAATTTTTGCCTTAATCGTCATACATCAATCCCTGTTCTCAATAAATTAATTAAAACTCTTCCCACTCATCTTCACTTGGTTTTGACGCTGGCGGATTCAATCGCGTTGGTTTTTTTACGGCTGCAGCAGGGTGCGTTTTTGGTTTTCTAGGAGCCGGTTGACTCACTCGAGGCTTAGCAACCATTTTAGGTGCTCGCTGTTGAGCTATCGATTGCTGATCCAGCTTGAATACTGATACAGAGGCAGATAAAGACGCTGCTTGCTCTTCCAGCGATTCAGCCGCAGCAGCCGCTTCTTCAACCAATGCCGCGTTTTGCTGAGTGACATCGTCCATCTGAGTAACCGCTTGGTTGACCTGCTCAATACCTTGGCTTTGTTCTTCCGATGCAGCGGATATCTCGCCCATCAAGTCAGTAACACGTTTAACCGATGTCACGATCTCTTCAATGGTTTTCCCTGTTTCAGTAACTAGTTCACTACCTTCATGAACGATTTCAACGGAGTTATTAATTAACTCTTTAATTTCTTTAGCAGCAGCTGCTGAGCGTTGAGCCAATGAACGAACTTCACCTGCGACTACCGCGAAGCCTCGGCCTTGTTCGCCAGCACGAGCTGCTTCAACTGCTGCATTAAGTGCAAGAATATTGGTTTGGAAAGCAATACCATCGATCAACGTGATGATGTCAGCAATTTTGTTTGAACTTTCACTGATCGCATCCATGGTTTTCACCACACGACGAGCTTTTTCACCGCCGGATTCGGCAACCTGAGCAGCACTTTGCACCAATTGGTTAGCTTGTTTAGCGTTATCTGCGTTTTGACGAACAGTTGAGGTCAACTCTTCTAAACTAGAGGCGGTCTCTTCAAGGCTAGATGCCTGTTCTTCGGTGCGTTGAGACAGGTCGGTGTTACCTGCCGCGATTTCTTGAGCGGCGGTATTAATGGCCTCGACCGAAGTTTGAATTTCACCCACTAACGATTTCAATTGATCGACCGTTGCATTGGTACTCGATTGCAAGGCACCAAAGGCACCGTGATAGTCACCGGTTACTTGTTCAGTCAATTCGCCACGTGACAGATGATTCATGACTCGAATTACTTCTTTCAAACCAGTATCCGTAACCGACATCAACTGGTTAACACCATCACCCAGACGCTTAAAGAAACCTTGCAAGTCCTGTGTTTCTACACGCGCAGTGAAATCACCTTGCACCGCTTTTTCAACCAACTCAGTAACGTTAAGTTCTACCGCAACTTCTTGGGTACGATCTTTCCACTCAACTACCGAGCCTAAACGTTCATTTTGATCATTAACAATAGGGTTAGCTACGAGATCAAAAATACGTCCACCGATTTTAACGGTTGCTTCATGTTTTCCTTGAAGCGCTGTCAACACCTGACGCTGGTGTGCTGGGTTTTTATGAAATAAATCTATGCTGTTTCCGAGAAGGTTTTCAGGATCAAAGCGGGGAAGATCTTTACGTATATCATTCGCAGCAGTTCGGAACATATCATGAACTGAGGGATTCAGATAAATAATATCGAAGTTTGCGTCGGCGACCATCACATTTGCTGAAACACTGTCTAAAGCGTTCTTAATACGAAGGTTAATATTCGCCACTCGACGTGTTTCAGTGATATCAGTTTTAAGTTTACGTTGAGTATCCGCTAAAGATTTAAGTGCTAAACCTACTTCGTCTTTACGATTTTCTTGAATTTCTTGATCAAGATTACCCGCACCCAAAGCCATAAAGTGTTGCACTAAGGCACGTAACGGGTAAACCATGCTGATAAACAACATTAAAGCGATGGCCAGAACGACAAGTATTGAGATAGCAACTAAAACATAGGTACGCTGCAACTCAGTTGCTGCAGTCTCTACAGCATCATTAGCATCAGCAGCCGCACGGGTTGTATTTTGGGTGACTAGAGCATTAAACGCTGCTCCCATGGAATTTGATATCGGAACCATTCGATTAACAGTACGCTGATACTCTGCCATCAAACGCTCATACTGGAAGGAATCATTGGTCTGCAAAAGTCTCGCAATTAGAGCATCAAGCTCCACATAGACTTCTCTCCAAGCATTGTATTCTTTTGCCAGATCATTATAGATTTCTTGACCACGCTGCGTTACCCGAGGTATGCCAGCCAGTATTTGCCAATTGGTATCAATAACATTCCATGAAGCTTGACGCTCGGTTACTATTCGCTGCAAACCTTCTTTGCGCATGGCGTCATTTTGCAGCATGACATCGAGTGTTTGTGCACGAATCACCATACGCTCGGTATTCAGTGATGTAATAGAGACAAGCGACGGCACTCTGTTATCACGCATCAATTTGGCGTAATCTGACCATCCCGTAAAACCCTGATGAGCCTCGTAACTTGCAAAAAGTAACGCAGCCAGCATCACCACAGTCATGATGCCAATTTTGAGGCTGGTTGTTATGTTATTAAACCATTTCATAATGTCACTCCACCTAACTTCAAAGGGCTGTGTCGCTCAATTTATCAATAAGACCCATTTCTTGACTGGTCATCAACTTTTCGATATCCACAACAATGGCCATGCGATCTCCAACACTCGCCAAGCCAATTAAGTATTGCGTATCAAAGGTTGAGCCAAAATCAGGAGCAGGTCGAATCTCTTCAGGATTCAGTCCGATGACATCGGAAACTGAATCCACGACCATGCCGACAATACGTTGTCCTAAATTCAAAATAATCATGACAGTGAACTGATCGTATGTGGCGTTTCCTAAGTGAAACTTAAGCCGCATATCAACCACCGGAACGATGACACCACGCATATTAATGACACCTTTAATATAGTCTGGTGTATTCGCAATGCGTGTGACTGCATCATAACCACGTATTTCCTGAACCTTCAAAATATCGATGGCATACTCTTCTTCGCCTAAAGTGAAGGTAAGATACTCTTGTACTACATTCTGGTTTGCTTGATCTTCCGTCGCATCGATCATTTCGCTACCTCAATCAATTCTTTAGGCTGACACATGCGAAATACTCATACGTGCCAGTTTGTCTATATCCAGTATCAACGCCACACGACCATCACCCATAATAGTAGCACCAGAAATACCCTCAACTTTGCGGTAGTGGGTTTCTAAACTTTTAATAACAACCTGCTGTTGTGCAATCAACTCATCAACAAACAACGCTACTTTGCCACTATTTGATTCAACCACCACTAAAATCCCTTTTTCAGGATCTGTTACCTCAGGTTCTAAATTAAGGATCTGATATAAAGCGATCAACGGTAGGTATTCACCTCGTATTTGAACCACTCGACCTTTACCAGAAACCGTTTTAAGTTGATCGTGAACAGGCTGAAGTGATTCTAAAATTCTTGTCAGAGGCATAATGAAAATTTCATTACCCACTCTAAGGGTCATACCATCAAGGATTGCCAGTGTTAATGGCAACCTCAGGCCAATCGTAGTGCCCTCTCCAGAGATAGATTCTATCTCTACTTGCCCTTTCATCTCTGCAATGTTTCGTTGAACAACATCCATACCGACACCACGACCGGAAACATCGGTCACTTGCTTAGCGGTCGAAAAACCAGGTGCGAAAATCAGTTGCCACACCTCTTTATCAGTAGGGTTATCGGATAAAGGAATATTTTTTTCACGTGCTTTTTCTAATAGTTTCTCTCTGTTCAGTCCGGCACCATCATCAGTAATCTGCACTAAAATACTGCCGCCTTGATGACTGGCACTGAGGGTAATTGTACCTTCTTCAGGTTTTCCTGCTGCAGTTCGTACTTCCGGCGTCTCAATACCATGATCGATACTGTTGCGTAATAGATGGGTCAGAGGGTCTGCTAATTTTTCAATTAACCCTTTATCCAGTTCAGTTTCTTCACCGACTAGCTTTAGGCGAACTTTTTTATTCATTTTTTGAGTCAAGTCTCTGACTACTCGAGGGAAACGACCAAAGACAAAGTTGATCGGCAACATGCGTATTGACATGACTGCTTCTTGAAGATCTCTGGAGTTACGCTCTAGATTGACTAACCCTTCATGTATAGCTTCGAACTCAACAGGATCAAGATGTGAAGCCGATTGAGCCAACATAGATCTTGTAATAACGAGTTCACCCACTAAGTTAATCAATTGATCAACTTTTTCTACGCCCACTCGAATTGAGCTTTCAGCCGGTGCTTTTGCACTTTCTTGCTTAGAGCTTACCTTAGGTGATTTAGCAACTTGTTCTACAGGGGCATTCTGTGGAGCTGAAGTATTAAGTGCTGCTGGCAGTTCATGCTCGTCTACAAAGAAACCAAAACCCTGTTGTTGCTCTCGCTCTGCTTGTTGTTGCGCTGGTAGTTCAGATTCATCAATAAAAAAGCCAAACCCATTATCTGCTTCAATCTGAGCTTTTTCTTGTGCTGCTGGTAAGGTTGATTCATCAACAAAAAAGCCAAAGCCATCATCCTCTTCTTCAGAGTCACTCGGGTTTTCTGTTTCTGCTAAGTTGATGGTTAACTCTTTATCACTACAGATGTACTCAAAAATATCTCGGATAGGCGCATCGGTATTCGGCCCCTTCAACTGCCAGGACATGCAACTTCCTGGCTTTTGGCTAAGCAATGTTAACTGCCCCAATGCAGACAAGTCGGCCGTTAACGCTTCAAGAGAAGCACTACCTGCAAATAGGTCCGTTAGGGGATTAAGTTCGATAAGCCATGCAGAAGCATCATTAGGAATAATAGCCAATGTATTTGGCTCATCGGCTAAGGCTTTGGAAGGTAAATCAGGATCGGCCAACTTCAATAGGCGTGAACGCATTGCTTCGGTGGTAGTATCATCGACACTAGCACCACCTTGGTGAGCCTCAAGCATCTCATTTAGAAGATCACAGCACTCCAAAAATGCTGAGATCATCTCATCGGTAGGATCTAAAATTTGCTTTCGCAACTTATCAAGCAACGTTTCCAGAGCATGAGTTAACTCAGCGATATCACTAAAACCAAAAGTTCCACTGCCACCCTTGATCGAATGCGCTGCTCTAAATATAGCGTTCAAGTCTTCAAGGCTTGCGTCTTCAACATCAAGAGCTAAGAGTAACTGCTCCATATTCCCAAGATGTTCATGGGCTTCATCAATAAATACTTGATGGAACTGGCTCAGATCTATGCTCATGTCAACATTTCCTGTGACTTAATCAACCAATAACTTTACGAACAACCTCGATCAGTTTTTGTGGATCAAAGGGTTTAACCAACCATCCAGTAGCACCAGCGGCTTTGCCCTGTGCTTTCATACTGTCACCGGCTTCTGTTGTTAATACCAGTATAGGTACAGATCGGTATGCTGGCAGTGCACGAAGACTTTTTATTAGCGTTAAGCCATCCATATTAGGCATATTCTGGTCTGTCAAAATTAAATCAAACCGCCCAGCCTGAGCTTTGTCTAAACCCTGCTTGCCATCGACCGCCTCGGTGATATCGTAACCCGCACCCTTGAGTGTAAAACTCACCATCTGTCGAATCGACGCTGAATCATCAACTGTTAGTATAGACTTTCCCATGAAACGCTCCTGCGCCTTACAAGTTAAACTTACTATAAACTATAAATCACTATAAATTAAGGCTAATTTTTAATGTTTTAATACTAGTTAAGGATAATACCTAAACAATTAGGTATCAATGATGATGCCCACCAGGGCCATGTGCGTGACCATGAGCTATCTCTTCCGCTTCAGCTTCGCGTATCTCAGAAACCATGACATCATAGGTCAGAGTTTGTCCTGCTAAAGGATGGTTCATATCTACCTGAACCATAAAACGACCTGGCTTAACCACAGTCACATGACGAGCACCTTGATCTGTTTCCACCAACGCAATCATTCCCGCTTTCCACTCACGAACACCTTTTGGCAAGCCTTGCAAATGTTTAACAGGCACTTTCATCTGCATGGACTCTTGTCGCTCGCCATAAGCATCTTTAGGTGCCAAGGTCACTTCGAACGTATTACCAGGCTCTTTACCTAACATCGCTTCTTCCAAGCCGGGTATCATGTTGCCATGACCATGAAGATAGACTACTGGATCAGCACCCACATTGGTCTCTAGCACATCACCCTGATCATTCTTTAAGGTATAAAAAAAACTAACAACACAATCATCTTGTATTTGGCTCATCGTAAATACGTTCCTTAATAAATGTCAAAAAAGCTCAACTTCTTGATTTAACTTAGCTCGCGCTGGTTCAATCAAACCTGCTTGTATCAGCTCTTCATAAAAACACACTCTATTTTTTCCATTCTGTTTGGCAAAATAAAGCGCTTTATCTGCTTTATCCAGAACAGCATGCACCACATCTGCACTTCCTACTTTTACAGCTCCAAAGCTAATAGTCACCTGGCCAACCTGTGGAAAGTTAAACTGTTCAACCTTTGAACGAAAACGCTCAAAAGCAGTTTTAGCCCCCTGCATATCTAAATTTTCAGTGACAACGACAAACTCCTCACCCCCGAAACGAAATAGCAGATCACTTTCTCGGAAGGAATCACGCATAATTTGTGACATGAGTAACAACACCTCGTCACCATAAATATGACCAAGCGTATCGTTAATTTTTTTAAAATTATCGATGTCGATCAATCCCAACCAATAACTCGAATCACAATCAGGATGACTCCTTCTATCCTCTTCTTGATTTTGATAAGTTGTACTCAACGAAGAAGACATACCAATTACACGCTGTATGCTCTCATCAAACGTTTTACGATTTAGCAAACCCGTCAACTGATCACGCTGTGCATCTTCTATGAGATGACAGAAATTGCGATAGATTTCTAGTAATCCCTGAATAAGCTTGATGTCATTACTAGCACCTTGGCGTCGAGATTCCATGATTAAGCAGACACTCAATAATTGAAAATCAAGGACTGGAAAAGCTGATATGCTATTCCCATTTGCCAAACGTGAGTGATAAGGCGCATTTAATCTTCTCGTCATCCTAAGTACACTTTGCAACTCAGGCTGGTCCTTCTTAGTTTTTAAACTTTCGTGAGATCCATCGTGACCATAACGCATGGTATACTTTACATCCCCACTTTCATCATACTTGATCATGGTGACTTGCTCTGGACGAAAAAGCTCGTGAACCGTTTTTAGCAAGCTGAACTCTAATAACTCAAGATCACGGATCGAAGTTAAGGTAGCTAAGCGATCAAGCAGATGCGGTGTAGAAGACAAAGAGAACTTCCTTTTGGAGTAAAGTCATTTAACTGTAATCGTGATATAGTTTCATTCTATCTTTAGACTATGACTCATACAATTTAAAACGTGGTTACAGGTTCAAATATCTGCATGCTCATTATTGACATCGAAGCTTCCGGCTTAGATCCGGATCACTCTTACCCCATTGAAATTGGAATTTACAATACAGTAAAACCTGAAACTTCGATTAGCTTTCTAATAAAGCCTCATGAACACTGGGACTACTGGGATGAATGTGCTGAGGAAATTCATGGCATTACTCATGCAGAACTACAGGATTATGGTATCGCTCCCGAGATCGCATGCAATCGACTTAATCACTATGTCTGCAAGATGTCACCCGAAAAACCTTATGTCATTTCCGATGCACCTGACTTTGATTTTATGTGGTTAAAATGCTTATTTTTGAGCACCGACATTCGCATGCAATTCAAAGTTACTGGCATCGATTCAATACTTGAACCGACTCGTCAAGCTAATCTATTTGCAGAATTAGAAAGGCAAGAAATGCCTCATCGAGCCCTAGCCGATGCACGCATCATTGGCGAAATACTGCGAGGATATATTCCTTTACAGTAGCCAAGCCTGGCAAACTTTACCGCTCAAACCCTAAGCATTACTAGACAAAGGGATTACAAGTGTGTAGTATTTGCACTTCTTGTTGAGGCATTGCTGCGTAATAATGTGTGCGGCCCGCCTCTTTGCTAATCTGAGCGGCTCGTTTCACAAACACCCTCTCTTCTATCAGGTAAAAATCACAGCATGTCAAACATCGACACACTCCCCACCAACTTTGGTGACTTGGGTCTATCTGCACCTATTCTTGAAGCGTTAAACGACGTTGGTTATGAAACGCCATCGCCAATTCAAGCAGGAACCATTCCAGCGCTATTACAAGGCAAAGATCTTTTAGGTCAAGCTCAAACTGGTACAGGTAAAACTGCAGCCTTTGCACTGCCCTTACTTCAGCGCTTAGACCCATCAAAAACACACCCACAATTATTAATTCTTGCCCCTACACGTGAGCTTGCTTTGCAGGTTGCTACAGCCTGTGAGAAGTACTCTAAGCACTTAAGTGGCATTCGTACTCTGTCTATCTATGGTGGGCAAGGATACGATGAGCAATTGCGCGGTCTTCGCCGTGGTGCTCACGTAGTTATAGGCACACCTGGTCGCGTTATGGATCATATCCGTCGCGGCACCTTAGCGCTTGATCAACTTCAAACACTGGTTCTTGACGAAGCTGATGAAATGCTACGTATGGGCTTTATTGATGATGTTGAGTGGATTCTAGAACACACACCAGCACAACGTCAGATTGCACTTTTCTCTGCAACCATGCCACCGGCCATTCGTAGAATTGCAGATAACTACCTGTCTGATCCAACCATTGTTAAGATCACCAGTAAAACAGCAACCGCTAGCACGATCCGTCAACGCGTGTGGACGGTTCGCGGCATGACTAAAACCATGGCACTGACACGTTTACTAGAATTACGCGAACATGAAGGCGTACTGGTATTCGTGCGTACCAAGAATGCTACTGAAGAAGTAGCTGAACAATTAACCAGAGCTGGCTTCCCTGCTGCTGCCTTGCACGGTGATATTGCTCAAAATCAACGTGAAAAAATCGTTGAGAAACTGAAAAGCGGCGAGTTAGATCTTGTTGTGGCTACTGATGTTGTTGCCCGCGGTTTAGACGTTGAGCGTATCACTCACGTGGTGAACTACGATATTCCATACGATGCTGAATCCTACATTCACCGTATCGGCCGAACCGGTCGTGCTGGAAGAAGTGGCGATGCAATTCTATTTGTTGCTCCGCGCGAACAACGCTTACTGCAACAGATCGAGCGTACCACTCGCTCACCTATTGAAACGTTAGAATTGCCAACAGCTAAAGAGATCAATGCTCTTCGCGTGACTCGTTTGCAAGTCGAGCTAGAAGCAGCAGCTAAAGATATTGATCTTTACTTACCGCTTATCAAACAGTTTACGGAAGGCAGTGATTTAACTGCTGAGCAGATCGCTGCTGCAACCTTGAAACTGATGTACAAAAAGACCGCGCTGTTTATGGATGAGCGCGAGCCTTCTGCAGCACCCGCGCGTGAAAAGCGTAGCCGCAGCGAAAGCACTGATCGCGGAGATCGTAAGCCAGCAGCCCGTCGTGGTCGTGGCAATGATGCCGTTAGTGAAGGAATGCAGCGTTACTGGTTAGGCGTGGGTTATCAGCACGGTGTTAAGCCAGGCAACATTGTTGGCGCCATCGCGAATGAAGCCGGTGTAGAAAGCCAGTATATCGGTCGAATCGATATTAGTGAAAACTTCAGCACTGTGGATCTGCCAGATAGTATTCCTGCACCCATGATTCAGATTCTGAAGCGTGCTCGCATTTGTGGTCAGCCACTGAATATTCGTCCTTGGTCTGACGATCTTCCTTCCGATCGAGATGGACGCACGGCTAAACCAAAACGTAAGCCTTCTTCTGCGCCACGTCGAAGCAATGCTTCAAATTCAAATGCGAATTCACGTCAGCGTGCATAACAGCCTCTGATACTCACGAGGCAATGTGGTGATTAAATATACCCATTGCCTCGACACCTGCCTGTGTCTGGCGTTATATTACAGCCACCCTACAGACCGGATCATTACGTTTTGCGCCAGAAAATAATTATTACATTGACAACCGTTCGGGGATCTCGTCAATATACGCTCAATCAAGTTGCAGGCTATCTAGTCGCACTTTTCTTAGTGTTATCCGCTTTAAGCTTTTTTATCTCCAATCTTCTTTTAGTCAAAACTCACGACAATCTGTTAGGCCTTGAGCAAGAAAAAGAACTGCTAGAAGAACAATTCACAGAAGCCTTAGGCACACAGCAACTCTATCTTGAAAACCTTGCAGAGCTCGGTACACGCTACTCAGAGGTGTTTTATGAACGTAGCCAGCTTGAAGAGCAAAAAATTCGGATTGATGCCGATCTTAGTGAAATCGAATCGTTTCTGGGCGTGTTAAGCGATATTTCTACCGAAGCACCTCCAATTGATCGAACAGCCTTACTCAAAGCAGCCACTGTTCAGCGTCTTTTTTTATTGCACAGTGTTCCAAACGGTCTTCCCATCAAAGGCTCTCGCATAGGCTCTGGCTTTGGCACTCGTGTAAATCCCGTTACCGGTAGACGCGCCCCTCATAATGGTCTAGATTTTCCTGCACCTAGAGGTACACCTGTGTATGCGACTGCGGATGGTATTGTTGAAAGAGCAGGCTTTGATCAAGGCTCAGGATTTGGCAACCTAATCATTCTTCAGCATAACTTTGGTTTTAAAACCTACTTTGCTCATTTGCAAAAGATTGAAGTCAAAGCATCACAGTATGTACATAAGGGCCAATTGATCGGCTATAGTGGTAATACAGGACGCTCCTCTGGTCCACACTTACATTATGAAGTTCGACATCTTTACACCCCGTTAGATCCAAAACCTTTTGTTGACTGGGGACTCAGTAACTTTGAAACATTATTTTCTAGCATAGAGGATGTACCGTGGGAATCCTTAACCGCAATGTACCCCCTAAACCAGGGCGGGCCACAGTAAGCATTATTGCCAAAGGCAATAGCTTATCAGGCGAGATTAAAATCAACGGCAAAACTCATGTAGATGGCTCTATTCATGGGCACATTCTGGCCGAGGAAGACATTTCCATCGGCAGATACGGTCTTTTGAAAGGACGTATTAGGGGCAAACGAATTTTTGTAAGTGGCTCACTGGAAGGCGAAGTTATCTGTGACCATCTGTTCATCGAGCCCGGTGGCCAGGTTCATGCTCAAGTTTGCTGTGGCGATATGAAGATAGATCAAGGCGGTGTGTTTGTAGGTGAGCGCACCTTACCTGAACCTATGCAGGGTATTAATACACTTGAACTGTCCGAACAACGCTCTGAACACATGATAGAACATCCGGAAAATCCAGATCAAGGTGATGTCTTCTCTTCTTTACCTGAACGAATTACATTGAGTGGGAAGTCTTAACTATGTGTGAACTCTTAGGGATGAGTGCCAATGTACCAACCGATATATGCTTTAGCTTCACAGGATTGATGCAACGTGGCGGTGGTACAGGACCTCATCGGGATGGCTGGGGAATCGCTTTTTATGAAGGCAAAGGGTTACGTATTTTCCATGATCCCTCACCCAGTGTTGAATCACGCATCGCTAAATTGATTGCTGAATACCCCATTAAAAGCTGCACGGTGATTAGCCATATTCGCCAAGCCAATGTAGGCAAGGTTTGTTTGGAAAACACCCACCCTTTTGATCGAGAGCTTTGGGGTAAAAAATGGTGCTACGCCCATAATGGTCAACTGGATCCGCAGATCTTTAACTGGCCCTTAGAACATTACTTTCCGGTTGGCACGACTGATAGCGAATATGCGTTTTGCTGGCTTTTAGATCAAATCCGTAGCCATTTTCCGACACCTCCATCCGATTACCATTTGCTAACACACTTCATCCACCAATGCTGTGAAAAACTGCGTACGCTAGGGGTTTTTAACCTATTACTCAGTGAATCCACCCATCTGTTTACCTATTGCACCACAAAGCTCTGTTGGATTACCCGACAATCACCCTTTGGTGAAGCCAGACTCAGTGATTGCGATATGACAGTGGATTTTGAGGCGGTAACCACTCCCGATGACGTGGTTACCGTTATCGCAACCGATCCGTTAACCAACAACGAAACCTGGTCAAAACTACAAACAGGTGAAATGGTTGTATTTGTTGAAGGTAAAGTGACACAAAGATTGCATAGTTCTCCTTGACGTACGACAATAGTTGTAGAGCACGGAGGTAAAATGACAATAAAATACCATCCTCTACAGGCGGAAACTGGATGCCTGAATGACCTATTCGAGACTGTTTTTAAGCAGTTTGGTGACACTATCGCCTTTTCACAAAATGGCGGCAGCATTACCTATGCTGAACTCAATCAGAAAAGCAAAAAGATGGCCGGATGGTTTCAGCATAAAAGCGGCCTAAAGCCC
The DNA here is from genome assembly GCF_008973715.1 of Nitrincola schmidtii. Lineage (GTDB taxonomy): Bacteria > Pseudomonadota > Gammaproteobacteria > Pseudomonadales > Balneatricaceae > Nitrincola > Nitrincola schmidtii. The sequence goes on from NZ_WBOL01000001.1 coordinate 180,522, forward strand.
GGTGATCGTGTTGCTCTTCAACTACCTAATCTAATGCAATCACCTTTATTTATGATTGCCATTTTGCGTGCCGGGTTGGTTTTAGTGAACGTCAACCCATCCTTTACGCCCACTGAACTGAATTTCTTATTAAAAGACAGTGGCGCTAAAGCACTGATTACCTTCGCTCCATTAGCTCGCAAAGCTTCGTTAGCCATGAAGGATACCGAGATAGAGACAGTCATTTTGACAGAGTTGGGTGATCTTCATGCCAAAATTAAAGGCAGTTTAATCAATCAGTATATACGTCATATTTCAATGCCTTTCTCCAAAGAGGCGATACCAAATGCATACTGGCTGAGAGATTTATTAACTGATAAACACACCCCCAAATGGCAGCCTTTATCCCAATCACCACATGATCTTGCATTGCTTCAGTATACTGGCGGCACAACGGGAACTCCGAAAGGTGCAATGCTGTCGCACTATAACTTAATGGCGAACTTTTCCCAGTTAAAACAACTATTAGACATCTATACCGAAACTGGTCAAGAAAGGTTATATCAACCCTTACCGCTTTATCATATCTATGCGTTTATGCTAACGCTTTCACTCTTTTCACAGGGTGCACACACTCGGCTCATCACAGATCCAAGAGATCCAAGCGCCTTAGTCAAAAACTTTAAGGTATTTAAACCCACGGTTTGTGCCGGTATCGATCCACTATTTCACTCGTTACTCAAACAGAAAACCTTTCATCGATTACCTTTTCATTCACTCAAATTAACCATCTCTGGTGGTATGGCGTTATCTACTCCCCTTGCGAAAGAATGGCAGAAAATAACAAGCTGCCCGATCACTGAAGGCTATGGATTAACTGAGTGCTCTCCAGTGGTCAGTGTCAACCGACCGGATAATATCCAACTGGGTACAGCGGGAGAACTTCTCAACATGACGCGAATTAGAATTATTGATGATGAAGGTCAAGCCTTACCGGAAGGTGAAATTGGTGAAATACAAGTGCTCGGTCCGCAGGTGATGATGGGGTATTGGAACCAACCAGACGAAACTCGACGAGTCATTAACGAAGAAGGTTGGTTAAGCACGGGGGACATAGGGCTTATTTCTGCGGATGGAAAATTAAAAATACTGGATCGAAAAAAAGAACTCATCTGTGTATCAGGCTTTAAGATTTTTCCCAGCGAAATAGAACGACTGGTATGCAGCATTCCAGGTGTTGAAGATTGTGCAGCTGTTGGCATTCCTGACCCATTGACAGGAGAGCGAATTAAACTCTTCGTTGTTACCCGCTCTACTTCGGTAACACCGGAAATAGTACGCAATTACTGTAAAGAACGTTTAACTGGATATAAAGTCCCCAACTGTATTGAGTTTTGTAGCGCACTCCCTAGAAGCCCTGTGGGCAAAGTACAACGAGGGAAACTCAAAGATTTAGCACTGCGCCTAAGCCAAGGAACTCAGAGGCACAGCACGTAATCGATTTATTTAAAAACCTTCACCACAGAATAAATTATTTTCGGTGCGCTAACTTGAAGCAAGGTACATATTCTTCATGGTTAATCTTCATCCGGCGCTGATCAACGAAACCATCCAGTAATTCAGATAATGCATCGATCACCTCAATATCTCCGGTCAGTTCGAATGGGCCAAACTCTTCAATCGCACGAATCCCAGATTCCTTAACATTGCCTGCAACGATCCCTGACAGCGCACAACGTAATTGCGCAGCTAATTCGTGATCGGGTTGTTGGCGAGATAAGTTTAATGCAGCCATCTTTTCATGCGTTGGCTCAAAAGGTTTTTGCAAGGCTAAAGGAATAGTTAAATCCCAGTTAAAGTGAAACGACTCACCCGTTTTTTTGCGATACGCGGTTACTTGATCTAAGCGTTCTTTCATGCGCTGAGAAACATCATGGGCATCACCGGTAATAATCTCGTAAAAACTGCGCGCGCGCTCACCTAACGTTGCCGCTATAAAGCGATCCATTGTCTCAAAATATGCATGGCTTTCCTCTGGCCCGGTGAAAATCAATGGGAAAGGATTCTCTTTATTTTCTTCCTGCAACAAAATACCTAGGATATAGAGAATCTCTTCGGCGGTTCCAGCACCACCCGGGAAGACGATAATACCATGGCCAACGCGGACAAAAGCCTCTAAGCGCTTTTCGATATCCGGCATGATTAAGAGTTCATTAACAATCGGGTTAGGTGATTCAGCCGCTATAATGCCTGGCTCGGTGATGCCTAAGTAACGACCATTTTCAACACGCTGTTTTGAATGCGCTATGGTTGCTCCTTTCATCGGTCCCTTCATCGCACCGGGTCCACATCCTGTGCAAATATTCAGCTTACGCAAACCTAACTCATAGCCTACTTTCTTAGTGTATTCGTATTCGACGCGATTAATCGAATGACCACCCCAACACACCACCATGTCTGGTTTAACATGCGGACGCATAGCTCCAGCGTGACGCAGTATGTGAAAAACCAGATTGGTAATATGCTGAGACTCATGCATACCATCGCAGCAAGTATCTAACTCATCTTTAACATAGAGAAGATCGCGTAGTACTGAGAACAGATGCTCGCGAATACCGTGTATCATCTCACCGTCGACAAATGCAGTTGCCGGCGCATTAATTAAATCCAGCTGCACATCGCGAAACTTATGACTGATCTGCACATCAAATCGACGGAAGTGATGCATGACCTCTCGCGTGCTGTCCATTTCACTGCCTGTATTCAATACCGCCAACGCACATTGACGAAATAAACTGTGCAAACCACTGTTGCTTCGATCTTGCAAACGAGCCACCTCATGTGGCGAAAGGGTGTCAAGATTGCCTGTGGGGGTCACACTGGCATTAATAAAATGTTCCGTAATCACGTAAAAACTCCTTAGGCGTGTACACGTTGATACGCTTAGTTTACTACGAATTTGTGACAAATCCGTGTTTTACTCTTAAGCGATTAAAATCTCGACTAAAGATGCACTTCTTCTCTGTGAAGGGTAAAATCAGCGATCTTTTGCACGAACACAGATATGGACTTTATGACCAGTACAGACATCAGTTCAGAATTGAACTCTGAAAATAGAGGCGGCCCACGTGAAGAGCTGCATAAATACGATACTCATTACACGTTACTGGGTACGGCGCATGTTTCGAAAGCCAGTGCTGATGAAGTCCGAGCGCTTATTCGTTCAGGTGAATTTGATGCTGTGGCAATAGAATTATGTCCTAATCGTTTGCGCAGCATGCAAGACCCAGATGCGTTGGCACGCATGGATCTATTCCAAGTGATTCGTGAAGGTAAAGCTGGCATGGTTGCCGCCAGCCTTGCATTAGGCGCCTTTCAACAGCGGGTTGCAGAAGAAAGTGGTATCGCACCCGGTGCGGAAATGAAAGCTGCGATTGAAGAAGCGGAAGCACTGAAGCTGCCGGTGATGGTCATTGATCGAGACATTGGCATTACGTTGAAACGTGTCTATCGTAGTGTCCCTTGGTGGCAACGGATGAACTTGATCAGTGGTTTAATGGCTAGTTTGGTTTCTAAAGAGAAAGTCAGTGCTGAAGAAATCGAAAAACTGAAACAAGGCGATGTGCTTGAATCAACCTTTACCGAATTTGCAGAAGAGTCAGAGCACTTATACCAAGCCCTGATCGCAGAGCGTGATCACTATATGGCGTTACGCTTAGCACAAGAGAATGGCGATAGTCGCTATAAACGAGTGTTAGTCGTTATTGGTGCCGGACATCTGAAAGGAATGGCTGACAACCTCCGTGGACACCTTCCGGAAGACCCGCAAGAGCAGCTATCGCTATTAGAACAAACACCGAAAGGCAGCCGTTGGCCTAAGCTGATTCCTTGGGTCATTATGCTACTGGTTTTAACCGGTTTTGCGATAGGTTTTAGCCGTAACAGCGACTTAGGCTGGCAACTCGTCATGGAGTGGGTGTTAATTAATGGAACTCTCGCTGCACTGGGAACCATCATCGCCACCGCACACCCGCTGACCATTATTGGAACTTTTTTTGCGGCACCTTTTACCTCACTCAATCCAACAATTGGAGCAGGCATGGTAGCCGCTGCAATCGAAATTGCCATGCGTAAACCGACGGTCGGAGATTTTTCACATCTTCGTCACGATGTCACCGAAATGCGCGGCTGGTGGCGAAACCGGGTATCGCGTACTTTACTGGTGTTTATGCTGGCAACCTTTGGCTCAGCTGCAGGCACTTATTTGGGTGGCTTTAGGATATTTGGTCAGCTCGCAGGCAGCGGCTAATACTGAACAGGCAAACTATCCTCCCGTCATATTCATAAAGCGAACAATTTGCACATCGCCATCAGTGGTAAAGTGATGGCGTTCAGGTTTTAGGTCCATGGCTTCAATAATCGCCTGACGTAGAGGCTCGTTATCCGTTGGATTAGCTCTTAGAATTGGACGCAGATCAATTGAATGCTCATTTCCTAAACAGAGTAATAAGCGACCCTCTGCTGTCACTCTGACGCGATTACAATCACCACAGAAATTATGACTGTGCGGTGAAATGAAGCCGATTCTGCTAGGACTATCTTGCATGGCATAATAGCGAGAAGGTCCTCCTGTTTGCTGTTTAATCGCAGTCAGTGAATAGCGCTGTTCAATGACGTCTTTGACCTCATCACTGGAACAAAACGTTTCTTCTCGACCATGATCTGACACTTCGCCCAAGGGCATCTCTTCAATAAAACTAATATCAATACCACGCTGACGAACAAACTCGATCAACTCAAGAATTTCGTCATCGTTACGGCCACGCATAATGACAGTATTGAGTTTAATTCTCTGAAAACCTGCTTGCTGAGCGGCATCGATGCCATCAATAACCTTGCGTAGTTCACCATTACGTGTGATACGCTTAAATTTCTCCGCATCCAGTGAATCTAAACTAATGTTTAAACGATGCATACCTGAGTCTTTCAGTGATTTGGCAAAACGTGGCAACTGACTACCATTGGTAGTCATAGTGAAGTCTTTCAAGCCGAGCGTGCCAATGTAGTCCACCAACTGCATGACATCACGTCTAACCAGTGGCTCACCACCGGTTAAACGTACCTTCTCAACGCCTAAATCCACAAAAACAGAAGCGACACGACCTATCTCTTCAAGAGTGAGAACTTGATCACGTGGAAGAAACGTCATTTTTTCGGTCATGCAGTAGACACAACGAAAATCGCATCGATCCGTAACCGACAATCGAACATATTTTACGCGCCGACCAAAACGGTCAACTAAACCTTCGGTATGCTGAATAGTTTTAGTCATCTGTTACCTCCCAACGCTTAACTGCTTGCGTATCAGAAGTCCTTGAGCTGACCCAATAATCACCAGTACGGGTGTGCTCTTTTTTCCAAAACGGCGCTTGTGTTTTTAAATAATCCATAATGAAATTACAGGCATCAAATGCTGCCTGTCGATGAGCAGAAGCTACAGCAACAAGAACAATAGGATCACCTGGCTCCAAGCGACCCACACGATGAACAATGGTGCCCCCTAATAAGGGCCAGCGATCAGCAGCTTGGTGTGCTATCTGATGTAATTGTTGTTCAGTCATACCTGGATAATGCTCTAGGGTTAACGCAACAACATCAGGCTTCTCATTAAAATCGCGAACTAAACCTACAAATGTAGCAACTGCACCTATATCCGTTCGGCTGGCGGTCATTCGATCCACTTCGGCTCCAGAGTTAAAGGCTTCGTGTTGCACTCGAACATCAAACACGCATCAACCTCCCGTTACCGGTGGGAAAAATGCGACTTCATCACCTGCAGATATAACTGCTTGCTTGTCAGCCATTTTATGGTTAACGGCGACCATCAATCCTGAACGGTCTAGAATTGACGCAAGCTCGGCTTGATGTTGGCGCAGCCATTGCGATAAGCCATCGATAGTCAAGGGATAGCCTTCAGACTCTAGATCATTCAGGCTGACGGCAATCTCATCCTGCTTAAGTTGCTCACGTAACTCAGCAAAAAAGCGTACCTGAAGCGTGCGCGTGGCTAGATGACTGGTTTCTTTAACCGATGTTCCAGCAGTATGGATTGAGCCAGCTTCTGACGGTTGTTCAGATCGATCATCCCCATAACGCCAATCACCTGATTTTCCACCCCGTTTTTCCAATACACGGATATCTCCGATTAACATGGTCTTATCCACAGCTTTACACATGTCATAAAGCGTGAGGGCTGCGACAGAAGCGGCAGTTAAGGCTTCCATTTCAACGCCAGTTTGACCTGCCAACTTGCAGGTCGCTGCGATGCGAATGCCTGGCAAACTCGCATCAGGTTCAAATTCAACCGATACCTTAGATAACATCAAAGGGTGACATAACGGAATCAGATCTGGCGTTCGCTTAGCCGCTTGAATACCCGCTATTCTCGCCGTTGCTAATACGTCCCCTTTGGTATGACCACCCGCCAAGATCATCTCTAGTGTTTCTGCTTTCATTGTCACACTGGCACTGGCTATTGCGGTCCTCGATGTAATCGCTTTGGCAGAAACATCTACCATGTGCGCCTGACCTTTATGATCGATGTGGGTAAACTGTGACATAGTGTTTAGTTCTCTTTATACCTATGTAAGTCAAAACTTCTTTTCGTTATGAGTATTTAAACCAAGGGATAACCGGGCAGCCATCTACTAAACGGATAAATTTTTACTAATTCTCCCGCCTCAATATGGTCCCTCGTTTCTTCTATACGTATCAGGCAGTTGGCTTCATGCATTGAGGTTAAAATACCAGAACCTTGAGGACCCGTTGTTCTCACTTCAACTTCACCTTTTTCATTGATGGTATATATGCCTCGATGAAAGTCACTTCTACCGATTCGACTTTTCATCGATTCTGTAGCCTTACTGGTCCAAGTTAAACCGACCCACTCTGTTTCTCCTTGAAGCCTACGAATCAAAGGCTGGATCAAAATGCAGAAAGTGACCAATACTGCGACTGGATTGCCAGGAAGGCCTGCAAAAAGACAGGTTTCACCTTGGTTATTAACGCCTAAATCACCAAAAGCTATCGGCCTACCTGGACGAATCGCCAGTTGCCAAAAATTGGTATTCCCAAGTTTATTTAACGCTTGTTTTACAAAGTCAGCTTCACCGACTGAAACGCCACCACTGGTCAGAACCAATCGGTGATGTAACGCAGCGTCTCGTAGGGAAGCCTCTATCGCTGCTTGGTTATCGGGTAAAATACCTAAATCTGATACCTCGCATTCCAAACCTCTTAGCATAGCAATCAGTGTGAAACGATTGGTGTCATAGATACCATCATCGCCGCGCAACTCGCCGGGTGCACAGACTTCATCACCGGTAGAAAAAACAGCCACTTTCAGCGTTTGATAAACATTAACTTCAGCAAATCCAAGTGAAGCAATCATACCAATCTCGACAGATCCTAAGCGCTGTCCTCGATTTAAGACCAAAGAACCCTGCTCTATGTCTTCACCTGCTTGACGAACATTACTTCCTATACGAATAGACTGTGCATGCTCAACCGTTAGGAGGCTACCACTTACCTCACACATTTCTTTCATGATGACGGTATCAGCACCCTCTGGCATGGGGGCTCCAGTGGTGATCTGAACTGCGTCTTGTAAACTAATAGCGTTTGAGAAACGCTTACCGGCAAAACTTTGCCCAACAATGGTCCAAGTATTCTGAGATAACAGCGACTCACCTTTGATGGCAAAACCATCCATTGCAGCATTTCTATGAGGTGGTACATTAAACGGAGCATGAATATCTTCAGATAATACTCGACCCATGAGTTTTGCGAGTGGCTGTAGCTCGGTCGCTTGATCTCCCAACCCCATAGACAAAATAAGACGAGCGCCTTCGTCCAGCTTTAAGTGACGATTTCCACTAGACGTAACAAAATCAAAACAGGATACTTCGGCATTATTCATCCTTGGCTCCCCTTTACTTGGCAAAACTGACAAACGAAAGTTTCTACAGCATGGATATCATTGATATCTAACACTGGAATATGAATATTTTTGGGAAGCACTTCGGGTGAATCTGTAGCTATCGCTACGATAGATTGATCTTCTGCATAACGAAGAGACTTGCCTAAATTAGGTCGAAACAATTCGATTTTCGGGAAGGATTCGGCCTTAAAGCCTTCCACTAACACCAAATCTAATTGAGTGGTATCTAAGTGTTTCAACAGCTCATTTAATTTGGGTATCTCTGAGCGAGGCGATTCTGTCATCAGTGCCCAGCGTTTTGCGGAGGCAATCAACATTTGCGAAGCGCCAGCATGACGCAGTTCATAGCTATCTTTACCGGGAGTATCAACGTCAAAATCGTGATGTGCATGCTTAATGCAGCCAACGCGAATACCCCGCTTAGTTAAGCGAGGCAAAAGCTGTTTTAACAAGGTCGTTTTACCTGTACCACTCCAGGCAGCAAACCCAAGAATGGGCAATTTAGTCGTGTTCATTCTGGCCAGTTTTCCTATTATTACCCTTGAAGAAGCAAAAGCTGTTCCGGATATGAATGAAAAAGACTAACGAATAACAGAAAAAAATCAGCTACTTTATGATGTTTATCTGATCAAGCGTATTAAAATTATGCAAACTTTGTGGTTCAAAACTCACTTCGTCCATTCCCACACTGGCATACCAACGATCCGGCTTTCGCTCTCCAGCTTCAATCGATTGAAGGAGATGTGGCAATAACTGTTTTTCTATCATTACAACCATGGGTTGTAGTCTGTTACCATCATTAGCCACGATCACTGGTTTTTTAAAACGCTTGTATTGCTCCGAAAAGGCTTTGACCAATTCTGGACTAATGAAGGGTCCGTCACAAGGTACAAAAACGACTAGATCATACTGCGCCTCTTTCAGGCCTGTCGCGATCCCTACCAAAGGTCCTTGAAAACCCTCTAGAAAATCTGCAAAAACGGGCACTCCGAGTGCTTCGTAATCCGGCTGATTACGGTTAGCAATGATAATCACTTCATCTGCTTGGGGGGTTAATCTTTCTAGAATGTGCTGAATCATCGGTTTACCCTCATATTCAACCCAGCCTTTATCCTGCCCTCCCATGCGACGACCTTGGCCGCCCGCTAAAATAACCACCGTGACACCTTGCTTTGACATCAATACCACCTTCAGCTTAGTCAATAGATTCTGTTCGTAGACGACCTTCTTGCATCCACCAAGTTTGATCACAAATATCCGTAAGTTCACCTTTTTGATGTGTCGTCAATAAAATAGCCGCACCTGCATCACGAAGATTTCTGACCAACTCTACACACTTTTGCACTCCTTTTTCATCCAAACTGGCCGTTGGCTCATCCAGCAGCCAAAAGCTTGGTTTACATAACCAGGCTCTTGCCATGGCCAGCGCCTGACGCTCTCCACCTGATAAAGTTCGAGCCGCTTGCTCTGCCTGTTTAGCCAATCCAGACCAATGTAATGCCTCTTCCAGTTGATGCTGCTTTTCTTTCGAAGAACCTTGGCGAGACGCTAAAGCTAGGGCTAAATTACTGCGCACACTGCGATCAAACATATAGGGTTGTTGATGCAGGTAGCACACTTTACCACCCAGCATGACAGGTTGTTTATTAATAAGTACGTTACCTTTATCAGCCTTTTGCAAACCGGCCAATACCTTAAGGAGAGTTGTCTTTCCACTGCCATTCTCACCACGCAGATGGATAGTATCGCCTGACTTAAGCACAAGGTTTTCAATGTGCCAAAGCAGATGATGACCAAAATGTTTTTCCAACTGTTCAGCTACCAACACGTCAGTCGTCATTGAGTAGCTCCTTGAACACTACGGCCACGTGTCACGCCAACCAGCAGATTCAACACTAAGGCCAACACCAACAGCACGATGCCCAAGGCGATCCCTTGTACATATTCACCTTTCGTGGTTTCCAAGGCGATCGACGTGGTGATGGTACGGGTGTAGCCTGCAATATTTCCACCCACCATCATGGCACAACCCACTTCGGCAATCACACGCCCGAAGGCAGTCACCAATGCAGCTAAAACGGCAAAACGTACTTCTAACGTAATTAACCAGAGAGTTTTGAATCTAGAACAACCCAAGGATCGAGCTGTTTCCCAAGCATGGCGCGAAACACCTTGATAGGCCATGTGCAGCATAGCAACCAACAGTGGAAAACAGATTAACACCTGACCAATAATCATGGCGGGCTGGGTAAAGAGTAAACGCAAGTCTCCAAATGGACCACTACGTGACAAGAGTAGAACAAGAATAAGCCCAATCACGACTGTCGGTATCGCCAGTAATGTGTTGTTCAGTGTCACGATAAACCAATGTCCTGGAAAGCGCCAAAAACTGAGAATAAACCCAAGTGCTGCAGCCAAAGGAAAGGCGATCAATAGAGCGCTCAATGATACTTTAAACGAGACAAAAATGATTTCCCAGAGCTTTGGATCACCAGAGATTAGCAGAAGCAAAGCTTCCACTGTTGAAGACGTAATACTATCCATACGGAAACATGAACTCGATTAGACAAAAAACCCCAGTAGTATGACACTAGACTGGGGGAAGTACTGTTTAACAAATCAAACAGTAATAATCAATCTTCAGCCGAAGCGAAGAATAACTGCTCACCTTCAACTTGAAAACTATCAATCAAATCTTGACCTTCAGCTGATACCAACCAATTAGCAAAAGCTTTCGCTTGATCATATAGTGTATGAGGATGACGCTCTGGATTCACTAAGATGACTTGATAAGGGTTAAAGAGTTGCTCATCACCTTCAAACACAAGGACTGAGTCCAAGCGATTTTTCATGGCTAACCAAGTACCACGATCTGTTAGTGTGTAACCTTCCATCTCGTCAGCCAAGGAAAGAACTCGACCCATACCTTGACCTACACTTCGATACCCTTCGAAAGGAAGATTTTTGTCCGCCATCTCCCATAACTCTAGTTCTTTCATATGTGTGCCCGACTCATCGCCACGCGAAACAAATATTGATCCAGAATCAGCAATTTGTGAAAACGCATCAATGATATTCTCGGCAGTTTTTAATGAAGCGGGATCACTATCAGGCCCCACTATGACGAAGTCGTTATACATTAACGCTTTTGGCATAATTCCATGGCCAGCCTCAACAAATGCAGCTTCAGCTTCAGGAGCATGAGTCATGACCAGGTCCACATCACCATCCTGACCAAGACGAAGAGCTGCCCCCGTACCAACAGAGATCACCTGAACTTCCACACCCGTCTTTTCTTTATAGACAGGCAACAAGTAATCAAGTAATCCAGAATTATACGTACTAGTGGTAGTCGCTAAACGCAGCATTTCGTCTGCTTGGACGAAAGAAACCATCATAAAGAAGGCAGCAAAAAGAGCGAGCTTTACTTTTTTGAACATAGGTAATTCCCAAGAGTTGTCGTTATGTTTGTGAAACTCATAACAACAAAAGCAATTGGGGTGCCAGCTTTTAGCAGGCTTTTGTCTAAATGCTGATGATAGCTAGAAAGTTCTTCTGTATTTTGCATCATAATGAGACATTACAGCCTAGGTTATCTCTGCTAAAATGGGACAAAATTACACAGCTAGAATTTATGTAGGGACATAAAATCCCATGCTATAAAAATAAACCTGACAATTTGGATCTCTAATGCTCAGCACCGATACAGACCTCTGTCGTTCCGCATCCGTTTTAGTGGTTGATGATGAATCAGGTATGCGCAGTTTTCTGCAAAAGGCCTTAGAAAAACACTTCGGATTGGTAGAAGTTGCTGGCAGCATTGAAGTGGCTGAAGAGTTACGCAAGCGTTGTCATTTTGATTTACTCATTGTGGATGTCAAACTTCCCGATCGTTCTGGTATCGATTGGCATGAAGCATTAGATGATCCCAATCGCCATTGCGACATTATTTTCATGACGGCTTATGCAGAATTGGATACCGCTATACAAGCTCTCAGAGCAGGAGCTGCGGACTTTATCCTTAAGCCTTTTCGTCTAGAACAGATGATGAATGCGGTTAAACGTGTACTACAAAGACGCTTACTGGCACGAGAAAATTTTCTACTACGTCGAGAGGTCACTCGCTATATCGCAGCTGATAACCCGATGCTGGGAGAAAGCTCTGTCATTAAACGCCTTGAGGCCGTTATCCAACGGGTTGCCCCCACTCCATCTCCTGTGTTGATAGAAGGCGAATCAGGCACGGGAAAAGAACTGGTAGCCCGATCACTGCATCAGCAATCAGGTCGCGATGGCGCCTTTGTCGCGATCAACTGTGGCGCTATTGCACCCGACTTGATTGAAGCCGAGCTTTTTGGTCACACCAAAGGTGCGTTTACCGGTGCTGATCGTGCCAGAGAGGGTTTATTCACTTATGCATCTGGCGGCACACTGTTTTTAGATGAAATCGGTGAACTTCCATTATCAATGCAAGCCAAGCTGCTTCGTGCACTAGAGCAAAAAAGTATTCGTCCTGTCGGTAGTGAGCGTGAAATCCCAACCAATGTCCGTATCTTGGCAGCAACCAATCGCACCCTGAGCGAGGAAGTTCAAAAACAACAGTTTAGGGAAGATCTTTATTTTCGTTTAAACGTATTGACCTTAACATTGCCGCCTCTCAGAGAGCGCAGCGAAGATATTCCCCTATTAGCACACTTTTTCTCTCGTCGATTATCGGAAGACCTAGGCTTACCCGCCGTTCCTTTTAGCCACGAAGACCTTCGTGCCATGCAATCACACCTTTGGCCTGGAAACATCCGTGAACTGAAGAACTTTATTGAACGATGCATCTTATTAGGACATCTTCCGTTAACCGAACTAACCCCAACACAAAGCACGGATCTTAGCGGTGGAGGCTACCCCAGCTGCTGGCCACTCGAAGAGGTTGAAAAGCGCCATATTCTTCGCGTATTAAGTGCCTGTGATCTAAATAAGTCAGCGGCTGCTCGACAGCTAGGCATTGCTCGGAAAACGCTTGATCGCAAACTCAGTGGTTGGCAAGAAGCCGAGGATTCTTTAACAGGGACACCCTAACATGAGCATTCCCTGGCGTTACTCCGTTCGTGGCAAGCTGCTCACCCTAATTTTACTGCCGATATTACTCACGTTTGCTGCCCTAATTGGCTTAACCGCATATTGGACAACCACTTATTCAGATCGCCAACTGTACATGAAAGTAGCATCTGATCTTGCGGTTGCTCGTAGCACACTACAACTCATGCAAGATCGTCAACTAGAGCGATTAGAGCAACTTAGTCAAACCCTTAGTATTCACCCTTACCTGATAGAGGGTAGTCTTCAAGACCTGCAACCACTGATCGATGACATCATAGAAAGACAGGGATTAGATTTTTTATACCTGATTCCTATTGAACAGCTGATAGCGGAGCAGTCACTAAGGCCAAGCATTAAAAATCGGATAGATGAATTACTTAATGGAGAAAGTATAAACGGCCTATCTGTTATTGATCAGGCTGAATTAGAGACTATTGATCCGGCATTAAACCAACGTGTTTTAGTCAATGTGTTGGACACTCCCAGAGCCATATCCTCGGACAAATCACTCGAAACCCGCGGCATGTTTGTCCGTACCTTGCACCCTATTCACAACCATACAGGTGAATTACTCTACGTCCTAGATGGAGGTTTGTTGCTCAATCATAACCTGGAGTTTGTTGATCGAATTCGTGATCTTGTATACGGCCAAGATGCATTACCCGAAAAAGGTATAGGAACGGTTACCCTATTTTTGGATGATGTACGCATCACCACAAACGTCCCTGCTGAACATTTAGAACAACCCTCGCGTGACTTTGTCAGAGCCATAGGAACCCGAATCTCTGCAGAAGTACACGAACAAGTACTGGTTCATGAGCGCATCTGGATTGATCGTGCATTTGTGGTTAATGATTGGTTTATCAGCGCTTATGAACCTATTTACAGTTTAAACGATCAACTCATCGGCGTGCTTTATGCCGGTTTCTCCGAAAGTCCTTTTATCAGCATGTATCGTCGTAACTTGGGTGAACTCGGTATTACCCTTGGTTTGATCATGCTAATTTCTGGCTATTTTGTATGGCGCAGTGCTTATCGTTTGCTTAGTCCGATCAAACGAATACATCGCTCAGTGATGGCTGTCAGAAAAGGTGATGCCGATACTAGAATTGGTCAGTTAAAAGCAGAGAACGAATTTGCCGACTTGGCACAACAATTTGACTCTATGCTCGATGAGCTTGCGGCAAGGCAAGAAGTCATCCAACAAGCCGCTGAAAAACTCGAACAAAAAGTCGAGTTACGCACCCACAGTCTAAAACGAAAAACACTCGAACTGGAAAAACACATTGAATTGCTCAATGCCACACGCGCCGAGCTTTTTACTAAAGAGAAATTAGCAGTTTTAGGTGAGCTAACGGCAGGTATTGCTCATGAAATCAACAACCCTGCTGCCGTTATCCTAGGTCATATCGATCTAATACAATCGGAGTTGGGCGAAAACTCAGTGGTGCAAGATGAAATCGATACTGTCATCGAGCAGGTCTATCGTATTCGAGCCATCATTAACAACTTGCTGCAGTACAGCCGTCCAGGGCAAGTCATCGATCAAATGCAACCCTTGGATATCAATACCGTGGTACAAGACACTGTCTCATTAGTTCGTTATGCTTTGGACAAAAAAGGGATCTCTGTAGAGAGAGATTTTGGTGACTTACCCTCTGCTGAAGGGAATCGGCAACAAGTACAACAAGTGTTGGTGAACCTAATGCTAAATGCGGCAAATGCCATGCCCACACAAGGACGTATTTGGCTAACCACACGACCCTGGCAAACCGACGATGGTGAGCTGGGTGTACAAATTCAAGTTCGTGATGAAGGTGTCGGCATGAGCGAAGAGGTTCGCCAACGTATCTTTGAACCTTTTTATACCACTCGCGAAAATGGCAACGGCTTAGGCTTATCTATCAGTCGATCCTTAGCAAAGCGCTACGGTGGCGATATTAAAGTCGAATCGACTTTAGGCAAGGGCAGTCAATTTACCATCTATTTGCGCCATAAAGCACGCCTTAACCAAGAAGATGAAGAAACCATGCGTCAGTTACTTTCGGGTCTTGGCGTTGCTTAATAAAACCAAAAATCCAACAAGTCTCCAGCAGATACCTGATGCTGAGGCGGCATAATCGCTAAGGCATTGGCGTGTACGGTTGAGGACAACACTCCTGAGTTCTGATTGGCATAGGCATGCAACTGCCAGGCCTGATCTTGCCATACAGCTTGGACGCGAAGGTATTCTTGGCGGATTTGTGTTTTAGCCGAGAAGTGCACCTTTCCTTGCAATAATGGCTTATCCGATACTTTTTCTCCTGACAATTTAATCAGTAAGGGCTGCACAAATACCTGCGCACCAACAAAGGTAGACACGGGATTACCGGGTAACCCCATAAATAAACACGGCCCAATACGACCGAAGGCTAAAGGCTTACCCGGCTTCATCGCCAAGCGCCATAATGACAACTCACCCAAGGCTTCAACTGCTGGTTTAACATGGTCCTCTTCACCGACGGAGACACCGCCAGTGGAAAGAATCACATCGGCAATGGCAGCCGCTGATCGCATCGCTTCCAAAGTCTTTTCATAGCTATCTGGAACTTGTGAAAAACTGACAACGTCGGCACCCATTTTTTCAAGATAACCTTGAAGCAAAAAACGATTAGAATTATAAATCTGTCCCGCTTTTAAAGCCGTGCCAGGCATGACCAGTTCATCGCCCGTTGACAGCAATGCCACTTTAACGCGCCGAAAGACCGATACCTGAGCCACGCCGACACTCGCCAGCAGTCCTAAGTGGCGATAATCTAAACGAGTACCTTGATGAACAATGGTTTCACCTTGACGAATATCCTGACCCGCCGGTCGAATGTTTTGACCCAAAGTGAGGTTTTCAGGCACCACCACATCGTCAAACGCGGTAAAACTCACCGCTTCTTGCATTACGACTAGATCTGCACCGAGCGGTATTTCGCCACCGGTGAAAATACGTGCGCAAGTACCTAATTTTAGCGGCGAAGCAGGGTGACCGGCGGCAACGCGTTGACTTACGGGTAATGGCGCCAAGCGATCTTGATAGCGCAGCGCATAGCCATCCATTGAACTATTATCCGCCGGAGGGACATTCACCTGCGAAACAACATCTTCAGCTAAGACACGACCGGCACACTGAAGCAAATCTAACACTTCTGTTTGTTGCGCTTCAGGTGTCATCTCCAGCAAGGTGCTTAAAGCTTGCTCAACCGGTATCAAGGTATGATTCATCTCGTAATCCTAGCTATGTAGCTGTTTACCCTGCAATAAAATGC
Source organism: Nitrincola schmidtii (assembly GCF_008973715.1). GTDB lineage: Bacteria > Pseudomonadota > Gammaproteobacteria > Pseudomonadales > Balneatricaceae > Nitrincola > Nitrincola schmidtii. Next base: position 196,890 of record NZ_WBOL01000001.1, read on the forward strand.
CAACAAAGTTACAAGGACGATGACGGCTATCCAGTTGTTCTTGCAGAATACTTTTCCATGCGGTTTTACAAGCGCCGGTAGAGCCCGGCAAACAAAAGATTGCGGTTCTGTTGGCCAAGCCTGCTAAAGCACGAGACTGAACAGTCGATGAACCTATCTCTTGAAAAGAGACCTGCCTAAAGGTTTCACCAAAGCCTTCGATTTCGGTATCAAATAAAGGACGCAGTGCTTCGGGAGTTGAATCACGACCTGAAAAGCCTGTGCCACCGGTGGTCAAAATCACCTGCACGCTGGGATCGGCAATCCATTGACTGACGACTGCACGCATTTTGTAAACATCATCGGGAATAATATCGCGGGCAATCAGTTGATGACCTGATGCTTCTAAAAGTTGCACCAAGGTATCACCCGAGCGATCTTCGGCAAGTGTTCGAGTATCTGACAAGGTTAATACAGCAATGTTTAATGATACGGCGTCAGACATTAGGCTTTCCCTTTTTTTGCTTCTTCTCGCGCTGCAAACGCGGCTAGCTGTTCTGGGGTGGCTGGTTGTTGATACAAGTCTTTCCACTGATCATATGGCATACCGTAAACCTGTTCACGAGCATCATCATAACTCAGTGTCTCGCCCTGCTCTTCTGCAGCAGTCATTAACCACTTTGCCAAACAATTTCGACAAAAATCGGCCAAGATCATGAGATCTATGTTTTGCACATCTTTGTGTTGATCCAGATGCTGGAGTAAACGACGGAAAGCGGCTGCTTCAATGTCGGTCTGTGTCTGTGCATCAAATTGTTTCATCAGTGGAGCTCCTGATTGAAAGAGTGGGTTATTTTTACTGGGATTATATCGCTAAAAGAATAAGAAAACAGAACCCAACCTTGTATTTAAGGCCTTGCTGTACAAAAAGAAACAGCCATGTCGGGTGAGGAACATGGCTGCTAGAGTATATAGAGTACTTACGCAAAATCTGTGGTGCAGATCAGCTCTTAGTTTTATTTTTTACCGCGTCATACCAAAGATCATGGTGCTGTTTCGCCCAGGATTCATCAACATAACCGGTTTTCATCCCTTCAAATGCGCCTTCAGTTCCAAGCGTACCAATATAGATATGCCCGAAAGCAGCCGCCATCAGTAGCAGAGAAGAGCCGGCATGAATAATCAAGAACAATTGCATGGTTTCACGAGTTTGTCCGAAGTTTGGAAAATCAAGCACTAAACCTGAAATCACAACGGTTAAACCGACAAACACAATCATCCAAAACCACACTTTTTCACCACCGTTCAGGTATCCAGCAGATGGATGCCCCTTACCCACTAGCCCACCGCCTTTCAGGAACCACTTCAGATCGACCATATTGAAAAAGTTATGCTTTAACCATTTGATAATCATGGCTAAGACACCTAAACCAAATAAGGGACCTAGGTAGTTATGGATATTCTTTGCGGCGGTCATCCAAGCCGCCCAGACACTGGTCGGAAGAATCGGCATCAAGAACCATTTAGCATAAAGAATAGACAAGCCGGTAATCGCTAAAATGATAAACAAGCTAGCGACAAACCAATGAATGGTTCTATCCCAGCGTGACCATCGCTCTACTTTTCTGCCGGTACGAGGATGCTCAAGCTTTACTTTGCCAACCAATAGGTAGAACAACGTAATCGCCAGCAAGCTTCCTCCCAGTGCTATCGCACCACCAGGTGAAATCCATTGATTTCGGATCTCACGCCAGCGTTCACCTTCCACCATGATTAGGGTATCTGCACCCGGGCTATTGGACTGAGTTCGTCCACTAACACCTTGCATGGCATCTTCCCAAAAGCTAGGTTGAGTACCTGGCATGGATTGAAAGGCTTCTCGACGTGCATCGGCACCCTGCTGCGCTAACACTGTTGCGGGCAGTGCCATCAGCACCACCAGCAACAGAATCAGCCAGGCTTTTATGTCACGCACTGACTGGTATCTTGCCATGGTTATACACTCTGTGTTGCATCATAGGCTAAATCTGCTGCGTTCTTGGCCAACTGCTCTGATTCAGCAGCTTCATGCTCGACTGAACTCCAAGCACTATTACGATGGCCACGATACACAACACGCTCACGGAAGATATCCGCTACTTCTGCTGCATCACCGGCTAACAGAGCTTTGGTTGAACACATTTCTGCACACAAAGGTAATTTACCTTCACGCAGACGGTTCGCACCATACTTCTGCTCTTCTAGAACCGGATCTTCCTCAGGACCACCGGCACAGAAGGTACATTTATCCATCTTGCCACGAGCACCAAAAGCGCCTTGTTTCGGGAACTGAGGTGCACCAAATGGGCAGGCGTACAGGCAGTAACCGCAACCGATACAGGCATCCTTATTGTGAAGAATCAATCCATCTTCAGTTGGGTAGAAGCAATCTGTTGGGCAAACTGCCATACAGGGTGCATCCGAGCAATGCATACAAGCAACCGAGATAGAGACTTCTTTACCGATTTCACCATCATCAAGTGTCACCACGCGACGACGTTGAATACCCCATTCGGTTTCATTAGCATTTTTACATGCCGTAACACAGCCGTTACATTCGATGCAGCGCTCTGAGTCACATAAAAATTTCATACGAGCCATGGATTTTCTCCTCATGGACACTGACCTCCCGGTCAGTGTCCCGCATTAAGTTCTATGGGTTCAGGCCGCTTTCTCGATACGGCAAACTGTACACTTGGTTTCCTGCATGATGGTAACTGGATCGTAACCATAGGTTGTGACCGTATTCACCGACTCACCCAGTACATAAGGATCACTGCCTTCTGGATAACGACTACGCAAGTCTTCACCCTGGAACTCACCACCGAAGTGGAAAGGCATAAAGGCAACATCACGATCCACACGATTAGTGACCAGTGCTTTGACGCGAACACGTCCACCTTCAGGTCCATAAACCCAAACATCATCACCATCGGCAATACGTAGCGTGTTGGCATTAAATGGATTCATCTCGACAAACATGTCTTGCTGAAGTTCAGCCAACCAAGGGTTAGAACGAGTTTCATCACCACCGCCTTCATACTCTACCAAGCGACCCGAAGTCAGAATGATCGGGAATTCAGCAGAGGTGTCTCTATCCTGTATGGACTTATACAGCGTTGGCATACGGTAAAGAGATTCGAAGTCATCCCATGTTGGATATTTTGCCACTAGGTCACGACGTGTGGTGTACAGCGGCTCACGATGCTTAGGTATCGCATCAGGGAAAGTCCAGACGATGGTTCGAGCCTTACCGTTACCAAAAGGCGCACAACCATGTTTGATGGCAACACGTTGGATACCACCCGAAAGGTCAGTTTTCCAATCTTTACCATCCGCCGCTGCTTTTTCAGCATCGGTGAGATCATCCCACCAACCCAGCTGCTTCAGCATATTGGCGGTAAACTCTGGGTGACCATCACCGATTTCGTTACCTACCGGAGCTGAACCTTCAGCAAGTAAGGTTTCACCATTACGCTCAACACCAAAGTTTGCACGGAAGCCTAAACCACCATCTTTAACTGGCAAGCTGGTGTCATACAGGACATGTGTACCTGGATGACGCATCTCTGCTGTTCCCCAGCACGGCCAAGGCAATCCATAGAACTCTCCATGAGCATCGGTTCCCACACCGCGCAAACTGGTGAAGTCGAAGGCGTGCCAGTTTTCTTGATGGTATTTCAGACGCTCAGGGCTTTGTCCGGTGTAACCGATGGTCCACATACCACGGTTGTATTCACGAACAATATCTTCAATTAAGGGTTCATCACCATTCACTTGAATATTCTTGAACACCTCGTCTGCAATACCGACCTTTTTCGCCAGCAAGTACATGATTTCGTGGTCAGGTTTCGACTCGAAATGCGGCTCGATAACCTTACTACGCCATTGAATTGAACGGTTAGATGCGGTGACTGAACCATAGGTCTCAAACTGAGTACAGGCAGGTAACAGATAAACGCCATCGGTACGATCGTTCATCACAGCTGCGACGGTTGGATAAGGATCAACAATGACCATCATATCCAGTTTTTTCATCGCTTCGCGCATTTCAGGTCCACGCGTTTGCGAGTTGACGGCGTGGCCCCAATAGAACATGGCACGAATATTATCGTTCTGCGCCATCTTCTCTTTATCTTCAAGCACACCGTCTATCCAGCGAGAAACGGTGATACCGTTGGTGTGCATGGGTTTGCCGCCACGGTACTCGGTTTGATCGTAACGATTCACAATCCAATCGTAATCGACCCCCCAAACACCAGCCCAGTGACGCCAAGAACCTTCAGCCAAGCCGTAGTAGCCAGGTAAAGAATCTGACAATACGCCAAAGTCAGTCGCACCTTGAACGTTATCATGACCACGGAAGATGTTAGCACCACCCCCTGACTTACCGATGTTTCCGAGTGCAAGCTCTAGGATACAGTAGGCACGGGTGTTGTTGTTACCGGTGGTATGCTGCGTTCCACCCATACACCATACGATACATCCAGGACGATTATCTGATAGCAGTTTCGCTGTATCGTACATGGTTTTTTCATCAACGCCGGTGATATCTTCAACCACCGATGGCGGGAACTGCTTCACCTCTTCACGAATTTCGTCCATACCGTAAACACGCTGAGCCAGATACTGTCTATCTTCCCAACCGTTTTCAAAGATATGCCACAACAGACCCCAAATATACGCCACATCGGACCCTGGACGAATGCGAACATACTGCGTCGCATGCGCAGCGGTGCGGGTGTAACGAGGATCCGCTACTACGATTCTGCAATTATTGCGCTCTTTGGCAATCATGACGTGCTGCATCGAAACGGGGTGCGCTTCAGCTGCGTTCGAGCCGATAAACAACATGGATTTCGAGTTTTGCATGTCGTTGTAGCTGTTGGTCATCGCACCATAACCCCAGGTGTTAGCGACCCCAGCAACGGTGGTTGAGTGACAGATACGTGCCTGATGCTCAACGTTGTTGGTTCCCCAAAGTGAAACCATCTTACGGAACAGATAAGCCTGCTCGTTATTGAATTTTGCGGAACCTAACCAGAACACAGAATCAGGACCGGATTCAGCACGAATCTGTTCGATTTTGTCCCCCACTTCACTAATCGCTTGTTCCCAACTTAATCGTTTCCATTGGCCGTTTTCCAGCTTCATAGGATACTTTAAGCGGCGGGTGCTGTGTCCGTGGTAACGTAAAGCTGCACCCTTAGCACAATGAGCGCCACGGTTGATTGGGTTATCAAATGCTGCTTCTTGGTATGTCCAAACACCGTTTTGAACATGAGCATAGACACCGCACCCTACTGAACAGTGGGTACAAATAGTCCGCTTCACCTCAACCGGTGCTGATGACTTAGGCGTGGCGGCTTCAACGGGACGAACCATGCCTTTTCCTAGCAATCCAGAAGCGGCGATGCCTCCTGCTGCTAGCGTTGTACCTTTTAGAAAGCCTCGACGCGAGACGCCTAATCGGTTTTGAGTGGTTTCCAGTGATGAGTCACTGATTTTTTTGTTCAGACGCATCGTTATCTCCTCAAATCTCAGAGTATTTGACAGTCCGCATCAGCGACAACTGGCGTAATAAGAACGGATATGATCCGTTTCGTGGTAACCTTGTTCAGGCTTCTCTTGCTCAACCGTTAGCGCAGGCGTATCTGCAACTGCAGTTCCAGCCGAAGCGGCAAGACCCACTGCGGATACGGCAGCGACGCCACGTAGAAATTGTCTACGTGAAGAACTGACCTGCTCTTCATTTTCTTTTGTAGTAGTCATCATTGCTCTCCTCACCCTCTCAAGTGCACGCTTTGGACAGAGTCCAATCGTTTTTGTAAGTACAGACTTTCAATATGTAAAAAGGCTTCACCTAGCATTCCAACAGCGCTGTAAAAAACAGCACTCGGCGCTTGGGTCATGTCAGCGAATAGCTGTTTAGCCCACGGATCAATATGACGCTGATAAAACACCGCTTGGCGTTCACGACTCGCGCCTTGCTGAATAAGTTGACTCATCACTTCGAGTTGTAAAGCGATGTGATCTTCAGGTTCTTTAACCTCATCTTTTCTGGAAAAACCTAACAACTCAAGATCACTTCGAAGTTCAATCAATGGAGCCTCCATCAGTGAACCGGTTAAGTACCAAGATGCAAAAGGAGTCAACTCGCCTTGGGTAATTCCGATAAAAAGTGTGCAGTATTCATCTTCTAGCTGATCAGTGTTGGCTCTTTCGGCAGCAAGGCGCAAAAACTCCCAAGCCTTGGTCATGGAGTTAGACGCAGTCGGGTCTACTTCCATCTGAGACAAAAAACCTAACAATTCTGTTGATGGATGACTTCGACATAATGAAGCCAGTAACGCATAAATATCTGCTCTTAAAGCATCTTCATCAGTCATTGGCGCTGTCTGTATTAAGCTATTCATCATGATTCCTTAAAGACGCAACTGAGCCGTAGGATCGGCTGCCAATTCGCGATAGCTGTCTTTCACTCTGCAGTCATCACACATTTTTAGACGTTTAGCAGCCTCGCCCTGATAGTAAGGATGTGCCTCTAATTTCTTAGAAATCTTTTCAATGGTGCTTTGCGTGGCAAAAGCTTTACCACAACTGATGCAGTGGAATGGTTCTTCTTGCTTCATTACCCGTGGTTCAGAGCGCATCCCAGCAGCGGGAGCAAAGCGCGCTTCCAAGGTAATGGCATTTTCTGGACAGCTATGTTCACACAAACCACACTGCACACAATCGGCTTCAGTGAAGGCTAAAACGGGCGCATCTTCACTGGCACTGCGAAGTGCTTGTGTCGGACAAATCGAGACACAACTCATGCACAAGGTACAATCTTGAGCATTGACCAGCACCTGACCATAGGGACTGCCACTTGGGAGGCTAATGGGCTCATCAGAGCTATCTCCCTGTTCATACAGCAGATCAAGTGCTTCATTTAGGGTTTTACGTTTTCCTTTGTAGGTAAAAGCAGGACCTGTCGGCAAGCCAAACCAATCTTTTAAGGAATCATCTAACGCTGCTAAATTCGACTGTAACTGTCCGGCCTCAACCAGACTGATCCGTGACGCAGGATGCCCCAGTGACTCTAGAAGCTTGCCCGTAACCGATACCTCTTTTTTTAACAACGCTTGCAGGGTTGGCGGTGTCTGATCATCTAGTAAAAGGGCAACATAACTGGTTCCGTGAACGAGTAACGAAACCCAAATCTCTACTCCTAAGGCACCCACTTCCTCCAGAGAAATCGGCAGGATATGTCTGGGTAGGCTTTCAAGATCAAATTCAGAATGTTCAGCATGCAGTAAAATGGCAGGATGCTCACCACCAAATTGCTGATAACTGTCTAAGCACAAACGCAACAAATCCAACCAACGCTGTGGACCGGGAGCCATAAAGGTCAAGGCACCCGTTGGACAGGCGGTAGTACAACTACCTGCACCGTGACACAAATTCACATTGACCAAAATTTGAGGATCATGTGATAGCGTTTTGTTGTCCGTTGTTAGGGCATCGGCAGGACAAACATCCAGACAGCGCGTACAGCCAATATTGCCACGGTCTGCATGTGCACAAATATCATGATTGACTTGAACATAGGCAGGTTTCTCAAACTCACCGACCATCCCGCTCAGTTGCTCTAGTGCATCAACCAAACGATCGCTGGCAAGACTGATGCCTTGCTCAGTCGACTCATCTGCAAGTTGACCAACATGAAAATAGCCTGGCGGTGATAACTCTGCTGCGATGACCGGTTCTGGATTAAGATCCAAAACCAGATCAAAGTGATCTTGTCCTGCACTGACTTCAGCAGGATTAATCAGATCACCATTAGGTGCCGTCAGGCGTAACTCGAAAGCACCTAACCACCCTGATAAAGAAGCAAACGGCAGATAAATCGGCGTTAGGTTTGCAGCCGCTTGCATCGCCTTTTCAAGATGCTCATCGTCTTGAGAAAATACATTCCCCATGGCAATCAGTGTGATACTGGTCACGCCTTGAATTTGATCGGCCACCAAGCGGATCAAATCTTCAGGCCCTAAGATCACTAGATGACCACGGCTTTGATAACTGATCACGCCATCTTGCATCGCCATCAGTGGTGGCATTGCATTCAGTGCTTGCTGACGAGCACGCGCGTTGGTTTCCGGAGATGCTGTAAAAGCTCTGTTTACTATTAGACTATTGGGTTTCATTGACTCTCTCTCAGCTCACTTGAGTAGAAAACCTATCTAGAAAATCTATCTAGAAAATCTGTCTGGACATTCTATCTAGCAATTCAATCTAACAAGTGGTCGAGCTTATTTAGTTATTGTTTAAAAAGTTTGCAATATGAACGCCAACTTTTTCAGACCTAAAAAGGAAAATTGATACCAAATAAACCAAGCTTATAGATACCAACCATCAAGATAGGGACATTTTGTCTAGACTGATTCATTTTTACCGATCTGATCTGGCTCATCGACCTTAGTAGAACCCACTAAATTTTCTTTCGATTTCAATGTATCAGCCGACTCGGCAGATTGTTCAGGTATCGATACATCATTGGAGGCATCGGTTTTTAATAAAGCGTCCCTCGCTTGTTGCATCGCTTCGTCCATCTGCTGCTGAGCCCAACCTCTCACTTTTTCGCCTACTTCTTGCACCAGTTTTTTTGGCTGAGAATAATCCAATGCGTAATCATCCAGTGGATCTCTAACATTAAATTCAGGTTGGTGAAAAAACTTGCGCAGCGCTTGTCGGCGCAGTTCGGCAGAAACACCACTCGACCAGAACATCGACATATCACTTTTAGCATTGATGGTACTTAAATCGGGCATATCCGCATCCGTCAGAACAGGCACTTCTTCTAGGGGTTCTGGCTCATTTTCAGATACCCTTTCTAATGAAGCATCGGGCACGTCATCTTTAAGCTGATCGTCTTCCTTAAGGTCAGCCTTCTGAAGAGACTCCTCCTCAGTAACCTCAACGGCTAATTGCGTTGCTGAACTCTCTTCTGACGGCTCCAACTGATCTGGCGTTGTGCGCTTCAAGCGAGACCATCGACCTAAAAAACCTTCTGTCACCTCAGACCTCCTTTTGCTTGGATTGCGTCCGAAGACGACGTTTACCTGCTCTTGGGTCTTCAACCTCACCATGATGAGACATAAACTGTTCTAACCACACACGCACCGCTGCTGGCATGGGAATACTGAGCACGGGTTGTCCGGCATCCATATAATCTGCTGCAACATCTTGCGCGACGGTTAATTTTCGCGGAACTCGCTGTTCAGCAGTAATATCCTCGCAAACCACAAATAACCGAGGGGATTCAGAACTGAGGTTAAACCGATACGCCATACGTTCATCACGATGAAGCATTAACCAAAGTGCAACGGCGTCCTCTCGAGAAGACTGCTGAGCAATTTCAGCCACTTCCCAATTAATAGAAGGCCAGCCACGCGACAAGGTTTCATGCTTATCTAAACTAACCCACAAAGACCAAGCATCCAACGCGGGTCCGTTTTCTTGCTGAGTCATTGGCATCTCCTGCTGTTTTATTTACTAGTGATTTCAATTCAGTTTAGACGCTATGCAAAGAACGCGCCGCTCCACGTAAACCTTTATATCCCTGATTAGTTCAGCAGGATTGGAAAATAAGCCTAGATTAAACGCGTCAATTTAAGCCAATCGAAAGACCACCTGGGACAAAATGTCCCAATGAAAAAAAGGGATAGCGATTCAAAGCCTTGATCGATAGACTCTTTCGGTTCTCTTCAGATTGGTACAGATGTTGCTGTTTTATTAGCAGTGTACTTTCAATAGGTGCTCATTAAATGACGATTAAGGATAGACCATGTCACGCCATCCACATCTTATTTTGACGCAAGCAAGAGCTCCTCTGACTCGTGCCACTCAAGTGATGACCGAACAAGGAGAATGGCGAGAGCAATTACTGGCTTGTGAACGACCCTTAACCATTTATTTGAATAAGCGCGAAATTGTGACCTTAATGACCCTAGGAGAAGATCCTGAATCGCTGGTTCTAGGCTATCTTCGAAACCAAGGTCTGATAGAACAACTGAATGATTTACTCGCCATACAGGTGGATTGGGAAGTTGAAGCCGCTGCTGTGATCACTACTCATACCCCTGATGACCTTGAAGAAACCTTATCAAAAAGAACCGTCACCACCGGTTGTGGACAAGGGACCGTGTTCGGTAACCAAATGGAGCGGTTGAAAAACTTAGCGCTAAACCCCTGGCCAATAAAACAATCACAGATCTATGCACTGCTAGAAGCATTGAATCAACACAATGAAACCTATCGCAATGCTGGTGCTGTTCATGGCTGTGCTATCTGCACGGCAGAGGGCCACGTGTTAAGCTTTTGCGAGGATATTGGTCGACATAATGCCGTTGATACCCTGGCAGGCAGACTCTGGTTAGAGGGTATCTCCAGTCAAGATAAAATTTTTTACACCACCGGTCGTCTCACCTCAGAGATGGTCATCAAAGCCGCACAGATGGGCATTAGTGTTCTTTTATCTCGCTCTGGTGCAACCGAAATGGGTCTCAGTATTGCAGAATCTTTGGGAATGCTAATGCTGGCAAGAGCCAAAGGACGTCACTTTTTAGTCTTTAGCGGTCAAACCCGTCTAACACTCGATGCACGTCCCCCGGTCATGCCAAAATCCGTAAAACGGAGGGATTCGGATGAGTGAACTTAATCCTTATATGACGGTAAAAGAGGCCGCAATTTACCTTCATTTAAATGAAAAGAAAGTCTATCAATTGGCCAGTGACGGTCATCTTCCAGCCACTAAGGTCACTGGCAAATGGCTGTTTCCTCGTAAGCTGATTGATCGCTGGTTATTAGAATCTAGCCACCACGGTGTGCTGAGTGATCGTCTACTGTTATCCGGTAGTGATGATCCACTGCTAAAAGCCGGATTACTTAGAATCATGCAACAGCAACAATATCAGGCACTTTACAGCTATATGCCTACTGGAACCCAAGCGGGATTAACCCTACTGGCACAAGGGTTAGTGGATTGCTGCGCGGTTCATTGGGGACGAGCTGATGAAAGCCAACTGCGACACCCTGCCCTGTTAAGGCAATATGCAGGCTCTCGGCATTGGGTGCTGGTACATCTGTTTAAGCGCCAGCAGGGTTTAATGATGCGTCCAGATGACTCACATACCTTACTGAGTGATGCACCAGAGATGCTGCAAAAGCGCTGGGTGATTCGTCAAGAAGGAGCAGGCTCTCAACGCTTTCTGAAGGACTGGCTTCTACAACAGCAATTGTCTTTCGAAAAGATCAAAGCCAGTTATCGGGCGTTGACAGAATCAGAAGCAGCCTCCGCAATTGTACAAAATATTGCGGATATAGGCCCGGGCACCGAATCCGCCGCATCAGAATATGGGCTGACCTTTGTGCCTGTGTATCAAGAAGCCTTTGAACTTGCCCTTCCCAGACCTGTATTTTTTCGCTCGCTACTTCAGCATCTTTTTGAATGGCTGCAAGGCCCTGAAGGGCAAGCGACCGCCAATCAACTCAAAGGATATGATTTAAGCCAGTGCGGAAAATTAGTTTGGAATGGCGAGACGAAAGAAAGCTAAGTATATGTTTTTAAAAGTATAAAAATAGTTTGATTTTTTATTGTGCAGCGCACAAAAAACACTTGACATACTCTCCGAGATCTATATACTTTGGGTTATTGTGCAGTGCAACAAAACGACATGAAGCCCTGCATTGATAACTTAAAAATCTTAGGAGAGACACCCATGACTAGCAATGTTGATTTCCAGAAGCCTGTTGAAGCTGTTAAAAGCCTAATCGCTCTTCAAACTGAAACACTAACTAAAACTGTTGAACTTCAGAAGAAGTCTGGCGAAGAGTTAGTTGCTTTCTTCAAAGCTGAAGCTGAAAAAGCTAAAAACTTGAAAACTCCAGAAGAAGTAATCAAGTTCAACACTGAAGCTAACACTTCTTTGTTCAATATGCTTAAAGCACAAGGTGAAGCTTTCACCGCACTTGCTACTGAAGCAAGCAAGACTGTAATGTCTGAAATGCAAAGCTTCGGCAAGTAATTGCTGACTATTCTAAAAACACCCCGCTGGTCGGGGTGTTTTTTTGTCTACTCTAGCGCATTCTAATCTAAAAAGCTTTTTCTACGAAAAGCGCTCCATCTCAAGCAACTCTCCTGCCTCATAAAGCCACTGTTGATAGATAAACCCCGATAAAATTAGTCGCGTGTCATCTTCTATACCGTCAAATGCCACACCATGCCGGAAAACTCCAATGGCTTGGCTTTCAGTTTGCATGACACTTCGTACCTCTGCATTCACTAAAATGACATGGTCAATACCCGATACAGAAACCCGCGCGGTCACAAAAATAGTTTCACCCATGGCTGCTAAGGCGACGGGCGCCTCGATCGACGCACCCTGTAAGCTCATATCAACGCACAAGGCTTTAACCGGTTGATGCATATCCTTCTCACCGCGATCAACCAATATAGGTAAATGCATAGGAACACGGGTGTGCTGCCTAAAGGCTTGAATATCCAGTTGCTGCGGATAAGACAATACCCAGAAAGGAAAAGGTTCACTATAGGACTTTAACAAACGTGATGTAAAGCTGACTAATCGGTTACCTATTAAGAGCTTGACGGCTATGACAGCTCCTTCAGTAAAAAGCGATTTACGTGTCTTAGGCGCGCTAACCATCACCGCCGTTTGTTCGTGAACACCAATTAAACGAACAGAATAACGCCCTTTCGGGATGCGAGTCTCAATGCGAACAGGATCACCGGACCTCGGCCTTAACTCTGCAAGAGAAAGCTTTGGCTTTTGATTCGCGATAACGTCATTGGTCAAGGATTGATTAGGTTTGAGCTGCATGGCGATTGATTATGTCTCCGACACCGAAAATCCCAGTGCTTTGAAATGAGCCAACTGATGATCTGAGAGGTTTAGTTTCAGCGCGCTAAACTCACGTCGCACCGGATAAGTCTTACGCAATAGATCGAACAGACGTCTCTGCTCAACAGTGTCGCTAACCAATGTTGCTCTGAAGGCACGATCATCGTGATAAGGATCGTACAACAGTTTAACCGGCGGCAACAAGGACGCTGTTTCGGATAGTGTCATTGACGTTACTTCCGCTTTAGGTAGCAAGTCTTCAAACCTTAACAAAGGTGATCTATCAGTAAACGCACAATAGGCTTGATACAGCATCCAAGTACCCCGAATTTTTCCCTCTAATGAATAGCCCGCAATATGGGGTGTGGCGATACGAACATGACTAGCCAGTTGCCGGTTTACTTCGGGCTCTTTCTCCCAAACATCCAGTACTAAGGTAACGTCTGGACGATCTTCAGTAAAACTTAACAAGGCTTCATTATCAATCACCGGACCTCGACCTGCATTGATCAAGATAGCATTAGGCTTTAAAAAAGGTAGATTGTTAGCATTCAGTAGATGATGAGTCGGGTGTAGGTGCTGATGTGTCAACGGTGTATGCAAAGTAACAATATCTGCCTGATTAAGCAGATGAGTTAAACTCATAAATTGATCGCTTATAGTTGGATCTTGATCAACACGCGGTGGATCGCATAAAAGCGTTTTAACGCCCAACGCCTGTAATCTAGCCGCTAAACGAGAACCGACATTACCCACACCGACAATACCGACTGTTTTATCAAAAATGGAAAATGACTGTTCGTCAGCAAGGTGAAGCAACACACTCAACACATATTCAGTGACCGCGTCAGCATTGCATCCGGGTGCACTGGCGAACTGAATACCCAAATCTGCCAGCGCTGTTTCATCGACATGATCGGTGCCAATGGTTGCTGTCCCGACAAACTTGACCTGACTGCCTTGAAGTAAATCTCGGTTCACCTGTGTCACCGATCTAACTAACAACACATCCGCATCTACTAACTGATCGGCACTCATCGACCTTCCAGGTAGGCGATAAATTTGCCCTAATTGGCCAAATAATGGGTCCAGCGCCGGAATATTTTCATCTGCAACAATCTTGATAGCGCTCAATGGACCTCCAATGCTTTACAATAACCCTAAATTCAGGCTCAATTTTGCGCCATTATAAAACGTCCCCACGTCAGGGTCATTTTCCTTACTTATTTATTTCAGAAGAAAACCTGTGGTATTACGCTGGCAAAAACAAGCTGACTATTTTACTGTCAGCGTTTATCAAGATCTGGTCGGTGACTGGATTCTGACACAAAGTTGGGGCAATAGCCTTAATGATCATAGTGAGTTCAGTCATACGGTACTGTCCTCAAGTACTGAAGCAGAAAAATATGTGACCAAACTGCGCTTAAGCTTACTCAAAAGTGGCTTTCAAGAACGTAGTGGTAACTGCACCTTACGGAGAATGTATGAGTAACTTTCAATACGCTGAAATGCCTAACGCCCAAGGTTATTTCGGAGAATATGGCGGTCAAATTATTCCACCTGAACTGCAACAGGTGATGAACGACATCGACAAAGCATACGAAGAAATTCGCAAAACAGAAGAGTTTCAAAACGAACTGAAAACGCTGTTTGCTGATTACATCGGTCGTCCTAGTCCCATTTTTCATGCCCGCCGTTTAAGCGATAAATTAGGTGGAGCGCAAATCTATCTAAAGCGTGAAGATCTTAATCATACTGGCGCTCACAAAATCAACCACTGTTTAGGTGAAGCATTACTGGCGAAGTACATGGGTAAAACCAAAGTGATCGCCGAAACCGGAGCCGGTCAACATGGCGTCGCCTTAGCAACTGCCTGTGCCCTTGTCGGCATTCCTTGCGAAATTCACATGGGTCAGGTGGATATTGAAAAAGAACACCCGAACGTCGTCAAAATGAAGATCTTAGGCTGCGACTTGATTCCGGTAACACGCGGAACCGCTACGTTAAAAGACGCAGTCGACAGTGCTTTTGAAGAATACCTTAAAGACCCGCAAAATTTTATCTATGCCATAGGCTCTGTGGTCGGCCCTCACCCTTTCCCCAAAATGGTTCGTGATTTTCAATCGATTATTGGAATGGAAGCGCGTGAGCAGTTCCTCAGCCGTCATGGGAAACTGCCCGACTACCTAACGGCCTGTGTCGGTGGCGGTTGTAATGCTATCGGCCTGTTTACCGCCTTTTTAAATGACGAAAATGTCAAGATGGTTGGCGTGGAACCCGCTGGAAAAGGGCTTGATACCGACCAACATTCCGCCACCTTGACACTTGGAAAGCCCGGACAGATTCATGGCATGAAGTGTTATGTTTTGGAAAACGAAGATGGTGAACCCATGGCAGTTCATTCCATTGCATCAGGTCTAGACTATCCAGGTGTAGGACCACAGCACTCCTATTTGAAAGATCTTGGGCGTGTTCAATACGAAAGCGCAACCGATCAAGAGTGCTTAGATGCGTTTATCACCCTATCTCGCGTCGAAGGAGTTATTCCAGCATTGGAAAGTTCGCACGCTGTTGCTTGGGCCATTAGAACAGCACCCACCTTGAACCCTGACCAGACGATTCTTGTCAATATTTCTGGAAGAGGTGATAAGGATGCTGACTATGTTGCAAATCTCTTAGGATTGTAACCTCTTAGCAATACCTCTCCTCAGTGCGGTGCGACACAGGGTCGCATCGCCTATTTAAATAGGTAACAGTAAACTGGCCTCGCTATGACAGATGAACAGGTGCCAACACAAAATAACACGCGTAAACCTAACGTGAACAAACCGTGGTTGTTAATTGGGCTAACCGCGCTAGGCTTAATCGCATTACTGTTAGGAAGAGACGTGCTTGAAGAGATGCAACAGGCAGACAGTATCAGGATTCCCCCTCTACCCTGTGATCTGCATACCGGCGCTTGCATCGCTTCACGAGGCAATCAACAACTCCAATTACGCATCACGCCGGGGCCATTAGAGTCATTAAAACCGCTGGATGTGGAAGTTCGTCTACAACATTTAGATGCACGCCAAGTGATGCTCGATCTTCAGGGTCTCGACATGTATATGGGACTTAACCAAATACATTTAACCCAAGATGAAACGCGACCTGATATTTGGCGTGGAACAACAGAGCTTGCTGTCTGCACAACAGGTGAAATGACTTGGCAAGCCAGTGTCTATGTTGATACTCCCGAACACTTGTATTCAACCGCGTTTAATTTTGATGCACGTTAACACGGCGACTCTGCACGAATTTATTGCGCTACATTAAATTGTTGCTCAGTATTAAAAGCGCCTCGCAAAAATCATTTCGTAACGTACTCTAGCGTACAGAAAGTCCAAACACTTTTTGTCACACTGCAGGTATCAACGATTTATTACCGAGGTACCATCATGAAATCTAAAAACGTCACATCTCCATTATCTGCCGAATTCGAAAATATTTTTCAGGACGTTGAATCCCTGCTTAAAGAAGCAGACAGTCTGGGTGGAAAAGAATTCAAAGATGTTAAAGAAAAGTTAATGGCACGACTCACCTCTGCTAAAGAAGAAATAAGCCAAAAAAGTGAAGACTTTACCGATAAAGTGCACGAAACGAGTACTGACATCTCAGAAAAAATCAGTGATGAGCCTTGGAAGGCTATTGGTACAGCAGCGCTTGCGGGCTTGTTGATCGGCTACCTATTTGCACGCAGATGAATGCCGATCAATCCAAAAACAACACAGGGTCAACGGTTAGCGCACTCCTTGCACAGGGATCGCTTTACACTCAGCTGGCATGGGTTGAATTTACCATCGAAAAACATCGGCTAATGCACATGCTGATATTATTGATGGTGGGTGCTTCCTTGCTCACCAGCCTGATAGTTTCATTAACGGTCTTGGTGATAATGACCAGTTGGTTTACACACTATCGAATGCCGGTACTGGTCTTGATAGGTGTTTTCTACAGTGTCAGCTTTATCAGTCTTTTATTAGGGTTTAACGCCTTATCTCGAAAAGCTACCCAAGCATTTTCTGATACACGCGAAGAACTGGCAGAAGACCTGGATCTGATTCGTAGAAGGTTTGATCAATGACAGCACCCTCGAATTTGGACGAGCAACGCCGTGAACTGCGGCAAAAAATGCAACACCAACGAGTAGAGTTGAAAAGTATATTCAACCTCACGCCACCTAGCGATGGCGACGCCTTTCCTCGCAGCATGACCTTGCGATTGCTCACAGGTCAATCAACATGGCTGGTGATCATTTTAATGAAACTCCTTCCCTTACTGTTAAAGCTTCGCAAGTAAGAAGACCGAAGAACATTTCCACCTCTTTCCAACTGAACCTTTTCTCCAAGACGACTCTCTATAAACGTGCGACACTATGCCGCATCGTCATCCGACAATGTCGAGAGTAGACTTCATCACACTAACACCTGAGCAACTCGCTAAACGACCCTAGCGATCTGTTTAGGTTAATTAAAAAAAGGTTATTGAATGAAAGCGATACGTTATCTGATAGGTCTAAGTTTTGTGCTGGTCATTGCTGTATTAATCTATATTCAACAGCAACCTAAACCCGCGGAACAGCGCATATTAGGTGGCAGCATTGGTGGAGATTTTACGCTAATGTCGATGGATGGCCCCGTTTCCTTATCAGACTTTCATGGGCAACCGGTTGTGTTGTACATCGGCTATACCTACTGCCCAGATATTTGCCCCATGGCATTAGCCGTGCTGGGTCAAGCGATACGCAATCTTCCTGAAGAAAAAAGCGAGCAAATTCAAGGACTGTTTGTCAGTGTTGACCCCGAACGAGATACCCTAGAACACCTAGCCAGCTACTCTGCGTTCTTTTCTCCACAAATCATTGGTTTAACCGGTGATAGAGCAGACATTGATAAAGTGGTACAGCAATACGGTGCTTTTTATCGTCGCGTCGAAATGCGTGATTCGGCAATGGAGTATGCTATAGATCACTCATCACGCCTCTACTTGATTGATCGAGAAGGAAACCTTGCCGCCATGGTTTCGCACAGCACGTCACCCGATCAACTGATGAACCATCTAAAAGAATTGTTAAATTAACACTGTAGATCTCAATCAAGGAGTCACTCAGATGCGTAAACTTTTACTTGCCAGCTCCCTCGTGTTTTCATCTTTAGCCTTTGCGAATGATGCTATCACTATTGAAGAACCTTTTGCTCGTGCAGTACCTCCAGGTCAACCCAATAGCGCAGCCTTTATGAGTTTGCACAATTCTAGTGACGCTGATGTTCGCATAATTTCAGCAACGTCTAACGTATCTAACGTCACCGAACTACATACCCATACCGATGTTGATGGGGTCATGCAGATGCGTCAAATTGATGCCATCGACATTCCAGCGGGAGGCACCACTGAACTAAAACCCGGTGGTCTTCACGTGATGCTGATTGGATTGAATCAAAACCTAGCTGAAGGTGATAGTGTTGAGGTGACCCTGAACTTTGAAGATGGCACAGAGCGTCTACTAGAGGTTCCTGTAAAACACGTGATGCCAATGATGAATCATCAACACAAGCATTAATCGTTACACAATACTTTTTTAATTGACAGCCACGAAGATCAACATCGACGTGGCTGTTTTATTACCGCAATGCTTTTGACCGATCTAAATACTTTCTCTATTAAAACGACTGAAATCCAGCTGATGCGGTGTTTGATAAAAATCGCATAAGGCTGCACGTAACCGAGCAGTTCGTGTTGGTAACCCTTGTTCAATATAGCGACCCACTTGCTGATGAACAGCACGCTTAAAAGCGGTGTTATCGGTTGGCTCTCCATTCAAGTTATCGCTGCTCACGCGAAATCTAAAACCTGCCGCATCAGCTAACATCCATTCAGTGGCTTGTGGCTTCACTTCAACACGCTCAAATTCAGCTTGTTCCATAGCAGTTCGTCCATCGGGTCTATACCAATAGCCAAAGTCCTCCAATAAACGACGCTCCGCACCCGCTATCAACCAATGGGAAATTTCATGCAGTGCACTGCTGTAAAAGCCATGGGCAAAGAAAATCGCATGATATAGACGTTGTTGATCGGACGGTAAATAGATGGGCTCGTCATCACCTTTCACTAGGCGAGTATTAAATTCTTCAAAAAAACATTGATCAAACAATGCGATCAGATCTTCATAACGGTGTTGCTGCATCAGTTTAGCACCTGCCAGGCATCTTCATTTAACCACCAACTTCTACCCGTACGGCGATCAATTCTAACAGCGACATAGCCTTTTCTATCCTGATCTGCCCTTTGTACTTGAACTTCATAGCTGGAGGCTTGCAAGTTTTCGTTATCTCTTAATCGGGTCCAGTCATTATTATTTGCCAACCAGGTTTCTCCGGTTTGGGCATGATAACGAATTAAGATCCAACCACGCTGTGTATAGGCAGTGGCCATTCTAAATGGCCCTGTTGCTTCACCTACTTGCGGCGACTGCATGCTCATCGCAGACAATAACTGCGCCACTGCTTGATCTATGTCTTGAACCACCTGCTCTAAAGAGCTATTGGCTAAATCTTCTTCAAAACCAGCCACCGTTGGCTGACTAGAAGAACCGAGCGAGCCACCTTGCAGCGCTTGCAACTGAGTTGCATTCATTTGCCCCTGCTCTAAAACTTGCTGTGACAAAGAACGTATTTGAATTACCTGCTCTTGCACCAGCGTAAGACGACCATTTAACTGATCTAATTGCGCTTGCAAGCTATTCGACATATCCCCTTGTGTGACTTGAAATGGCTGAATGGGCTCATCTCCCAACTGAGCGGCAATCTCGGCACGCCCTTCACTGCTGTGCGGGTCATCATTCACTCGCTCTGCACCATTGCCACTAGGCTGTACATTTGCGTCATTGCATCCTGCCAAAAACAGCAGAGCTAAGAGCAATACTGAACCGTTTTTAAACATCCTAGACCCCTTAAATAATTGAAAAAACATAACGCATATAACCAAAAAGAACTAAAAATTAATATTTTATTCTTTTAAACTCATTTTAAAAAATGATACCTTGCTCACACTTGAACAATCCACTAGATGGCTGGAAGCATAATGATTCGCAGTATATTACCTCACAAACACACTCTACATAAGTTGTTGCTGGTGACCTTTTTTGCTGGCGCAACGTCTTTTGTTCACGCAGAAGAGATCTCTTCAGCTCAAGTGAAGCTGATTGCTGGAACCTGTGCCAACTGTCATGGAACCGATGGAAAGCTTGCAGGTGCCATTCCTGCCATTGCAGGTCGTCCTAGCACCGTTTTAGAGGCTCAGCTACTTGCCTACAAGCAAGGTTTGCAACCCAACACAACGGTGATGGATCGTATCGCTAAAGGTTTTAGCGATGCGGAACTTTCAGCATTAGCTGATTATTTTGCAAACATAAATAAAGACTAAGGAAGCCTGTGATGAGCGATCAAAAGAACCTATTTTCATCTTCACGCCGCCAGCTTTTGAAAGGTCTTGGACTTGTGTCTATCTTTCCAGCCATCTCGGCTTGCGCTGCAACGGGTACGTCTAAGGCTTCTGCCGGTCGTGTCGTTGTCATCGGTGGTGGTTTTGGTGGAGCAACCGCAGCTAAATACATCAAGCGCGGCAATCCGGCCATTGACGTCACGCTAGTAGAACCCAATAAAACCTTTTACACCTGCCCATTTTCAAACCTAGTGTTAGCAGGCGAGCGCCAGCTTGATTCTATCGGTCATAACTACGATGAACTGCAACAAGTGTATGGTGTGAAGGTCGTACATGCTTTGGCACAAGACATCGACCCTGTTGCCAAGCGAGTCAGCTTATCAGATGGTCAATCACTGCAGTATGACAAGCTATTGCTATCCCCTGGCATAGATATGCGCTGGAATGCTATTGAGGGCTACGACGAAGCCGCTGCTGAATTGGCTCCACATGCGTGGAAAGCGGGTCCGCAAACCTTAATACTAAGACAGCAACTGGAAGCGATGGAGGATGGTGATACTTTCATCATGTCCGTACCCGGAAACCCTTTCCGTTGCCCACCAGGGCCATACGAGCGTGCCAGTTTGGTGGCTCATTATCTAAAGCAGCATAAACCACGCTCGAAAATACTTATCCTGGATGGTAAAGATAACTTTTCTAAACAGGGTTTATTTACCGCTGGCTGGCAAGCTCACTATGGCGATATGATCGAATGGGTCAGCTTATCTAATGACGGTCGAGTCGTTCGCGTTGATGCCGCTAACAAAGAGGTAGAAACAGAATTCGGTACTCGCCACAAGGCGGCTGCTTTGAATATCATTCCACCGCAAAAAGCAGGATTTATCGCTGATCGCGCAGGTGTCACCGATCAATCAGGTTGGGTTCCGGTTAATCCTGTGACGTTTGAATCGACTCAAGTTAAAGACATTTATGTTGTGGGTGATGCAACCGTAGCAGCACCTATGCCAAAATCTGGTTTTGCTGCCAATGCACAGGGTAAAGTGGCAGCCAGTGCCATTGTCGCTGCGTTTGCAGGTATTACACCGCTAGACCCCGTTTGGGCTAATACGTGTTACAGCCTAATTAACCCAGACTATGGTATCTCTGTGGCTGACGTCTATCGTGTTCAGGATAGTCAGATAATTGCGGTTGAAGGTGCAGGTGGATTAAGTGCCGCCGATGCTAGCGACAATATACGGCGTTCAGAAGCCGCCTATGCCGTTGGTTGGTATAATGCCATTTCTCAAGACACTTGGGGTACAAAACTATAAGCCATGATCGAATTTTTTGATGATCATTTACAAGCGGTACTCTGGGCAGGTTTTGCCTTAGGTATCGCTTATGGTGCAGCGGCTCAATGGAGCCGCTTTTGTCTATACAGAGGGTTGGTAAATCATTGGCAGAAAGGTGATAGCGTTAAGCTTCATGCCTTTATGCTGGCAATGGCTATTGCCTTATTAACCAGCCAAGCCCTACAAGCCTTTTCAGGCATAGATCTCACCAATACACACTACCATCAGCGATCCCCTTCGTGGCCGCTGTTAATCGGTGGCGGCGTTCTATTTGGCTATGGCATGCATTTAGCCAATGCTTGTGGAGCCCGCTCTTTGGTATTACTAGGCAGTGGCAATTTACGCTCCTTGATGGTGCTACTGGTACTCGGCATATCTGCCTACATCACCATGAGCGGCTTACTTGCGCAGTTTCGTCTCGATCTTGAGACAATGACGCAAAGTCGTTTACCCGTGACCTCGATCGATGGTCTGTTAGCGATGACCGGTTTATCTCCTGTCAGCGCTAAAATCCTTACCTTAATCATTTTTGCCGGAGCACTGCTATTCACTGCACTAAAAAGTGCAGGACTACGTAATGCTTTTACAGATTTAATTGCGAGTGTTGTTATCGGCATCTTAGTAGCGACAGGATGGTGGATTACTGGCGTTTTGGGTGCTGATGATTTTGATCCAGTTCGGTTGGCATCGCTGACGTTTGTTGCCCCGATTGGCGAAACACTGCAGTTCACCATGTTATCCAGTGGCATGACGTTAAGTTTTGCCGTGGTTGTGGTGCTCGGCGTTATCTTGGGCAGCTTTATTCGTGCCATCCTCAGTGGAGAGTTTTCATGGCAAAGCTATGATTCACCTAAGCAGATGCAACGAAGTATTATTGGTGCTGTCCTAATGGGTGTGGGTGGTGTTCTGTCCCTAGGCTGTACCCTTGGACAAGGCATTAGCGGTTTTTCAACACTGGCCATCAGCAGCTTGGCTGCGTTACTTGGAATTTTGATCGGTGCTCGTTTTGCGCTCTGGGTCGATAGTCATTAATCGATCTTAATTAAAGAGGTTTTAACCTATGCGTTTGGTTGTTTTGTACACATTTCTGTTAAGTCTTTTAGTGATGCCATTGCAAGTTTTTGCAGATTGGCAACGTTTTGCTGCACTCAAGGAAAAAATCCAAGACATGACGCCGATTGAATCAGGTCTTGAGTTAACCCTTCCTTTGGTGGCTGATGATGGCAGTGCCGTGCCTCTAAAAGTCACCTTTAAAGGCTCCTTAGCGGAAGATGAACACATCACACGCTTGTGGATACTGGCTGACAGAAACCCAAACCCTGATGTCATTGATTTTGAAATCAGTGAGCATATACCACGTATTGAGCTATCAACGCGTATTCGCTTAGGCGAAAGCCAAACGGTTTATGCATTGGCACAAAGTAACCAAGGCAATCTGTGGTTAGCACAACAGGAAGTGAGAGTGACTGTCAGTGGCTGCTTGATGTCGGGTGATGATACAACCGCAGAAACGGTTATGTCACAACCGCGCGTAGCACTGCCGCGTAATCCTGTCGCAGGCGAAGCAGCCGAGTTACGCACCATGATTAATCATCCAATGGAAACGGGTTTTCGCGAGGATGAGCAAGGCAACCTGATTGCACAACAACTGGTTGAATCATTACAAGTCACCCGTGCTGACCAACCAGTGATCACCGCCAACTTCCATACCGGTACATCAGCCAACCCATTTGTTGCGTTTTTTCTCGACCAGTTCGATGAACTTACGTTCTCCTGGACAGATCAACAAGGTCAACAACTTTCAGAACAACGCTAGTCCCGTGTAAGTCTGATATAAAACCCGAGATACCGTTACTTCAACTTGCTTAACTTTCTATATAGCGTTCGTTCACTGACACCCAATCGCTCCGCTAGGGAGCGATTGTCACCCTTAAACTTTGCTGAAATTCTTAGTAGGTAATAGCGCTCTAATTGATCCAACGGAATAACGTCATCAAGCGAAATACCCCCCGAAGGAATATTCGACTGTTCCTGATTATCCTGTTGGCACTCATAAGGTAAATGCTGCACTCCAATTCGATGGTCATCCGCCAACAACATCCCTCGCTCTAGAATATTTCTCAGCTCACGGATATTTCCTGGAAAAGCATACTGACGTAAGACCTTTAAGGCCGCATCCGTAACACTATAACCCTCAGCACCCGGAATTCTAGCCAGAAGAGAATTGATCAAAAGCTCAAGATCTTCAGCACGCTCAGCTAAGGATGGCAAGATCACTGGAAAAGCCGAGATACGATAAAATAAGTCCTGGCGAAAACGACCTTCATCCACCATTTGTTTAAGATTTCGGTGCGTAGCACAAACCAATCGAAAATCCGCGTGCTGCGGCTCAATACCACCTACCGTTCGATAAGTTCCTGTTTCTATCAATCGCAACAGCTTTACTTGTTGTGGAAGGGGTATCTCACCTATTTCATCCAGAAATAGAGTCCCTCCTCGCGCCGCTTCAATTAACCCTTTTTTGCGACCCACTGCGCCTGTAAAAGCACCCCTTTCATGACCAAATAACTCACTTTCAAAAAGAGACTCTGTTAAACCGGAGCACTCAACCGTGACAAATGGCCCTCGTGCCCGCGAACTAGCATCATGAACGGCTCTGGCAGCTAATTCTTTACCGCTACCGGACTCTCCTAGCAGTAGCACAGTGATATCCGATGGAGCTGCTCGACGAAGCATCTCAAGCATTCTTGAGAAGGCTTGAGAGCGCCCCACCATACCATCACCGTCACCGGGTCTGGCACGTGCTTCTTTGACCAGATGCATGATTTCAAGATAGCCGATCATCTCACCCTGAGCGTTTCGTACCGGATTCATCTCGACATCAACATGCTCTTCCCCATTAGGCGTGTTATGCAAATGAAGCACACGCTGTCTTTGACCGCTTTCCTGACAGCGTTTCAGTGGGCAAGACTCCCCAGCTTGATCACAAGGGACATTATAACCGTGAGAGACATCGAAGCAGGGTCGCCCTAACACCGCCTCCCCTTCGCCATAAATTGAACGGTAAGCTTGATTGCAGGCTAAAATTTCGTAATTCAAAGAGATAATCGTGGCGGGTTCTTTAATCACATCCAGCAATGCCGCAAGCTCAGGCAACGAAGCCTGAGTTTTAGAAATTTGAATTTCCGTCATAACAACCTGCCATTCATGTCATATTTATTGTTCGATTATTCAAGATTTATGTCAATTTGTCACGGATCTCTTTTTAACTGAGTGTGCCAACACACCGACCTTAGCCCTACTCGTCGATATGCTGATATCACTGACAGAGCCTACAACTGACAGTCCGTCAGGAAGGTATCGACAGAAGAGGTCACTATGAATAAGACAGATTCAACAATGAATGCACTATCCGCCAAATGGAAACAGCATATGGGCGCAGCCAAAGTGTCATGGGGAAAGCTCACGGATGACCAACTTCTAGAAACGGAAGGGCATCACCAAAAACTGGTTGGGCTTGTCGAAGAGCAGTACAACATCACAAAAGAAGAAGCCGATAAGCAAGTTAAAGAATTTACTGAAAAGCACTTTAAGTAAATCAATATCACAATAATTTTCGAATGACAGAGAGCCTTATGAAAAAAGTTCTTCATAAACTATTACTCGCATCAAGTATTTCGCTTGTGTTGGCAGTGACAGGTGCATCAGCAATGGAAAAAACAGTTTCGAATGAAATCAACAATGCACGCCAAGAATCGCAGATAGAAACTTCGTATGCATTAAGTCCTTATCTTCGTCAACATCAAATCGCGATAGCTGTCTTTGATGGAACAGCGACCCTATCGGGATTGGTGGATGAAGAGATTTACAAAGAGTTAGCCGAACAGATCGCGCTGGGTGTACCCGGGATCGAATCAGTAAAGAATGAGATTACCATTCAACCTGATTATGAACCTATTACTAGGACTGAAGGTGAAAGGAGCTTTGGAGATCTAGTCGATGACGTGTCTATCACGGCAGCAGTTAAATCAAAATTGATGTGGAGTGCTTTTTCCGATGGCATTGATACTGAAGTATCAACTAGCCTAGCTATCGTCACCTTAGCGGGAACGGCAGAAAGTGATGAAAAGAAAGCCTTAGCTGAAATGTTGGCGATGAATACGCGCGGTGTAAAAGCAGTTGATAACCAATTAGTTATCGACACAGAAAAAAAATCAGCACCTGAAAGCACAGGTGAATCTAATGGCGCGAGTCAAAACATCTCTGATACATGGATCACGACTAAGGTGAAATCCACTTTTCTGATGTCTAACAATATTCACAGCCGAGATATTTCCGTTACCACAGAAAAAGGTATTGTTACTTTAACTGGTGAAACACACAGCGGTATCGAACATGCGCTTGCCGTTGAGCTGGCTCAAAACATTAAAGGTGTTAAAAGCGTTCATGCAAAAGCACTTACATTCTAAATGTACGCTAACGCACAGACCTTTTAGACAAGCTTCGTTATGGTAAAAAATGGTTTACTGAATTAAACCTCAGTTTAATCACCCCTAATACTGGAAGTCATTAAAATGAAAAACTTAAGTAAGTATGCATTAGCGATTTTTTTCGCTTTATCAATGATAACAATGGTAGGGTGCGCTGCGCCTGATAAGCAGCAAACAGTGGGTGCGTATATTGATGACTCAACGATTACTACGCGTGTAAAAGCGGCAATATTTGACGACCAAGGTCTCAGATTTAGCGAAATTAACGTTGAAACCTTCGATGGTGTTGTTCAATTGAGTGGTTTTGTGAGTACACAAGTTGAAATTAACAGAGCAGTTCAAATGACTCGAACTATTCAAGGTGTCAAATCAGTCAAAAATGATATGCAACTGAAATAGACAATAAATTTTAAAAACGATTTTTTTAAGGTACGCCGTTATTTGCGTACCTTATTTTTTGAGCTACTTAGCAACAATCCTGAACTCAAATTATATATGAAATATTAACCCTATAGTTTACCTATTAAAATCAATATTAATACAATCATAATCAATAACCCAAGACCACTACTGGCGCCATAACCCCATCGCCGGCTGTGTGGCCAGGCAGGGATGACACCCACTAACATTAATATTAAAACGATGAGAATAATAGTTCCTAAAGGCATAAAGTTACTCCAAACAGAAAGGTGATAATCGATAAAGTCGCGTTTACATGTTTAGCTTTCTAGCATGTCACATAGACTTTTAGACCGTCTGTTTGCCAACCAACAGAGAACTCTATTATTGCTGCCATACAGTTATCTCACCGTTTATAGGCTATACTGGAGCAAGAAAATGCTAATTACTCTTGTACCATCTCCCCTTCTCCCCTTCTCCCCTTCTCCCTTCTCCCCATAAAAATTAAGGTACATATTGATGGCCAACGTAAACACTATGAATGATCCTAAGAAAAACCGAATTTTGGCCGGATTGCAGGATAGTGACTACCAGCGCATCATAGGTGACTTAGAATGGGTTCCACTTTCAATGGATCAGGTGATCTGTGAACCTGGGGAAGCGCCTGACTATATTTACTTTCCCATCACTGGAATCATTTCTAGAGTTTTTACCACTCAAAATGGATCATCAACTGAATTGGCGATGACTGGAAATGATGGATTCATAGGGATAGCTTTACTACTAGGAGGTGGACAGTCACCATACAAAGCTGTTGTTCAAAGCAAAGGTGGAGCCTATCGACTGCGTGCAGAAACATTTATGTGGGAATTGGAACAAAGTGAAAGTTTGTTGTTTCTCTGCATGGCATACGTTCAAGCATTAATGACCCAGATAGCCCAGAGTGTCGTGTGTAACCGCCACCACAAAGCAGATCAACAGATTTGTCGTTGGTTATTACTCACGTTGGATCTTTTGGGTGGTGATCAAATTGACATGACTCAAGAACAAATCGCAAGCATGCTTGGAGTGCGTCGAGAATGTGTCACTGGTGCAGCAGGCAAACTTCAAGAAGCGGGCCTTATTCAGTATAGTCGAGGACACATTATCGTCCTCGACAGGCCTGGCATAGAAAAATTGGTCTGTGAATGTTATGGAATTGTTAAATCTGAATATAATCGACTTTTCAGTTTGACAAAGACTCCACGCATCAAAAACCATGCTCGTTTTAATCCAGACACCTTACGTACACGAGCAGAACAGCGTTTGAAAGACACACAACCCGCGATACCTCATGCTGAATGGGACAATTCGCGTATGATTCACGAACTCCAAGTTCATCAAATTGAACTGGAAATGAATAATGAAGAATTGAAACGTGCCTATGATGAAACAGATGCTCTGCGGGCACATTATCTAGATGTATATGACTTTGCACCTATCCCATACATTACGTTTGACTCTCTAGGTTCAATTCTAGAGATGAATTTGGCAGCTTCGATAATATTAGGCGTCAAACGATCTCATATGGATCGCAAACAATTTAGTACGCTTCTAACCGATATATCAGTGCCGATTTTCAAGCTTTTTCTCGAAGAAACACTCAGCGGAATGATGAGCAATTGTGAAATAAGTCTCAAATCAACCAATCTACATCCACAGACCTCATTTAAGTTGGAAGGAGTTCCAGACGAACTGGGAAAAGAATGCCGCGTGATTATGCTCTCCAGCCAAATCAACGCAGCAAAAACTTCACTTATGGTTTAATACATCAATGATTAAGACAGTGTACAACCACGATAAATTTCCTGTAGTCGGCATTGGTGCTTCAGCTGGTGGGCTCGAGGCTTTAGAATTGTTTCTAAGTGGCGTAACACCAGACAGTGGAATGGCCTATGTCATTGTGCAACATCTCGATCCAACGCATAAAGGAATGATGCCTGAACTGCTGCAACGGGCGACCTCATTACCTGTCATACAGGCAAAAAACCAGTGCAAAGTACAACAAAATCATGTTTATGTTTTACCTCCGAACCATAATATCGCTATTCAGGATAGCATTCTCACTCTTAGTAAACCCTTAGCACCACGTGGGCAGCGCCTACCGATTGATTTCTTCCTAAACTCACTGGCACTTGACCAACGACAACTGGCTGTTGCCGTGATTTTATCGGGTATGGGTTCTGACGGCGCAAAAGGCCTGATAAACATTAAAGAAAATGCAGGGCTGGTATTAGCTCAAGACCCCAAAACTGCAGCCTTTAATTCAATGCCGCAAAGCGCGATCGACACGGGCCTAGTGGATATCATCGCACCAGCAGCACAATTATCAACACGAATCATCGCAGGCTTACGAGAAGGCTTAGTGATAAACAAAGATTCTCATCAGACAGAGCTTGTTAAAAGTGGATTAGCGAATGTTTTAACCTTGATGCAGGCTCATAACGGTCAAGACTTTTCACTCTATAAAAAAAGTACGCTCTATCGTCGGATCGAACGACGCATGGGTATTCACCAACTTGGACATCTTGCTGAGTATGTCGACCTACTTAAAGAAAATGCTCAGGAACTAGACTTATTGTTCAAAGAGTTTTTGATCGGCGTCACTAGCTTTTTTCGCGATCCTATTGCATGGGATAACTTGCGTGATACTGCCTTTCCTACCCTATTTCGTCGTCATTCCTCTGGTCACGCATTACGTGCTTGGGTTCCTGCCTGCTCGACCGGGGAGGAAGCTTACTCACTGGCGATTATCTTTAAAGAGGCATTGGAAATTCACCAACCCAAAGGTCGCTTTTCATTACATATTTTTGCGACAGATTTAGCTCAAGACGCTATTGATCGTGCTCGAACAGGCCTGTACAACAAAGACATTGAAGAGAAGGTCTCAGCGGATAGATTATTACGCTATTTCTCGCCCACTGATGCCGGTGGCTATCAAATAGCAAAAGAAGTCCGTGAGATGGTGATCTTTGCACCACAAAACATGGCACAAGATCCCCCATTTACCAAATTGGATCTGTTATTGTGTCGTAATGTACTTATCTACTTTGGACCTGAACTACAAAAAAAACTGTTAGCGCTATTTCATTACACCTTAATACCGGGAGGTATTTTATTTTTAGGTAACTCCGAGACTATTGGCGCAACAACACATTTATTTGAGGCACTTGATTCAAAGTCTCGAATTTATCGTCGCATAGAAAGCCCACCGCAGGCGCTTTCGGTTGATTTTCCAACTCACTATAGACGAGTGACGAACGACGACGCAGTTTCGCTGGCACCGCCAGCTAAAAATTTACAATCACTGGCTGATCAATTTTTGCTTCGAGAGTTCGCTCCCGCAGCAGTGCTTGTCAATACCAGTGGTGACATCATCTATATCTGTGGACGAACAGGTCGCTACCTAGAACCTGCCGCTGGAAAAGCTAATTGGAATGTTTACGCAATGGCACGAGATGGTCTTCGCCATGCATTGTCGATTGCTCTACAGCAAGTTGTGCGTGATAAAGGACGTATTGAATGCAATGATATCTCCGTTGTTGTTGAGGGTAAAACTCATCAGTTAGACCTAACTCTGCAATACATTAAAGATCCAGAGCCCTTGCATGGGACTGTGATGATTGTATTTACCGAGCGTCGAATCAAGCAAATTGTCAAACGTCCAAATAAGCAACATCCTCAAACGCCAACCGAAAGTCAGCTGGAAAAAGCATTACAACAAGCTGAAGATGAAGTTCGCTACTTACGTGAGCAAATGCAAACATCAGGTGAGGAACTCAAATCAACGAATGAAGAACTTCAATCAACCAATGAAGAGCTTCAATCAACTAATGAAGAGCTGACTACCTCTAAAGAAGAGATGCAATCACTGAATGAAGAGCTACAAACCGTTAATGTTGAATTGCAATCCAGAGTCGATGATTTATCTCGCGTCAGCGATGATATGCAAAATTTGCTTAACAGTACCGAAGTAGCGACGATTTTTCTAGATGATCATTTGCATATCAGGCGATTTACCAAACAAGCAGCCACGATCATAAAACTGATTTCAGCAGATATTGGACGTCCGTTATCTGATTTAGCCTGCGATCTAGACTATCCAGATTTAGCCAAAGATGCTCAAGAAGTATTGAATACATTGATCTTTTCAGAAAAACAAGTCACGGCACAAAACGAGCGCTGGTTTACGGTTCGTATTATGCCCTACCGCACTATGCAAAATCGAATAAATGGTGTTGTGATCACCTTTATAGATATTAGTATTGCTAAAAAACTGGAAGCAAAATTACGCGCAATGGTTGTAGAAGATAAACGTTAAACATTTAATGGATCATTAAACGGCTAAAATAATTTTTTAGTCTAATCTCATTGTATTAACTCGTAAAAACGCTTTTTAGTTCTTAAAAACATAAATCACTAAGGGTTTTCTTTTAATTTCGATCTTGCTTAGGTAAGTATATCGGAGCTTTGTAGATCACTTGATTCGTTTTTTTTTTAACGCATCGATAGGTTCAATTTTAAACTGCGCCAAAGGAATTAACTCTAAATTAACAACCTCATTAAGAACTGTTAACTCGTTTTTGTCAGTGTATCCTTCCAGATTATTCTCTACTATCGGATCATTATTTTGATTAATAACGCTAGGAATCAAAATGATTGGAAGTTCTAGATCGACTTCAATTATCGGAGTAACTGGTACTACAGGTTCGACTGGGTCAACCGGATCAACTGGATCAACTGGATCAACTGGGTCTACAGGATCGGTTCCACTTATCAGTAAAGTGCCTGTTATATAACTAATATCGTAATTGTTCGGATCAAACGTACCAGGAACTGCATCACTCGGTACAATGGCGTATGGATTACCCTCGACAGGAGCTTCCGCTTCTGTACCGGAACTTGTCAACGTCACACTACTTATGGTTTCACCATCGACTAACCCGACAGAAGTGAAAGCAGATGTGCCTAGATCTAAAGTTTCACCGAACACCTTATCGGCATCGTTAGCGGTAATAGTCAGTGGGGCTGGTGTTATATCTGCTCGTGTAGTGTAAACGCCTACTGCCGCTCCTAAAGGAGCAAAAAGTTCATAAGTATCGTTGAAAAAGCTGCTTTCATAGGTAATGAGTTTATCAACACCAACATTCTTTGTATCAAACAATGCATTAGTGACAGCTCCCAAATGAACATGATACTGTCGCTCGCATCGGTGGCGACGAATTTGTCATTATTTTGGAGTGCTTAGACCGTTCTGAAGCAACTGCAATAGAACTTGCCCATAAAATGGCTGAGAAACTCAAACAGGTCATTGCACTGAGCTTTGATCCAGAGGACACAGAATTACGCTGTACCGCGTGTATTGGTATCCGTCTATTTGGACCTTCGACAGAAGTTCATGATCTTCTTAAACAGGCCGATCAAGCACTGTATCAAGCAAAACGGACGGGACACAATCAGACGAGTTTTTTTCATCAAGCTAAATAATAGCCTCATCGCACAGCACAACCCACCCATCAAAACCGCCTTAAATGTCATATATGTCATACTTAAATACCATTTATATGACATAATTATGAACTAAACCCCAATTAAATTCCGGTTATTATCAAAAAATCATGACCTAAATGTCATGTATTTCATAAACTAATAAGCTAATAACTAAAATTAATAAATTTGGCATGAAACCTGCCTAGACCCCAGTGACCTATTTTAACCTTTGCAGTATCAGAGGAATTTATATGATTACTGAAGCGGTCGTAGACTTATCGCGTCTACAATTCGCCATGACAGCGATGTACCACTTTCTGTTTGTCCCTCTCACCATCGGCTTGGCTTTCATGTTAGCTATCATGGAATCCGTCTATGTGATGACAGGAAAACAGATCTATAAGGACATGACAAAATTCTGGGGTAAACTCTTCGGAATTAACTTTGCACTCGGTGTCACCACCGGTCTTACCATGGAGTTCCAGTTCGGAACCAACTGGTCTTACTACTCCCACTACGTTGGCGATGTGTTCGGCGCACCACTTGCCATTGAAGGCTTGATGGCGTTCTTTTTAGAATCCACTTTTGTCGGTTTATTCTTCTTTGGCTGGGACCGCTTAAGCAAAGTGAAGCACTTAATGGTCACTTGGCTGGTAGCCATAGGTTCCAACTTCTCTGCGCTATGGATTTTGGTTGCTAACGGTTGGATGCAACATCCTGTGGGGGCTGAGTTTAACTATGAAACCATGCGAATGGAGATGACCAGCTTCGTCGACTTGGTCATGAATCCAGTTGCGCAGGTTAAATTCGTTCATACCGTCTCTGCTGGTTACGTCACCGCTGCGGTATTTGTTTTAGCAGTAAGTTCCTATTACCTGCTAAAAGGTCGCGATATTGCCTTTGCTAAGCGTTCATTTGCTATTGCCTCTGCATTCGGTTTAGCCGCCAGCTTGTCCGTTATCCTGCTAGGTGACGAGTCAGGTTATGAACTTGGCGATGTTCAGAAAACCAAACTCGCAGCCATTGAAGCAGAGTGGGAAACGCATCCTGCACCGGCAGCCTTTACTCTATTTGGCATTCCCAATAGCGAAGAGATGCGCACTGACTACGCCATCAGAATACCTTATGCCTTAGGCCTGATTGCAACTCGCTCTACAACCGAAGAAGTTCGCGGAATTAAAGATTTGATTGCAGACCATGAGATCCGTATTCGTAATGGTATGGATGCTTATGCGCTACTTAAGAAAATGAGATCTGGAGAAGCCACTGACGAAGAACGTACTGCTTTTGAAGAGAAAAAAGCAGACTTAGGTTACGGTTTACTTCTGCAACGCTATACCGCTGATATCGTTGATGCCACTGAAGAACAAATTCACATGGCAGCCCAAGACACCATTCCAGCAGTAGGCCCTCTATTTTGGGCTTTCCGTATCATGGTTGCGGCTGGCTTCTGGATGCTTCTCTTGTTCGCACTCAGCTTCTACTTCACCGCCAAACGTACTGCTTGGAAAAAGCCTTGGTTGCTCAAAGCCGCCTTGTTTACGCTTCCTGTCCCTTGGATAGCGTCTGAAGCAGGTTGGTTTGTTGCAGAGTTTGGTCGTCAGCCTTGGGCAGTCGGTGAAATTTTACCGACCTTCAATGCAGTATCCGTACTCACAGCTAATGAGATCTTATTAAGCCTGTCACTCTTTATCGTCTTCTACACGATTTTGATCATTATCGAAGTCTTCCTAATGCAGCACTTCATCCGCAAAGGCCCAAGTAGCTTGCACACAGGTCGTTATCATTTTGAACAAGATGATGATCAACACGACCCAGCGCTTTCACCACAAACGGTAAAAGCATGAGTCAGGCTAAGGAGTATTTGAAATGATCTTTGATTATGAAGTGTTAAAACTGATCTGGTGGGTTTTGATCGGTGTTCTACTCATTGGCTTTGCTGTGACTGACGGCTTCGATATGGGTGGTTTAGCCATCCTACCATTAGTTGCTAAAACCGATGATGAAAGACGCGTAGTCATCAACACTATGGCACCACACTGGGATGGTAACCAAGTGTGGTTTATCACAGCCGGTGGCGCTTTATTTGCAGCTTGGCCGCTCGTTTATGCTGCGGCCTTCTCCGGCTTGTACTGGGCAATGCTTCTGGTACTTTTTGCCATGTTTTTACGCCCTGTTGGATTTGACTATCGTTCAAAAATGCAGGATCAACGCTGGCGTGATGCGTGGGACTGGGCTCTGGTTGTCGGTGGCGCTGTACCTGCATTGGTATTTGGGGTCGCTTTTGGAAACCTGTTACAAGGCGTTCCTTTCCAGTATGACGAGCTGATTCGCCCATCCTATGATGGCAGCTTCTTTGCGCTACTAAACCCCTACGCTCTTTTATGCGGTGTCGTGAGCCTATCCATGCTGTGCCTGCATGGCGCAACTTGGATACAAATGAGAACGCATGAAGCAGTCGAAGCACGCTCACGCTTCTATGCTCGTATTTTTGCACTGGTCTGCTTTGTCAGCTTCGCCTTAGCAGGATTATGGCTAGCAATGGGTATAGAGGGTTACGCGATTATCTCTATGCCAGCCACGGATGCTGCATCCAATCCTATGTTGAAAGAGGTCGTCAGAGCCGAAGGGGCTTGGTTAAGCAATTACGTAGAGTACCCCTTAACAGTGATTGCACCAGCACTTGGATTTTTGGGGCTAATCGGCGCCTACCTGTTTGCCAGTAGCAATAAAGCAGCACTTGCATTCCTGTTCAGCGGATTGGGCGTCACCGGCATTATTCTGACAGCAGGCGTTTCGATGTTCCCATTTGTTATGCCATCAAGCTTAGTTCCGAATCACAGCTTAACCTTATGGGATGCTGCTTCAAGTGCCAATACGCTAATGGTAATGACCTGGGCAGCTGCAATCTTTGTTCCGATTATCTTGGGCTACACCTTTTGGTGCTACCGCGCCCTATGGAGCAAGATCGGTGTCAGCTTCATTAAAGAAAACAACCATTCACTCTATTGAGGTGCAAGACAATGTGGTATTTCGCATGGATTCTAGGCGTATTGCTCGCCTGCGCTTTTGGCATCATCAACGTGATGTGGCTAGAAGCAGAAGAAGAGTTTGATCAGGAGTAATGCTCTCTCCCTCCAAAGGCACCTTCGGGTGCCTTTTTTCTATCTACACAATCATATTGAAACATGACCTGACATGGATTCTAGAAAAGTGAGATACAAAAACTAGCAGTGGACAAAACATTAGCAGTGGACAAAACATTAGCACTCACTTATATTAAAACCATCGAATTTAAACTTGTTTTGACAACCCTATACTGGAGAAAAATATGTCCTTAGATCGCATGGTTTTTGCGTTTGCTGGTACGTTTATCCTGATCAGCCTTGTTCTAGCTCATTTCGTTAGCCCAATGTGGCTGTGGTTCACCGCTTTTGTTGGCGCGAATATGCTACAAACAGCGTTTACCGGTTTTTGTCCGCTGGTCATTATATTAAAAAAACTAGGTGTAAAACCGGGTCAAGCCTTTAATTAATCAGTATTTTCAGGGTTGTTTTGTCATCAAGACACTTCAACCCGTTTTTTTTGCCTATACCCTTTACACCTGCTTCCGACTGATAGATGATCAGTATCACTGATTTAAACTCATAAGCGGGTGGTAAACATGAGTAATCCCAAGCACACTTTGTTCTGGATGACACTGTTCCTGGGTATAGTCATCGCTATCTGTGTTCTGATCTATGTTCCTTTACAAACCGCCTTTATGGCTAACTGGGTGTTTAATGCACTCATATTTTGTGTACTGTTAATCGGCATTTTCATTACCTATCGACAAGTCTTCATGCTTTTTCCAGAGATTCGCTGGGTAGCGCAATTTAGAACAGGTCGTATGGGGTTATCTGTCACTCAAGAACCCCGTTTATTAAAACCACTGGCTCGACAGCTAGGTGAAGACTATAAACGTGACAAGTTCTCACTCTCTGCACTGTCATTACGAACCGTACTGGATGGCATTCGTACACGAATGGATGAGCAACGTGAAATTACACGTTATTTCATCAGCTTATTGATTTTTTTAGGACTGCTAGGCACCTTTTGGGGTCTGCTGGGTACTATCAACGCGGTTGGACAAGTCATCATCAACTTGGATATGCAGCAAAGTAACTTTGCTGATGTCTTTAGCAGTCTTCAATCAGGCTTATTAACGCCACTTGAAGGCATGGGTACCGCATTTAGCTCCTCTTTATTAGGTTTAGGCGGATCACTTCTACTGGGTTTCTTAGATATTCAAGCAGGACATGCGCAAAATCGTTTTTATGATGGTCTGGAAGAATGGTTAACCGGCGTGACTCACTTGGTTGAGAAAGCACATCAAGAAGGAAAAGCGCCACCGGTGCTCACAGACGATTGGGATTATGAGTTTTCTGGCATAGACACACTTCGTGAACTGGAAAGACTTCGGGAAGAAAATGCCGAACTCGCGGCAAAGTTGGCTGAACAGGATAAACGCTGATGCTGGGTTCAGGTCGTCGTCAACGTAGCCAAATTAACGCTTGGCCGGGGTATGTCGATGCATTGTCAGCATTATTAATGCTGGTCATTTTTATGCTGATGATTTACATGGTCAGCCAACTCTACTTATCACAAACACTCTCTGATCGGGATACAGAGCTGGCAAATTTGAATAGCCGCTTGAATGAAATATCCCGTTTATTGATGCTGGAAGAACTTCGCAGTGAACAATTATCCAGCGAGCTAACCAGCTTGAGATCCGCCTATGAACAAAGCCTTTCCCGCGAAGAAGCGATGCAACAGGCGTTAGACAGCTTACTGGGAGAGCTTTCAGAATCTGAAGAAACCCAGCAATTAATCAGCACCCGTGCGGCTGACTTAGAAAGCCAAATTGAACAAGAGCGTCGCGCTTTTGCACAACTGCAAACCCTTTCCGCCGATCAAGAAAGTGCGCTGCGTGAAGAACAAGAACTCACCGCATCACAACAAGACTTTATTCTACAACTGACACAACGCATTGATGCCCTTCAGGAACAACTGCGTCAAATCAGTGCAGCACTGCAACTTCAAGAGACCCTTGTTGCCGAGCGTGATGTAGAAATTGCAGGTTTGGGACAACGCCTTAACGTATTACTGGCGGAAAGAGTGAATGAACTGGAACGCTATCAGTCTGAATTCTTCCGTCGTTTACGAGGATTATTAGAAGACAACGAAAATATTCGCGTCGTCGGTGACCGATTCCTTCTACCGTCTGAACTGTTCTTTGCTTCCGGATCCGCTGAAGTAGGTGCAGAGGGTCGTGCAGAACTCAGCAAACTGGCTAGTTTGCTTCTAGAAATAGCGTCTACTATTCCCGACGACATTGATTGGGTACTGCAAATAGA
This sequence comes from Nitrincola schmidtii, assembly GCF_008973715.1. Lineage (GTDB taxonomy): Bacteria > Pseudomonadota > Gammaproteobacteria > Pseudomonadales > Balneatricaceae > Nitrincola > Nitrincola schmidtii. The sequence continues at coordinate 234,434 of NZ_WBOL01000001.1, forward strand.
AGGTCACACCGATAGAGTCCCCATCAATACAGCGGCCTTCCCATCTAACTGGGAGTTATCGACAGCACGTGCTGTCTCTGTTGTTCGTTATCTGGCCTCGCAAGGCGTACCTGAAAGACACTTGGCTGCCGCAGGTTTTGGCGAGTTTTCTCCGGTTGATTCCGGCAATACACCCGACGCACTCCAACGAAATCGACGTATAGAGATCAAGCTAACCAATAGATAGATTAGTTATTTTAACTACATATTTATTTTTGAATGGGTATTTCATCTGGTATTTTTTAATTATTAGATTAATTTCGTTTTAATTAACCACCTATACAGTGAAATATAAATCTTCTGCTAGAATGCTATGAATATAAGATTTTTAGTCCTAGCAGGAGATCAGAATGTCGCGGGAAACCATTGTACTTGGAGCGGGTATTGTTGGCGTCAGCGTTGCTTGGCATCTATTAAAAAGAGGCCGTAAAGTACGCTTGATCGATCGCCGCGCACCCGGTTTAGAAACGTCGTATGGCAATGCAGGCATCATTCAACGTGAAGCCGTAGAACCCTATGCTTTTCCGCATGATCTAAAAACCTTGCTTCGTGTGATCCCTAACAACAGCATCGATATTCGTTACCGTCCTATGGGCATGGTATCTGCTGCTAGCCCGTTGTTAAGTTACTACGTCAACTCGTTCCCAGGTCGCTATAAAAAAATCGTCCCTGCCTATGCATCGATCATCTCCTTATCCACTCAAGAACATGAGCCGATGATTGCCGCATCCGGTGCTGAAGCCTTAATTCAAAAGAAAGGCTGGCTTGAACTTTACAGAACAGAGTCAGAACTGGCTGAACGCTGGGAAAAAGCATTAGAAAACAAACGATTGTACGGTGTCGAATCGCGTCTATTGAATCGTCAGCAACTTGATGAAGTACAGCCGGGATTATCCAGTGACATTTGTGGTGCCGTTCACTGGCTGAATTCATGGACAGTAGAATCACCCGGAGATCTGGTGCAATCCTACGCCAAAGCGTTTGAACAAGCTGGCGGGGAGTTCATTGAAGCGGAACTACAAGGCTTAGTTCAGCAAGGTGAAGGCTGGAGAGTTAAAACTTCTAAAGGCGATCATGATGCCGCAGAGGTCGTCGTCGCCTTAGGTCCATGGTCGCAACAAATGCTAGCGCCGTTAAACTACAACTTCCCCTTATTTGTGAAGCGTGGCTATCACATGCACTACGCGCAACCGAATGTTAAAGCGCGCTTAAATTACTGGCTGATGGATGCTGAAAAAGGCTACCTGCTGGAGCCCATGAAAAACGGCATACGTTTAACCACAGGTGCCGAACTGGCTGATCTAAACGCACCACCGTCTTATGGTCAACTCGAAAAAGCCGAGAAACAAGGCCGCAAACTCTTCCCATTTGGTGAGCGTGTCGAAGCAGAACCTTGGAAAGGTGCTCGCCCCTGTTTACCAGATATGAAACCCGTGATTGGCCCAGCACCGAAGCATAAAGGGCTTTGGTTTGCCTTTGGTCACGGTCATCAGGGATTTACGCTGGGTCCAGCAACGGGTCGCTTGTTAGGCGAGATGATGGATGGCGAAACCACAGCCATCGACATGAAGCCTTTCCGCGCAGAGCGTTTCTGATTCACGGATAAAAAATTCAATAGCCCAATTTTGCGTTTTTGCGTAAAATTGGGCTAATTTTTTAATCCTAAGCCACAATACAGGACTCTCCCGATGGGTCGCGCCTACCAAAACCGTAAAGAATCCATGGCCAAAACGGCCGATCAAAAAACCAAAATCTACAGCAAATATGCACGTGAAATCTATGTTTGTGCTAAGTCTGGTGGAACCGATCCCTCCGGCAACCTAACCCTACGCGGGTTAATGGACCGTGCCAAAAAAGATCAGGTACCTGCTCACGTTATCGACAAAGCACTGGATAAAGCTAAAGGCAGTGGCGGTGAAGACTTCTCGGTTGCACGTTACGAAGGTTTTGGACCCGGTAACTGCATGGTGATTGTGGAATGCTTAACCGACAACCCTAACCGCACCTTTGGTGATGTGCGTCACTGCTTCACCAAAACCAAATGCAAAATTGGTACGCAAGGCAGTGTGAGTCACATGTTTGATCACTGTGCGATTCTGGCCTTTAAAGGTGGTGATGAAGAAGCAGTACTTGAAGCACTGATGGAAGCCGGTGTTGATGTCACTGATATCGAGAGTGAAGATGGCATGATCACTGTCTTCGCCCCTCACACAGAATACTCGAATGCTAAACAAGCCTTGGCGGCTGCCTTCGGTGAAATTGACTATGAAGCCGATGCGATTCAGTTCCTGGCACAAACCACGACTGAAATCAGTGAAGAAGACCTGCCGATGTTTGAGCGCTTCATCGATCTATTAAACGATTTAGACGACGTGCAGAATATTTATCATAACGTCGCTTAACTCGTCAGATATCCTGTCTTATACAGACAGGATATCAATCCGCTCCATTATCTGCACAGCAGGCTTCTGCTGGCTTTGTGGCTCTTCATCCCAATCATCTGGCACGATACCGTGTGCATGACCTAGCTGTAAGTTTTTGAAATCGAAGAGTTCGGCATCGGCTAGATGTGACGGCACCACGTGACAGAGTGAACGAAACATTGTTTCGATGCGACCAGGATGGGTTTTATCCCAGCTTTGCAGCATCTCTTTAATGACTTGGCGTTGTAGGTTTTCTTGCGAACCACATAAATTACACGGAATAATTGGGAAACCACGTAGCTCTGCATATTCAGCAATGTCTTTTTCGCGGGCGTAAGCCAGTGGGCGAATCACCATATTCTTGCCATCATCCGAGACTAGCTTGGGTGGCATTGATTTGAGCTTGCCGCCATAGAACATATTCAGGAAGAAGGTTTCCAGAATATCATCGCGATGATGACCTAATGCAATTTTATTCGCACCGATTTGCTCAGCAAAACCATAGAGAGTTCCACGACGCAATCGAGAACAGAGTGCGCAGGTGGTTTTCCCTTCAGGAACGACCGCCTTAACCACTGAATAAGTATCACGCTCGACAATATGGAAAGGCACACCCAGTTCTGATAAGTAAGCGGGTAATACATGTTCGGGAAAGCCGGGTTGCTTCTGATCCAGATTCACCGCCACCAATTCAAAATTAATAGGGGCGCTCTTCTGAAGATTCATCAAGATATCCAACATCACAAATGAATCTTTACCGCCTGAAAGACACACCATCACCTTGTCACCTTCTTCAATCATGTTGAAGGTTTCAATGGCCTGCCCCATCTCGCGTCTAAGGCGCTTTTGCAGTTTGTTTTGGCGTAATTTGAGTTTACGTGCGGCTTCAGTATCGGTGTTGCTGGTCATGAGTGTTCCGAAAAATCTTGATTCATCTTGGTCGCAGATTATACAGATCCGTAATACAGATCACAGCAACTAGATCAACTCAATTACCTGCCGACAGCCAATTAATCTCTATCGCCGTCGCCGGTCCTATCACTGCATGGTCTAAACTGGGTGGCAGCAATAACCAACCGGGTGACACCTGAAGGCGACCGCTCATGATCTCTGCGCGGGTTTGAGGATACAGCGGAAACTGAGTAGGATCGGCATAACCATCTGGCCAAATAGGCTCCAGAGTGTCCATATCATATTTATCCGTTGCACCCAGTGTATGGAGTAGTTCGTGAGCGGCTACTAGATTATTGCGACCTGCATGCTCCCCTCCTGCATAACCATTCACTAAACCTATCAGTCCTTTTTGTAACCCTAAGGAATGCTGCATTGGACCGGGATTATCGGGTGCATAAAAACGAATAAAGATACGAATGGCTCTGGGTTCGCGCGGGGTATCATCATATTTCCATACCCAATATCGCATTTTTAGCGCCCAGATAACGGCATCAACGATACTGGGCTCCAGTGGGATATCGGGAGGAATTGCATTAATCTGCGCGGCAAGTTGAATTTGAATCGGTCGTTCAAGACCTAACCGATAACGGGCTGCCTCGCGATCAAAAAAGCGCTCCATATCGTCAAAATGAGCATCGGATAATTGGTCTATCCAGGTTTGCGTGGCGATTTCACCGTCAGCATTAATCGGATACATCCAAGCCGTAACCGGTGTTTGCCAGTTCTCTTCACGTGTTTGTGAAAACCAGACATTCAGTAACAACATCACCACTGCCAACGTCAGCAGTAAAGTACGTAAAAGACTGAATATCTCTCGTCGTGTCACCGAATATCCTCGTTAGGATGAACCGATTACAAAAACAAACCCGCCACTACAAGATAACGCAATAATTTACCTAAGGCGATGGTCATCACACTTAAACTGAAACGCACTCCTAGCCATCCAGCAACAAAACAGAGAGGATCTCCAATAATCGGTAACCACGCCATAATCAACGCCAAAGGGCCGTAACGTTCGATCAGTCGTTGGGCGCGTTGATGCTGCGGTTTTTCCAATGTTTTCAGTGGGAATTTGACTCTGAGCAGTGATCCCATGCCAAAGGTCACCAAACTACCCAGTACATTACCTGCGGTTGCACTTAACACCAGTGACATCAGCGAATATTCACCTTGATGCACCATCCAAGCTAACAGCGCTTCGGAGCCACCGGGTAACAAGGTCGCCGAGATAAAAGCGCTAATGAAAAGTGCGGTTAATCCAACCTCCATTAAACTGGACTCACCCACTGACCGGGTGCAGTTTGATGCTCTTCAATCACATCCAAAAAAGCATCGCCATAGAGGTCAAATTTGCGCTCACCTACGCCACTTAAACTGCGCATTTGCTGTTCTGTTTGTGGACGATAAATCACCATTTCCATTAACGTGGCATCATGGAAAATAATATAAGGGGGTACATCTTGCTCTTGAGCTAGACGCTTACGAAGTGCACGAAGGTCTTCCCACAAACGCTCTTCTGCTGGATCAAGACGACGCATCGCCGGATTGGTTCGATCACGACGTCCTGCGGATCGGAAATCGGTTTTACCCTTGCCAGAAGGTACTCGTGGGTCTTTACGTAATTGAATGGTTTCATCACCCCGTAATAAAGCACGACAGGTATCATTCAGTAACAACACACCATGACCATCAGCATCGACACGTAAATAGCCCCTTGCCACCAATTGACGAAACACAGAACGCCATTGATTTTTATCCAACTCTTTACCAATACCGAAGGTACTGAGTTTTTGATGCTGATTTTGCAACACCTTGTCGGTTTGTTGCCCCAACAAAATATCGACCACATGATTGACACCAAAACGCTGACCACTGCGATATACAGCAGATAAGGCTTTTCGGGCCGCTTCCGTACCATCCCACACAGGGACAGGCTCTAGACAGGTATCACAATTACCACAAGGGGGGTGTTCAGGTTCGCCAAAGTAACTGAGTAGCACTTGACGGCGACAACTGGTGATTTCACATAGACCCAGCATCGCCTCTAACTTTTGTCGTTCAACCTGTTTATAGCGATCTTCCGCTTGCGAACTTTCAAGCATCTGTCGTAAAAACAACACATCCTGTAAACCGTAGACCATCCACGCATCAGCAGGTAGACCATCACGCCCTGCTCTTCCCGTTTCTTGGTAATAGGCTTCGATGGAGCGCGGAAGATCCAAATGGGCAACAAAACGAACATTGGGCTTATCAATACCCATCCCAAAGGCGATGGTTGCCACCATAATGATCGGATCTTCGGTCAGAAAACGATGTTGATGATGCTGACGTAATTCGGCGGAGAGTCCTGCGTGATAAGGCAAGGCATTAAAGCCTTTGTCGCACAGGTAGGCAGCCGTTTCTTCCACCCGCTTTCGCGATAAACAGTAAACAACCCCGACATCTTGTTCATGCTCAGTACGAATAAAGCGCAACAACTGCTCGCGTGCTTTTTCTTTTTGCCCAATACGATAACGAATATTGGGTCGATCAAAACCTTGCACAAAACGCTTGGCATCGGTCAGTGCTAAACGATGAACAATTTCATCTCGCGTGCGCGCATCCGCTGTCGCCGTTAAGGCGACCCGAGGCACGCCTGGAAAAAGAGTGGCCAACTGATCCAACTGCATATATTCGGGACGGAAATCATGCCCCCACTGCGAAACACAATGCGCTTCATCAATGGCAAATAAAGCAATTTCTGTTCGTTGCAGCAGATTCAAGGTGCGAGGCTGCAATAACCGCTCCGGAGCCACGTAAAGCAGATCCAACTGTCCGGTCAGCAACAGGTGTTCAGTTTCCTGAAGTTGCTCGAACGGAATGGACGAATTAAGGCAACCAGCATTAATACCTAGCTGAGAAAGAGCACTGACCTGATCTTGCATCAAGGCAATCAACGGCGACACCACAATACCGGTACCGCTTCGCACCAAGGAAGGCAATTGATAGCATAAGGACTTGCCACCGCCTGTCGGCATCACCACCAAGGCATCTTGTCCGGACAATAAGGTACCTACAACCTCTTCTTGAGGCTGTCTAAACTGACTGAACCCAAAGACTTCGGCTAGGGATTGGCGAGCAGAGTGGAGTAACGCGGTCGTGTCTATCATGGGCCGACATTATCCGCGAAGCCTGCTAGCTTGTCATCTGCGAAAACTTAATCTTAACCTTAGGTTACCAGCCTTGCGTTGACCTGATAACGATTAACATCCTGATTTAATTGACTAGAAAGTGCTTTAAGCTGCTGACTCAGTTGATGAATCGCATTCAAGTCATTTTCATTATCTGCTACCAGCTGATCCATCACAACGGTACCCTGCTCTACTTGTTCTACCACATGAAACTGGCTATTCGCTAAACCGGCCATGTTTTGACTTAAATGGTAGATTTCATCTACTGCTGTGTTGATCTGTTCAAACGCATCGCGACTTTGATCGACAACCTTCACACTTTCATCAGCTAGTTCTGCACTTTGATCAGCCACTTCAGTGGCTTTATCCACTTTTGATTGCAATTGACCGATATTCTCGTGAATTTTTGATGCCTCATTTTGCGTAATCACAGACAAGTTACGGACTTCATCAGCGACCACCGCAAACCCTCGACCAGCATCACCCGCTCTGGCTGCTTCGATGGCAGCGTTCAAGGCTAACAAATTGGTTTTCTCTGAGACTGATTCAATCGTTTGCAGAATACGATTGATATCTTGCGTATCCCTTGCAACGTCGGTGATTTTCTCACGCATATCATTAACCAAAGACGCAAACTGCTTGATCTGATCGCTGGTTCGCGATGACGAAGACAAAGCACCTGATGCCGTGCTCGATGCGGTTTGGGCATACTGCTCAGAATCTTTGACTTGCTGACTGAATAGTTTGACCGCATCGACTAGCGAATGAATAGAACTGGATAACTGATGGTTTTGATCACGATATTGAGTTGAGGTATTGGTCAATCGCTGCCCCAATTGATCCATTAAATCTGAGAAATCACTCAAGGAGTGAGCGTTATTTTGCAACTGCCCTATCGCCTTTTCATAGTCAGACATAAATTGATTAAACGCTTCTGCCAAGGGAGCGAATTCTGACCCTACTTCAACCGGTGCTCTTAAGGTCAAATCCCCAGTTTGGATAATTTGATGCATGACACGCTGCATATCCTGAACGGATGAACTGGCTCCATGCTCAGAGACATTCAAACCGGCAATTTCATCTTCTAAAGGCACGCGAAGCTTATCTATCCACTTTAATCCACCAAAGAGGATTAAGCCCATGGCAAAGCCCCACACAAACACGCTAAAGACACCAATCAGCTGCACCCAAAACTGCTGCCAAACACTTCCTGCAGCCAATTCACCTACAGCGAAAAAAGGGAGAACCAAGGTACCGAAAGCACCCGCGACACCATGAGCTGAAATCACGTTGACGGGGTCATCAACTTTAAACTTATACAGCAATATGTATTCAGCCACATAGACCACAATACCAGCGATGGCACCAATCATCACCGCACCTAGCGTCGAGACCACATGGGCACTGGCCGTAATGGCCACCAAGCCACCAATAACACCGTTAAGTAACTTTTCCACACTGACCAAACGCTGATCATGAAACATCATCGACGCTAGGAAACACGCAGCACCACCTGCTGCTGCCGCTAACAGTGTATTGGCAACAATACCGGGAACGGTGGAATCGGCTGCAAAGGTACTACCACCATTAAAGCCAAACCAGCCAAACCACAGAATCAATACACCGATGACCGCTAAGACTAAATTATGAGCAGGAATAGCGTTCACCTTGCCATCTTTACCAAAACGCATCCAACGCGGACCCACCACAATTGCACCAGCAAGACCCACCCATGCGCCTAAAGAGTGCACGACCGTTGACCCAGCAAAATCCATAAAGCCCATTTGCGCTAACCAACCCTCTTCGTTCCAGATCCAATGGCCTGAGACGGGATAGACAAAAGCAACTACCATCACCGAAATAAGCACATAAGACATAAAGCGCATTCGCTCTGCTACGGCACCAGAGACAATCGTCGCAGCAGTACCCGCAAAAACTGCTTGAAAAACAAAGTAGGTATAGACACTGGGATCGCCACTGTCGTCCAGAATCTTAGGAATCCCTATCCAACCCGATATAGAGTCACCAAACATAAAGGTGTAACCCAACAACCAAAAGACTAAAATCGCTGCAATAAAATCGGTAATATTCTTAATCGCCACATTGATGGTATTTTTCGCTTGCGTCAGCCCTGACTCTAATGCGGTAAAGCCTGCCTGCATAAACATGACCATCGCAGACGCAATGATGATCCAAATCAGGTCAAATTGGTGTTGAGTTACAAATTCAGTCATCGGCATATCCTCTGGAAAACTACCAGAGCTTGGAGCAATTAACATGCCACAGCACAGCAACAGACAACTAATAGACTGTCGATTCGAAGATCACGGCGATAGCGTGTTAGAAATTTTTAATGATGCCATTCTGAACACCACCGCTTTGTATGAATACGATCCTCGTGATCATGCCACTATTGAGCGTTGGTTCAGTGATAAACAGCAACATAACTTTCCCATACTAGGGGTATTAAATGAAAAAAATAGGCTCATGGGATTTGCCAGTTATGGACGTTTTCGGCCCTATCCTGCTTTTAACACAACCGTTGAACACTCGATCTATATTCATCAAGACTTTCGAGGTCTAGGTTTAGGTAGACTTCTGCTTTCTGCCCTTATGGAGCGTGCTGTAGAACAAGGCTACCATTCTATGATCGGTGCTATTGATGCCGAAAACACTCCCAGTATCCGACTTCACCAGCAATTAGGATTCCAACCAACTGGGCTTTTACCAGAAGTTGGTTTTAAATTTGAGCGATGGTTAACCTTAGTGCTGTATCAAACAATTCTTAGCAACTAAATTTGTTACAGGGTTTTATTGACCTGTATCTAAAAAAAGGCGCGTAAGCAAAGCAATAACGCAGCTAAAAATGATAAACTCGTTTTCATTATTTGGCCGTACAGACATATCCATCCTATGACCTCAATGTCTACATCCTTTTCACGATTGATAATCTTAGTTGTTCTAATAGGACTGTCGACACTCGGAATTTTTTACTACCAATTTCATTCATCTGTCACTAGCTATGAAGACAAGGTCTATGAACAAGTCAGTCAACGCTCTCATGCCTTAGCCATCAAGCAGCGCGAGATTGTACGTGCCAAGATGTATGAATTGGATCGTGTTTTGCTTACTCTGCGAGATGCCGTTAAGAATGAGCAGTTTAATCAACAGCAGCTCGAAGAGTTAATGTCGTTACAAAAAAGCTATAACCAAGAAATAGCAGACTTCCTACTATTAGACTCACAGGGCATGATGACCGCTTGGACACGTGCTGAACCCATGCCTATTGTGAAAGATAGAGATTACTTTCAATGGCAGCTAAATCAACCCGAAGACCAAGTTTTTCTTTCGAGCATTCAAGTGGCTCGAGTTGAAGAACCCTTCACCTTCTTTGCCATGAGCCGCAAAATCACCAATGATCAAGGAGATTTTATAGGAGTTATCGTCGCCACCGTCGACATCTTCAAATTCTCATCAACCCTTGATGATCAACTCTTTGATGGTCGTTTAACGCATGTGCTGGTCAACGATGAATCGAAAATCATTTTTCGACTTCCCTTTGCCGCAGATTTTATCAACCAGCCCCTAGCATCACTGGATAAGTATGGGAATAACATACCCGACCAAGATAGTTATATCGTCTTATCGCCTTTTGACTCAATAAACCGCTTAGTGACCTTCCAGCGCGTGCCCAATTGGCCTTTAATCGTTTATATCGGTGAAAACCTCAGCTATGCTGATCAACTGATTACCGAATTTACCACCAAAGAACAAAAGCGTTGGGGGGCGCTCGCAGTTTTCATAGTACTTTTGGGCGTTATTATTATCGCCCTGCTTAAACGTCGCTATGACAATGCCCTACAAATTCTACAACAACGAAAAGAACTGGATGACTACCATCATCGCAATCGTGCGATATTAGAAGCGATGCCTGATCTCGTCTTCACCTTGGATAAATCAGGCATCATCTTGGACTATCAATCGAGTAGCGACGAACTTCTGTTCATGTCACCTGATCAATTTATCGGACGCTCTTTCATCGATGTCATGCCGCAAACAGTAGCCGAAAATGGCTATTTCCTTCTCAATCAAGTCATCAAGACTGGAAAATTGCAACTCTATGAGTATCCATTAACGATTAAAGACCAAGATCTTTACTTTGAATTGCGCATGTCCAAAATCGATGACGACAACATTTTAGCGATGGCGAGAGATATCACCGCACGTAAACAGGCCGAAAAGCAGCTAACCTGGCAAGCCACCCACGATGCGCTAACTCGGCTGCCGAATCGAGTATTGTTTTACGACCGTTTAAGCCAAGCCGTGACAAAATCGCTTCGACAGCCTTCCCCTTTTGCCCTTCTTTACTTAGACATTAACGGCTTTAAACCGGTTAATGACACCCTGGGTCATAGCATTGGGGATCAACTTTTAATTGAGTTTTCTCAGAGACTTCAACAACATTTAAGAGCTTCCGACACGTTTGCCCGCCTAGCCGGTGATGAATTTGCCATCATCCTGTTTGACTGTCTTTCTGAAGCCAAGGCACAAGAACTTGTTGACAAGTTACATGATCTCATTGAAAAACCTTTCATGATTAATACCCATGAGATTTTGATATCTGCCAGTATTGGCTTAATTTGGACAAATCGATGGGAAGGTAGTGTCGATGCGCTTGTGAATAGCGCAGATCAGGCTATGTATCGAGAAAAGCATTTTCAGAAACAAGAAAAACAAGACACAGCGAGATAAGCAGAGCAAAGATAACGTTCAATGCCCAGCTTATCTGTCTTGATCACATTAACTGATCAGCAAAACTATGATTAGTATCTCGATGCTCTGCTTCATCGGCACGAACGGCCATCACAACCTCACGTAAACGTGCATCCTGAGATAACTTCCAGTAATCGATAGCTATTTTTGGTGCTGGGATATTCTCATAAAGACCGCTATCAATACCTTCAAGATACTCGGTGTAACTATAAACAGCTTCTTCCTCTAGATAACCAACGATTCGATGCGCTGTTTTGCTCGAACATAAATACAACAGAAAAAACAGGTTATAAAAGAACCCCTGAGCAAGAACAATCAGGAAACGCTCAAATCGATTCGGTTGTGCTACCTCGATAAAGGTCATGAGGTGCATGCGCTCATTTTCCGCTTCCTCCAACAAGGTCCGAATCCAACCATCGTCATCTTTAATGCGTCTTAACGCGTGCAGATGTTGTATGGTGCCCCCTACCATGCCAGGTACGGCGGCAACAGTCTCTAGCACAACGGCTCGATGACCATACCGCCCCTTAAAGAATAGATCAGCGAATATGCGCATAAATTTTACAAACCGATAAGCAACCCAATCAGAAAATGACTTCGGCGTGTAGTGGGTTTGTTTCACTTCGGGTTGAAGTGTTTTGGCAACATTTAAGTCCATCATGACACTCCTCTTGGATATAAAACCGGTTTAAGAAGTTAACCATCTCCTTTAGCAAACACTGGATAATCTTCTAACCATAAGATATTTATAGTTAGTTATCGTTATTAGACTTAAGTTCAATTTAATCATTCAACTGATAGCTTCTCCGTCAGAGTGATACAGATGAACACAGTAAGATGAAAAATTTAATGTCGTCACTGAAGCTGTTAGACTCATTAAATAGCTATCTAACAAGGAAAATTCATGTCATCCAAAGTCTATTGCACGGCCCAGTTTCTTCCTAAAGAAGGTAAAGAAACTGAACTTTTTCGGGTGCTACAGTCCCTAGAACCCAACACATTGCGAGAAGATGGCTGTATTCAATACATCGTCACCAAACAGATACAAAGCCCATTCGCGGAAGGCAAAAGCTTCCCCATCGTGTTTCATGAAATCTGGAAAGATATGGCAAGTTTTGAAGAGCACTGCCAGCGTGATGAAATCAGCAACTTTTTTGAGTCCTACTGTTTAGCTGAAGACGGACTGGCAGCAGATTGGAATGTGTGTGTTTATTCGGATGAGGGTTAATAGCCATGCCATCACTCAAATCCACCCAAGCCTACTTGGAGCGCCATCATGGTGGCGATGGTAAGCTGGCGGCTCAGCGCACACTAGAAAGCCATCAACGTAATCATGATGAGGTGTTTCAGGCGTTTTGGAACCAGCATGTTGTGTTATCGAATGATGCTGAGTGTCATATCGTTGATCTCGGTTGTGGTCCTGGGCTCTTTTTACAGGATCTCCACCAACGTTACCCGCAGGCTACCTTAACAGGAGTCGAGTGTGCGCCCTACATGTTGGATCAAGTACCTGATCTGCCAGAGGCTATCAATATTCAAGTGGCCGATTTAAATCTAGATCTGCCTGATCTTTTTCCAACCAATAGCATCGATATTGCCGTGGCGAATCGACTGGTTCATGAACTGCATCAACCTGTGAGCTTATTTCGTAACCTGCAGCATTGGTTAAAACCTGGCGGTGTGTTTGTGTTAGTGTTAGTGGATATGGTGCGCCAACCACTGAAAAGCTACGTATCACATGAACTTAAAGGAACGAATCTAAACGATCCTCAATTAACTGATAAAACGTTAGAAGATTTATTCATACATTTTTTAGAACACAACCGCTATCATGTAGATGATTTAGTTGATTTATTAACTCTTTGTGAGTTTAAAATTTTGGCTGTTGAGCCAATTCGAAGTGGTCGCGCTGTGCAAATTGCCGTCCAAAAAAGCGAATAAACTATTTAAAAGGATTTCTCATGTCCAAATCTTTCGTTTATGCCTTAATAGCAGGCTGTTTGATCGTTTCAGTTTCTTCAGCTCAAGCTGCTGAAGAATGGACTTCTCGTGTGGCGTTGTATGGTTGGGCAACTCACTTAGATGCCAAGGTTTCTCATCCTCTTCTTCCCACCGTCAGTGTGGATAAAAGCTTCAGTGACATTTTAAAAACCATCGATTTTGCCGCTATGGGTATGATGGAAACTCGCAAAGGTGACTTTGGTCTGATTCTGGATGGTATGTATGTTCAGATGAAGGACGGAGCATCCGCAACACAGGGACCACAAACCGTTGATGCCAACTTAACAATGGATTTAACAACCCTGATGCTCGCTGGACAATACCGCATCTCTCAAACACCCACTAGCTATGCTGATCTAATGCTTGGGGTGCGAGGTTGGTCTGTCAAAACAGATATCACCATTGAACCTTTCAATCTCCAAGACAAACGATCAAAGCAATGGGCCGATCTGATGGTCGGTGCCAAAGGGATATATGATCTGAACCAAGAGTGGTTTGCATCTTGGTCAGCAATGGTGGGAGGCTTTGATATTTCATCTAACTGGGTAAATGATCTTCACCTAGGTGTGGGTTATCGCATTAGTGAAAACTCTGCCGTGCAATTAGGTTACCGCTATTTAGATGTTGACTATAGTCAGGGGAATTTCGATATCGATACCAAACTGGGTGGTTTAATACTGGGAATCGATTACCGTTTCTAAAAGAATAGGCGATTCATTTGGTTATTTTTGCTGTTTACTTAACCATTGCATCCGTTCCTTAATTAAAAATAATTTCAATTTTGTCAGAGGTATTTATGAAAAAAATCTCTACCGCCCTTCTTTCCGGCGTATTTGCCGCGTCTGTTGTTTTAGCGAGTCAAACGCATGCGTGTACACGCATGGTTTATCACGGTCCCGATGATATGGTCATTACCGGTCGAAGTATGGATTTTTCCTTAGATATCCCAGCTAATATCTGGGCTTTTCCCCAAGGTATGCAGCGCGAAGGTATGGTCGGTGCTAATTCGGTTGAGTGGACGTCGAAATATGGCAGCGTGATTACCAGCTCATGGGATATCGCCACGACGGATGGTATGAATGAAAAAGGCTTAGTCGCCAATTTATTGTGGCTGGTGGAGTCAGAATATCCAGCCTTTGAAAAAGATGGAGACCGTCCAGGCATTGCGGTGTCTTTATGGGCTCAGTTCGCCTTGGATAATTTTGCCACCGTTGAGGAGGCGGTCAATTTCTTTAAGGACGAACCTTTTGCCGTAGTATCTGACTACATACCTGGCACTAATAAGTTTACCACTGTGCATCTGTCTATGTCGGACAGCTCCGGTGACAGCGCCATCCTGGAATACATTGAAGGAAAGTTAGTGATTCACCATAACCGTGACTATCAGGTGATGACTAATGACCCACCGTTTGAGCAACAGTTAGCCATTAAAGGTTATTGGGAAGGCATTCCCGGTACGATTTTCTTACCGGGCAGTAATCGCGCTCAAGACCGTTTTGTCAGAGCGTCGTATTATATTGATCGTATTCCACAAACCAGTGACCCTCGTATTGCTGCTGCCAGTGTGATGAGTATCGTACGCAATGTCTCTGTACCTTATGGAATTTCTGCTGAAGACCAACCTCACCTATCCAATACACGCTGGCGTGTTGTTTCTGATCAGAAAAATCGTATTTATTACTACGAAAATGTTCTTACACCCAATGCCATCTGGGTTGATTTTAACAACATTAATTTTAGTGAAGGGGCAAGCGTTAAGAAATTGGCGTTAGCGGAAGAACAGATCTATGCAGGTGAGGCGAGCCAATACTTTGTTGAATCTGAACCTTTCCAATTTATGGGCCTGTAAAAACGTATCAGCGGATCTGCAATACAGGTTACAATAGCGCGACATGACAAAAATAGGACGATCTCAATGACTGCCACAGGTTTGATTACAGAAGCTGAACTCGATCAGCTAGAAGCTTTTCTATTTTCATCAGCGGTTTCGGAGGATTCTTTAGATCTGATTGGAACACATGGATTGTTATGCGCGCTAAATATCAGTCCAACGAAAGTGCCTGAACAAGAATGGCTGGATCTGTTATTTGACTCAGAGCCTAAGTGGGAATCAGCAGAGCAAAAGGAACTGATCATCGGTCTATTGCGCAAACTGCACTTTACCATTGGTCAAGATCTGTACAATGATCAGGAAACCCTACTTCCTTGTGAATTGACGCTGGATACTGACGAAGATGAAGACGAAGATGAACCAGAACTGACGATCTGGGCACAGTCCTTTATGGAAGGTGTATTTATGCGTGAGGAAGACTGGTTTGGTAATGATGAAGAGACTGTGGCAGGTCTTCTATTACCGATCATGGTAGCTTCTGAACTTTTTGATGATCCTGAGATTCTTGAAATTAGACAGGACAGAGCACTAAGTGAAGAAATGGCAGAGCAGATTCCAGAGCTATTGGTGGATCTATATCTGTATTACCACGCACCAGATAAATAATTGATTTGAGATCTTACAATAGAAACGCCCGCTATGCGGGCGTTTCTATTTGATCAGTGAAAACTTATGGGTTAGTAGGTTACACGCATGGTGCTACCTTGACCTAACACACGTACGCGATCACCTGGGCTGAATATTTGGTTAGGATCAACCTCTTGCACTACGGAAACGAGTGAACCGTTGTCCAAGCGAACAGTGACTTCAACGCCTTGACGACGACTGGTCATCTCTTCAACACGTTGACCACCGACACCACCGGCAACCGCACCAATAACGGTAGCAATTTGACGACCACTGCCACCACCAACTTGGTTACCTGCGATACCACCAATAATGGCACCAGCACCGGCTCCAACAACGCCATCTGTACGACCTTCAATCACGATGGGTACGACAGACTCTACACGACCCATTTGTACCGTCTGAGCCTGACGAGCTTCACCACGGCTGTAGCTGGTTCCAGTCAGCGTCGACTGAGCACAGCCGGTTAGTACCGCACCACTGAGCAGAAGAGTCAATGCAACTGCGGTTTTCTTCATCATACGTTTTCTCCTAGCATTAAAAGCAACTATACATTCTATTATAGACCATTATACCGACCTGAAACTTAACCGAATCTTAGCAACCGATCATTTTTTCAAACATGTTGTGGATCACCATAGAGTTTATGATAAAGCCCCTTCTCTTCTATCAACTTATCATGGCTACCCTGCTCTGCAATTTGTCCATCTTCAAATACATAGACCTTATCCGCTTGCTTCACCGCGCTTAAACGGTGCGCAACAATCAAGGTGGTACGATTTTTTAAGAACTCATGCATCGCCTGATGCAAGCGCGTTTCTGTCGTTGTATCCAGTGCTGAGGTGGCTTCATCCAAAATAACGATGGCCGGATCACTTAACACCATTCTAGCAATAGCAAGCCGTTGTCGTTGCCCGCCTGATAAACGAACACCTTGACGTCCAACCAATGTATCCAGTTGATTAGACAACTCATCACGAACGAAGTCATCTAACTGCGCGACTTTTAGCGCATCCCAGCACTGCTCGTCTGTGTAGGACTGCCCCATTAGTAAATTATCACGGACGGTACCGTTAAACAGTGCCGGCTGCTGAAGCACTGTTGCTACTTTCTCTCTGACGCGGGCAAAACCTATCTCTTTAACAGAGATACCATTAAAACGCACATCACCTTCTTCAGCTGGATATAAACCCAAAATCACTTGAATCAAGGTGGATTTGCCACCGCCACTGGCACCCACTAGGGCCACTTTTTCGCCCGCGTTAATATGTAATGAAATACCTCGAAGCACTTCCTGCCCTTCACTGTAACTAAAATGAATATTTTCAACGACAACATCCACACCGGCATGTTGTGCAAAAGGATCTTTTAAGGCGGGATAATGTGGTTCTTCTTTCAAGGCAATCAGGTTATTAACTCGCGCCAATGCTGCCTTGGCACCAAACCAAGCATATTGAATCCCTAAAATCTCTTGTACTGGCCCCATCATAAACCAAAGGTAGCCAAATACTGCCATCATTTGCCCCACACTTAAGTCTGAAAACAGCACCATCATCATGGCGACAGATCGGAATAGATCAAATCCTATGAGAAACACCAAAAAGCTAAAGCGATTGGCCGCATCGGATTGCCATTCAAAACGACTGGAGTGATCTCTTACATCTCGCGCACTGTCGACTAAACGCATTAGATAATGGCGTTCACGGTTACTGGCACGAATCTGTTGAATGGCATCAAGCGTTTCGGTTAAGGCACCTTGAAACACCTCATAAGAAAGGTTTTCTTGCTTTTTAAGGTCTTTAACCCGCGTACCTATCACCATCGTTAACCAGATGACAAAAGGATTCAGAAACAGAATAAAGAGAGCCAACTGCCAGTGCATCAACAGCAGAATGATGGCCGTACCAATGATGGATAACACAGCCACTAACAGGCGACTGATGGAACTACCGACAAACCGATCAACGGTATCCAGGTCTGTGACAAAATGTGATGCCACTCGTCCGCTGCCAATGGTTTCATATTCGGCCATTGATATTCTCTGCAAGTGCGATAACAGAGAGGAACGTATTTTGAAAATCAGATCTTTAGAGATAATAGTAAATTGACGTGCCTGCCAAACGTTCAAAATAATTGCAATTACACGTAACACAACGGTTAAGGCAAACACAGAAAAAATATACAAGGCGGGCCCATGCCAAGATGCAGGAAACAGCTGATTAACAGCCGCCACAATTGCGCCCGGCTGATCAAGCAGCACTTCATCGACAAGTAAAGGCATTAACAACGGAACAGGTACCGAGGCAATCGCCGCTAATAACGCCACAACATTAGCGATGATCAGTTCACGACGATGCTTTAACGCAACACGCCATATCGAGTGCCATGTAAACTGCTGCGGCCCATCGCGCTGGGGTTCAATCGACAAAACACGCTCCTTGATCCCAATCTAAGCGGTTCAAATCCTCGCTCCTTGGGGTAAATAATGATAGTTTATGCGCTTCCAATTTTTCATTCCAACGAGAAGAAACAGATCATCACCATGGACAGTTTGACACTCAATCCACTTTGCCATGCAAAAGGCGAAGTACAGCTTCCAGGCTCTAAAAGCCTTTCGAACCGTTTATTGTTGCTTGCAGCACTGGCGGAGGGTGAAACACGCATCACCAACCTACTCGACAGTGATGATGTCAAACATATGCTGAACGCGCTACAGAAGCTTGGCGTTCAGTATCAACTCTCTGATGACCGAAAGAGCTGCACTGTGCAAGGTACGGGCAAACCCTTTCAGGCAGATCAACCTTTAGAACTGTTTCTCGGCAATGCTGGAACTGCCATGCGCCCCTTGTGTGCAGCGCTTTGCTTGGGTCAAGGTGAATTTACCTTAACCGGAGAACCGCGCATGTCAGAGCGCCCTATTCGTGACTTGGTAGACGCTTTGCTTCCTCTAGGTGCTCAGGTGACCTACTTAAAAGAAGAGGGCTATCCACCACTCACACTTCACGCGAAAGGCCTAAGTGGAGGAACCGTTAGTATTCGCGGTAATATCTCCAGTCAGTTTTTAACCGCATTACTGATGGCAGCACCACTCGCCAAAGATGATTTAGTCATACAAGTTGAAGGTGAACTCGTTTCTAAACCTTATATTGATATCACTCTACACAGTATGGAATTGTTCGGCGTCAAAGTCGAGAATGAGAATTATACGCGTTTTGTTATTAAAGGAAACCAATGTTATCGCTCTCCAGGTGAAGTGATGGTTGAGGGAGACGCCTCTTCTGCGTCTTACTTCTTGGCCGCTGCAGCGATTGCAGGTGGAACCGTTCGTGTCTATGGTGTGGGGTCAGACAGTGTGCAAGGCGACAAAGCCTTTGCAGAAGTGTTAGGTAAAATGGGTGCCAACGTGACCTATGGACCGACGTGGATCGAAGTGACGCGTGGAGATGAGCTAAAGGGTGTCGATTTAGACCTAAACGCGATTCCTGATGCCGCCATGACGATTGCTACCACCGCCCTGTTTGCCAAAGGGCCAACAGCCATTCGTAATGTGTATAACTGGCGAGTTAAAGAAACTGATCGGTTAAGTGCAATGGCAACTGAATTGCGTAAAGTCGGTGCCGAAGTGATCGAAGGTGAAGACTTTATCGAAATCACTCCGCCTACTGAACTCATAGCGGCGAGTATCGATACCTATGATGATCATCGCATGGCGATGTGTTTTTCCTTAGCTGCCTTTGGCAACGCACCCATCACGATTAATGATCCGGGGTGTACTCGTAAGACCTTTCCGGAATATTTTGATCTGTTTGGAAAGATTACCCAGTAACTGGATTAGGAATTCGCCCACATCTGGGCGAATTAAACATCGGTTGACTACTTCCCACCACCTTTACAGTTAGGTGAAGCAGGAACCAAACCTTGTAAGGACTGCCATTCGTCTGGCGTATAGAGATGCAGCGCCAGCGCATGAATGGGATTTTGCATCAACTCTGCGACTAAGCCATACACTTTTTGATGACGACGAACCTTGGGCATAGCGTCAAAATCTGAACTAACCAAGGCTAGCTTGAAGTGGCTTTCCGTAGCGGGTCCTGAGTGCATGTGACTTTCATTTTCAAGGGCAAACACGTCAACATTCACCCCTTCACGGACTAAAGATTCTAATTTTTCAGCAACGTTCATGATAGGTTCTGCTTCTTTTCTGCTAATTTCATAAAATGATGGTGTATACGTCTGACACTAAACCACACTAAAAACACCACCAGCGGAATCATTGCACCCGTCACAATGGATTTATCGAAAGGCACACCGAAGTTGTAAACGGCATCGATCAAATATTTGAGTAATCCAACCAAGTAATAACTGATTGCAACCACTGATAAGCCTTCCACGGTATGCTGCATCATTAATTGAACTTGAGAACGCTTATCCATTGAGGTTAACAAGGTTTGATTTTGATGCTGAATGGATAGCTCTACACGTGTACGCATCATATCAGATGCGCGGTCAACACGGCGCGAAATATCTTCTAATCGATAGGCAACCGATTCACAGGTCTTAACCGCTGGTGTTAGTCGGCGCGTCATGAATTCACGGATGGTTAAATGCCCTGATACTTCATCTTCCCGTAGTTCTTCTAATCGTGTTAACACTAGCTGATGATACGCACGAGTTGCAGAGAATCGGAAAGTGGATTTGGCTCTAAAGGCTTCAATACGAGCAGCCATATCGGTCAACTCTGCCAGTATCGCTCGCTCATCAACATGATTGTGATCGGCCAAGTCCTGTGTAATCCGAGCCAGTTGTTGATCCATCTCAGTTAGATCTGGGGTAATTTCTCGTGCTAAGCTAACGGAAAGTAACGACATCAGACGATAAGTTTCGATTTCCAGTAATCGCTGTGTTAACCGACCTAACTGACTATTCGACATACGATGATTCAGTACCAAAAAACGCCCAAAACCATCGCTATGCATTCTGAAAGTACCCCATACGCGAGCACTCCCATTATGAGGGCAACTCCCCACCAAACGCATTCCCTCAAATGCGGGACGAATCAATTGAATATCCGTTTCTAAACCTTTTTCTGATGATTCTAACTGCAAATGGAAAGCGGCAACCACCTGTCCTTTTAACCCTGCTAACCAACCTTCGGGTAAAGGACTGATGCCCGTCGTTACAAAAGGGATTTCTCCATCATCTACGGGTGCTAAATTAATAAAGGTATAGGAAGCAAACTCCATGTGCTGTTCGCGGCGAATTCGGAAGTGACCAAAATCTTTCTCATAACAGCGAACTTCTTTATCGGGTTGAGGTAAACCCATTAATTGATGCAATTCACATAGATGGTCAAACTGTTCTTGGCTTTGCTCTGGCGTCGTCAGTAATGCTAGATGTGTAATTCGTGCTGGACAGGGAATAACCTGAAATGGACGCGAGTGTAACTCATCATACAATGCAGATCGTAATGGATGCTGCTCCATCGGAAAGGCGGTGTCCATCATCGGGAAAGTCTCTTAGATAAAAGTCTTTTAAATAGAAAAGTCTTTTGGTTTTATGTATTCACATTATATCGTTATACGAATTCTATCTAAATACATATCCTATGTTAAACATAACCCCTGCAGTCCCAAAAGGTATCATTTCCAGATTGACACGATGATGCTCAACACCAAAAGCAGGTAAAATGGCAGGTGCTACACCAAAACGGTTAAAGGGAATCTTGTCTCGATATTCACCCCGATAACCGTGTAACAGTCCAGCAGTCAATTTGGCATAGGCCCGAGTGGTTTCATTTTCAAAATAGTTGTAACGACCACCAGCATATAGATAGGTGCTTTGCTGATTAAACGAGTTTTTAAACGTTGCTCCGCCAACTAGCCAGCGAATTTCGTCCCGCCAATCACTTCCCGCTGGTCGTTGAATATTGATGTTATCTTTTTCTGCGAAGGTCCATTCAAGATTAATTAAACGCTGCTTTTCATGATGATCTGGGTCATTACTATAATGAGTTGTAAACAATGATGTTTGCAACAATAGCTCTCCACCCTGTTGAAAGAGGGGCTGAGTATCGGCATGAGAAGTGATCGACAAGCCTGTTGCCAAAACTCCTAAGGCAGTTAAGGCTGTAATACGTTTAATCATGGTGCTCTCCTTATGAACATTCGACACTAGTATACCCTGCAAGGCCAAAATTGGACAAAAAGGGATGGCTAGAGTTTCATCCTGCTCATTTTGAAAACTTTAGGTTACAATCTATGGATGAATATTGCGGTGTATCCTTGCCTAGAGTCAAAAGAAGACTGGCTGATTTTTTTCAGACGGGAGCATCCCTATTGCCTGATAGATACACCATCGACCCTAGTCGACTTTCAAAGTACGTTTTTACAATTAACCTGCTTTAAGCCTAATGAAGAAGACGCTGCTCGCTACACCTTGGGCTCTCGATCGAGCTTGGAACCTGCTTGGCAATTGATAAAAGGATGCGGTTGGAGTTTACGGTCTGTGATAGAGGGTCTGGAGAGCCTCAACTTCAATACCAATGTGCGTGATAACTCAGCCTTCAAAATTCCCAGTGAGCTCAGCGTTCGTAAGAGTTTCGCAAAGGAGCCTCGACTTTGTCGCTTTATCAAACCCACTGTTTCGAAAACCCTTAGTGCGGAGCAACTGGCACAGTATCTTTACGCTGAGCAGTATGACCAACTTGAGATGCTGTCAAAATCCTTCACTCCAAGCCTTCACAGCATGATTCTTTCGTTGAGCACAGAACCACTCAAGTGGCAAGTTACTGAAGAAAATTCCTATTTAATAGCTATATTTAACTCTCAAGCTGTCTGTCAATTGCGGCTGAAAGCTACTCCTGCTAAACGTCACCTTTTGTCTGATAAAATACCCTTTTGAAAATAATGGTTTCTTAACAAAAACATCTATACTCTGATAAGAAATAAATGAATAAAATTAACTCTGCAGAATCAAACAAAATGACTCTGCCCCGAGGCCAAACCTAATGCATTACGGCTTTAATTGTGCAGATAGACGTAAGAGAACCTCTCTACTAAGCAGACTTTTTTTACTTCTGTGCCTAGTGTTTTCTGCTTGTGTTAGTTTGCCTGTTTTTGCAGCAAGTGAAACCGTTAAAATCGGTGTATTAAGTCTTCGTGGTCATCAAATGGCGGAACTGTCATGGGAAGGCATGGTTAATCACCTAAATCGCTCTTTACCTGATTACGAGTTTATCTTGGTTCCGCTAGCCTTCGATGAGATTAACTTAGCAACCCGACAGCGCAGCGTTGACTTTATTATTGCCAACTCATCGATCTTTATCACGCTGGAATCTCGTTACAACGCCAGTGCCATCGCTACACTCTACACCCGAACCGCTTCAGGTACTCCGGTTAACAGTTTTGGTGGTGTGATCATTTCACGAGTCGATAATCAGTCTGTGACGTTAATCAATGACCTGAAAGGCAAACGTATTGCCGCTGTCGATGAAACGTCATTTGGCGGTTGGCAAACAGGTTTAAGAGAAATCCTTAATCAAGGAATTACACCGTCTCAGTTTAGATCCCTAACCTTTATGGGCACACACGACGCTGTCGTCGAAGCAGTGATCGCACAAGAAGCGGATGCGGGCTTTGTCAGAACGGGCACGCTTGAAAAAATGGCCGGTGAAGGAAAACTGCAATTAAGCGATATTTATGTCATTGCAGAAAGGCATTTAAGCTATTTCCCTTACAGAGTGAGTACTCGACTCTACCCCGAATGGCCGCTAGCCAAACTTGCTCATGTATCTGAAGATTTAGCGTTAGAGGTTGCTTTGGCTTTATTTACCATGCCTGAAGCAAACATGCTGTATCACTCACCTTATGGCGCAGGCTGGGGATTACCACAAAATTATCAGCCCATACATGGACTTTTACGCGAACTAAAACTTGAGCCTTATGATGATGTAGCCCATCAACCCTTCCCTGAAGCACTGAAAGCCTACTGGCATTATCTGTTAATTACCTTGTTATCCTTCATTACCGGTATGATGTTTATTGCCTACGTGATACGAATTAATCGTCGACTTCATCATCATCAACAGAAACTCAGTCATTTAAATACCGAACTTGAGGATCGTGTTAGTAAACGTACGTTACAAATTGAATCCTTACTCGAACACGAGCAATACCTTAGAGGGATTGTGCAAACCGTAGCGGATGTTAACCAAATCATTATCACCTCAACGCATCGAATGGAGATGTTAAAGTCTGCCTGTGACCGGCTGGTGTCTCATCCTGAGTATCGTTTCGCATGGGTTGCTAGCCTTCGTCATACCGAACAAGGTGACTATATTGAGCGCTTAGTCAGCTCTTATGGCTCTACAGAGCAGTTGATAGCCTTAACGCAATCACCCGAGATGCTGGCTAAAATTCACCAAGCCATTTTACAGAACCAATTAATACAGATCTCTTCAAACGAACTGTCAGATGAGCGGATTGCTCCACTGGGTTTAAGTGCTGCCGCGTTTTTACCACTGCGTTCAGATGCCTTTTCTCAACCTATCGGCATGCTCTGTGTCTATACCCATCGTAAAGAGGGCTTTGAACAAGACGAAATCAGCATGTTAGACCAACTGGCAGGCGATCTTGGTTTTGCCATGCATGCATTTATCCGTCGTGAAGAAAGTGAACAATCAGAAGCCTCTCGTATCAGTAATTATGAAGAAACCATCCAAGCGATGGTCGATATGATTGAGAAACGTGATACTTATACCGCGGGCCACACTCGTCGTGTCGCTAAATACTCTGAGCTGATTGCCCGTAAAATGCAGCTTCCTGAGAATAAAATTCAGTGCTTAGTGAAAGCATCAACACTTCATGATATCGGCAAAATCATTATTCCTGATGCAGTGTTGTTAAAGCCCGGTCAACTGACACCCTTGGAGTATGAACTGATCAAACAGCACGTGGTAGTGGGTTATGAAACGCTGTCTGGTATAAAAATGTACCAAGATCTGGCTGAATTAATGCGACATCATCATGAGCGTTTAGATGGCAGCGGTTATCCTCAGGGACTAAAAGATGGTGATATTCCGTTATTATCTAGAATCATGGCAGTTGCTGATTCCTTTGATGCCATGACGTCTAACAGAATTTACAAACCCAGAAAAACCATTGAAGAAGCTATGAAAGAGTTACAAGCACTTGCTGGAAAGCATTATGATGTCGCTGTCGTTGCTGCTGCCGTCGATGTTTTGGCTAATGAAGACCTAAGTGATGTATCCAAGGAGGAACAACTCCCCGCTTCGGACCTAGAGAAACAACGTTTCGCTTACTTTTTCAATGACCAGTTAACAGGCTTACATAACGCCGAGTATCTTCACTTTATGCTACAACGGGGATTGCATGTGCACTTTCACTCGTTGCAGATGCTGCTGTTGAAAAACTTTGCTGAATACAACAGCAAGTATGGCTGGCATGCCGGCAATCAACTGTTGAAAGACTTCGCAGATTGGTTAGAAGTGAAGTGTCCAGGCGCTATGCTGTTCCGAGTGATGGGGGATGATTTTGTCATCATCAATCCACCAGATGGTTGGTTAAACGATTTTGATCTTGTCTCTAGCTCACCGCTGACAGGAACTCAAGTGGAAGCCAATATTCAACATTTCAACTGTGATGATGCAGGGCTATCCGCCCTGCAAGCTTATTTAAAATAAAGCCGATGTATCAACTCAACGCTTCCATTTCATCCTCATCAGCGGTATCCATATCGATCATTTTATAAGGGTGATCAGATGCTAATAGTTCCTTACCCTTCTCGGTTGGGAACTCAACATCAATATCCACCACACGTCCATCACGACAGACGTTGATGATGGTATCCATACACGAACTTAGCAAAGAGTATTTTTCATCCGGTGCCGCAATAATGGTTTGCAAACCTAAGTCGGTCATAAAACCAAGAGAGGTCACCGTGTTCTCTGAGTCCAGTTTGTTAAAGGCTTCATCGAATACCGACAAACTGAAACCACCCACAGGCTTACCATCACTGCCCTCTTTCAAGCGATAGGTCGCCCCCAACGCCGCTGCCATGGCAACATAGAAAGGCACTTGGTGCTCACCACCTGAACCGGTCTT
Organism: Nitrincola schmidtii; assembly: GCF_008973715.1. Classification (GTDB taxonomy): domain Bacteria; phylum Pseudomonadota; class Gammaproteobacteria; order Pseudomonadales; family Balneatricaceae; genus Nitrincola; species Nitrincola schmidtii. The sequence continues at coordinate 260,433 of NZ_WBOL01000001.1, forward strand.
GATACGCTGAGTCAGTGTGGTTTTGCGATTACCCTGTAGATCTTTCACCACCAACTCAAAGTTGTAGAAGTTACGGTAATCCTGAAGCAGTGTACTTTCACCTTCGTTCTTCAACACTTCATGAATCTTAGCCAAGGCATCACGGTGCCCTGAATCTTGCTCATGATTGATATCAAACAGTGAACCCACGTTTGCCTGATCCATGCGGGTGTATGCTTCTACCAGTTCCAGAATATCTTTCAATTCAGGGTTAGGCATCATCTCGAAGCTATACATCTCTTTGTGGAACGGACGATTTTTCAAGTGACTGTTAAGCTCACGGATCAACTCTTTAATCTTATCGATCTGATCGTTCAAGTGCGCCACGAAGTCAGAGCGGAACGCGGTTTCCGCTTCTAGGCGAGCACGTTCAGCCTTCTTGGTGTAAAGCGCAAGTTCAGATTCTTGCAGGGCCGTGACGGTTTCATTGACATACTTTTCTAAATCTTCATGGGTCGAGTCAGCACTGATATTGTCTAAACCACCGTGCGTCATGCCACCGCCATGATAGCGTGCTTTATATTGTGCTACGGCGTCACGAACACCGTTTTTCTTCTTCTCGTGTAACTGCAATTCGCTTTGTGCTTTTTTGGCGGCTTCAAAAATGACACGCTCCAGTTCGCCACCACAGCTCTCATCCAGATAATCACGCTTTTCTTGAGCAGATTGAGCATCGAAATTCGGATTTTCTTCACAGCGACTTCGCGATTGAGCATGTTCCGATAACTCTCTTTCCAACAATTCAAGTGAAGAGTGGTCTTTAATCATGCCGGTACGTACTTTCTGCAGCTTGTCCATTAAGGACTTTTGACGCGCTTCGGTATTCTTTTGTTGTTCAGCCAATTCTGCAATTCGATTTTGAATGCCGGAGTCATCATGGTTACGCAGGTCAACAATCGCTTGATGATAGCCTTCAATTTCACTGTTCAACTGATCGCGCTGGTTAGCTAAATCAAACACACGCTCGTTGACTTGTAACAAGCCTGAACCCAGTTGAATAAGCGCATCACGCAGTTTTTCCAGAGTTTCATGCTGTTTACCCAAGGTGGCAAATTCAGCAATCATCTCATCTACTTGTTTGCCTTGCAGTGCTAACTGATCACCTCGACGACGAATCCCCATAATGGCGCTGAGTTCGTTGATTGCGGTGGTCGAACCTTCAGACTGCAGCATGCAGTCATAAGTTAAGGCACGTTCATGGCGTAACAGATCGTTTTCCGTTTCTACCGCCATGACACCACCCAGGGCACGGTTCATGTACGCACGGGCATGCTCGTTGTCGGTTTCAACAAACTCAACCAAGGTGCCACGCTTCGAGCGGTTCAGCCACTCATCGGTCTTAGTGGTGTTGATAATACGACAGCCTTTAAGGTGACGACCTTTGCGGCGGTAAAGTGTAATGGCTTCTTTAACACGATCAGGTGAAACCACTAAGGCTTCACGACGAGCACCTAAAAAGGACTCTATGGCGATACGCCATTTATCTTCGGTGATGTCCACTAGCTCACAAATGGGCGTGGACTCTATACCATACTCTTTGAGCAAACCGATCAATTCACGCGTGGCGTGACGCACGGGGGCACGTCCCTGCTGCAACTGTTCGACGGCACTTTTTTGATTTTGAATCTGGGTGCGAATGTCATTAATGCGAATAACTGACTCTTCGTAACGACGGGCTATCGCTTTACGAACGGGATCAACCATCTCACGAAGTTTAGTCAGGGTGTTATCTACCTCTACAGGTGATTCCGGCCACATGCCACTTAGGGTGTTTTCACCGGTTCGCCATAATTGCACCGACTGCTGCACCACAGGACGGAAGTTTTCGGGTAACAACTCCAGTTGCTCTGAAAAACCGACCGTGGTGCGCATCAGGTTATAGACCTGCTGAATCTTTTCACGCACCACCGATACTTCGTGCTGGCGAGCAGAAATTCGAGATTCGAGTGCATTCACCTTGTGAGCTGAATCGGTATTATTTAACTCAGCACGCGCGTTGGCTAGATCTTGCAGGGTGTTATTCAGCGCTTCACTGTTTGCTTCTAGGTCTGCTTGAAGTGTTGCTTCCTGATCGGTGTAACTTTCTAATCGTTCAGCAGCTTCCTCTTTTTTCAGGTCAGCATGTTCAAAACGACTTTCGTGAACCACCCACTCATATTCAACCGAGTTTTTCACATTTCGAGCAATACCCTGACAAAGCTCCTGAACCTTCTCCAATTCTGCAATGCGATTGGCAACTTCTTGAGTTTTCTGCTCCATCGCTCGATACTCATCCAGCGATTTACGAAAGGCACCGACGTGGACAATGTTTTCGTCCAATACGAATTCACGAATAAAGCGCGTTGGACTGTCGATAGGGACGAACTTCAGCGCGTTTTTGAAGTTTTTAACGAACTTTTCATCATCATTCGGCATTTGTGCATCATGACTCAGATGCGTGACCATTTCTTTCACGAAACGGCTCGCGCGTTTCTCCAACACCATCTCTGGACACTGTTTAAGCAAGCTTTCACGCACTTCTGGCCAGGGTTTTGGCAAACGCCCACCACCCTGTTTGATGGAGAAATCATCAAGCGTGACAGAAAAGTCCGGCAAGATAAAACGACCGAGAATGTCCTCATCGGCACTGGCAGTCGAGGCACTGATCGCAATGCCGACACAACTTTCTTTGGCGGTTTCGGTATCAAAGAAACTCAAAGCCATATAGGTTAATGAGTCTTCACGAGCGTTCACTTTTTTGCCTAAGTCATCCAAGAAACCTAAACAGTAGGTACGCAATGAACGTTCAGACTTTTCACCCGCAGAGGCGTTAAAGCTAAGATTGCGCTTATGCCCTCCCATCAATACAGTTTGTATCGCGTCCAACAGTGATGATTTACCGGAGCCGTTTGGACCAACAATAGCAACGTTCCCCTTGATAGGAATCTCTATCGCACCCAATACATACCAGTTAACAAGGACAATACGGTTAAGCTGTTTCATCGGTATTCTCCTGTTCGGTCACATCGTCACCAGAATCAATATCGCACAGAGCTTCTAGCTGACCGATGTAGTCTTCAACCACCACCTGACGTATGACAGGGCTTATCTTTAATGGAATATTCTTGGGATCAGTTTCATCTGCTTTGCCACGCTCGACTAAACCATGACGGGTAAACAGTGACAAAATCTCTTTTAAGCGGGTTTCGTTAGGGATTTCTTTTCCGGTCAGGTTTTCATAAAGACGTAACAAACTATCGGTAGTGATGTAAGCCTTACCATCTTGGATCTCGAAGTTTTCTAGAGTTTGCTCATAAAGCTGACGTAAGCATAACAGCAGCAACGACTCATCCAAGCGTAACTTAAGCACGCGCTCATCACCCTGCGGAACCACGCCAATGTAGGCTTCATCCGGTTGATATATTAATGTCCAACCGATGGCTTCAAACAGGTTACGAAAGTAATCCACATGCGCAGAGATCAAAAAATAACTATCGCGATGCACAGGGCGATCAGCGTATAAAAATTGACTGACTAACAATAAGTTGGCTGCACGGGTAAAGTCTTCGGCCTCATATTTTTCGGCACGGGATAAGGCTTTTTGCAGATCTCCTAGCATGATGTATTCCTGTGAATTTCAAAACCACGACACTCCACCACATCATCGACACAAATATAGGTGTCATCAAATTCGATGCGATACTGACTGGCCACTTGCTTAGCTTTTTTGCCTAAGGATTGTAAGTGGCGGATGTAACTAAAACAGATGTAATCTTCCACTGATTCAATGGTGAACTCAGTAGCTTTAAGCGTTTGTCGATCACCAAAATGACGCGCAAGATAGGCTTCAATGCGATCAATTTTGACTTCGCGACGCTCTTTGTACTCTTTAAATAAACGACGTAATTCCAATACTTTGGGGTCAATTTCGATACGTGTAATCACTCGCGGTTTTGCTTCGACACGCTTACGCATCGGAGAACGAATACTGACCGGTGAAATAAACGCCACTTCATCCAGCGTTTTGGGCAATGGAATCCGAGTGCCTTTTTTCTGACCTAATTCGGCAATTAAACGTGATAAGCGTGCAGCCATACCTGGCGTAGTTTTATCCATGTAACGCACAGTATCCGCAACACGTTTTTCCAATTGGTAGCGAAAATCATCAATCGCAGCTAAGCGTTGATCAACCGATTCAAAGATACGAATAATTCGATTGATATGCTGATGAACCATGGCTTCAGCGCTGTCATAATCCAATTCATACTGTAATTGATAATGGTGGCTTAACTGTTCAATGCGCAACAAATCAAACTGCAAATCACGCAACATAGCGATAATTTGGCGACGATAGCGGAAAGGGTTGTTTCGTGTTTTGAGGGTTTTATAGTCAGAAACCAGAATTTGTTCTACGAAACGATCAAAAAAGCCACGAACAATTTCTTGTGGATTCTTGCTTTCAGATAGGGAGATTTTCATCTCACGCAATCCAAGCAGCATATCGGTCAAGTGAGCACTGAACTCAGCCGCCGTTTGAGCTGCCTCAGACAGCGTAATACCTCGACCCACTGGATCATTCACTGCCGCTTCTAACGAACTCAGGACGTTAAGTACCGCACCACCGTAGCTACGTTTTTCTAGGCGGGCAATCGAGACAAGTGCACGCAGCATATAGCTAACCGATGGGGTCAGTAACACATACTGGCGATAGATACGCTGTTCTTCTTCTAACCAGCCACACTCAACCAAGCGGCGATAAATACGATTGGTGTAATCGGCACTGGAGCGAGGCGGCTCAGCATCATCATCCCCTTCCGCTTCCCAACGACGCACACCGATACGCACCACAGCATTCTCTATGGTTGAGCGTACCAAGTCTCTGGGAATAAAAGGATCGATAAGATCTTCATCAAAAAAAAGATCTGCCAATTCCAGCAAAACCACCTGATAGATTTGGCGGTTTTGACCTGATAAGGGAAGAAAGATTGTATCCGGTAATTTATTGAAGAGCATGCAGATCCCTGATTTACGGTGCAGACAACCCAAACGCAGATTCTAGCGGAAATTTAACTGGGTTCATAACCTTTCATGGCAGAACCCTAAGATCCGTCAATTAAATGTTAAGCCTGCTTAGCTTGTTACAGTTTTGCCTGTTGTAGCTTTGAGTAGGTATCTAGCATTTTATGATGTGTAACAAAGCCTTTAAGGGATTCATCATGGGTACCAAAGTCATCAAACAGGCCTTCCCCTTTCAAGAAACCAGAGACCATTCTGATCATATCAGCGCCATAAATACGCTCTAAGACCGGTAAAAAGTCTTTTAGATCGCGCGACTCGTCCAATTCGATGGATAACAACTGATGTAAGCAACGATAGGTTTTATGCGCTTTAGGCGGCACTTGGGCAAATTCAAGCACCCATTCGCACAACTCTCGGCCCAGTGGAAGATCACCAGAGGCTAGCGCTAGGCGCATTTTCAGTTCACCCATTCTTAACCAAGACCAGACGGTTCCAGCATCGGGAGCCACTCCAATCAAATCTGCGACCAAATGCGTTTCTTCAAAATGTGCATCTTCTAGCGCATCTAACAGGTCAGCACACCCCTCTTGATCCAAATCACTTAACGCCAACAAGGCAGGACGCAACGCCATCGCTGCACTGTTATTTCGCCAAATGAGCTTATCGACTGGATAAACCTCTGACATACCTGGAACAATAATACGACAGGTATAGATTCCCATGTGCTCATAGTCCGCTATGTAGATATCCATATCGACGCGATGAATTTTAAAGCACAACTCTTCAAATTCAGCTTGGGTGTCGCCTTCGATATTCCATGGTGTATAAGGGTAATCGGTGGTGGCCGAGAACATATCCCAAGCCACCAACCCACTAGAGTCAATGAAATGAGTTAATAGATTTTCCGGATCAGCGGCGGCCTCGATGTCCAGTGTTGGAATCGGGAAATTCTTTAAATCATCCAGTTCGCGACCCTGTAACATCTGCGTGACGGCACGCTCAAGTGCCATGGCAAACTTAGGATGGGAACCGAAAGATGCGTAACAACCACCGTCATCCGGATTAATAAGGTTGACATTGACCAAGGGGAACTTCCCACCCAACGACGCATCACGCACTTCAATGGTATAGCCTTTATTTCTGAGTGCTCGGATAGACGCTTTAACTCTTGGGTGCTTAGCAATTTCAGATTCAGGAATCAATGGCAAGCTAATACCTGATGAGATAATGGTATTTTTAATGTGACGTTCAAAAATTTCAGATAACGCCTGAACCCTGGCTTCCCAAATCGTATTACCCGCAGCCATGCCATTACAGTCATACAGATTGCCAATGATATTGACGGGAAACCAGACAGTTTCACGCGTGCGTTGCATCACAAAGGGCAAGGCACAGATGCCTCGTGATGCATTGCTGGAGTTAATATCTATAAGCGCTTCTGGGTGTATCTCGTTGTTTAGGTCGTAGTGATTTCGTGTTGCTTCATCCAGTAAACCATCTGGCCATTCAGAGGATTTCACGGTAAACCATCGTTCTTGCGGGTAATGCACAAACTCAGACTTAGCAACCGCCGATCCCCAAAAGTAATCAGCAAAGAAATAGTTGGTACTTAAACGTTCGACCATTTCTCCCAACGCACTGACTAAAGCAGCCTCTCTGGTCGCGCCTTTACCACTGGTGTAAAAAAGCGGGCAATGACGATCATGAATATGCACAGACCAGACATGCGGAACAGGGTTTAACCATCGTGTTTCTTCCACTTCTAACCCAAACGCCAACAATGCAGCACTTAGGCGTTCAATGGACTCCTCAAGCGGCGCATCTTTTCCCAAAATCTGCGTCATTCATTATCTCCCAACTGCAAACCTGGCTGTATATAACATCAATAAAGTCACTACAGCTTCATCTTATTGATTGATCAAAGATTATACTTCAGACAACCAAAACAAAAAAATTTATATTTTTTTCAACAACAGTGTTGACGACCCCCGCCAAGATCATTAATATACGCGGCCTGAGTTGAGCGATTCCCTGATAGCTCAGTTGGTAGAGCAGTAGACTGTTAATCTATTGGTCGCTGGTTCGAGTCCAGCTCGGGGAGCCAAAACTTAGAAAGTCGGAGTGTAGCGCAGTTTGGTAGCGCATCTGGTTTGGGACCAGAGGGTCGGGGGTTCGAATCCCTCCACTCCGACCACTATCCTTTCTTAGCAGTTCGCAAGCATTTTCACATCCCGTGTAATACACAGCCTCAAAGCTTATTTATTTTTACGACTTCTCATTAAACTTCACCTATGGTGGGGCACAATTAGGGGCATTTCGTCACATATGCCTATCCCCCTATCCAGTACCCCCAAGCCGATTAAGTGCCCAGCTATGCGCGAGATGGATTGCATCTCACGGCTATCACTTACGACATACAACTACGAAGCGCAGAACCTCGCGACAAAACATACCGCTTAACGATTGGTCAGTTGCTAACTTCCTGAAAGGGTCATCCAGAACTTGAAATTCAGATAAATAAAGTCTTAACTTTAGCAAGGTGATGAGGGCAAGCAGAAAGTTAAAAACAGGTATGCCCAACAACATATTACCTTAGCGCTAATAGAAATATTGGCATAAGGTATGGATCTGAAGAATGACCACCTCAATAGGCATCATCGAAACTAACGTAATCAATCATGTAATTGTATTAATGAGAACTTAAATATGTACCTAATTAAGCTGATTTATGCAAGTCGATGTAAAAACAATCTTAACGATAAAGTTATTGATGATATTTTAGCATCAGCTTCACGATATAACTCGGCAAAGGGTATTTCGGGTATGCTTTGCTATGACACCAATTTCTTTTTGCAATGCCTAGAAGGGTCTCGTAGGACGGTAAACGAGCTTTACTCTCGCATACTGCATGATCCCCGTCATGAGTCGCCGGTCATTTTACAGTATGAAGTAATCTCGGTTAGAGATTTCTCTGAATGGGAGATGGCATACGTAGAACTGACCGAAGATAACAAAGAAAAACTATATAAATTTGGTCTAACGGATGTTTTTGATCCTTATTCGTTAAGCGGAGATTCTGCCAACCAATTACTCATTTCTCTTAAACATGATTTGTAAAATGGCGTGGAATGGTATTTTTCACTTAATCGCCGGATGTTGTCATGCGTTTCATAATCGGACTTTTCAAAACTATATGATGAAAAGGAACCGCCAGAATATGCATCGCTATTAATGCTAACAGAACGACCTTGAGAATATTGTGAGCTTGGGCCGCCAAGACCACATCACCAAACCAAGCCGCTAGGCCCGAAAGTGACATTAGAATCAGCACAACATAGAAGGCCACATGCACAATACGGCTGATCACTTTAAAAATGGCATGATCGTTTTCAGGTGACGCTGGTACTCCATAACGAACTCGTAACACCAATCTCCAGACCATAAAGATAAGAATTAGACTTCCACCGACAACATGAAGCAAGATTAATGGATGAAATGCAAAGTCTTCACCAGAGCGAATGGTATCCCAAGCACTGGCAATGGTATTTTTAAACAGGTATTGACTCCCGATCAAAATTACCACAATCCAGTGAAGGATAATTTGCACTTTTAAGTATCCTTGAGGGATGGTCTTCACATTCGACATAAACACACCAGCATTATAAATAATTAAAATAAATGAATCAGTTAATAATATTTAAATATTATTAACACTTAAGGATAGCTTGCCCAAATTCGTGTTTTATCGCTACCTTTTTCAAAAGTGAGAACATCAAAAGAGTCAACTCGGCCAGTTTCCATACCAGGCGAACCATGAGGCATCCCAGGAACTGTTAAACCGGTTACATCGGGTTTTAGATTCAATAACTTTTGTATGTCTGAAGCAGGTACATGGCCTTCAATTACGTAACCATCAATGACAGCGGTATGGCAGGAAGCAAGAATAGCTGGGATACCTAATTCAATTTTTTTAGTGTGTAACTGTGCTAAATTTGTTGACTCAACTTTAAAACCCGCCGCTTCAATATGATCAATCCAATCATTGCAACAACCACAGGTCTCTGTCTTGTATACTTTCATAACATTTGGGTCTGACAAACTATATTGGCTAAATATAATCACTGCTGTGACTATCAACAGCATAGAACCTGATAACAGAAATTTTTTCATGCTAGTCGACCTTTTACTCATGGTTGCTTCGTTAACAATGCTTAGTCTGAACTAGACTCCGAAAATTATCATTACTGACAAAATCTTCAATCAGACTTCTTGCAACTTCTGATGGTTTTAACCCTTCAGAAGCACATATTTTCTCAAACGTGTTTTTAACAGATGGTTCAATTAAAAAAGTTAATCGTGCGCTTTTGACTTCCATATAGCTCCAAACCTGAACAAAGACAGAATTAATTAATTCACCCTTAATTACCATCAAATATTACTGTAAATTGTCTGACATACAGATGACCTGAAGATTACATTTTTGTCATTTCGTCTTCACTACACTTCATAATTCACCTTCTATTTGCGCCACACATGTCACCGTGATTGAAATATAGCCAATAAGAGTCTATACATAGAGGGGTCGATACAATCAGTTTTGTATGGCTGTCCTTAAAACTTACAAGGAAATAATAATGATAAAAAAACGCCATGTAGGTGTGATCGCACCTGCATTATTTTTTATAGGACTTGCTGCACTTTGGGTCAGTAACGGTAAGGGAGTTATCAAAAATGATCCAGAAAACCACATTGCTATTCCCTCAGAACTGTTAATGCCCCTTCAAGTTCGTGCAAGCTATAACCATGAACGAATCTTTTTTCAATATCGTTGGCCAGCCGAACAACCTTCCTATTTGCATGATGTGTTCAAGTTTGAAGGTGGAAGCTGGAAACGTTATGGAGATGCAGTACCCGGTTCTGAACCTCATGGACTTCATGAAGATCGAGTTGCCATGATGATCGATGATGGAAGCATTCCTGATTTTGCCCGTTACGGTGGATACATTACGATTGGCACAGGATTGGCTGAAATGAGTGATGAGGCATCCAGTGATGAGGTTAAAAATCATCCCTACCTTGGCCAACAACGAGGACAAGACGGCGTTACAAAATATCTTCCCCAAACACGCAATTCTCCTGAATGGGCAGATACAGCAGATGCAGATCGCATCAAGCAACTCCGTGCTGCAGGTTACTTTTTAGATCTGTGGCATTGGCGCTCAGCCCGAGGCAATCCTCTGAATATTTCAGATGATCAACTTGTACATGATGTACGTGATGGCGATTCAGGGCGCAGTGCCTGGTTTACCAATTGGGATGCTGAAAACAACCAACCCCTTGTTATGTTCAATCCCGATGTTGCTGGTCATGCCGCGTTGAACTGGGACGTTATTCAATCAGGGCAACTGGATCCAAACTCTATCTATTACTTACATGAAAGCACCATGCAGCCTTTTGATCCTGATCATGAATGGCAAGAGGGTGATGTGCTTCCTCGCAGAGCACTGAGAACACCAGAAGGATCACGTAGCGACATTGCTGCCAATGCCTACTGGGCAGATGGCTACTGGAACGTATCACTTTCCCGAATGATGGATACCCAGGCACCTCTTGATGACAAAATTTTCGTTGATGGTGGTAAGTATTCAATTGCCTTCTCCGTTCACAAAGATGCAACCGGGGGACGCTGGCACTATATTTCTATGCCAATCTCTCTCGGATTAGGTCGTGATGCGAAGCTTTCTGCTTACAAAGAAACAGGCGAAGATCCACTATGGCTGCAGGATTGGCATGACGTAACGCTGTTTTATCCGGGTCAAGTGACATGGTCTCATCTGACGAGTAAAGCTCATGCAGGTAACGATGATATCGCTAAAAAAGTTCCTGCGATGGCATTTCATAATGAGGAGCAACTGGCTATTTATGGTGTAGAAAGTGAATTTAGGAAACCAATTCAACAGCAGTGGTATTTAACATTGTTCTCTGGATTGTTTTTATTCGCAGCCATTGGCCTGTTTTTATATCGCGGTGTTACACCTACGAAAGGAGTGAACTAAGATGACTGCTTATCATCATATCATGGCGCACTTTCCTATTGCCTTGCTTCTAATTTCAACACTATTCATGTTGTTAAGAATCATCAGTAACCATTCAACCCTTGTATCCCTTGAAAAGTCGGTTCCTGGTTTATTAGTTTTTGGGTTATTGGGCAGCATTGCCGCTTTTATAACCGGTATGATTTTGTGGCCTTTAGAGGCTTCTTTATCATCGCCTATGGCTAAAAATAAAATATTATTTTCGGCGTGGGCTATGATGGCATGGTTAAGCGTAGCAGTTGTTCGGATTCGCGCAGGGAGCGACTTATGGCAGAGTCAGCTGAAATGGCCTGTGATGTTATTAGCGATCATTGCTGCAGGGTTACTGAGCGTATCAGGGGCACTGGGTGGATACCTAATGGGGTCACCCTCTGATTTCTCTACACTGTTAAACCTTCTGGGTTGGAATGTTTATCAAACCTTTTACTCAGCAACTTGGGCAATCATCTTTGCAACGCTCGTTGGAATTATACTTATCGTGACGGGAATCGTTCGAAAAGAGCAATAACTGAGGGCGTCAAACTTGAGGGTCATCTCTATCTGGAACCCCTTTCGGATAGAGATGACTTCTTTAAAGATTAAACTAAATCGATACTTCGTCCGATTTCACAAAGATCATCGATAATTCCTATTAATATTCGTGCTCATTATGAGAAGCACTCGGTAAAGCTGGAACCCCTGTATTCGTTGATGATGAATGAGAACTCACCCTGTTATCATAGCCAAGGTGCCTAAAATTATTAGCCGATTTTAACCTAAATATTGAAACGGCTTGCGACAGATTACCTGCCTGCTCTTCCAATGACTCTGCCGCAGCCGCTGCTTCCTCTACCAAGGCTGCATTCTGCTGAGTGACATCGTCCATTTGGGTGATGGCTTGATTGACTTGCTCTATTCCTTGGCTTTGCTCGTCTGAAGCGGCAGATATCTCGCCCATCAAGTCCGTAACATGCTTAACTGAATTCAAAATCTCCCTCATTGAGTCTCCAGCTTCGCTCACCAATTTACTACCTTGTTCAACAATGGCACCTTCCTGTTTTATGAGGACTTGTATCTCTTTGGCTGCAGCTGCTGATCGTTGTGCTAACGTCCTGACTTCTCCAGCGACCACCGCAAATCCTCTTCCTTGCTCTCCAGCTCTTGCTGCTTCAACAGCCGCATTCAAGGCTAAAATATTCGTTTGGAAAGCAATGCCATCAATCACGCTGATAATATTGGTGATCTTTTCAGAGCTTTTAGTCAACTCAAGCATTGAACTGACTGCTTCTTGGACTTTGCTTCCCCCTGCTTCGGCAACATTATTGGCTTGAACCGCTAAATGGTTAGCTTGACGGGCATTTTCAGCATTTTGGCGAACGGTGCTGGTGAGCTCTTCCATACTAGAAGCCGTTTCTTCAAGGCTGGATGCCTGCTCTTCGGTACGCTGCGAAAGATCTGTATTACCGGCAGAAATCTCTGTGGCTGCGGTATTTACGTTTTCTACTGCTGTATTAATCCGTTCTATCACATCTGAAAGTTGCTCTGTTGTGCGGTTAGCTGCAGCCGCTAAAACACCCAAATCACCCGGATAATTGCCTTTAACCTGTTCCGTTAAATCGCTTTCTGACAAGGCTTTCATAACATGAAGGATTTCACCAAAAGCGGTTTCTAACGCCTTCAATGTTTCGTTAATCATATTTTTTAAGAGCAGCATCTCACCGGTTGCTTCAGCTACAACACGATTAGAGAAGTTCCCCTTGGAGACATGCAACATCACATCAATGATTCCCGCCACACTGCCGTTAAGCTGCTGCATACCCATTGATGCATTTTTTAACATCCGTTGGTACTCACCCTTAACCTGACCTTGATTGATGGTGATACTAAATTCACACTCTTTGATGGCTTGCATGACTTTGGATAACTCACCCATCGTCTGACCTATCGACTCTGCACTCTGATTAATCCCTGCTTTCAGCAGTTGTAGATCACCTTTATAGTCGCCTTCAACACGAGAACCAAAATCACCATCGGCTAATGCTTTAACGGTTCTATTCGCTTCATCAAGTGCATTTTTCTGAGACTCAAGCAATGCGTTAAACGATTGAATAACTTGCCCTATCTCGTCTTTCTTTAGATAGTTAATGCGAATACTAAAATCACCTGTATTGGCAACGTTTTCGACAGACTGAACCAATACAGACAAAGGCCTGGTGATCCCACGTGTAATTAAAATACCTAGTGCAGCAGCCAATACCACGCCAATAAACATCGCAACTAAACTGACCACCTCTAATAAAACAGCATCTCCAATACTCTCCTCCACCTGCTGATTAGTGGCGTTAACATTAAGCGCAACTAATTCATCCAGTGCATTAAGCACAGCTTCTTGATAGCGACGCGTCTCCCCCATGGTTGCATCTGAAATACGCCTATGTAGGTCGGTCAAATACGCATTTGGGTTTTCACGCAGACGACTATCAAGCTCTTCATGTATTGCGGAAATCCTATTATTAGCTTCTACCCAAGCTGGAATTGTCTCTTTAAATACATTCCATGCTTGTTGCTCAGCAGGAGACTTGGGAAGTAATTCAAACTGTTCAGCAATGCTGCGATAGGTTTGCCGACTAGTTTGAATTAACTCATATTGTTCTTGCCGGGCAGATAAGTCTGCAACGGGATCCAATAACGTTCGATAGGCTCGAACGAGCTGATTCAGCGCAATTTGGATGTCGTAAACGCTTTGCACGGCAGGTAGACGTTGCTCACCAAAGTCACGGATAGTATTTTCGCTTTTTACGGCTCCAAAATACCCTAATCCTCCTAGAAAAAGAGCGATGATAGCGACGGCAGCAAAGCCAGCTGATATTTTTGCTTTTATGGTCATTTAATTACCTATGATGATTAGAATTCTTCCCACTCGTCTTCACTCGGTTTAGATCCTGGTGAATTTAGTCGAGATATTTTACGACTTGTGGGATGAGATGTTGGTGTTTTGGGAGCAGGATGACTCACCCTAGGTTGAGCAACCATTTTAGGTGCACGCTGTTGCACTAATGATTGCTGATCCAGCTTAAACACGGAAACGGAAGCAGACAGCGAGGCTGCTTGCTCTTCCAGTGATTCAGCGGCAGCTGCTGCTTCTTCAACCAATGCAGCGTTCTGCTGAGTCACATCATCCATCTGAGTAACCGCTTGGTTGACTTGTTCAATACCCTGACTTTGTTCTTCAGATGCAGCGGATATCTCACCCATTAAGTCAGTAACACGTTTTATAGAGTTCACAATACTCAGAATCGTGTCACCCGTTTCCTCTACCAAACGATTACCTTCTGCAACGATTGAAGTCGATTGATGAATAAGATCTTTAATCTCTTTAGCTGCTGCAGCCGAACGTTGGGCTAATGTTCTGACCTCACCCGCAACGACAGCAAACCCTCGACCTTGCTCCCCTGCACGAGCTGCCTCAACAGCTGCATTAAGTGCCAATATATTGGTTTGAAATGCAATGCCGTCAATTAAGGATGTAATATCTGAAATACGTTTAGAACTGTTTGCGATATCGGCCATGGTTTGAATGGTTTGCTGTGCTTTTAATCCTCCGCCTTCTGCCATTTGACTGGTACTGAGTGCTAATTGATTCGCTTGACGCGCATTATCTGCATTTTGTCGAACTGTTGACGTTAACTCTTCTAGGCTTGATGCGGTTTCTTCAAGACTAGATGCCTGCTCCTCAGTTCGCTGTGACAGATCGGTATTGCCCGCAGCTATTTCCTGTGCTGCAGTGTTGATTGCTTCCACAGAGGTTTTGATCTCTGAGATAAGTGAGTGTAGATCACCTACGGTGGTGTTGATCGCTTCTCTAAGAATTCCAAGCTGGCCTGGATAAGATCGTGTGATGGATTGAGTCAGGTCCCCTTTAGACTGCGCGACGACAACACGCATAATGTCTTCCATTGCACTGGCAAGTGATTGTATCGACATATTGATATTGTCTTTCATCAACAACATCTCACCACGGGCATCCACGTCAACACGGTGACTAAAATCACCTTCCGCCATTTTCTGCATAACTAAATTAATGGCAGAAACAACACGATCGATGCTAACTAGAGCAGACTCTACTAGATTGCGGAAATTTTCAGGCACACGTTCATCCATGCGTATATCAAACTGCCCTTCATTTAAAGAGCGCATCACCTTCCCTAACTCGTCCATCATAAACGATACACTAATAGCACTGGCATTGACGCCCTCACTCAGTGTTTTTAAATCACCTTGGTATTCACCCTGCATACGCTGACTAAAATCTGCCGCTGCGATAGCCGCAACTGTTGTGTTAGCTTCCTTCAATGCACTATCCGTTTGTTTGAATAGGGTATTGAGCGCACGTGAGACATCATCAATTTCATCACGTTTATGATCAGGTAACGAAACATTAAATTGTGCTTTTTCAGACACTTCCGTGACGCGTTGCACAATAGACTTCAATGGCTGAGAAACACCTTTACGTACGATAAATTGCATAACAAAGATGACCGCACCCAATACAACGATAGCCAGAATCACCCAGAAAATAATTGCACTGGTAGCCGACTTAACAGAGGCTTGTCCCATATCAGCGAGGTAATCTGAAACCGTGTTTTCAAGGTCTCGAAGTGCATCAATGCGCTGTGTAGTCAATGAAAACCATTCAGTTGAGGTAACTGTCATCTGTTGATTAGCACCGTACCGCTCTTGAGCATGATTACGCATCTCTTGCACACGGTTGAACAGGTTAGAACCTTGGATCTGATTTAATTGATCACGAATTTCAGCCGGAACAATGCGTTGAAACTCTTTAATTTTACTATTTTGCTCTGCACCTAGTTCAATAAAGCGCGTAAAGCCAGCAACACTAAACCGACCTGATGCAAACCCAAGATTTCCCGTTGCACGTTCAAGACCTGCGGCTTCTTTTACTTCTGCGATTAAATGCAGTGCTCTTGAAACCGTTACAATGTCCTCTACTCGAATAGTGCCATCAAGGTATGAAATACCATGACCAATCGTACTGGTGTAGTAACCAAGCATGGAAGGAGGTTCGATTGTCAGGTTGGTCACCTGACCTCGAATAGCACCTAATTGTTGCAGTTGAGTAGAAAGTTGCTGTAGTTGAGTGACTTGATGTTCAGGAAGATTACTGAGATTGACCTGGTTAAGTGCACCCTGATAGACGTCTATCACTCTATCACTGTCGATTCGTTGCTGATCTAATGCCTGCCTGTTACCACCCCGAGAACCTATATATCCAGCACTTAAGCCACGCTCTTTTTGTAACTCATGAGCAACAGCCGATACGCTTTCACCCAATATAAGGGTCTGCTGCATCGACAACATGGATGATCGAGTATTGTTAGCATTGAAGACTTGCGCAGCTATACCTAGAGCAATGAGCAGTACCAGCAATCCGAAGGACAGGTTAAGTTTTTTAGTTATATTCATCTTTATTGCCTTAATAACTCACAGCTATTTTGTTTAAAACATATTTGATCATTTACAAAGTAAAGCACACTTGTCAAAAAATGGATCTGTCAGATTGAGAAAAATTAATTTCCAACACGACTGAATCTAAGCTTTATTTCATCTCACTCAACTTACTATTATTTGGTCTATCAGCCCCATTTCTTGACTGGTCATCAATTTTTCAATATCGACAACAATGGCCATGCGCTCCCCAACACTCGCCAAACCAATCAGGTATTGAGTATCAAACGTCGAACCAAAATCAGGAGCAGGTCTTATTTCTTCTGGATTCAGGGCGATAACATCAGAAACTGAGTCGACAACCATACCCACAATACGCTGACCCAAATTTAAAATAATCATCACCGTAAATTGATCATAGGTTGCATTACCCAGATGAAATTTAAGTCGCATATCGACTACCGGTACAATGACACCGCGCATGTTAATCACGCCCTTAATGTAATCCGGCGTATTAGCTATTTTTGTAACAGCATCGTAACCTCGAATCTCCTGAACTTTTAAGATATCTATGGCATATTCTTCTGAGCCAAGTGTAAACGTTAAAAACTCTTCTGTTTCTGTTTGCTTTGTCGTACTTTCTTCTACTCTTGTCATACCCCTACCTCAGCCAGTTCTTTCTGAAGATGCAACTTGGCTATTCATTTTAGCCAGTTTGTCTATATCCAGTATCAATGCCACACGACCATCACCCATAATGGTAGCGCCAGAAATACCCTCCACTTTGCGATAGTGGGTTTCTAAACTTTTGATCACTACCTGTTGCTGTGCAATGAGTTCATCTACAAACAACGCCACCTTTCCACTGCTAGATTCAACTACCACTAAAATACCCTTCTCAGGATCAATCACCTCTGGTTCTAAATTCAGAATTTGATACAACGCAATTAAAGGCAGATACTCACCACGAATCTGCACCACTCGGCCTTGACCAGAAACTGTTTTGAGTTGATCGTGAGTAGGTTGAAGCGATTCTAAAATGCGAGTCAATGGCATGATAAAGATCTCACTACCAACTCTGAGCGTCATGCCATCAAGTATTGCCAGTGTCAGTGGTAGCCTTAACCCTATAGTTGTTCCCTGACCTGCAACTGATTCGATCTCTACTTGCCCTTTCATTTCGGCAATGTTTTTCTGAACAACATCCATTCCCACGCCCCGACCAGATACATCCGTCACTTGCTGTGCAGTTGAAAATCCTGCCGCAAATATCAGCTGCCATACCTCTTTATCAGAAGGGTTGTCTGACAATGGAATGTTTTTCTCACGCGCTTTTGCTAGAAGTTTTTCTCGGTTGAGTCCAGCACCATCATCAATGATCTGAACCAAAATGCTACCACCCTGATGGCTAGCACTCATCGTTATCGTACCCTCTTCTGCTTTCCCTGCAGCTGATCGAACCTCTGGAGTTTCGATGCCATGATCAATACTGTTGCGTAAAAGATGCGTAAGTGGGTCTGAAAGCTTTTCAATCAGTCCTTTATCAAGCTCAGTCTCTTCACCGACTAACTTGAGGCGCACTTTTTTGTTCATTTTCTGTGTCAGATCTCGAACTAGGCGAGGAAAACGACCGAATACAAAATTGATCGGCAACATCCGGATCGACATTACAGACTCTTGAAGATCGCGAGAATTTCGCTCTAAATTTACTAAGCCTTCATGAATTGCTTCAAACTGAACAGGATCAAGGTGAGAAGCAGATTGGGCTAACATCGATCGAGTGATGACCAGTTCACCCACCAGATTGATCAGCTGATCAACTTTTTCAACACCAACACGAATGGAACTTTCAGCAGGCGCTTTAGCATTCTCTTGCTTCGTGCTTGACTTGACTGTGTTAGTTTTCTGCGCTGGAAGTTCTGACTCGTCTACGAAAAACCCAAAACCATCAGCTTCTTCCTTTATAGATTTTTCTTGCGCAGCAGGAAGAGTCTTCTCATCAACAAAAAAGCCAAAACCTTCGTTCTCTTCAGAAGATTCTATTGATGATATAAAGGCGCTTTCATCAGAAGTGGCATCAGAATCAGCTAATTCTAATAGGCGTAGACGCATTGTTTGAATTGAAGATTCATCAACCTCGTTTCCACTTTGATGAGCTTGAAGCATGTCATTAAGAAGATCGCAACACTCCAGAAATGCAGAAACCATTTGCTCTGTAGGATCTAGAATTTGTTTTCTTAACTTATCAAGAAGCGTTTCCAGAGCATGGGTTAACTCAGCGATATCACTAAAACCAAACGTACCACTTCCTCCTTTTATAGAGTGTGCAGCCCTAAAAATAGCGTTTAGCTCTTCAAGATTTGCATTCTTGATATCTAATGCAAGGAGAAGTTGCTCCATGTTACCGAGGTGCTCGTGGGCTTCATCAATGAAGACCTTATGGAATTGATTCAGGTCGATAGTCATTAACAGCCCCAGGGATGGAAATTCTGCACCTTTCAATGTAAATCAGACCATTTGTCGAATTGAACCAGAATCAACAACGGTTAGTGTAGATTTACTCATTTATAGTCATCTATAGTTTGAAACTAGACCACATCAATAACTGTATCTTAAGTAAGGCTTATCGTGTTGAAGTAATACACAAAAAATGGTTTTATTTTAGAATTTTTTCGAATAAGCTTATTCACATATTAAACATTAAAAAAGCTGATGCAACTGGATAAAACCATGCGGATACGCGTCATATAGGATTATGTAATTCGAGCATGTTTACATAACGATGTTGGCGCGAACACATTCTTAACTGACCTGAAGTCTAGGTCACATTTCTATGCACACAGATTTGATAGAGTTCCGTTTAAAATTAGCCTAAGATTAATCAACTAACTGGCTAAATTTATTTTTGGCGTCAATACACGTCATTTTGGAACCTTAATGATCGATAAAAGCGCCTGTAAGTCACATCTGTTTACTGGAATGCTTGTATTCTTGATTTCGCTTCTGTTCGGAAGCTATATCGCTTGGCAAATTCATGAGCACCACAAAAAGTCTGAAATGAGTGCCATAGAAGCGTTGTTAACAAGACATGGTATCCAGATAGAGCAACAAATACTCCAAGGTATGGCGGTAAATGAACTACTTGGTGTATTGATACGTTCTGATATAAGTCAGTTAGATAATTTTGAGACCATTGCAGAAAACCTACTGAGGATATCACCTAGCCTTTCTCACTTCAGTTTAGCCCCTAATGGTTTAATTGAAAGAGTTTTTCCTTTAACAGGGAATGAAGCAACCATAGGGTTTAACTTCCTTCAAGATCCAGAGCAAGGCCCAGATGCACTTAGAGCTAAAGAATTAAATCAACAATATATCAGCGGCCCTTTAAATCTAGTCCAGGGCGGCCAAGCCTACATACTCAGATACCCTATTTTTTTACATAATAAAATCAACACTGAACCAGATGGTTTTTGGGGCTACAGCAGTATCATTATAAAATTAGACACACTGATTGAGGTCTCTGGTTTTGATCTACTTGCTCAAGAAGGCATCAATTTTCATTTTTACCATCAGGCACCTGAAGCAAAGCCAAAACTGATATTTGCATCTCAAGGAGATCTTTTAAACGAGGTTGTCAAACATGATTTGCAATTGCCTAATGGCGAATGGTATCTCGTTGCATCTCCTGAAAATAGTTGGGTATCCAAAGGACATATCGTAATTGAATCCATTCCTATCTTAATTGTATCTGTTTTACTGGGCTTGTTTGCCATCCAACTACAACGTATTAAAGCCATGAACAATGGGCTTGAGAGAGCTGTAATTGATAGGACAAGAGAGTTACAGGTTGCGGCCATTGCTTTTCAATCTCAGAACGGCATCTTAGTGACTGACAAATACTATCGAATTATTAAAGTCAATCGGGCCTTCGAAAACATCACTGGATATAATGAAGCTGAAGTCATTGGTAAGAACCCTTCTATTCTTAACTCAGGTCGGCATGACAACGCTTTTTATAAAAAAATGTACACTGAATTACGAGACAAGGGCTATTGGCAAGGAGAAATATGGAATCGTCGCAAATCGGAAGAAATATACCCCGAACATCTCACCATTACAGCCATTAGAGATCAGGACGATCTGATAACGCACTTCGTTGCCAGTCTAGTCGATTTAACTGAATTAAAAGCTACTCAAGAAAAAGTCCACCAGCTCAAATACTTTGATTCACTGACCAATCTACCTAATCGCAATCAACTTAAAGAGATTCTGATCGAGGTCGTCAATGATAGCTATACAGATAGTGACCAAATCTGTGGTTTTATTTTGTTTCTGGATCTTGATCACTTCAAGCAACTCAATGATGCGCTTGGTCAAGCTACCGGAGACCAACTTCTTCTTCAACTTTCACAACGATTGAATGATTTCTTGCCATCAGTGGCGACACTGGCAAGACTTGGTAGTGATGAGTTTGTTATTTTAATACAGTTAACTGATAGTCATGAAAAACAAGCAGCTTCAGCGGCTGAAGAAATGTCAGAATCAATCATTCTCCAAGTGACTGAGCCTTTTATACTTGCCAATCAATCACATCGTATCACTGCATCTATTGGAGTCACCCTAATTAGATCTCAAAGTGATCCTGATGAAGTGTTAAAAGAATCTGAATTGGCAATGTTCCAAGCAAAATCGAAGGGTAGAAACTGCATTTACTTTTATGAACAAAGTATGCAGTCAAAGGCTATTCAACGATTAGAACTAAAGACGGAAATGTATGAAGCCATTCAGAATCAATCATTTGAACTTTACTACCAACCGCAGTTTGATGGCGCCTTTCAAATAAAAGGAGTAGAAGCGCTTATTCGCTGGCCACATCCAGCTAAAGGTATGATACCGCCAAATGAATTTATACCACTTGCTGAAGAGACAGATTTGATTTTGAAAATCGGCAAATGGGTGTTAGATACATCGTTTAGCCAATCAGTAAAATGGTCTGAAAACCCTCGCACGCAAGACGTTACTATATCTGTCAATGTCAGTGCGAAGCAATTTGCGCAGCCTGATTTTGTGAAGCTTGTTGAAGAAACCCTTCACTCAACGGGGGCAAATCCAAATAAAATACAGCTTGAATTGACTGAAAGTATGTTAGTCAATGATACGCAAGATATCATCGACAAGATGATTCAACTAAAACGACTTGGTCTTTTAATATCACTAGATGACTTTGGTACGGGTTACTCTTCACTCAGTTATTTACAAAAACTCCCAATAGACCAACTTAAAGTCGATCAAGCATTTGTATGGGATATAAATCCGCATGACCCACAACGATCATTAGCATCAACCATTGTTGCTATGGGTCTCAGTTTGGACTTAGAGGTTATCGCTGAAGGTATAGAAACAGCCGAGCAACTAGAATTCTTAAAAGGAATAGGTTGCGAGCTTTTCCAAGGATACTTGCTAGGTAAACCGATGAGTATTCAGGATATTGAAAACCTAGTCTTAACATCTATTTAAACGCCATTATAGATCAATAAATTGATTGATGGATAAGCACAGATGCAAACCTTTCTAAACGATCTAGTTAATTCACTTGCAAACGAGCAGCATCGCGGTAAGGTTGCTGATTATATTCCACAATTAGCGCATGTTAATCCCAATCGATTCGGAATTGCTGTTTGCACACCGTCGGGCGAAACCTTTACAGCAGGTGACGCCAACACGCTCTTTTCCATTCAAAGTATCTCTAAGGTGTTTACCTTAACGCTGGCACTTGGAAAGATCGGTGATGGCCTTTGGCAGCATGTGGGTCGAGAACCCTCCGGCAACCCTTTCAATTCTATTGTGCAGCTTGAACATGAGATGGGAAAACCTCGTAATCCATTTATCAATGCCGGTGCGATAGCGGTGGTAGATGCGATTATGATGGGTCATGAACCAAAGGAATGCCTCGGTGAGATTCTTAGTTTTGTGCGCTACCTTGCGAAAGACGAGAGCATCTGTTTTGACCATTTGGTTGCCGCATCTGAAATGCAACATCGTGATCGTAACGCATCGCTAGCTCACTTCATGAAATCGTTTGGACGATTAAGACACGACGTCGATAAAGTCTTAGGTACCTATTTTCACCAATGCTCTATTGCGATGAACTGCGTTCAACTCGCACAATCGGGATTATTTTTAGCCTCTGACGGTATCGATAAAACGACCGGACATAGAATTGTATCTGCCCAACGCGCCCGACGCATTAATTCGTTAATGATGATGTGTGGCCATTATGATGGCTCTGGAGAATTTGCCTTTAGGGTAGGTTTACCAGGAAAAAGTGGCGTGGGTGGCGGTATTCTTGCCATAGCACCCGGTAAGGCATCGATTGCCGTATGGTCGCCAGGTCTAGATCAACAAGGCAATAGCCATCTTGGCACACTTGCACTTGAACGTTTGGCACAGCATACGGGCTGGTCTGTATTTGGACAGAGACTTTGATTTCATAACCTTAGTGTCATCAACCTCATTTATCGTTACTATAAGGTCAAAAAATTATACAACTGACTTAATAACCCAACACAGCCCCGTGTTAACACTGATCAAATATATGGAGCGTAAAATGAAATACATACACTTAGTAGGCGGTGAAAAAGGCGGGGTGGGTAAATCCGTTATGTCACGACTGCTAGCACAATACTGTTTGGACAATCATCAGCCTTTTATTGCACTGGATGCTGACCAGTCTCATGCAACCTTGAGCCGTTCTTATGGTGATTTTGCTCGAAACTTAAACCTAGAGCAGTTTGAAAGTGCTGATCAAATCATTGAAGTCGCTGTTGAAGAAGCGGTAAACGTCGTGATCGATCTACCCGCACAGAGTGAGCGCTTGCTGGATCGCTGGATCGATGAAAACGGCGTGCTTGATCTGTGTGAAGAACTTAGCTTGAAATTTATTGTCTGGTATGTGGTTGATGACGGTCCTGATTCTGCCGACCTATTAATGAAGTTTTTAACCCGTTATGGCTCACAAGTGACCTGTATAGCGGTGAAAAACTTTGGTCGTGGTAGTGATTTTGGTCGAGTTGATAAGTTGCTAGCCGATTACTCGGATGTCAACATCATGGAACTACCCAGCCTTCATTCTGCAACCATGCGTAAAATTGATAATGCAGGGTTAAGCTTTTGGGCAGCTGCAAACAATAAAGAGATCGATGGTCATTTAGGCATCATGGAACGTCAGCGCGTTCGTGTGTGGCAGAAAAAAGTATTCTCACAGATAAGCGATCGATTAAGTTATACAGAGTAAAACAGTTCAACAACAGGAGCGGTCATGAGTCGTCATTTTGAGCAAGCGAAGGGTTTATGTGAATCTAGAGATAGCGCAACGGAAGGGTTTGTTTTTAACCAAACCATGCTGCGGATTAAAGATCCCGCTCGATCACTTGATTTCTATACTCGCGTCATGGGCATGACACTGGTGCGTAAACTAGACTTTCCGGAGATGCAGTTTAGCCTGTATTTCTTAGCTGCCGTTGATTCTGATCAGCTGGAATCTTGGTCTAAAGACTTGAAAGCACGCACTATTGAAACCTTTAGCCGCCCTGCTCTTCTTGAGCTGACGCATAACTGGAGTACAGAATCTGATCCTGAGCAGCAGTATCACAATGGCAACCAAGATCCTCGTGGTTTTGGCCACATAGGCTTTGCAGTTCCTGATTTAGCCGCTGCCTGCGATCGTTTTGATGCCTTAGAAGTTCCTTTCGTAAAGCGTCCCAACGATGGCAAAATGAGAGATATCGCGTTTATCCAAGATCCTGACGGCTACTGGATCGAAATTTTCCAAGGGTCATTAGTACCCGACGCGTTAGCGGCTCATATCTCGGGCTAGTAGAGCTATTTTCCAAGCTCATTATCATGATGAGCTTGGATTAACCCTAGTTGGCGATAAACTCCTTACCTACCACAAACACTTCACGCGAGCGTGGACGTGACGCATCGGGTTTACGAATCACCACCTGTTTGAAGTGCTGTTTAACCGTTTTGATAAACTCGTCAGACCCTTCTCCCTGAAAGACTTTAGCCACAAAGCTGCCTTTCGGCTTTAATACTTGTGTCGCCATATCCAAGGCTAATTCAACCAGATACATCGATGCGGCTTGATCCGCCGTCGACACACCACTGATATTCGGTGCCATGTCAGAAATCACTACATCAATGGGTTGACCATCAATCACTTCCATAATGGCTTCAAAGACGCTGTCTTCGGTAAAATCACCCTGAATAAAGGTTACACCGGCCATGCTATCCATCGGCAAGATATCAGATGCAATCACTTGGCCTTTATCACCCACCAGTTTAGTGGCAACCTGCGACCAACCACCTGGTGCCGCACCCAAGTCGAGCACACACATACCCGAACGAATGAGTTTATCTTTCTCATTAATCCCCAGTAGCTTGTAACTGGCACGTGAGCGATAACCATCCAACTGCGCCTGTTTTACATAGGGGTCATTAACATGCTCATCCATCCAACGATTACTGCTTTTCGTACGTGCCATGACTCTCTTCATTCCAACCGCTTAAAAGAGTAATTGTACGTGCAAGCCCATATTTATCCAATGGCACTCAACTCAAGGAGAGAGCGGTATCTTTTTTTGGATTGGCTAGGCAGAGCGATATCTCATTTTAATGACTCGCTGTCGTCGTCCTGACGCGCTCGACTGCCGCCATCCTTGGCGGCAGACGGTCATTAAAATTAGATACCGCTCCTCCACTACTCTTCCCACACCATTTCATCCAGACTGACATTAATTCTTCTCGAAGGTATAATCGCTCATTACTACCGCATTTACCTTCGGAACATTCATGATTCGTATCACTCAGTTGTCGTTGCCACTTGATCACCCTGAAACAGCATTACGCAAAGCACTATTGGAACGTTTATCACTAAAAGATCATCAACTGATTGATTTCACTGTTTTCAAGCGCAGCTACGATGCACGCAAAAAGAACACGGAGATCACTTATGTATACATCATTCATCTGACTACCACCGATGATGAAGCGGTTTTAGCGCGCTATAAGGATGATGCGAATGTGATGCCGGCGCCGGATACTCGTTATTATCCGGTCGCGAGCGCGCCTGAACGCTTGAATGAGCGTCCTATTATTGTCGGTTTTGGTCCTTGTGGTTTATTTGCGGCGCTGATTTTAGCGCAGATGGGTTTTAAGCCGATTGTATTAGAACGTGGGCGTAACGTTCGTCAGCGTACACAGGATACTTGGGCACTGTGGCGTAAACATATTCTGTCGCCAGAGTCGAATGTGCAATATGGTGAAGGGGGTGCGGGGCTGTTTTCCGATGGCAAACTTTGGAGTCAGGTGAAAGATCCTAAATTTTATGGCCGTAAAGTCATGGAAGAGTTTGTGAAAGCGGGTGCGCCGGACAATATTCTGTATGTTAGTAAGCCTCATATTGGTACGTTTCGCTTGACTACCGTGGTCGCGAATATGCGTGAGGAGATTATAAAACTGGGTGGTGAGATCCGCTTTGAATCTAAAGTCACTGAACTGCTGCTCGACAAAGAGGAGGTTCAGGGAGTTCAGCTTGAAGATGGGACTCAGCTACATAGTCGCCATGTCGTTCTGGCCTTGGGTCATAGTGCGCGTGATACGTTTAGAATGCTGCATCGTCAAGGGGTGTTTGTAGAAGCCAAGCCGTTTGCTATTGGCTTTCGGATCGAACATCCTCAAACCATGATTAATCAATCACGCCTTGGCAAATATGCAGGACACGAAGCGCTGGGTTCAGCCGATTATAAGCTAGTCTATCATGCCAGCAATGGACGTGCCGTTTATAGCTTCTGCATGTGCCCTGGAGGACAGGTAGTTGCAGCGACTTCAGAAGAGGGTCGTGTTGTGACCAACGGCATGAGTCAGTATTCGCGTAAAGAGCGCAATGCCAATGCCGGTATTGTGGTGGGCATTAATCCTGAACAGGATTTTCCGGGTGGTCCTTTAGCAGGTATTGAGTTACAAGAGAAGCTTGAGGCGTTAGCTTATGAACTCGGTGGTCGCAACTATAACGCGCCCGCTCAGCTGGTTGGCGATTTTATTAAAAACCAACCGTCGACCGAACTTGGCGAGGTACTCCCCTCTTATCAACCCGGCATCAAGCTAGGTAATTTGTCCGATGCCTTACCTGATTATGTGATTGACGCGATCAGAGAAGCACTGCCTGCGTTTGGCAAGCAGATTCGTGGATTTGATCGTGATGATGCCCTTCTCACGGGTATTGAATCACGGACCTCGTCGCCTGTGCGTGTGACTCGTCATGCTCAAACACTGCAAAGTCTGAATATTAAAGGGCTTTATCCAGCAGGTGAAGGTGCTGGATATGCTGGTGGCATTCTGTCTGCGGGTATTGATGGTATTAAAGTTGCTGAAGCATTGGCTTTAGATATGCTTGCCAATACTGCAGGATAGGATGACACCATGAAACTAGAGTTAGTCAAAAAACTTCAACAAAAGAAGTATCGTCAAGAGCTTGGCTTTTGCTTGGTTGAAGGGGAACACCTGATTCTAGAATTACAAAAGGCCTCACAAATTAACGCTGCATTGCAAGACGCTGTAATATATACCACCGAACGTTATGTCGATTGGCAAACACCTTTCAAAACAGAGCGTGTTACTGATAAACAGATGGCCCAACTCTCTGATACCAAAACACCTCAGGGTATTCTGGCCAGAGTGCCGCTGTCTGCTTGGGGAAACAACGCTCAAGGCGAAGAATTAGCTATCTATCTGCATGAAGTTCAAGATCCGGGCAACTTGGGGACCATTTTACGAACACTTGGCTGGTTTGGTGGTTTTCGATGTTTGCTAAGCCCAGGCAGTGTCGACCCGTTCAACCCCAAAGTGATCCGCGCCAGTATGGGTGCAATCTTCCACGTCCCCATGGAGTTAGACGTTACACTCGAAGCACTAGCGAGTCGATTTAACTCCATTGGATGTTTAGACTTACAGGGTCACAGCATCACGGATCCATCTTTTAAAAAAGTAGATTGCTACCTGTTCGGTAATGAGGCGAGAGGCGTACCTCGAACAGCTCTAGAGAAACTAAACGCTCAGGCATTTACCATTCAAGGTAACGGACAGATCGAATCATTAAATCTAGCGATGGCAGTCAACATCTGTGTTTACGAGCGACAGCGTTGATTTACTGAACCGGAATAGAATAGGTTGCCACAACATGAGCAACCGGTTCAGATTGCCCTTCAGAAAACACACTGACTTCCCCGATGACTAATCGCTTACCTAGCTTTAATAGGGATGCTTTAGCAATAAGATCCTTGTTTGCTTCAGGTTTATTGAGAAAGTGACAGGTGAAGTCTGTCGTGACAGCTAAGGCCACCGGCCCAATCCTAGACAGTATGGCAACATAGAGAGCAACATCGGCCAATGCCATCATCGTCGGTCCAGAAACGGTACCGCCCGGACGAAGGTGACTCTCATTGATCCTTTGTTTAACCACAGCCTCATCAGCTGTCACCGCTAAGATTTCGCATTGAAATTGCGGAAACTCACGAACAAGAAACACAGATAGTTCTTGCACGTTCATTTTTAAATTCATGTTGTCGGGCGCTTTTTTCATACTTACAGAGGCACATGCGCTTTAATAAACGCATCCAAATGACGGTCGTGTATCTCACCTAACTGTTCGTTAACTAAACCACCGTCAGCATTAAAAAATTGCGTTGTCGGTAGCCCTCTCACTTGCATGGCTTGATAGGCACGTTGGTGTGAATCCAACAACATATGCTCAAAATCAAGGCCAGCCTCATCAAGATAAGCCTGAATCGTAGCAGCGGATTCGGCTTGATTAATCAGAACCAGCGCAAAGCCTTCTTTCTCTGCATAGCGCGCCAGTAAAGGCATTTCACGAACACAGGGTGGACACCAAGTAGCCCAAAAGTTAATGATCACAGGCTGACCTTCAAAGTCACTCAACTGAATCGTTTCACCCTGCATGTTGACCAGTGCTATGTCATTCGGTATCGAACGCGAAGCTTCAGACTGCTGCAGCCCCCAAAATACGATTAAGGCAAATCCTGCTAAAGCCAATAATCCAATTGGCCATTTCCACATTCGCAACACTATCTCCTTTGACGATGCACAACGGCATGAAGCGCAATCTCGTACTCAAAATAAACGGTAAAGGTTTCATAAACCCAACGACTGATAGGTGGCTGCCCTACTGGCGCTAATCGTTGTTGCGGTTCACCAAAGCGAGCTAATACAGCCTGCTGCGACAACCCGTTCACAAACAGATTATCACCAGGCCGCGCTTCAGGCTGAAAAGTATTAATCGTTAACACATCCGCACTGACGGTTGCACTAGTGAGCGCCAAAAAGATCAATCCCAGAAGACCACAACGTTTAACAAGTCTAGTAATACTGTTCATACGACAATCCTGTTTTAAATCAGCTTTCTATTATAGAACTCTAGACTGCCTAGGTATGGATGACAACTCTTAACAGCTATTTAGAAACATTATGTTCACTGGGATTGATATAAGGCAATGTTTATTCTGGAAGAGCGGCAATCACCATGATTTCTACTTTCCAAGCTGGACCTGCCAAGTTTGACTCTACACAGGCACGGACAGGCGGACGCCCCTGCACTACCCAAGCATCCCAAACAGCATTCATTTCAGAGAATTCAGACATATCTGTTAACCAAATGGTTGCAGAAAGTATGTTTTCTTTAGAAGTACCCGCTTCAGCTAACAGCTTGTCGATTCCGTCGAGAATCTGTTCAGTTTGACCACGAACATCTGCAGATGGATCACTGGCAACTTGACCTGCTAAGTAAACCGTATCCTTGTGGATAGTAACTTGGCTCATACGATGATTGCTGTGAAGATATTTAATGCTCATTATTTAACACTCATTGTTGATGGAAAATTCAGATTTGCATTTTGCCTAAAACTCATATGTAAAACAGCTTGAATCTACAACTTTCTTAAAAGTATTTACGCCGCCATCATATTGACAAAGCCATCATAGATAAACTGTATTGCCAAAGCTGCTAAGATTACGCCCAGAAAACGTCTCAGTATCTCATCACCCGTACGACCTATGACTTTTTTTACGTACTTTGATAACAGCATCAGTACCAGTGTGAGTCCATAAATACTGATGACAGCCATGAACACTGAAACTTCCTGAGTGGTGGTTTGAGCGTTTGAGAATAGCAGGATAGAGAGTGTTAGCGCCCCCGGTCCTGCTAACAAGGGAATCGATAATGGGTAAACAGAAATATCTTTCTTTTCATCTGACTGAGCTAACTTTACCTCACTAGTAATTAAATTAAATGCGGTAAAGAACAGCAGTAAGCCACCGGAAATGCGAAGTGCATTAATGTTAATACCGAGTCTGTTTAAAAAAGCCTCGCCAAAATTACCAAAAATGATGAGCAAGATGACACTAATTAACGTTGCTTTAACCGCCATCACAACCCGATGCCGACGATCGGTTTCTGGAACCAAGGCATGAAAAATCAACGCGGTACCGATTGGATCCACAATCACGAAAAAGCCGGTAAACGCATTTAAAAAAGCGGTGAGTTCCATAAAGTCTATTTCTCTTGATTCGATTGCCGAGTATCCGGTTTAACATAGACGGCGGCAGCGCCCTTCCAGCCAAACGCTAATTGTATTAACTGTAAACACATCAATAGCAGGATAGCATGTAACCAGTGTCCACTTAATTCATGAATCCAAGCCATCACCACTGGGCCGGTTGATGCCAATAGGTAACCCAAGCTTTGCGCCATGGCTGATAACGAGGTTGCCTGAATACCATCTTTTGTTCGTAACACAAAAAACGATAGTGCCAAACTCAGCGATCCTCCGGCACCCATACCGATTAATGAAGCCCATAGCATTGGAGCTTTTTCCGGGGCCAGCCACAAACCAAACAAACCACTAAAAGAAATTGCGAAAATCAGAACCACTAAGATACGCTGATTATTCATACGAGCCGCTAAAATGGGCACAAATAAATTAAATGGAATGCTGACAAGATTAATTAACGCCGTCGCAGTGCCCGCTTGAAGAGGTTCCAGACCACTTTCAATTAAAATTTTTGGTAACCAGGTCACAATCGCGTAAAAAAAGAAAGACTGAAGCCCCATATAGAAAGTGACCGCCCAGGCGGTGCTATTCTTCCATAAGGTGACTTTAGCACCCGTGACGGGTGTGACCGAAGAGCGCAAGCGCAACAGCGGCAACCACAAAAAACAGGTCAATATTGGTAACACAGCCCAAACTAAAACGGGTGCTTTCCAATTATCAAAGGCCTGCATCATCGGCACGGCGATAAACAGTCCCATCCCTGCTCCAAGGCTGAGCATGATGGAATAAAGCCCGGTCATTAAACCGATACGTTTTGGAAAAAATACCTTTACCAGAACCGGAATCAACACATTTAACAAAGCAATAGCAGAGCCAAGAAGCAAGGTTCCGACGATCACCCAGGCGTAATGAGGTGTCAGACGTAACAGAACACCGGCTGCAATAATTAATAATCCTGCAATCACCAGCGTGATTGATGAGAATATCCGTGTGAAAGCCGGTACCAAAATGGAAATTATGGCAAAACAGATCAAAGGCAAGGTTGTTAACAAACCAAATTCGCTAGCACTTAGCGAAAGCGCAGCACGAATCTCCAATACCAATGGCGCAAAAACAACCAAACCACCACGAAGATTAGTGGCGGCCATCAGTAACGCAAGCATGGCTAAACCTATGACCCAAGGCCTAGCGGAGATTAGTGGTGATATATTGGCTTGATGAGAAGACATAGACGTCCTAAAAATAATTAATGCTACCGAAAACAGCTGATTCAGCCCAGCGCTATTTTGTACTCAATACATCTTTGCTGAACGATTGATTTTAAGAGGATAAAGTGTCATAAAAGCATCAGGTCATGACTCTCTTCAGGTTACTCGAGATTCATACCCACTCACAGATCGGCATAAAAATACACGGGAGTTACAATGATTAAAAAAACACTACTGTGCAGCGCCATTGTTGCAGCAACGGCAATGACCAGCCTTGCACATGCAGAAGTTAAGTTAGGTTTCCTGGGCGGGTTCACGGGTCCGATTGAAAGTTTAGCACCCCCTATTTTCAGTGGTGCTCAGCTCGCTATCAGCCAAATCAATGAACAAGGTGGTATCTTGGGTGGTCAAACACTCAGTATCATTTCAGCCGATACCACTTGTACAGATGCATCGGCTGCTATCAACGCCGCTGACCGCATGATCAACTCCGAAAACGTGACAGCGATTGTCGGCGCTTTATGTTCAGGTGCTACGATTGCTTCTGCTAATAACGTTGCTGTACCTGCAGGTGTTCTGATGGTGTCACCTGCGTCAACTTCGCCTGCCATTGCAGAAATTGATGACAATGACTTGGTTTTCCGAACCACCCCATCCGATGCTTATCAAGGGGAAGTATTAGCACGTCTATTGCTATCAAAAGGCATCGATGAAGTCGCCATGACCTTCGTTAATAACGACTATGGCCAAGGCCTTGCAAATGCATTTTCGTCAAATTTTGAAGCCGGTGGCGGTGTTATTGCCGGAAGAGCGGCTCATGAAGATGGCCGTGCTGATTACCGCTCTGAATTAGGTAGCCTTGCATCAAGCGGAGCTGAAACATTGCTGGTGCTTGCTTATGCTGATACATCAGGTCAAACCATTCTTCGCCAAGCTTATGAAAGTGGCATGTTTACCCAATTTATCGGTGCAGACGGAATGGTCGGTGACGCACTTGTCAACGCCGTAGGTGCTGACGTACTGGAAGGTATGATCGCCACTCGCCCTGGTAAACCGGACATTCCAGGCACCGAGTCTTATGCTGAAGCAGCGCGCGCAGCAGGTATGGACCCTAATGCGGTATTTGCCAGCCAAGCATACGATGCGGCTTTCCTGATCGCGCTAGCAATCGAGAAGAACGGTTCAGCAGAGCGTGCCGGACTGAACGAAGCACTGCGTGCGGTTGCTCTACCTCCGGGTGAAGTGATTCTTCCTGGCGAGTGGTCAAAAGCGGTTGAACTGATTGCTCAAGGCGTAGAAATTAACTACGAAGGCGCAGCGGGAACTCAAGACTTTGATGAGCGTGGTAACGTACCCGGTGTCATTGAAGAAATGGTTGTTCGTGATGGTGCTTTCCGTACCGTAGGATTAATTGAGTAATACAGCAAAGCTTAGATATGTTTAGCATCAAGTCTGCCGCCTTTGGCGGCAGACTTGCAATGGCGAGCGAGGTGTAAAACTGAATTACCCCGTTTTAGCTATTGGTGATGTTGTACTTTCTCGGGAAACAATCCTTTCGGTGCATAACGCAGCACTAAGGTGATAATTAACCCGATACTAAATACCCTCGCCTGCAATGCCCGACTACTAAAGTCAGAAGGCGCTTCCCAGGCAAACCACAAATCGCCTAAATAGCTGATCGAGTTCAAAATAAACAAGGCAACCGGTTCAGACATGACCCAAATCACATAGACAAACACGGCACCAAAGATCGTCCCCAAGTTATTACCCGGCCCTCCTAAGATCACCATTACCCAGATCAAGAAGGTATGATTGAGAGGCAAGTAACCATTAGGATCAAAGATACCGTTAAAGGTTGCTAACGCAGCACCACCGATCCCCATCAAGATACAACCCAGGACAAACACTTCTAAACGGCGCTGATTGACATCCTTACCCATGGCTGACGATGACAGCTCGTTATCTCGGATAGCGCGCATCATTCGACCCCAAGGGCCATTGTATGCACGATGTAACAGATAAAAGATAATCGCAATCAGGACGGCTGTGACGGACAGATATAATGCACGTGCCATCACAAACCCCACTTCACTGGCACCAGGAACAGGCCAAGGTAGGGGTGATACCGTTAAGGTACCGCGTGTTAACCAATCAGAGTTTTTCAGGAAGGCCTTAATGATCTCAGCCACACCCAGTGTTGCGATGGCCAGATAGTCACTACGAAGACCTAAACAGATATGGCCAATAAAATAAGCAACGGTTCCTGCCAAGATACCACCGACCAGCCATCCAGCCCACACAGGCAAACCTAGCCCACCGATAAATCCATGTTGGGAAACGATACTCTGCGTCACTGGTGCAAAACCATTCACCACCCACAGATACAAGGTAGCCATGACCATCAGAATAATTGGCAAACGGATACTGCGTGGGACTTTGATGCGGTGTAACTGCATCACGGCAGCAACAAGTGCGACCGCAGCGACCAGCTTTAGAAAGGCAACACCTAATTCACCCGACAGTTCTGAGTCCCAAAAGCTTTGATTCACGGGGAAGGTCAACAACATGGCAGAAAATCCACCGATGGCGACAAACCCCATAATGCCGGCGTTAAATAGGCCTGCATAACCCCATTGAATGGTTAACCCCAAGGCAATGATTGCGTAACAGCTCGCCTCAACCAGCACACGAACACCATAAGCGGTACCCATGACTTGAATAAGTAATAACACCGCAACCGCAAGTGCCACGATCATCAAGGTTTCTTTCATTGGCAGTTTCATTAGCATCAGAGCACCTTACCCTTAAACAGGCCGGTCGGACGCCAGACCAGAATGGCCAGCAGAATAAAGAATGGAACAGTGATTTTATATTCGCTAGGAACAAAGGCTAAGGTAGATGGCAAATCAAACCATAGATAATCACGAAACGGTCTTAACAAAACCGCCCAATTAAAAACGGAAAGTGTTTCTGCAAAGCCGATGACAAAACCACCTGCCAAGGCTCCATAAGGATGACCCACGCCACCGACAATAGCAGCGGCAAAGATGGGCAACAGTAAGTGGAAACTCAAATCAGGTTTTAACGATACATCCAGCGAGAGCATGGTGCCTGCGATGGCAGCTAAAGAGCCGGCAATCACCCAAGTGACTTTCACGACTGTATCGGTATTGATGCCCGATACTCGCGCTAAATCCGGGTTATCTGACATGGCCCGCATCGCTTTACCCAAGCGGGTACGGTTTAAAAACAGATGCAGCGCAATGACGATAATGACCAATAAAACGATGATGATAATCTGCGGATCTGTTAGCACAATGGGACGACTGGCTAACTCAAAAGGCAGTTCGATACGATGTATACCTTTACGATCATCAATGTACATACTGCGCGCACTGGTTCCCATAAACATACGAATGAGACCTTGCAGCATTAAGGTCACACCCAGTGAAGCCATGACAATGACGATCGGCTTTACACCGTGGCGTCTTAGAGGTTTGTAGAAACCTTTGTCTATATAGACAGCCGCCACTGCGGTCATCACCATCGCAAGTGGCAACATCACAAAAGCCGTCGGTAAACCGACAGCAGGGCCGACTGCAGGAAACATCGCCGTTAAGAAAAACGCAAAGAAGGCACCTAAGGTCATTAGATCTGCATGGGCAAAGTGGGCAAAACGCAGAATACTAAAGATCAGGGTGATACCCACTGCACCTAAAGCGTAGATAGAGCCAATCGTCAGGCCCGAGATCACTACGTTATTTATAAAAAAAACCAATTCGTTCAATGTTGTATCCTCAACCGATTAACCGCCCAAGAAGGCTTTGGCTACTTCAGGGTCATTAATCAAATTTTGGCCCGTATCTGTAAAGCGATTTTGTCCTGCCACCAGAACAAAGCCTTTATGGGCGATCTTTAATGCCTGTTTAGCATGCTGTTCAACCATTAAAACTCCCACACCTGCTTTATTGATGGAGATAATGCGCTCGAAAATCTCAGACATATATAAGGGTGATAAACCCGCGGTAGGTTCATCTAGCAAGATCAAACTGGGTTCTGTCATCAAGGCTCGGCCCATTGCCACCATTTGACGTTGGCCACCGGATAACTCACCTGCTGGCTGTTTTCGCTTATCCGCTAAAGGCGGGAAAAAACTGTACACCTTGTCCAGCATGGGTTGAAAATCATCGTGACGAATAAATGCGCCCATCTCTAGATTTTCTTCCACCGTTAAGGAAGGAAAGATATTTTTTTCCTGCGGAACAAACGCCATTTTTCGTTTCACCAATTCGACCGGATCGGCGTTGGTGATCGACTCTCCACGTAACTGAATACTTCCCTCGTTAACATGAAGTAAGCCGAAAATGGCTTTTAACATGGTGGACTTACCGGCTCCATTAGGACCCACAATCACGCCAATTTCATTTGCCTCTAGTGACATATTGACGCCATTGAGGATATTCATCCCACCATAACCGCCATGCACATTAGTCGCTTCAAATAATGCCATCGATTTGCTCTACTCAATCAGTGGGCGTCATTGCCAAAATAGGCTTCAATGACTTCTTCGTTTTGTTGAATCTCTTCGATCGTACCTTTCATCATGACACTGCCTTGTGCCAGCACGATAACGGGGTTACAAAGTTGTGCGATCATATCCATATCATGTTCAATCACTAGAAAGGTATATCCCATCTCTTGGTTGAGGCGCTGAATATTGCGTATCAGATCCTGCAGCAGCGTTCTGTTAACACCCGCTGCGATTTCATCCAGCAACACCACTCGAGCATCCACCATCATGGTTCGACCTAGCTCTAATAGCTTTTTTTGACCGCCGGATAGATTACCGGCCAGCTCGTTACGAACATGCTTCAAGCCAATAAACTCGATCACATCCAGTGCTTTTTGACGCACTTGAGCTTCTTGATCTTTGACGAGCGAGGGTCTAAGCCACGTATTAAATAAGCTTTCACCTGCTTGAGGAGGCACCATCATGAGGTTTTCGAGTGCCGTCATATGGGAGAATTCTTGTGCAATTTGGAAAGTTCGTAGTAAACCGCGATGAAACAGCTGATCCGACGGCACAGCGGTAATATCCTGACCGTCGAAGTAGATAGAACCATTATCGGGAGCAAAGGTACCGGCGATGAGATTAAACAGCGTTGATTTACCCGCGCCGTTAGGGCCAATCAGTCCAGTAATTGAGCCCTGCTCCACTTCAATCGAGCAGTTATTGATGACTTGCAGGGTACCAAATGCTTTATTGACTTGGTCCACTTTTATTATTGATGACATTTATCTACCAATACCCTGTTATTGAACTAACGTATCATAAGTGACTAACGATCTTTCTTAAAGTTTTTTTGATCACTAAACATACTGACCCGCACACCAGCCGCTACTCCAAGCCCATTGAAAGTTAAACCCGCCCAACCAGCCAGTGACGTCCAGCACTTCACCAATAAAATACAAGCCGGGTTCAGACTTTACTTCAAAGGTTTTCGAGGAAATGTGATCGGTACACACCCCCCCGCGAGTCACTTCGGCAGTTTTGTAACCTTCGGTACCGGATGGAACGAGCTGCCAGCCCTGAAACATTGATACTAACGATTCGATATCTTCTCGACTGAGTTGGGCAATGGGCTTTGATTCAATGGATTGCAATTCAGCTCGTTCAAGCCATGCGCTGACAAAGCGCTTAGGCAACAAACGACTTAACTGGGTTTTTAACTCCGCTTTTACTCCCGCCTGTTGCCACTGACGTATTTCAGTCGCTAAATCCATTTGCGGTAAGAAGTTAATGGTCAGCGTATCGCCGGGGTACCAATAATTACTGATCTGTAACGCGGCAGGACCACTGATGCCTTTGTGAGTAAACAACAGCGCTTCTTGGAATATTTGATCACGACACTCGATACTCACAGGCATGGAAACACCTGCTAAGGATTGAGCGAGCGAGAGCAAATCGCCCTTCAAAGTAAAAGGAACCAGCGATGCCTGAAGGTCGGTTACTTTCAAGCCAAACTGACGCGCTAATTCATAACCATAATGACTGGCTCCGAGAGTCGGGATCGACGGCCCACCGGTTGCGATAACCAGTGATTCGCACACCACTGGACCATTGCTGGTTAACAACTCAAAACGTGCCTGTTGTGGGACTTCATCTGTCATTTCATCTTCTGATAAGCGTCGAATACGGCTAACTGCACAGCGGGTTTGAATATCTACGCCACCCAGTTCACATTCAGCCAGAAGAATAGCGAGTAGATCTTTAGCACGATTATCACAAAACAGCTGACCGAGTGTTTTTTCGTGGTAAGCAAGCTCATATCGCTGAACCAGTTCAATAAAGTCATGTTGTGTGTAGCGTTTTAAGGCAGAAATGCAGAAGTGAGGGTTATCGGATAGGAAGTTTTTCGGCTCGACAGTGTAATTGGTAAAGTTGCAGCGCCCCCCGCCCGACATTAGGATTTTTTTGCCTACTTTATTGGCATGATCAACAACTAATACCTGCCGACCCCGCTGTCCTGCCGTAGCAGCACACATCAACCCCGCAGCGCCTGCGCCAATAATCACCGTATCTACAAATCGCATTGAAAACCAAGTCACGTTAAAAAAACATCATCATAACATGTGCACCTAGCCACCGGCACTGAGTACAAGTGAAACTAAATAGCAAAAATAGCGCTACTAGATGCTTATTTAGTATCCAGAAGCATCTAATGAAACCCGATTAGCACGTTACATTTATATCAAATGTATGTTGAAATAAATTGATAACAATAATTGAAGCGAAGCAATGTAAATCGCTTAGTGCCCATGAGTTAACTTAATTGGGAACAAAATATGCTCAGAATTAATTTCTGGTCCGGATTGGCAGTGATTATTTTTTCAATAACGCTTTTAACCTGGATTATTCCTACCTTTGGCGGAGGTGGCTTTTCGTTCGGCTTACCGCCTCAACTGGTAGCAACGATTGGCACATGGATCATGCTCTTAAGTGCAAGTTCTCTTGTCGTCTTATCTGCTGTGACAATGGTGCGTCATAAACACCCCTTTATTGTCGGTGTTAATCTTGGTGAAATATGGCATCAAGTCTGGCCCTTCTTATATGTTCTTTTCTTTATCGTGCTTGCTATTTATCTACCCCTGACTTGGATAGCGCCATTTCTAATCGCCGGGTTGCTATTCATTTTAGACGAGCGTCGTTGGCATATTTACCTCATCTGCTCTCTTACACCCACCGCAGGACTTTATATTCTGACCGTTTATCTTATGCGCATAGGAGTGGTGTAAATGCCTGAATTTAGTCTTTTGTATAGTGCATTCTCAACCGCACTGAGCTGGGAATCCATTACCGTCATTTTAGGTGGTGTTTTACTGGGGTATATAGTCGGGGTGATTCCAGGCCTCAACCGTGCAGTGGCTATCGCTATTGCCATCCCATTAACTTTTTATATGTCACCTTATGCAGCCATATCCTTTTTGATTGGCTTATCCAAAGGTACGGCTGCTGGCAGTGCTGTTTCCGCTATTCTTCTAAACACACCTGGCGAAAGCTCTTCTGCCGCAACCTGTTTAGATGGTTATCCTATGGCGCGAGATGGTCGGCCGCGAACCGCCTTAAAAATAGGTCTACTGGCCTCCGTTATTGGCGATCTTCTTGCGACATTATTACTGATTGCTGTGGCAATTCCCTTCGCGTCTGTAGCTCTAAAATTTGGTCCTTATGAACTCGCTGCCATCTTAGTCTTCGCACTCATCTTCATTGCAGGCATGGCAGGCGGTTCTTTCCTAAAAGGCATGGCAGCAGGGGGGCTAGGCATTATTCTGGGTACCGTAGGCATGGATCCTGAAACAGGAGCTATGCGTTTGACCTTTGGTTACATTGAGTTAATGGATGGTGTGCCGATTTTACCTTTGGTCATCGGCACCTTGGCTTTGTCAGAAATGTTTGTACAGCTAGATGAGTATCGACGCAATAAGGGACAAAAAGCCATCAACCTCTCTCAAAATAAAGATGACAATCTTAAATGGTCAGAATTTAAAACCACCTTACCAACCATTTTCAAGGGTACGGCCATTGGCGCATTTGTCGGCGCACTCCCAGGGCTCGGTCCTTCGGTAGGCTCCTTTATGTCTTACGGTGCAGCCAAACGTGCTGCGAAAAATCCCGATACCTTTGGTAAAGGTGACCCAAGGGGTATCGCAGCATCGGAATCTGCTGACAATGCCGTCATTCCAGCCAGTTATATTCCTCTATTTGGTTTAGGGATTCCAGGCAGTGTATCGGCTGCACTGTTGGTCGGTGCTTTTATGATTCATGGAATTACCGTGGGTCCTTTAATGCTTCGCGAACAGCCTGAAATGCTGTTTTCCCTATTTTCAGGAATGATCGTGGCTAGCCTGTTAATGCTGGCCATCGGTTGGTACGGCTTACGGATCTTTGCCAAAATCACTAGCATTCCATCGCACATGGTCATTCCTATCGTCATTTTCTTGTGCTTAGCCGGTATCCAAGTCCAGGGTTTTGGCACATTTGGACTCTTGGTAGTTTTTGGTTTTTCTATTCTAGGTTTCTTCTTAAAAAAGTTTGATTATTCATTCGTCACTTTTTTAGTCGCATTTATCGTCACACCGATGCTGGAGTTAAATCTCCGACAATCCATTATTTTATCTGGAGGCGATATCGCCATCTTGATTGATAGACCTATTGCAGGCTTTTTTGTCCTGCTAACCGCAGTGTTACTGATTCGCTTTGCCTGGACAGGCATACAACAACGGAAGAAATCACTTCCGAATGCTGATTGAGCCACTGTCTCAATTCAGCAAAATATTAAAACTGAGGGGAACACAATGAAATTGAAAAGTTTAGTTAAAACGGCACTAATCACGGGCGCTCTTGCACTAAGCAGTTCAGCTTTTGCAGATAATTTTCCATCCAAGCCACTAAGCATGGTGATCGGTTGGGGCGCAGGTGGTAGCACCGATATTCAAGGTCGTGTACTTGCCAATGTCATGAGTGAGCACCTAGGACAACCTGTGAACGTAATTAACCGCCCAGGTGCTGGCGGTGCAGTAGCCTTACAACAACTAGCCAACAGCCGTGATGAAGGCTATACGTTTGTGTTTGGCACATCCATGTCGGTAACCTTTGGCCCATTAGCGACGCCTACCAATTTCGATGTCGATAGCTTTACTTATGTGGCAGGCGTAACCCTAGGGCAGTCTGCTATTGTGACGGGTGCAGGTAAACCCTACAGCAACTGGGACGAGTTCCTTGAGTTCGCTAAAGCCAACCCAGGTACCAGCTATGCGTCTCAATTGCCATTTGATCGCATGATAGTTGATTATATTTCCAAGAAAGAAGGGCTCGATTTACGTATCGTTCCCACCTCTGGTGGCGCGGGTATGGCACCGTTAATCCTATCCGGTGATGTTGATTTCGCCTACAGCGGTGGTACGCACTCCGGCTATGCCACCACAGGAGAAATGCCTGTTCTGGCCAGCTTAGCGGATGATCGTCTGGTGGCTTTCCCTGATGCACCCACGCTCCGTGAGCTAGGATACGAAATAGATCCCGGTGAAATTCGCGTAGTCATGGTGCCTAAAAACACGCCTGATAACCAAGTGGCTCGCTTAGCCGAGGTCCTTAAACTTGCGACTCAAGATCCACGTTTTATTGAAATTACCGAAGAGCGTATCCTGATGCCAGTAGTCTATATGGAAGGGACTGAAGTCCATGACACGCTGCGCAATCAGGTTGAAAGCTTTAAAGCTATTCTTGAAGATATTGGCGGCCTAAACGCTGAATAAAGATAGCAACGCTGACGCCTAAACTAACGTCGCCAAGCTCCCCTCACCCAGAAAGATCTGTTTCTGGGTGATTTTTTAAAATGCTCAGTGTCACACTCACCCTATTTTCGATACCCTTACCTAATACTGCCATAATAGGATCAAAAACCATGAAACGCCGCGTGCTAATTGTTTATGCTGGAGGAACCATAGGAATGCAACCTTCTGATAGAGGTTATATTCCTATGAAAGGCTTTCATAAGCACCTTGACAGTTTTTTTCGTGCTCGTGGTCTTAAACACCTTCCCAGCTTCGATATTATCGAGTGTCAAGAGCTCATTGACAGCTCAAACCTGCTACCCAAAGATTGGACAGCACTGTGCCAACTGTTAATGCAACATTGGGATGAATACGATGGTTTTGTATTACTTCATGGAACGGACACGATGGCCTATACCGCTTCTATGCTATCGTTTATGCTTCAGGGATTGAATAAACCTATCATTCTCACTGGCTCCCAGATACCGATGATGGAAGCCAGAAGCGATGCTTCGGAAAACTTAATTGCCTCAATATTGGCTGCAGGAAACCTCAATATCCCTGAAGTATGCATTCTCTTTGCCAATCGAATATTGCGTGGTAATCGCAGTACTAAAATTAAAAGTGCTGGATTCGATGCCTTCGACTCTCCTAACTATCCTTGGTTAGGCAATATCGGGATTAATATCGACATTCAAGACCCGTTATTACTCAGTAAGCGAGTACCTTGTTACCTTGCACCCAGCTTCGATCAAGATGCGGTTGCTGTGCTGCAAACCTATCCTGGCATTTCCACCAATATTCTTACCGCGGTTCTGGATCAACCAGGCATCAAAGGTTTGATTTTACAAACCTATGGTGCGGGTAATCCTCCCGACGCTAACAAAGACTTTATAAAGGCACTTGAGGAAGCGTCAAAACGGAATATTATCACGTTGAATATAACCCAATGCACCTATGGCGCAGTCAGCCAAGGCACGTATGCAACGGGAGCAACACTGAACAGTATTGGCGTGGTTGCGGGAGCTGATTTAACCTTAGAAGCGGCTTTTACCAAGCTACACTTCTTACTCAGCCAAAACCTCTCTGTCGATAAAATTCGACAGAAGCTTAGAACACCGTTGGCGGGTGAAATGACAGTATAAGGGGAGACATTTAATGACAGAGGACTTTTCACGCAATTTACGACTGCTATGCAGTTACTATAAATCGATAGCTGAAGTCTGTCGTCGAATGAAAATGAACCGACCTCAATTTAATCGCTATTTAAATGAACACGCCAAACCTTCGGCTCATACGCTTCGTCGGTTTTGTGATTTTTTTGGCGTGGAGGAACATGAGCTATTACTCCCTCATAATCAGTTTGCTCGGTTAATTCAGGTTCGACCAAGATCAGCCGAACTGGACATCAACCCACTTCCTGATGAATGGCAGCACATCGAGCATCTACTGGATATTGGGCATCAAGGTTTAGATAAATACCTTGGCTATTATTTCGAATATCATATGTCGATGGCATACCCAGGTAAGCTGTTAAGAATGTTGACCTGCATAGAACGTCATGAAGATAAGGTGTATTACCAACGCACGGAGCGTTTACAAGAAACACCCAGTGAAAGAGTTTATCACGGAAAATACATTGGCATTGCCACCTTCTTAATTGATCGGATTTTTATGATTGATTATGAAACCTTGACCGATCAAGAAATAACGCAAACAATTTTATTCCCAACGTTTAAGAATCGTGTTGCACGACTGACAGGGCTCAAACTAGGCGTATCCGGGAGTGGCGAGCGGATGCCCTGCTGTGCTCGAGTTTTGTATGAATATTTAGGTGCTTCTGTGGATATTCGAAGAGCTTTAAAGCTTTGCGGCCTATATGACTTGGATTCGCCGGAGATTGACGAGAGCATCAAACACGCTGTAACCAATGATATTCAACCCAACGAGTGGCATTTTCGAGCACGATATTAAATTGCAGAACTAACTTCGTGAGCGCCAAATTTTGCACACGGCCGAATCAGATCCAAAAATCCCCAACACCAGCGCCACAAAGCCTACCGCGAAAAAAACCACCATAGGGATGAGCGCACCCATCTCACCAGTCACGTTACCCATCCATGCAGATCCAAATGACAAACCCAAAAACAACACTCCCAAAATAATCAAAATGATTCGGTGAGATTTCTGATACCCAACTGCGTCTTCACCTGTCTCAAAGATGCGCAACAATGGCCAAAAGACCTTTTGCAAAATTTTTCTCATGATTAGATTCCTTGATACATTTTACCTAACGATTAGTGATT
This sequence comes from Nitrincola schmidtii, assembly GCF_008973715.1. Classification (GTDB taxonomy): domain Bacteria; phylum Pseudomonadota; class Gammaproteobacteria; order Pseudomonadales; family Balneatricaceae; genus Nitrincola; species Nitrincola schmidtii. Next base: position 303,983 of record NZ_WBOL01000001.1, read on the forward strand.
CACTAATGCCTGCACACATCGCTAAAACCTAACCAACATCTTACTAGAAAAAACTGGCTAATACCTGCCCGCCCACCATAATCGCGCTTTAAGTCCCCAACCACTGGTCAAACCAACTTCAGTGAATCGAATAGTGCCTTCTCGATCTAAGATAAACATAACAGGCACTCCACGAACACCCAAGGCGTTTGCCAATTGACTTTGTGGATCATTTAAGACGGGTAGCTGATGTAGGTCTTGCTCTTCAAGAAACTGCCTTACCTCTTCATCTGTGCCTGATTGTATCGCTATCGTCAGCACCTGATGATCTTTTGCCAGAGGTTGAATCATGGGTAACTCTATTCGACAAATTCGACACCACTCTGCCCAGACAACGATCAGCAATGGCTCTCCACGATACTCGGCTAAAGAGACGGTTTGCCCATCAAGGGTGATACCCTGAAAGTCCGGCGCACTGCCAGCTTCAATATCGGGCGCTTGATAAGCGCGAATCGCAAGAAAAATAGCCACAAACACCAGAATTTCGATAGTCCACCGCGACCAGCGCGGTAGAGATTGATAACGCTTAAACATAGTTTGGCAATTCTTTATCCACTAAAAGGTATCAGTGAGAGTGCCACAATGGATAAAAGTGCCGCCATTCCGCCATCAAATATTCGCCAATGCTTAGGAGAGCGAAGAATTTTAGCCAATTTGGGTGCAAGACCCGTCAATAATGAAAACCATGTCAGTGAGGCCAGACAAGCCCCCATCACGAACGCCAGCTTATTGGTTTGCGACGAGCCAACACTGCCAATCAACACCACGGTATCTAAGTAAACATGGGGATTAAGTAAGGTAATAGCCAATGCCGTTAAACCAATTTGCCATGCGCTTTGGATACGAACCTCTGGGTCAGCCTTTAATCCACCCGTTCCTTTGATAGCACGTTGCGCAGCGTTCCAAGCTAACCACAAGAGCAACGCAACACCCGCCCAAGTTAATACAGGCACTAAAGGAGGTAACCATTCGCGTAGATGATGCACTGAGTAAACTCCTAGCGTAATCAACACAGAGTCACAGACAATACACACCATGGCAATAACAGCGCGATGCTGTCCCCGCATGGACTGACTCAGCACCCAAGCATTTTGCGCACCGATGGCCACGATGAGCCCTAAAGCCACCACAAACCCTGTCACAAATGCGGTCATCACCTATCTCCCCAATATAAAACGTTATCGACTGGGCAAGACTAGCGAAAGATCGTATCATTAATCAAACGAATTATTTTAACCTATTATTAGCTGAGCTTATGATTGACTATCGCCTTCTGCAAGCCATGGCCGCCGTATTAGAACAAGGTGGCTTTGAACGAGCTGCCAACACCTTACATCTCACTCAGTCTGCCGTGAGCCAACGCATTAAACAGTTGGAACAACAACTAGGGCAGCCCGTACTGATTAGAAGCATTCCACCAAAAGCCACATCGTTGGGTCAACGCTTACACAACCATCTTCAACAAGTCAGGCAGCTAGAAGCGGGGCTTGAACTCTCTGCTAACCCGGATGATTTAATTGTTCGTATCACCGTGAACGCAGACTCATTAGACACTTGGTTACCTGCTGCTCTTGTCTTACCTACTTATCCGTTGTTGCGATTTGAAGTCTCTGTGGAGGATCAAGCGGTGGGATTACGACGAATGAAGCAAGGGGAAGTGATGGCTTGCTTATGCGCCAGCGATGAAGTCGTCAATGGTGGCGGCGCTATTGCACTTGGCATCATGCGCTATAGAGCACTTGCTAGCCCCGAGTTTATTGCTCGATTTGAACTCAACACGGCCGATCCCGTTAAACTGAGACAAGCACCTTGTTTGGTGTACAGTCGAGATGACCGACTTCAACATCAATTTATGGCGGAAGTTGCCGGAACCGAACCTGTTTACACGCATCACCTTCCCTCTTCAGAGGGCTTTATTCGTGCTGCTTGTGCAGGGTTAGGCTATGGCATGATGCCCGAGTTACAGGTTAAAACGGAGCTTGAAAATGGATCATTGGTCGATTTAGTACCTGGATACAGTATGGATGTACCGCTTTACTGGCACTATTGGCAGATGGAAAGTCCAGTCATGGAAAAGCTTCGCCAATCAGTGCTTGCGGCTGCTCGGCAAGCACTGTATTGACGCTGAGTGGCTGAAAGTGTTGATCTGCTAGATACGAGGATCCGTCGCACGAACGCTTTTGCGCGCTTGGTGACGCTCATGAAATGCCTGCAGTTCAGGGTAATCAGCAAAATCATTCAGTCGTCTAAACATGACCCAATCGATTAAACAGTAAAGACAAATGGCCGGAAAGTGCCAATACTCGAACACACCCAGTTTTAACTGATCCTCTAGTACCTGTAACGTGGTTTGAATGCGTTCACGCTGCAGATTAAAAAACAATGTATCTTGCGTGGTATCGATGCCTGAACGAGACAAGAGAAGTAGCTCAATGAAAGAGTCACTTGCTGCATTTATTATCGTAATGGCGTTCTCATCATCGATGGTAGTGACTTCTTTTTCGAGTTTATGATTCAGATAATTAAAAATCACTCTAGAATCAAACACCGCTTGCCAATCATCCACTAGCATAGGAATTTTCAGTGCTGGATTGATACTTCTGAGTGTGGCTCGACCTTCTTCACTGTAGATGTCGATATTAACAAACTCATGAGGCACATCTTCCAGCCAAACACGTAAACGACGCACATAAGGGGACGTAGTAGAACCATACAATTTCATAGCAGGCATCCTTATTGTTATACCTGAGATTATTCAGTTCAGCTTAGCCGTTAACTAGGTGAATTGACAAGAGATCTTAGTGGTTCTGTTTTCCGTAATCGTGATATTGTTATCAGGCTGGAAAAAATACAAATCAATCCTAATAAAACCAGCCTGAGTTCTATTCAAGTATTAACTATCGGAGCCGCCCCCATGACACAGCGCCCACTGACTCAGTGGCTTTTACTTTTTTCTTTAGCCATGATCTGGGGGAGTTCCTTTGCACTTACCAGCATTGTCCTGCGTGAACTCAGTCCAGCCTCGGTGGTGTTCTTGCGCAACCTATTTGCCTGCTGTTTGCTCTTTCCTTTGGCGCTAGTGCTTCGTCGCTCATTGCCTAAAGGTACTCGTTTATGGTTGTTTATTTTAGCCATGGCACTGATAGGTAACGCCCTTCCCTTTATGCTCATCAGTTGGGGACAACAAAGAATTGATAGTGCTCTAGCAGGTATTTTGATGGCTGTTATGCCATTGGTAACGATCATCTTGGCGCACTTTTTTATACCGGATGAACCACTCAATCGACCAAAGCTGATAGGTTTTTTTATCGGATTTTTAGGTATTTTTGTGTTGATTGGCCCAAGCGCCTTGAGCGCATTTCAGCTCAGTGGTGAAGCCTTCTGGGCTCAGCTTGCCGTACTGTTAGCAGCGATATGCTATGGCATGAATGGCATCATTACACGACGTAAACCCAAAAGTGACTCATGGAGCACAGCAGCCTCAGTACTGATGATCTCCGCGGTGATGCTATGGCCACTGGCTGCGTTCACATCCGGTTTTAGTCATCAGTTAGAGCTTCAAGGCTTACCTGGTTTTACTAACTTAACTGACTTTTCACAGAAAACCTGGATCGCCATTACCCTATTAGGCTTTATCTGTACGGGTATCGGTACGGTGATTTATATGACTTTAATTCACTCCGCTGGCCCTAGTTTCGTCTCGTTAATTAACTACTTGATTCCTATTTGGGCCATGATACTGGGGGTCACTTTTATGAATGAAGTCTTGTCTTGGAGTCACTGGCTAGCACTCGCCCTGATTCTAAGCGGAATTGGAATCTCCCAAGGACGCAGTTTCAGATCTGTAGTCAAACAAGATCCATGAAGTGGTTGATTATTTCCATAGCTCACGAATAGGCGTGTCTTCAGAAAATCGGTGACTTACTTGCGCTAAAAAAAGCTCAGCGGTTGCCAAGGCGTCTGTGAGTGCGTGATGTTGTCGATAATAGGGTAGATGGTAACGTTCGCGACTGTCTACCAATCTGATCGAAGGTAACGTGTGACCCCGAAAGCGCTGCCAAAGTGTTAAGGGCTTGGCGCGATGAAGTCTCGCTTCCAACTCCATGGTATCAACAACGGGGAAAACAATACCTTCGTTAATACGTTTCTCTAGTGCAGCATTTAAAAAAGGCCGTTCGATTCCACGGTGATGAACCACAACAATTCGACCTTCGAGTGCCTTGAGTAAATATTCAACGATCCGCATCATATCAGGCGCACTTTTAATGTCTGAGTGGGTAATACCGTGCACCACCACAGAGTCTTTATCTAAGGTTGTTCTTGGGCGAACGATCCAGTGTTTAGCGCCTTTGCAGTGAATTCGCTGAAGATCGAAAGGCACTAAACCGATGCTGACGATACCATCACGCTTAGGATCAAAACCGGTAGTTTCAAAATCTACGGCAACAAATGGAATAGCCTTGATGGGGGTATCTGGAGCAAACGTACCGGCTTTATAAAAAGACGTTAAACGATCATCTTTTACAGATGCTAGGCGCTGCTGATAAAGCTGAAGCCAATCAATCTGTTGGATATCCGTCTTAATTTTTTCAGTGCTTAAGTACATAGTATTTATCGCGCACCTTGATAACGGAATTTCATGAATTTTTGTGCATTACTGAGTATCTGGAAAGCATCTTTGAGATTCTTGCGTTCAAACTCGGATAAGTTTTCCGGTGCTATGCTGTTATCGGGTGTTTCCCCTCTTTCTAACGCTAAGGCTTGGTGACGAATTCTAACCATAGAGATCAACTCTAACGCATCACGTAAGTCCTGCCCTCGCCCCCTAGGCAATATATCCGCTTCGATAATCTCATCTAAACGCAAGAAAGAATTACGTGCTTTGGAACCAATCGCCAAGGCATGAACCCTAGCTAAATCAGCTAAAGGGGCGGTACCTCGACGTTTCATATTGATAGTATTGTTTTGGCGGCCATCCTGTTCCATGACAAAATCTTTGAAGAAGCCCAGCGGCGGCGTTCTGTTTAGTGCATTTCTCGACATCGCAGCAAGAAAACGTTTTCCCTGTCTTGCTTTACGGACAATATGGTCATTCAAGTGATCCGCCCACTCGGTTTTGCCCCACACACCTTCTAGATCAAAGAAAATGGAGCTATGCAGCAGGCCTTCCAATGATGGGTTATCAATCCATTCGGTAAAATACTGCTGCCAAACACGCTTAGGCTGACGCCACTGTGTATTGGTCGCCATAATATTGCCTGTACAGTAGGTATAACCGCAGGCATCTAAACCATCGCTAACAAATTTAGCCAAGGCAGCGAAATAGTCATCGTGAAGCTTAGGGTCAAATGAATCATCCAAAATCATGGCGTTGTCTTGATCGGTAACGATCAACATTTCATCTCTCGCCATCGAACCTAATGCCAAGAAACAATAGGGTATCGGCGGAGGACCCAACGCCTCTTCACCTAGCTCTAATAAACGCTGCTTAAAACTGCGACCTATGACCGCCATAGAGCTACCAATCATGCGCGAATTCGCATCTTCATTGACCATACGAATAAAGCTGGCACGCACATCAGAGACGAGGGCTTTTAGATCGTCGACTGAGTGCTGACGGAAGATATTACTAACAACAAACAAACTGTTTTGTGACTCGTAGCGAATGATGTCAGAGATCGCAATAACACCTACTGGACGATCTTTTTGCAATACTGGCAAATGGTGCAAATTATGGCGAAGCATGGCGAGCATGGCTTCAAAAACAAATTGGCTGGCGTCAATGGTAATCAACTCTTCCGTCATGATTTCGCCCACAGGCGTGCTATAGGGTAAACCTTCAGCAACCACGCGAGTACGTAGATCACGATCGGTAATAATACCTGCAACACTATTGGCTTTTGGATGATCAGGAGGATTCATGATCAATAAAGAAGAGATGGATGACTCTGTCATCAGAAGCGCAGCTTCATGAACACTGGCGCTACTGATTATTGAGACAGGTTCACGTGTGATCAAGGAGGTGACTTTGGAAGTCATTAGCTCATTGGCATCTTCTCGACGCGCCACAGCTTGGCGTAATCGTGTTCTGTCTTCAATTTCAACAGCATCGGCAAACTGCTCGAACTCATCGAAGAGTTTATTAAACACAGCCACCGGAAGAAAATAGATTAAGGTATCTTCAATCGCTTTTGCAGGAAATCGAATTTTTCCATCGCGGAGTAAGCCAAACTCGCCAAAAAAACCACCTTCAGAAAGCTTGTTATAAAGCTCGCCATTGCGACGGTAAATATCGACGGCACCCGATCTTATTACATGCAGAGCATCTACTTGTTGGCCAAGTTCCAAAATCTGAGTGTCTGCTTTGAAATAGCCCACTTCAATCTCGGTAACAACCCAACCTAAGGTCTCCTCTGGTAGGCCATTAAAAGGAGGAAAACGTCTGAGAAAATCCAGCACTTCTATTGGCTCAATCTGCATAAAGCCTCAACGATATGATTAATGAAAGCTCGCCACAGCCGAAACGTCTCTGGCGAGCTTTGCGGGTTAAATATCAACCTCGTGGTTCAGACGCCAGTCCTTTGAACAAGGCTACGCAAGCAACCAAGAGTACAATCGTAAATGGAAAGCCTGTACTCACAGCCATGGCTTGCAAGGCAACAAGACCACCGCCTAGTAACAAAGCCACCGCTATTAAGCCTTCAAAGGTACACCAGAATACGCGTTGTGGTGTGGGCGCATTGACCTTACCACCCGCAGCAATGGTATCGATAACCAATGAACCTGAGTCAGAAGAGGTGACAAAGAAGATTACCACTAAGATGATTGCGATGAAGGACGTAATCTGTGCCAGTGGCAATACATCCAGCATGCTAAACAATTGCAGCGGAAGTGCAGCATCCGCGGCGCCAGAGTAGCCACCCACATATTGACTGATCGCTGTGCCACCAAATACAGTCATCCAAAGCACACAGGCCGCCGAGGGTATCAATAGCACAGAGATCATAAACTCACGCACGGTGCGTCCTCGTGACACACGCGCAATAAACATACCGACAAATGGCGACCAAGAGATCCACCACGCCCAGTAGAAAGCAGTCCAGCCAGAAGCAAAGTTACTGTCTTCGCGGCCTATCGGATTAGCAAGTGCAGGTAAGTGTTGAAAATAAGCAGCTAGATTGGCAAAGAAGCCCGTCAATATCGCTAACGTAGGACCAACCAGGATCACAAACAGCATGAGCAAAACAGCCAGCGTCATATTAATCTGAGACAATCGCTTAACACCGGCCTCTAAACCTGCAACCACCGACACTAATGCGATCAAGGTAATACCGAAGATCAATAGCACCTGCATGGTCGTGCCTTCAGGCAATCCAAATAGATAATTTAAGCCTGCCGCTGCTTGAGAAGCACCAAAACCTAATGACGTCGCCAAGCCAAACAGTGTCGCAAACACCGCTAAGATATCAATAATATGACCAGGCCAGCCCCATACTCGCTCACCCAATAGTGGGTAGAAGACTGAGCGAACCGTTAATGGCAAACCTTTATTGAAGGAAAACAAGGCTAACGCCAACGCCAAAACAGCATAGATAGCCCAAGGATGAAGTGCCCAGTGATAAATGGTCGCAGCCATGGCCAAACGTTCAGCCGCTTGTGGATCACCTGCCGCACCACCTAACGGCGCCCAGTCTGTTCTAGCGCCCGCTTCACCAGCAACACCGCCCATTGAGGATGCGAAATGAGACAGCGGTTCAGATACACCAAAGAACATCAATCCGATACCCATACCTGCGGCAAACAGCATTGAAAACCAGCCAAGGTAGGAAAAGTCAGGTGTCGCTTCAGTACCACCTAGGCGGACTTTGCCCAATGGAGAGACAATCAAAAATAAACAGATGAGTACAAAAATATTACCCGCACTGATAAAAAACCAGTCTAAGTTACCGGTTAACCAGTTTCGTAGATTATTAAACAGTGGTTCAAGATGGGCCTGAAAGGCTAAGGTAAGAATAACAAAAGCAACTACCGTAAGACCGGATATTAAAAAGACTCTGTTGTGTATATCAAGGCCAAAAGGGCCTATTTGTAATTCAATATTATCCTGTCCAATTTGGTAATCCGTATCTATGGGATTGACCTCACCGTCAGGCACCATTGGGTCTTTCGAGTCATGCTCACTCATAGTGAAAGAAACCTCGCTTGCTAGTTTTTGTTTAATATTTCCATCGGCAATGTCTCACAAGAAAGCGCACTACATCAGAATAACTTATGATTAATGCATTATTCATAAGGAAATACTATTCAGTCTTTTATGGTAACACCCAGTTTTAGCCTTGTACAATTCAGCTAAAACTGGGAAGACCAACAAAAAGCTAACTTCGCGGCTCTGAAGCAAGCCCTTTCAATACCGCAACGCAAGCCACTAAAAGAACAATGGTGAATGGAAAACCTGTCGAAACCGCCATTGCTTGAAGCGCTGCAAGACCTCCACCTAGTAACAATACAATGGCGATGACACCCTCAAAAGTACACCAAAAAACACGTTGGGGTGTCGGTGCATTGACTTTCCCACCCGCTGCAATCGTATCGATGACCAACGAACCAGAATCTGAAGAAGTGATAAAAAATACTACAACCAAGATAATGGCGATAAAGGAGGTAATCTGGACCAAGGGTAAGGCTTCAAGAGATAAAAACAGCTGCAAAGGTAAAGCAGCATCGGCAGCTGCACTGTACCCCGAAACAAACTGGCTGATCGCTGTACTACCAAACACGGTCATCCACAGCACACAGGCAGCAGAAGGTATCAGTAATACAGAGATCATAAACTCTCGTACAGTGCGTCCACGAGAAACACGCGCTATAAACATACCGACAAAGGGTGACCAGGAGATCCACCAGGCCCAATAGAAAGCAGTCCATCCTGAGGCGAAATTACTATCTTCTCGTGCTATTGGGTTAGATAAAGCCGGTAAATTTTGAAAATACGCAGCTAAGTTTGAAAAGAAACCCGTAAATATAGCGAGTGTTGGGCCCACAAGAATAACGAACAGCATGAGCATGACTGCCATGACCATATTGACTTGTGAAAGACGTTTAACACCCGCTTCTAACCCTGCAATAACTGATATCAATGCAATAATGGTAATTGCAAAGATCAGCACCACTTGTGTGGTTACCCCACCTGGAATATCAAATAAATACTCTAAACCCGCCGCTGCTTGTGAAGCACCGTAGCCTAGAGAAGTTGCCAAGCCAAAAAGGGTTGCAAACACAGCCAAGATATCAATAAAGTGACCTGGCCAACCCCATACCCGCTCACCTAATAACGGATAAAATACCGAACGCATCGTCAGTGGCAATCCTTTGTTAAAGGAGAATAATGCCAAACTTAACGCAATAACCGCATAGATTGCCCAAGGGTGTAATCCCCAGTGAAATATTGTCGCAGCCATCGCCAGGCGCTCTGCGGCCAACGGATCACCTGCTGCGGCTCCTAAGGGAGCCCAATCGGTTCGTGCTCCTACTTCACCAGCAACGCCACCCAATGATGATGAGAAATGAGACAAAGGTTCAGATACGGCAAAAAACATCAGCCCGATACCCATTCCTGCCGCAAACAACATGGAAAACCAACTTAGATAGGAAAAGTCTGGTTTGGCTTCAGTCCCTCCTAAACGAACTTTACCCAAGGGTGAAACAATCAAAAATAGGCAAAGTAATACGAAAATATTAGCTGCACTGATAAAAAACCAACCTAGGTTGCCCGTTAACCAGTTTCTAATCTGAGTAAACAATGGCTCTACTTGAGACTGAAACACCACAGTCAAGATAACAAACGCAACCACTGAAATAGCAGAAATCAGGAAAACACGGTTATGGATATCTAAGCCAAATGGCCCAATTTTTAATTCAATGTTGTCTTGTCCAATTTGGTAGTCTGTATCGATAGCATTGACCTCACCATCAGGCACCATTGGATCTTTAGCGTCATGTACACCCATAATGACAGATACTCCGTTCAATTATGTTGATTGAATATCGCTCTCTGAAATCTTTCTACTGATACCTCAGCAAAGCGTCATAGAGACCGGCAATACAATGCGCTCCTAATATCCACTCATGTTATTTTTCTCAGCAATATCAGCAGAGCACTGATGATTTTTACACTAACAACTCAACCATTTTTCTGCGCCACAACTGCGCCCTACACGTGCTTATTCACGACAAATACAATTACTTAATAAATAAACGTGTCATTTCGATAAGTCTTTACGGAACTTTCTACTTATGTAGAATGTCAGTGAGTATTCATACAATAAGAGTGGCCTGCTACTAGCACGGGCACGTTAAACGACCGGAAATTGAACAGGATAAACCATGCAACTAAGCGTCTTGGTTATTTACCTTCTGGCCGCGCTGACACCCTGGCTGTACAGCAAACAACAGGCCCGAACTGCTAACATTTTGGCACTTCTGCCTGCTGCATTGACCCTATGGTTTGCGTCTCACATCCCCTTAATCACCAGTGGTGGCATATTGGTTCATGAGTACGCATGGATACCCGGCTTAGATATCTCACTGACCATGGTGCTAGATGGTCTATCACTGATGTTCGCGTTATTAATCTGCGGCATTGGTACATTTATTCTGCTTTATGCAGGTAGTTACTTAAAAGGTCATAAAGACTTAGCCAGATTTTTAGTTACCCTACTGGCATTTATGGGGTCTATGCTCGGATTAATCCTTGCTGACAATCTCATCACCCTATTTGTATTCTGGGAACTGACCAGCATCACCTCATATTTACTGATCGGGTTTAAACACGAAAGTGCTGATGCTCGTAAAGCAGCCTTGCAAGGTTTGATAGTTACTGTCGGCGGAGGTCTTGCACTGCTCGCAGGGCTTATCATGCTTGCTGGCGCAGGGGGGAGTTACTCGCTGCAAGAAATCTTCAATAGCTCAGAAGTGTTAAGCGAGCATCCTCTTTATGTGGGCATGATGATCTGTATCCTTTTAGGTGCATTCACCAAATCCGCTCAATTCCCTTTCCATTTCTGGCTTCCCAATGCCATGGCCGCACCGACGCCTGTCAGTGCTTATCTTCACTCTGCAACCATGGTTAAAGCGGGGATCTATTTGATGGCTCGTCTCTACCCTGAACTGGGTGGTACAGAGTTCTGGATCAATACACTGACCTCTTTCGGTGCCCTAACCATGCTAACGGGTGCATTTATGGCCGTTCGCAGCACCGATTTGAAAAAATTGCTTGCCTACTCGACAGTGATGGCTCTAGGTACATTGACTCTGTTGCTAGGTTTAAGTACAGAACTCGCCATGATGGCGTTTGCAGCCTATTTACTAGCGCATTCTCTTTATAAAGGTGCGCTGTTTATGCTGGCGGGGATTGTTGACCACGAAACTGGAACTCGTGATGTCACACAACTCGGCGGGCTAAGAAAATTGATGCCAATTACGGCGATCTGCACCTTAATAGCTGCTTTTTCCCTTGCAGGTTTGCCACCGATGTTTGGCTTTGTCGCAAAAGAATTGTTGCTAGAATCCCTTCTCAAAGGCCCCGTAGGTTTATTAATCATATTAATGGTGATTACATCAGCCATCTTTGTGGTTGTCGTTGCCGCAGTGATCGCGCTCAAACCTTTCTACGGACGCTTTGTGCCACAAGCTCGTACCATTCATGAAGCACCTAAATTGATGCTAGCTGGACCGGTTGTTTTAACAACCTTATCATTGCTTGCGGGCTTGTTCCCTGCTGTGACAGGTCAGTTAATTACCTTACCTGCTTCTATGGCTGTTGCAGGTCAACCGATAGAAGGATATTTAGCACTCTGGCACGGCATTAACCTGCCACTGCTTCTATCAATAATCAGCCTTGCCGTAGGTTATGGTCTATACCGTTATTGGGATACCCTAAGGGATACCTTGCGCATCCTTAACCCCATCATTGAACGAGGTCCAGAAGCAGGTTATTTCCGCTTTATGCAGGGCATTGTGATTGTCTCAGAGTGGCAAACACGTGTGCTACAAAATGGTTCGATGCGTAATTACCTTCGCACCATCATACTGACCTTTGTGGGTGTAACAGGCTACACACTACTATGGCGTTACCAAGTTCACTGGAACTGGGATGTCAGCGTGTATTTACATGAAATAGTCGTTGTACTGATTCTGGTATCAGCCGCAGCCGCCGTCAGTATCACGGGTTCACGACTTGGCGCCGTAGCAACCATGGGATCAGTAGGCTTCTCAGTTGCCTTAATCTTTATTTTATTCAGTGCAACAGATTTAGGCATCACTCAAATCTTAGTGGAAACACTGACCGTCATCCTGCTGGTATTAGTACTCTTCCGCCTTCCGGGTTTCTCCAGCACATCAACCCCTGCGGAGCGCGGCAGAGATGCGTTTGTCGCTGTGCTGACGGGTGTGCTGATGACATTATTGATCATGATCACTATAGATGTGCAGTTGTTCCCATCCATTTCAGACTACATGATCGAAAACAGTCAGCCTTTAGCTTATGGACGTAATATCGTTAACGTCATATTAGTAGACTACCGCGCACTGGATACCCTGGGTGAGATCTTCGTACTCGCACTGGCAGCGTTAGGTGTTTACGCCATGATTAAATTCCGCCCGGATACACAACCCGGGGCAAACCATTATGCCGGAACTCTAATCCTTCCACCCAAGCAGGTTCCCGAAAAGCATCTAGTGTTGTCATTGGATGAGCGTAAGCAGATTAAAGAAGAACAGATTCGTGCAGAAAAATTAAGAATCAAGGCTGAAGCGGAAGCAAAAATTGCCACTGAAACGTCTTCACTGACAGCATCCAATTCTTCTAATGCGACTGAAGATGATTCTTTAAACACAACATCTTCCGATGAGCAGAGCAACAACTCAGAATCAAACAAAGGAGCTCAGTAACATGATGAAGCCAGGTACGTTGATTCTTCATGTAGCGGCTCGTTTTTTAGTTCCGCTACAGTTACTTTTCTCGGTGTTTTTGTTGCTTCGAGGTCACAATGAACCCGGTGGTGGCTTCATTGCAGGTCTTGTTGCCTCAGGAGCCTTTGCGCTGTATCTCTTTACCTTTGGTGCGGTAATGACGCGTGACTTAATGCGAATCGATCCCCGCAATCTTATCGGCATTGGCTTGTTTTTGGGAATGATTTCAATCTTCCCTGCTTGGTTTCAAGGTGAAGCCTTTTTAACCTCACAATGGTGGCCAGTGATGCTTCCAGGTGGCAACGAAATTAAGTTATCGACACCTCTTATTTTTGATATTGGTGTGTACTTTACGGTCTTTGGTTCGGTGATGCTGATGCTAGTGGCATTGACTGAAACTGAAGAGCGCTAAGAAGGGGAAAACAATGGAACCTATAATGGCAATTGCGGTGGGCTGTTTGTATGCCGCCGCTATCTACATGATGCTAAGGCGCAGTATTGTTAAGCTGGTGATTGGCTTAATGCTACTCTCAAATGCGGCTAACTTATTAATATTTACTTCCGCTGGCATGACGCGCGGCGCTCCTCCTCTGATTCCAGTGGGAGCCATGCAGCCTGAAGGCATCATTGCAGACCCCTTACCGCAAGCATTAATTCTAACCGCGATAGTGATTGCATTCGGTGTACTCGCATTTGCAGTGGTACTGATACACCGTGCATACAACATTATTCATACCGACAACCTGGATCAGATGAAGGATACCGACACGTGAGCCCAGAAGTTGCACTGCCGATAATTGTCCCACTGATGACAGGTACGCTAACACTGTTAGTGTGGCGTTCTAATATGTTGCAAAAAATACTTTCCATTATTGGAAGTATCGCTTTGCTGATAGCCAGCATCTGGCTATTGGTCAGCGTCAAGGAACAAGGCCACGTCGTTATGTACATGGGCGGCTGGGTTGCGCCCTATGGTATTACCCTAGTCGCAGACATGCTCAGCGCGATCATGGTTGTACTGACGGGCATGATGGCTGTGGCGATTGCGGTGTTCTCTTTATCGTCTGCATCCGCGAGCCATGAGCGCTTTGGTTACTACCCTTTAATGCACCTTTTGCTGGCGGGTGTTGCAGGCTCCTTCTTAACTGGCGATATTTTCAACCTGTATGTCTGGTTTGAAGTGATGCTAGTCGCCTCTTTTGCCCTGCTGATCTTGGGTGGCGAACGCGCTCAAATGGAAGGGGCTGTTAAGTATGTCACTCTAAACCTTCTCTCCTCAGCAATCTTCCTCAGTGCCATCGGCTTACTCTATGGCTTAGTCGGTACACTCAATATGGCCGATATTGCACTGAAGCTTTCTCAGACTGAGCATACTGGCCTTGTGGATGTGATTGCGGTCATGTTTATGGTGGCTTTTGGCATCAAAGCAGCAGCTTTTCCGCTGTTTTTCTGGCTACCCGCTTCTTATCATACCGGCCCTGTCGCTGTTTCTGCCCTATTCGCAGGCTTGTTGACCAAAGTCGGCGTCTATGCACTTTTCCGTGTATTTACGCTTATATTCAACCAGAGTCCAGAGTTTACTCATCAACTGCTGTTATGGGTGGCTGCATTCACCATGATCACAGGGGTTCTAGGTGCAGCGGCACAGTTTGAGTTCCGTCGAATATTATCATTCCATATTGTCAGTCAGATCGGCTACATGCTGCTTGGATTGGCGCTGTTTACACCTTTAGCCATTATTGGTGGGGTGTTTTATATCATGCACCATATCATCGTGAAGACGAATCTATTCCTGATCAGTGGTATTGCACACCGATTACTAGGAACTTACGACTTGAAAAAGCTCGGCGGTTTGTACAAAAGTCGTCCTTTCTTAAGTGTCATGTTCCTGATACCAGCATTATCACTGGCTGGACTTCCTCCGCTTTCCGGATTTTTTGCAAAATTTATCGTGATTCGCGCAGGGATTGAAGCTGAAGCTTGGGTGGTCACTGGCGTGGCGTTATTAGTGGGACTACTCACGCTGTACTCCATGATCAAAATCTGGGCTGAGGCTTTCTGGAAAAAGCTACCCGATGAAACAGATGGCAGTGGTCTTAATCAAGCCATGACGCCCTCATTGGCAGCGTTATATCTACCTGTGATCATTTTAGCGGCTTGCACCTTATTTATCGGCTTAAATGGCCAGCCCATTTATATGATGGCTGAATTTTCCGCCCAACAATTGATGAACCCAGCGGGTTATATCGAAGCGGTTCTGGGGGTGAAACCATGATGGGATTTATGTGGAACCTGCTACTCGCACTTATTTGGGTGGTATTAACCGGAGATCTTAGCGGCATTAATCTATTCGCGGGCATGGTTGTTGGCTACATCGTCCTAGGACTGATGCAACGCCAAATACCCATGCTAAGGGGGTACACCAGTCGCTTACCACGACTGATTCGCTTTATCTTCTTTTTCTTTAGAGAGTTGATCATGGCAAACATGCGTGTTGCCTTTGATATCGTAACTCCTGTTTGGCATATGAAACCCGGTGTGATCGCCTTTCCTCTGGAAGCTCGCACAGAGATGGAAATCACCATGGTTGCCAACATTATTTCGCTGACACCCGGAACCCTGAGTTTGGATGTTTCCGACGACAGACGGGTGTTATTTATCCATGCGATGTTCCTTGATGATGAGCAGTCTGTTCGTGATGACCTCAAAGAGATGGAGCGTCGGGTTTTAGAAATCCTTCGCTAACCGATTTAACGGGAGGAACTGTGCAATTTGTCATTTATTTAAGCTTTGCCACGATGAGCTTAGCAATGGTGATTATCTTCATTCGACTGATCATCGGTCCAACGCTACCCGATCGAGTCGTTGCCCTAGAGCTATTGGCGTCGGTCATCGTTGCTATGATCGGTGCTTATGCCATTTACACTGATACGTCTAGCTTCATCGATGTTGCCATCGTTGCTGCGTTAACTGCATTTTTAGCCGCGATAGGCTTTGCTCGATTCTTAGAGCGCGGAGGTCCACGAGATGATTGATTGGATAATTAAGTTATTAATGCTTAGTAGCTCTATTTTTATTTTACTCGCTGCCATTGGTGTACTTCGATTACCAGACTTGCTGACTCGCATGCATGCCAGCACCAAAGCAGGTGCCTTAGGCATTACCTTGATGATGATTGCGGCTAGTTTTCACTTTTTTGATTCTGTGGTGATGGCGAAAAGCTTGGCAGTTATTATTTTCATCCTGATTACTGCACCCATCGCAGCGCATGCTATTGGACGAGCAGGTTACTTCGTCGGAGTACCGGTATGGAGTAAAACAGTGAAGGATGAGTTGATCAACTGTTATGATCCAGACTCGCATCGATTAATGAGCGGATTGGAAACCGAAGAAGAACTGGAGGTTTATCGTCAGAATCTCGACTATAAACCTCGCATTAGAGTCTCTTCTAAAGACAAAAAAGATTAAGGATAAAGAGCAGCATTACGACTGGTAATGCTGTTCCAATACTTTCGCTAAGCCAAACGCATCCTCGGCCCCGGCGGTTTCTCTAATGGAATGCATCGCAAACTGAGGAACCCCGACATCAACGGTTGGGATACCGGTTTCCGTCGCAACAATGGGGCCAATCGTGCTACCGCATCCTTGATCACTACGCACCACAAAACTTTGTACCTTAACACCTGCCCTATTGGCTAAATCGCGGAATTGAGCGCTGGTTTCGCTATTACTGGCGTAACGTTGATTGGCGTTAACTTTGATCACGGGTCCCTGATTTAAGAGTGGCCCGTGATTATCATCATGACGCTCTGCAAAATTCGGATGTATTCCATGCGCATTATCAGCTGAAATAAATAGTGAGTTCGCTAAGATGGCATAACGATTTGACTCTCTAGGTAACACTCGGTCCAACCATTGAGACAACATAGGGCCTTGAGCACCACAGGCGCTCGCACTGCCAACTTCTTCATGATCATTACAGATCAATACTTGCCCTGCCCCCGACGTTGATACCAAAAGTGCCTGCAATCCAATAAAACAGCTTAAGAGATTATCCAAACGAGCAGACACGATAAAGTTTTCGTCTAAGCCCACTAAGCTAGCTTTTTGACAGTCATAAAATGCCAGTTCGTAGTCCAAAACCTGTTCAATTGAAGTATCCGTGGTCGATAAAAGCTGCTGTTTCAGTAATTCACGAAAGTCTGGCTTTTCAGTTGCTTGACCTACGATAGGCGGCAAATAGGTTTGCGCATTAATACTTCGTGTGACATTCGCTTCACGATCAAGATGAATAGCTAAGCTTGGTATAATGGCTATGGGCTTTTGAAAATCAATTAAATGACTTTTAATATCACCTGAGGTTTGTTTAACCGTAATACGCCCCGCTAAGGATAGATCACGGTCAAACCAAGGATTGAGCAGAACGCCACCATAAACCTCAACACCGAGTTGGAAATAGCCCTGTTTGAGTAATTCAGGCTGAGGTTTAACTTTTAAGCAAGGGGAATCAGTATGTGCGCCAGTAAAGCGAATACCTGATTCAAAACCATGACTATCAGTAGGCTGCCTCCACGCTATAATTGATGAACCATTTCGCGTAGAGTAATAGCCCTTTCCAGCCTCAAGATTCCAATGTGACGACTCGTCTAAAAAAATAAAACCTGCATCATCTAACAAGCATCTCATACTCTTGACCGCATGAAAGGGGGTTGGTGATGCATCCAAAAAACTTAATAGTTGTTGGTTAAAAACCTGTTTGTTTAACTTGCTACTCACAAGCAGCTCCTAAAAATATGTCAACATTTCCTTTATTTTACATTACTCCTGCCGATGACTACACTGGAATATCCTGTATGATTAGAACCAAACATAATGGAACCAGCGTACACTGAATGATGTCTTACTTCAGAGATGGAATAATCAGGAACTATCCAGACAATGATCAGATTTAAGTTCACAACACTGCTAAGCGTCATTTTGATCGCATTGCTGATGCTTTCAATGCCTATTCACGCTCGTTTCACAGCAGAAAGACAGCATGAAGAAGCCTTGTTAGATGTCATAGCATCACTCCAGCATAATCACTATAGCGGCAAACAACTCAATGAACAGATGTCGTCTGACATTTTTGACCGCTATCTCAAAGATTTAGACCCATCCAGGATCTACCTTTTCTCTTCTGATGTGAGAGAGTTTGAACATGCCAGAGAAGTTATAGGTCTGGAAATACTGATGGGCAATAGCCAAACAGGCTTTGCTATCTATAATCGCTTTCATCAGCGACAGCTTGAACGTCTTAATTTCATGCTCAATCTTTTAAACGATGATAAGCATGTATTTGATTTTAATTCCGAACTAACCATTGAAACAGACAGGTCTGAAGCAGATTGGATCCGTACTTCTGAAGAAATGGATGAGCATTGGTACAAACGCCTAAAAAATGCCTTAATCAGCTTAAAATTAGCCGATCAAACCCTTGCAGAAGCACGCGAAACACTGATTCAGCGTTACGAAAGTCAAATCAATCGTCTGGAGCAAACCAATAACGAAGATGTATTTGAACGTTATGCCAACGCAATTGCTCATGTGTTTGATCCACACAGTCAATATTTATCGCCTCGCAATCAAGAAAATTTCCAGATCAATATGAGCTTGTCTTTAGAGGGAATTGGTGCAGTACTTCAGGGTGAAGATGAGCATACTAAAGTGGTTAGATTGGTTCCGGGTGGACCCGCCGATCTAGCTGGTCAGCTCCGCCCTTCTGATATTATTGTCGGTGTTGGTCAAGATGAAGAAGGCCCCATCCAAGACGTGATTGGGTGGAGACTCGACGAAGTGGTTAATTTGATACGTGGCCCGCGTGAAAGCACGGTTCGCTTACAAATCATCCCAGCCGACTCAATTGATCGCTCAGCTCGTCGTGTCATCACGATTACCCGTGATCGCGTTCGACTTGAGGAACAAGCAGCGCAGCGCCGCATTATCGATGTTGAACGTCAAGGTCAGCCCTATCGCATCGGTGTTATTGAGATACCCGCTTTCTACATCGACTTTGCTGCTATGCAAGCCGGAGATCCAGAATATAAAAGTACCACACGCGATGTAGAGCGTTTAATTGAAGAGTTGAAAACCGAAAATATTGACGCGCTTGTTGTCGATCTTCGCAATAACGGTGGTGGTTCATTGCGTGAAGCAAATGAATTGACCGGTTTATTTATCAGCCGTGGTCCAACCGTTCAAATTCGTGATGCAACCGGACGGGTTGATATTCTGGGTGACTTTGACCCGAAAGTAGCCTGGAGTGGTCCTATGGCGGTCATTGTTAATCGCCTCAGTGCATCAGCTTCAGAGATTTTTGCGGGGGCTATACAGGATTATAATCGTGGATTAGTGGTAGGCAGTCGCACTTTTGGTAAAGGAACAGTGCAAACATTGCTGCCCCTAGAACACGGCCAAATGAAACTGACACATGCCAAGTTTTACCGTATTTCTGGTGAAAGTACGCAAAACAAAGGGGTCGAGCCTCATATCATTTTCCCAACACTGTTTGACGAGAAAGTCGTTGGCGAAAGCGCTTTAGAAGGCGCCCTGCCTTGGGATACTGTTCATCCAGTGCGTCACGGTCGCTTCCCAAGCTTAACACCCGTGTTAGATGATTTAATTCTTCGGCATGAAAATCGCGTCGCTGAGAACCCTGACTTTGTGTTCATGCAACAGCAAGTTGAACGCAGCAGAGAACAACGTCAATTAACCGAAGTACCCTTAAACATTTCAGAAGTCCGTGATCAACGTGACGAAGTAGAGCGTTGGCAGATCAGTACGGAAAATGAACGCAGAATGGCTAAGGGTGAACCACCTATTGCTAAATTAAGCGATCTAGATGACTTACTTCCCAAAGACAGCCAAGGACGATCCATCAATCCAGAAGCTGAGTCAATTCTATTTGAAACAGCAGAAATCATGGTCGATTTTATAGATGTTCATCTATCAAATACCGCTCAGACATCTAACAGAGTCGTGAATGGCAACTGATGACAAAGAAAAAAAGCCAGCCTCTTCTGATGAAGGGGCTGAGCAGTCAACCAAAGGTAAGAAGAATCTAGTAAAAATTATTGCTGCACCCATCGTTGTTATCCTCGTAGGCGTAGCCGGCTTCTTCGGCTACGGGGCCCTTCAGCAACAAACGGCTGCCAACCAAGTTAACCTTGAAAAGTTTGGTTTTGATCTGCGTGGTTCTCAATTCGAATCAACTGAGGGCGTTCTTGGTGAAACCCAGCTTCCTTCCACATTCGGTACAGAAAACTTAACCCCCGCAGAACGTGTAGTGCATAGCCTTGTTCGCGATAGAGAAAACTTAATTATCGAAAACAGAACACTAAGACAGCAAATAGAGGCATTAGAAGTTCAATTACAAAGTTTTGAAGAAGATCGCCGTATTGCTGAACATTTCATGCCAGAAAACTTCAATCAAGAATTACAGCGTGTTGAACGTATGCTGATGACTTATTTACGTCAGTCAGCTGATGCACAGCGCTTTAGCAATTTCCGACTCGAAATTATGGCGGCTGCCGGTCGAATGGAATACGAACGTTTTGTATTTAGTAATTCATTAATGCTGGATGCTGTGCAAAGAACTGAAATTGTTGTCGATTTTTTACCTGCATTCATGTTCTGCGTGGGTGATGCGGTCGACTTAGCCGCTAACAACTTTAGCGAAGAGCGTGAGATTCGCGACTTTTTGGGCAGTCCTGACAACCATCGTTTATCTCCTATTTTACAGGAAGATCTTGATATAGTGCTGCCACCTTGCCAAAGAGAACTTCGAACTGCCTTGCAGCAGCACATGGCTCATCTATTACCCTAACATTAACCTTCTACTGCAATAAAACAGCTCAAACACCTTTCACATCACTCCTTAAAACTGAGCATTTTTTATGCAAAAGGTATCAACTTATATGCAAGCCCTGTATAATTTGACCTCTTTTTTCGTGGAACTGATACTTCGCCAGTAGCGTATCAGCTAAACGATTAATGCTAACCGACCCTGTATAACTGGCGATACAGGCTGGAAGCTGCAATTGCGGCAAACTATAGGACAATTTCATGAGCGAAAGCTTTGCTGATCTTTTTGAAGAATCTTTACAATCTCTGGATATGACTCCAGGCACACTGGTTACAGGTGAAGTCGTTGATATCGATAGCGACTGGGTAACCGTCAATGCCGGTTTAAAATCTGAAGCGGTTATTCCTCGCTCACAGTTTTTAAACGACAACAACGAGCTTGAAATCAAACTAGGTGACTTCGTTAAAGTTGCTCTAGAAGCCGTTGAAGATGGTTTCGGTGAAACACGTCTGTCACGTGAAAAAGCTAAGCGTTCAGAGGCTTGGGAAGTTCTTCAGAGCAAATTTGACGCCGAAGAAACCGTTAAAGGTTATATCTCTGGTAAAGTCAAAGGCGGTTTTACTGTCAGCATTAACAATATTCAAGGTTTCTTGCCAGGTTCATTGGTTGACGTACGTCCAGTTCGTGACGTCGATCACCTTGAAGGCAAGGAATTAGAGTTCAAGCTGATCAAGCTAGATCCTAAGCGTAACAACATCGTTGTTTCACGTCGTGCGGTTATGCAAGAAGCTAACAGCGCTCAGCGCGATGAACTTCTAGCGGCACTTGATGAAGGCCAAGTGGTTAAAGGTTTCGTTAAGAACCTGACTAACTACGGTGCGTTCATCGACCTAGGTGGCGTTGACGGTCTACTTCATATCACTGATATGGCGTGGAAGCGTATCTCTCACCCAAGTGAAATGCTGAACCCAGGTGATGAGATCTCTGTTCGCATCATCAAGTTCGACAAAGATTCTGGCCGTATCTCTCTTGGCCTGAAGCAACTGTCTGAAGATCCATGGGAAGCGATCAAAAACCGTTACCCAGCTGGCTCTAAAGTTGCAGCTCGCGTGACCAACCTAACTGATTACGGCTGCTTTGCTTCTATCGAAGACGGCGTTGAAGGTCTGGTACACGTTTCTGAAATGTCTTGGACTAACAAGAACATCCACCCATCTAAGATCGTTCAGATCGGTGATGAGGTAGAAGTGATGATCCTTGATGTTGATGAAGAGCGTCGTCGTATCTCCTTGGGCATCAAACAGTGCACCGTTAACCCATGGATTGCCTTCTCTGAGAAGTTCGCTGCTAACGATAAAGTCACTGGTACGATCAAAACCATCACTGACTTCGGTATCTTCGTTGGTCTTGATAATGATCTTGATGGACTGGTTCACATGTCTGACATTTCTTGGGAAGCGGATGCTGAAACAGCACTACGCCAGTACAAGAAAGGTGACGAAGTTGAAGCCGTTATCCTGTCAATTGATGCTGAAAAAGAGCGTATCTCTTTGGGCATCAAGCAACTGGAAAGCGATCCATTTGCTGAGTTCGCAGCAAGCAACGACAAAGGCACTATCGTTAACGGTACTGTGAAGAGTGTTGATGCTAAAGGCGCAGTGATTGAACTGGCTGAAGGCGTAGAAGCTCAACTGAAAGTATCTGAGCTATCAGCTGATCGCGTTGAAGATGCTACCAGCATCCTAAAAGAAGGCGATGCGGTAGAAGCTAAGATCATCAATGTTGACCGTCGTAACCGCGTCATCAACTTGTCGATCAAAGCAAAAGATCAAGCTGAAGAGAAAGCTGCTATCAGCGCTGTTCGCAATCAAGAAGTTGAAGTGGCAGGTCCTACCACTATCGGTGACTTGATCAAGCAACAGATGGCTAACCAAAACAACTAATCTGATTAGTGTTTTGTGAAAAAGGCACCTTCGGGTGCCTTTTTTGTGCCTAACGTCTTTTCATTCCAAAGCCTCTATCATTCTGAGAGCTTAAGGCATGAGTTCTGTTAATGGTTGCGGATGAGCGATGCCATAACCCTGAGCATAAGTCACACCAAAAACGGTCAGCATGTCCAACATCTGATCCGACTCAACAAACTCTGCCACAGTCTCCAAGCCCATCGCCTGAGCGACTTGAGCAATAGACTGCACAGTGACTTGATCAACCGGATGGGTCAACATATTGCGAACAAAACGGCCATCTATCTTCAAATAATCAAACTGATATCGATACAGATATTCATAGGAAGCAAAACCGGTTCCAAAATCATCTAATGCCACTTTGCAGCCCATAGCTCGAAGAGCATTGATCACTTTAGATGCTACTCTTTCATCCTCAATCACCTCTGTCTCAGTAATTTCAAAACAAATCTTCTGTTGCTCAACTGGGTAACGTTCAAAACAGCTTTGAATATGTTCAATAAGTTCGGTCGACATCAGTGTTTGCCCCGACAAATTTATGCAACATCGAGCCGTATTTTCCAACCTCTCTGTTCGCTCAGACAAGTATTTTAATGTCTCTTCTATTACCCAATAATCCACAACGGGCATGTAACCAAACACTTTAGCAACATTTAAGCATTCGGCCGGCGCCTGTACTTCACCTCGATCATTCTTAATGCGTATCAGAATTTCATACATCAAACCATTAGATACTTTTGACACTGCTAAAGGCCGTATCATTTGCGCATATAACTGAAGTTTTTGATTATCAATAGCTTTCTTGAGTAGATCAAATTGATCAACTAATGCCTGACGCTGTTCAATCAGCGTAACAGCCTGCGATTCTTTCCAAATACGTCGAGGCATTTTTCTAGCCACATCTACCGCCTGATTAAGCGCAGTTAGACATTTCACCGGCGAATCAAGCTTATTGTCAAAAGGAATGGATGCGATAGCGACTTGGATCGGACGTTTATTGTCTTCTATCTCTTTCAATGGACGATTCAATTGATCATAAAGTTGATTCAGTTGAATATCCGATGTGTCGGTTTGGTCAGACATTAACCAGACATAACTGCCCGCACTTAAACGTGATAATTGACGACACTGAAGCGAAATGAGTTGTTGACTTAGATTACGCTCAATGTCACAGGCAGCATCAAAACCAATCATTAAGCGCAGATCGTCAAAATCCAGTATATCCAACTGGACTAACCGATACTGATCATGATGATTTTTATGTATCCACCTCTCTAAAAATGCGTTTAAACCACGATCATTTTGCAATCCGGTTAAATGATCGCGAACGGCTTGTCGTCTAAAGCCATCTAACAACAGATTTCTTTCTAAACTTAAGGTTGCCACTAAATGAGCCAATAACAGCACACTGGATAGTTGCAATAAAACCTTAATTAATCCATCAATATCAACTATTAACTGGACATCAGCCCATCCTTTTAAGGCAAAAATAACAAACGCCATCGCAAATACAGGTAACAGAGAAAATAGCGTTGCTCGTGCAGCAGTGAGAACTAGCCAGCAGAGTAACGGAAAAAATGTATAGGCCGTAGCAGTAGCATAAAGAGACTGCCCCTGAACACTCCACAACACACTCATGCCAGCCATTAACAGGCTAATAAATAGCCATATTTTCAACTCTTTTCTGGACAGGTCTTCGATTACACGATTAAAAAGATCTCTCTTATCAAGCAAAATGAGTATGGCGATAGGAGCAAAAAGCATGACACCGAAGGCTTCAAAGGCCCAATACACCAGCCAGATATCATGAAAAGCATAGTCATTCAGTGGGTTCTCCAGCATGATACCAACCGTTCCGAACAAGCTACTGATGCCAGATGCCAATAACACCCCACCCAGGTAAAGCCTTATGAGTTGCTGAGTAGGCGTTAAGTCTGATGATGCAGGCTGCATCGCTTTAGCACCCAACCAACTGCCAAATGCTAATCCAAAAGAGAAGAGTAAACTGAGGGTCCATGAAGAACTTTGGAACAACTGACTCCAAAAGACCATAGCCAGAATTAAAACGGGTAGGACTCTAGAACCAAACACCAATACAGCTGCAACAAAAATACCTGCTGGAGGCCAAATCACTGAAAGGGCATAGTCTGGCAATGTAAAGAAACGAGAAATCTCAGAGGAAATAACAAGAAAAACAAATAGATAAAAATAAACTTTAAAAGAAGCGGGACGCACTCTTTGCTTGCCTGGTATGAAGGAAACCACTCGCAACTCCGCTTCTATTAATACAATACATGACTATATTGAAATAATACGGCTCACTATACTCTTAAGATCAATAGGCTTAAATCAACCTCGAAAAATGATGCCTTCTTCCATCACAAAATCGATTAGATCATCATCACACTCTATTTCATCATCTTTAATTTCATAAACATTCAATACTGACATACCTGAGTCTATCATCGACTCTTTGCGCCCACTAACCAATGGATGTCTATCTGGCAAGGGCTGACCTTCATGAACTAAGCGATAAGCACAACTGGGTGGCAACCAATGGAACTCTGAAACATCCTGCGGCCTTAAGTGAACACATGAAGGCACTAAAACGGTGCGTTCTTGGTAACGGGTGCATCGACAGGTTTCATCATCCAGTAAGTGGCAGACCACAGAGGTATAAAAAATCTCATCGGTATCTTCATCTTCGATTTTATGCAAACAGCACAAGGCGCAACCATCACAGAGAGACTCCCACTCTTCATGGTTCATCTCATGTAATTTTTTTCGCTGCCAGAATGGAAGTTGCTCAGTCATTAACGCACTCCTGACTCTGGACGATCCTTAAAAAGATCTAACAAATACTCTTCTTTAGGGGGTGGCATTTGTAGGAAAAAACCTTTTTCACGAATAGCTGCCGTGACGTTTTCAACATCGACACGCGCCAGCTTTCGTCCCGGTAAAATAGGCATATCCATCACATGTAAGGCTTTACCAAAACGATCCATGAGCGCTTCAGGCACCTGTTTTAAGCCATCACGTTTATCTACATAAAGATACATTTCATCTTTTCGAGAACTGCGATATATCGAACAAATAAGCATCAGGTTTCCTGTGTTTCAACGGGTTGGTTATCTATCTTTTTCAGCGCATCCAGTAACTTGTCAGCTAATAACGCTTTCCTCCATCCCTGCAAACTGGGTGGTAGGTGGTAGCCGCCTTGATCATCTTTCGAATTGATCAGTTTTTCTATATCTCGTCGACGGATCAATAGCTCAGGCAGAAGATTTTCTTTTTTGGCTATTTCTTTACCAATTGACTTCAATCTCTTCAAGGCTGCACTGTTATAAACGTGTAATGGAAGCTGGATAGGTTTGGGTGGATCTGCCTCAGCTGACTCTTGCGCCTGCTTAAGAATATTCAAAATGACTTTACCATCATCTTTTAGGTGCTGAGGCCTCAGTACACGAAGATCACTTAACTGTTTAAGATGGGTTGGCCATGTATCGATAATGGTCACAATGGCTTCATTTCTTAACACATGCGGACGACAGAGATTTCGTTTACGACAGGTTTGTTCTCGCCAAGCGGTTAAATCTCGCAAGCCAGCTAAGGTAGAGGCTGAGCGAATGTTCATCTGCGTGAAACGCAAATAATAATCCAAACCTTCAGGGTCTTCATCTCTGGATGAATGACACAGAGATTGGCATTCATCCAACATCCATTCATAACGACCTAAGGCATTTAGCTCGTCAGTCAATTGCTTGGCTATGGCCGGAAGATAGGCTACATCGAGTGCCGCATATAAGGTTTGTTCTTCAGAAAGCGGTCGCTGAAGCCAATCCGAGCGTGTATGGCCTTTCCCTAAACTGATCTGGAGCGCTTTTTCGACAATTTTCTGCAGCCCCATGCTAAATCCCCAACCTGCAAAAGCAGCTGCAATTTGAGTATCGAATAGAGGATCAGGGACCACGCCATAATGATGTCTAAATAACTCTAAATCTTCACTGGCTGCATGTAAAACCTTAATGATGTCAGTATTAGCAAGCACCTCAGCTAAGGGTGCCATATCGCTTATCTCTAGCGGATCAATCAAATAACAGGCATCTTGATCAGCGACTTGAATCAAACCGGGAATGGGGTAGAAGGTATCGATGCGCATAAACTCTGTGTCTAAGGCAATCAATGAAAGTTTCATCCATTGATCACAGTAGTGTTTCAGCTCGGCATCTTTAACTATCCATATCGGCTGTTGCGCACTCTGCTCCAACCGACCAAAGTGATAGTCTTGAATCGTCTCTGTCATCTATTATCCCGACTGATAGTGCGACGCCCAGAAAGGGCATGTGCAAGGGTACCACCGTCTACAAACTCAAGCTCCCCACCGACAGGAACCCCATGTGCGATACGAGTCACGCGAATATCTGCTGAGATCTGCGCCGAGATAAAGTGAGCCGTCGCCTCTCCTTCAACCGTTGGATTGGTTGCCAAGATCACTTCTTTTACCTGACCTTGATCAATCCGTTCCAATAATGCGGGAATGCCTAAATCATCAGGACCGATACCATCAATCGGTGACAAGTGTCCTTTTAAGACAAAGTAAACCCCGTTAAAACCACCACTTTGTTCAATGGCCATTAAGTCTACAGGCGACTCCAGTACACAAATGACACTGTGGTCACGTCCTGAGTCACTACAAATGTCACAGATGGGTGTTTCCGACAAGGCACGGCATTGGTTGCACTCACCTATCTTGTCGACTGCCTCAAGTAAAGCATTTGCCAAGGTGCGAGCGTTTTCTCGATCACGCTCCAGCAAGTGCAGAGCCATACGCTGCGCTGACTTTGGGCCTACACCGGGCAAACAGCGCAGTGCTGTTATTAACGCTTGTAACAGTGGACTTAACGACATCAGAACGGCATCTTAAATCCAGGTGGCATCTGCATACCACCCGTAATTTTAGCCATACGCTGCTGAGAGTCTGACTCAACCTTACGAACGGCATCATTCACGGCAGCAGCGATTAAATCTTCTAGAATCTCTTTATCTTCTTCCATTAGACTGCTGTCGATGGAGACACGTTTCACATCATGACGACCCGTCATTACAATCGTAACCAGACCTGCGCCAGACTCGCCCTGCACTTCAGCATTAGCGATCTCTTGTTGCACGCGCTGCATCTCTTCTTGCATTTTTTGGGCTTGTTTCATGATATCGCCCATACCTTTCATCATAGTGCTTTCCTCTTTAATCTATGGGTCTAACTGAATCTATATCTAACTCAGCAGAAAATTCTTCAATTATACGTTGAACCAGCGGGTCTTTCTGCATAGAAACAACTGCTTCAGCTTGTCGTTCCGCTTTTTTACGTAAACTATATTGTGCCGGTGTTTCCCTGCTTTGCTCCGCTTGGATAAACTCAATGTCTAGGCTAGACCCGACAAACTGCTCTAACGCTTCTTTAATGCGAGCTTGTTGGGTTTCGTTCATCAAAGCACCCTGCTCACGGGTGTAATGAAACACCAATTTTCCTACATCAGCCTGTTCTAAGGAAAGATTACGGCAAATACTGGCTGTCATACCGATTAAAGACAACTCATTAGCCAGCGTTACCCATTGATCTGGGTTCAGCGGCCCAAGCGCTGCTGGGCTAGGCTCAGCAGCTTCAAGCTTTTTTGGAGAGTATGGCTCATGCTCTTCAGGCTGAACCTGAGTAGGTTGTATCGACTCAACACTCGGAGGTAACTCTTCCCAAGGAGGTAGATCTTCTATTTTGTGAGGCTCTTCTATTTCGTGAGTCTCTTCTATTTCGTGAGTCTCTTGAGAAGCAGGGGCTGAAGTAACATTATCAACGGGCGTTTCAACTGCTACTGGCGTTTCAGAAGATTGGCTTGAAAACGCTAAGGGTACTTCATTGTTTCTAGGTGATATATCAGCAGGTCTGAACGCCAGCATTCGCAGCAGCACCATCTCCAAACCTTCGCGCAAATCAGGTGCATAAGGCAGATCTTTACGACCCATTAAGCCGATTTGATAGAACAATTGCACATCTTCTGGCGTTAGCAGCTGAGCCAACTGCATCACTTGTTGCTGATCACCTAAGCTATTATCTATCGCGTTCGGTAACACCTGTGCTAAAGCGACTCGATGCAATAAACTGACTAAATCAGCCAATACCGAGGCATAATCAGGGCTAAACTCAGAGAGCGTTTGCACTGCTTGAATCACATCAGCGGCGTTACGCTGCGTCAAACCAATCAATATTTGATAAACCAATTGCTGATCTATCGTACCCAGCATGGTTCGAACATCGCCCTCATTCACATTGCCAGAGCCAAAAGCAATGGCCTGATCTGTCAAACTTAAGGCATCACGCATTGATCCATCAGCACTGCGGGCTAATAACCAAAGCGCCGGCTCATCAAAACTAATTTGCTCTTCGGTTAATACATAGTTCAGGTGTTCAACAATTCGCTGAGGACTTAAATTCTTCAAATTAAATTGCAAACAGCGAGATAGAACTGTGATGGGCAGTTTTTGTGGATCGGTGGTTGCCAGCAAGAACTTTACGTGCGGAGGCGGTTCTTCAAGCGTTTTTAATAGCGCATTAAATGAACTACTGGAGAGCATGTGTACTTCGTCTATCAGATAGACTTTGTAACGACCATGACTCGGTGCATACTGCACATTCTCAAGTAACTCTCGGGTGTCTTCAACTTTGGTTCGAGACGCAGCATCGACTTCAATCAGATCAACAAAGCGACCCTCAGCAATTTCTCTACAGGCAGAGCAGATCCCACATGGAACAGATGAAACACCCTCTTCGCAATTCAACGCTTTAGCAAATAATCGTGCAATAGAAGTCTTACCGACACCTCGCGTACCGGTAAAAAGATACGCGTGATGCAAGCGATCATTGTCTAACGCATTAACCAATGCACGCAGGACATGTTCCTGCCCAGCCATTTCACTGAATTTTCGTGGCCGCCATTTACGCGCCAATACCTGATAGCTCATGGAGAACGTGGCTCTCTATATCACGCTGATAAAGGAGCTATGCTAGCATGAATTGACTAGTGTCGTCCTGCCTCAATAGACACTAAACAACGACTCATTCAACCATAAATGCATCAGCACACTGGCAATGTAGCCCAGCATAATGACAGGCATCCAACGCAAGTGTCCCATAAAGGTATAAATGCCGCGCGCTTGCCCCATTAATGCTACACCTGCAGCTGAACCCACTGATAACAAACTACCGCCAACACCTGCAGTTAAGGTGATTAATAGCCAATGTCCATGAGACATATATGGTTCCATGGTAATGACCGCAAACATCACTGGAATGTTATCGATTACAGCAGAAATAATCCCCAACGCAATGTTGGCGTAAGTCGCATCCCACTGGTTATAGAGAATTTCTGACATCATTGCCAAATAGCCCATAAAACCAAGTCCGCCAACGCACATAATAACGCCATAGAAGAACAGAAGCGTATCCCACTCGGCACGGGCTACACGACTAAACACATCAAAAGGAACCACACTTCCCAGACGCTCTAAGCGTTTTTTATCTCCAGCATGTTCAGCCATTAAACGTTTTTTTGCCAAAGAGCTAGGCAGTGTCACTCTTAGGAAGTAACCAAAGAATTGCAGATAACCTAAACCTGCCATCATGCCCAATACCGGTGGTAAGTGAAGCACGGTATGACACGCAACCGCGGTTGCAACCGTCAGCAAAAAGAGGGCAAGAATACGTCTAGCACCGCGCTTTAACTCAACTTCTTCATCCACCACACTGGGTTTTTGATTACCCACAAAGAAGCTGATAATGATGGCTGGAATCAAGAAATTCACTAGCGACGGGAAGAAGAGCACTAAGAACTCATCAAAACGCACAAGTCCGGCCTGCCAAACCATCAGAGTGGTGATATCGCCAAACGGACTGAACGCACCACCCGCGTTGGCTGCCACAACGATATTGATACAGCAGAGATTAATAAAGCGATTATCACCCTCACCCACTTTCATCACCACAGCACACATTAACAATGCTGTGGTTAAGTTATCGGCGATTGGGGAGATAAAGAAAGAGAGGAAACCCGTCATCCAAAAGAGAGTTCGGTAGCTAAAACCCTGTCGAACCATCCATGAACGCAGTGCATCAAATAAACGTCGTTCTTCCAGTGCGTTGATATAGGTCATCGCTACTAATAAAAACAGCATCAGCTCAGCAAATTCAAGCAGCGTAATTTTGAAGGCTTCTTCGGGAATCCCAACCATATCAGCTTGAACGTAAACCCAACCGGCAATAGCCCAAATCACCCCCGCAGCAACCAGCACTGGCTTGGATTTTCGCAGATGCAACTTCTCTTCCATCATTACCAGGATATACGCCAAGGTAAAAATAATTAAGGCTACATAGCCGGCACCTGACTTAGTTAAGTCAATAGGTCCTGTGGCAGCAAAAACAAAACTTGGGATCAACAAAAGTGCGAAAATCGCAGCAAGAAAAGAGAAGAAGCGTTTGGAAGCCATGGTCGTTTACTTCTTAAAACATTAAAGTTTGACAACACCGAATGCGTCATCAGGATGGCTGTGCAGTATAGTGCAATGCAACAGACACAACTATGCATCGAAAGAATGAAAACA
This sequence comes from Nitrincola schmidtii, assembly GCF_008973715.1. Taxonomy (GTDB): domain Bacteria; phylum Pseudomonadota; class Gammaproteobacteria; order Pseudomonadales; family Balneatricaceae; genus Nitrincola; species Nitrincola schmidtii. The sequence goes on from NZ_WBOL01000001.1 coordinate 335,447, forward strand.
ACACTTCTTTTAGATTAATAACGAATAACTAAAGAACAAAACCAAATGATAAATAGAAGGATTTAGTCCGTAAAAAACATAACAATTCGTCAAGGCGATAAACGATTGGATGGTGGGATTGTCAGGAGGCTTTATTTGGTAAGAATGTGTGATGGAGGCAACTCCACCAGCCACATCCCGGCACACGAGTCGACCGCTGTGGCTGCTCCCTTCCGGGCCTGACCAGGTTCACGGTGTATCGTTGCGAGAGGACCGGCAGAGTTACCATAACGCAATGACTCCTTGAAGAGTCGGCGCGAAGTATAAGCAGCCAGACCATGAATTGCAAATCTTCTTTATACGCCTTCTCTTCATGATACACTTAGTCATTACACATCAATGCGTTTCAAGGGTCGCTTTTCATGGCAGGTTCATTAAAAGATCAATTATTCAACGCTGGTTTAGCCAGTAAAAAACAAGTTAAAAAAGTAGAGCTAGATCAGCGCAAACAGTCTAAGCAAGGTAAAAATTCCAAGTCCAACGAATCTGTTTCCGCTGAAGCGATTGAAGCGGCTCGCCTGCAAAAAATTGAAAAAGATCGAGCCTTGAATGAAGCTCGCAAGCAGGAACAACAAAAACGAGCCGCTCAAGCTGAAATACGTCAACTGGTTCAGCAACACCGTATTCCACTTCCGACAGAAGGTGATGTGCGCTATCAGTTTCTTAGCCAAGGAAAAGTTAAGCAAATTTGGATCAATAGCGATATTCAACGTCAACTAACGAATAGAACCCTAGCTTTGGTATGTGTGGATACTCGATTTGAACTGGTTCCCGTGGTGATAGGGGATCGTATCGTGCAACGAGATCCAACCGCAGTTATTAAAGAAGATACTGAAAAGCGTGAAAAAATTGCGGCTGAAGAAGCAGAATATGCTGAGTTTCAAATTCCGGATGATTTAGACTGGTAAAAAAACACCAGACTGCTAAGGTTGGTATAAAGAGACTCAATTCATGAGGTTATAATGGCATCACTGTCTGCTGCGCAACTCAACATATTGTTGGTTGAACCCTCACCACTGCAACGGAAGATTATTACACAGCAGCTCAACGCAGCCGGTGTTTTAGCCATTGATAGTGCAGACTCTGTCCAAGCAGCGACAGACTCAATAAACCATATAAAACCTGATCTGATTGTCAGTGCACTGCACTTTCCTGATGGTACTGCGCTCGACTTACTGGGCTGGATACGACACACGCCAGAGTTTGCCGAACTGCCTTTTATGCTGGTATCAAGCGAAACACGTCGCCAACAACTAGAAACATTCAAGCAATCTGGTGTTATCGCTATCTTACCAAAACCGTTTACACATCAGAATCTTAGCTCAGCTATTGCGGCTACTATAGACCTGCTATCAAGCGATGAATTATCACTTGAATTTTATGATACTGAAACGTTGAGAGTATTGATTGTTGATGATAGCCGTATGGCCAGAAAAATGATTCAACGCGTACTTAGTAATCTAGGTATAAATAACTTTGCCCAAGCAGCTGATGGCTCCGAAGCCATCACTATGCTAGAAAACGAGACGTTTGACCTAGTGGTTACCGATTACAACATGCCCGAAGTCAACGGATTAGAACTAACCGAATACATTCGCAGCCATGAAACCCTGTCCCACCTTCCCATCTTAATGGTGACTTCTGAAGCCAACCAAACACACTTAAGCAATGTTGCGCAAAGTGGCGTTAATGCCATGGTCGATAAGCCCTTTGAGCCAACTCTAGTAAAGCGCTTACTCCAGCGAATGCTAGATTAATCATCGGCAACAGCTAGCGCTAAATATAGTGGCGCTTAACTCGCCTTGTTAAACCGCTTAACAGCGTATAAGGAATCGTATTGCAACATGCTGCAATCTCGTTTACAGATAGATTAGCGCCCCACAGCTCCACCTTATCCCTCACAACCGCGTCATCATGCCCCGTTAAATCAATGGTAATCATATCCATTGACACGCGTCCAGCAATGGCTGCTCTTCTACCATTTAACCAAACGGGTGTACCACTAGGTGCATGCCGAGAGTAACCATCTGCGTAACCTACCGCTAAGGTTGCTATACGCGTAGGAGTGGTTGCCGTCCATGAAGCCCCATAACCGACGGCATCTCCGGCAGGTACTTCGCGAATAGCAATGATTTCAGTAGACAGGGTCATCCCAGGTTTGAGCTGATCAGCGACGGGATGTGCTTCTGCAAATGGGCTGGCTCCATAAAGCATAATCCCAGGACGTAGCCATTGATGATGTGCACTTGGCCAATGCATAACACCGGCAGAGTTAGAGAAACTTCGAGGTATATCCAAGCCTTGAAGTGACGCACCCAAAACCTCTAACTGACGCAGCGTATCCGGACGATGAGGTTCATCAGCGCAGGCAAAGTGACTCATCACCACAATCGACTCTACCCCCTTCAAGGCTTGCAGTCGCTTTAACATCTCCGGAATATGAACAGGATTCACACCCAATCGATGCATACCGGAATCAATCTTCAACCAAATATGCAATCCATGCACATCGGGATAACGCTGCAAATAGGCTTCAAGCACAGCTAGCTGTTCTAATGAATGTAAGCTTGACCAAAACCGATGCTGATGTATCAGCGGTAGCTCTGAAGCTTCAAAAAAACCTTCAAGGAGTAAAATGGGACGCTGGATGCCCGCTTCACGTAACTCTAAAGCCTCCTCAATTGCGGCAACACCGAAAGCATCCACCTCAGAATCCAATGCCGTTGCTACTGCAACTGCACCATGTCCATAGGCATCCGCTTTGATAATCGCAACCGCTTTTGAGTGTTGGGCTTGAGCTTTGGCGACACGATAGTTGTGCACAATAGCAGCAAGATCAACCTGAGCAATTAAATTACGCGCCATTTTTACTCCTAAGAATCAGTCAGAACAAGGTCAACAGAATTGCTGATTAGTTAGATAAAACCATCACCGCTTCAACTTCGATATCTGCATCTTTAGGAAGCGCTTTTACCGCATAAGCGGCACGTGCAGGGTAAGGCTCACTGAAGTAGCGTTGCATAATCTCATTCACCTGAGCAAAATTACCTAAATCACTCAGTAGAATGGTAAGCTTCACGCAGTCAGCTAGGGATCCACCAGCAGCTTCAGCGACAGCTTTTAAGTTTTCAAAAACACGAACAGCTTGAGCTTCAAAGGATTCCGTGACCATTTCCATAGTGGCAGGGTCCAGTGGGATTTGCCCAGACAGATAAACCGTATTACCTGCTTTCACTGCTTGAGAGTAAGGCCCTATCGCGGCAGGCGCTTTGTCTGTACTGATGATGGTTTTATTAGTCATTGATGACTCCTATAAGAAGTGAAAGATTTGAAATAATGTTTTACTCTTCTCGACTGTTTTATGGTCTCACACCATAAGATCATAAAACGAGCTTTTCGTTTTCCGAAAGATACACTATATTAATTGATAATTAGCAGATATATAATTTGAAATTGAATGTATAATAGCTTTTTTTCTACAAAAAAATAATTTTTACAGGAAAAACGCCCGTGACGAAAGCACTTAGACCAGGCCAAAGAAAACTAGACCGAATCGACCGCAATATTCTAAATATCTTACAAAAAGAAGGCAGAATTTCCTATACAGATTTAGCCGATCGAGTCGGTTTGTCAACCACCCCCTGTATGGAGCGAGTCAAACGCTTAGAGCGCGATGGACTTATCACGGGTTATCATGCTCAGGTCAATCCTGCCATGCTTGGCTTTGACATGCTCGTTTTTGTCGAAATTTCACTCTCCTACCAATCAGCAGATGCATTTGAGTTGTTCAGCAAAGCGGTATCAGAACTTCCTTATATCCTAGAATGCCACCTAGTCTCTGGTGATGCGGATTACCTATTAAAAGCCAGACTCCAAGATATCACTCAATACCGAGGATTATTAGGCGATATGCTGTTAAAGCTCCCGGGTGTTAAGAACTCCAAAAGCTACATTGTCATGGAAAGTGTTAAAGAAAGCATGGCGCTACCTATCGGACCACCTAATTCTCATGGGTGATTAAACCTATGGAAAAACATAAGCTTCAATAACCTTATACTTTACATTTGGCAATCCGGTTAAATCCGAGGATAATAGTCGGTTTTTAAACGAAGACGCACCGATAACATGCGTTACGATTTTTTGCCAAAGAGTGATAAGCCTAATGAATGCCCGTGCTGATATGCCTGATGTTGCCGCCGATGCCAACCCGGTAAATTATGAAACACTGGACTGGGTGGGAATGAGCCACATCTCCCTTCCAGTAAACATAGCGCAAGCTAATGGAAAATGTCAGCCAGTCCTGGCGCACTTGGATATTCATGTAGATATTGTGAACCCTGACGTAAAAGGGATTCACATGTCACGTCTGTACCTATTATTAAACACCTTTGCCGCCGAACAACAGGTAACACCTAGCAGCATTGAACAGTTACTGGAGCAAGTCTGTGAAAGCCATCTTGGCATCAGCGAGTCTGCCATCTTACGCCTAAGCTTTGATTACCCTCTTAATCGACCCGCACTCAAAAGTGACTACAGTGGTTGGAAACCCTATCCATCTGTTATTGAAGCTATCAAACAAAGGGATAATTTTTCACTCGAAATTTCTGTGACGGTTCCCTATTCTTCTACCTGCCCTTGCTCTGCTGCACTGTCCAGACAACTTTTGCAGGAAGCATTCAAAGAAGACTTTGCCAAGCAAGACACTGTCACCAAAGACGCTGTAGAATCTTGGCTGCGCTCAGAGCGAGGTAGCGTTGCGACCCCACACAGCCAGCGAAGCTATGCCAAGGTACGCGCCAAAATCCAACCTAATGACCACATGATTCTCCCTTTGGTCAGTTTAATCGACAGTATTGAAGAATCCCTTAAAACGCCAGTGCAAACCGCAGTGAAACGTGAAGATGAACAAGAGTTTGCGCGGCTTAACGGGGCCAATATGATGTTTTGTGAAGATGCTGCTCGTCGACTTAAATCAACCATGAACCAAATCGATGACTATTTAGATTTCTGGATACGTGTAGAACATCACGAAAGCCTGCATGACCATGATGCCGTTGCAGTGGTAAGCAAAGGCATTCCTGGAGGCTATTCACCTTTGTTAAAACGCTAATTGATGAAGATTGAGATCAAGCACACCGTAACCCCTGAAGAAGCGGGTTGCGATGCAGCCAGTCTTTTAGCCAAACTTAGCGAGCTTCCCAAACAGCGCATTAAAGATGCAATGACGAAGGGAGCAGTTATACTGAAGCGCAAGCAAGGTAAACGATTACGCCGATCAAAGGAAACTTTACTCGCTGGCGACCAGCTCACACTCTGCTACGACGATAAGCTACTGGCCCTTTCACCACCCACAGGTAACTATTGCCTCAAGCGATTAAAAACCTATAGCGTTTGGTATAAACCCGCAGGCCTGATGTCTCAAGGAACTGCTTTTGGCGATCATTTAGCGCTACTCAGGTTAGTTGAACTAGAATTCAACTGCCCTGTCTTTCTGGTGCATCGCCTAGATCGTGAAACATCTGGCATCATGCTATTTGCGCATACCAAAGCCTCGGCAGCTAAACTTTCTAAGTTGTTCGAGCAACATCAGATTGAAAAGATCTATCATGCCAGTGTACTGGGTCAAACTGATGAGCAAGGATCAATCACTGAACCGCTGGATAGCAAGCCTGCAATCACCCATTACCAACGAATTGATTATGATCCTGAAGCTAATCAAAGCCAGCTTCGCATTCGTTTAGAAACAGGACGTCTGCATCAAATACGTAGACACTTATCTGCGATTGACCACCCCGTGATGGGTGATCCTAGATATGGAAGCGGGAATAAGAATCGAGATGGATTACAACTTATCGCCAAGGAACTTAGCTTTGAGTGTCCGGAAACGGGGCGTCGAGTTAGTTATCAGATTTAACTAAGTATCATACTGGCTAAGGAAACACCCCTCCCGTGCATCCATGCACCAGGTGGTTTTTCTAACTTAGTACCCGCATCAGGACGCCGCTCATGCGCATCCATGCGCTCGCGGCATATAGCGCCATGGAGGGCGCGTATGCAGAAAACGCAGGAGCAGTTTTCTGCCCGAACACCCCTCCCGTGCATCCATGCACTCCGGGGTGTAAGTATATCCATATACAAAAAAACCGCCTTCCTTGCGGAGAGGCGGCAACCTGGATGGTTAAAAAAAGTGTGCGTGTCAGTCAGCCTGACGACGCAAAAATGCCGGAATATCCAGAAAATCCATATCGTCCGTTCCGGTTCTCTTCATCTCTTCTTGAAAAGGCGCAGGCGCGTCTGGTTTCTTAACTGCTTTAGCAACTGCCATGGGCTTTTCATCTCGACGTGAACGAATAGCAGTAGGCAGCTCTAACTGACCGTATTCATTTCCTTTACGGCTTGTTGGCATGCCACCACGCGTATCACTTCCAGATACCTGGGCCAGCGCCTGAGCTTTACACAAGCCCGTCGCGACAACAGTGACTTTAATCTCATCGGTCATTTCAGGATCGATGACCGTACCCACGACGACGGTTGCGCCATCTGATGCATAACCTTCAACAATATCTCCGACTTCAGAGAACTCACCTAGGCTTAGATCCAAACCACCGGTAATGTTAACTAAAATACCACTGGCACCTTTAAGGTCGATATCTTCTAGTAAAGGACTGTTGATAGCAGCTTCTGTCGCCGTGACAGCACGGGACTCGCCACGGCCGTAGCCGGTCCCCATCATTGCCATACCCATTTCAGACATGACCGTGCGAACGTCAGCAAAGTCGACGTTGATCATACCCGGACGAATAATCAAATCTGCAATACCCTGAACAGCACCTTTAAGCACATCATTCGCTGCCTTAAACGCTTCGATCAGACTGGTATTGCGCCCTAATACAGGAAGTAGTTTTTCATTAGGGATAATGATTAATGAATCGACGTTTTCCTGAAGCTCACGAATACCTTCTTCAGCGATTTTTTGACGCTTCTTACCTTCAAATGCAAAGGGCTTGGTGACGACAGCAACGGTTAGAATTCCCATCTCTCTTGCTATTTCAGCAACGATGGGCGCTGCGCCAGTACCGGTACCACCACCCATACCCGCAGTAATAAAGACCATGTCAGCACCCTTAAGTGCCTCAGCAATACGCTCACGATCTTCTTGCGCGGCTTGACGCCCCACTTCTGGATTTGCACCTGCGCCAAGGCCTTTTGTTAAGCCACCGCCGATATGCAATGCCGTTCGTGTTGCCGATTTTGCTAGCGCCTGAGCGTCAGTGTTAGCACAGATGAATTCAACGCCTTCAACGTCAGTTGTTAGCATATGTTCTACTGCATTACCGCCACCGCCGCCGACGCCGATAACTTTGATGACCGCGCTTTGCGGTAAGCTATCTACCAGTTCAAACATACTCATCCCTCCAGGATTTTCCCCATTCTTTGACGGGTTTACATAATCAAAAATTACTTTGTAACCAAGACTTCATGCGATTAAAAACATTCACCGACTGCACTGAGTCTTTAGGATGCCTAGCAGCCTCAGGAACCGTTAAACCAGATTCATTTAAATTACTTTGCGCTTGCTTGGCATAGTGCAACAAACCAATACTGGTGGCATAAATAGGATTATGCAGCAGTGTTTCCATGCCTCGAATGCCATCAGGAACCGCTAAGCGTACAGGCATATGAAAGATCTCTTCCGCTAACTCAACAGCACCTTCCATTCGCGCACAACCACCGGTTAATACCAATCCGGCAGCAATTAATTCTTCGAAACCTGATCGACGTATCTCAGATTGAATAAGACCAAACATCTCCTCGTAACGAGGTTCAATCACTTCAGCCAAGGCTTGTCGAGATAAATTTCTAGCAGGACGATCACCCACACTTGGCACCCGAATCATGTCGTCTGCGCTGGATAGCTGAGACAAGGCACAGGCATACTTAATTTTGATTTGTTCGGCGTGTTGAGTGGGTGTTCTCAGCGCCATGGCAATATCACTGGTGATTTGATCACCACCGATAGGAATGACAGCGGTATAACGTATGGCACCGCGGGTAAATACGGCGATATCAGCAGTACCTGCACCGATATCCACCAAACAAACACCTAGATCTTTCTCATCTTCGGTGAGAACTGCATAACCGGAAGCGAGCTGTTCTAAAACAATACCGTCGACATCCAGCTCACAACGACGAATGCATTTTTCCAGGTTATGAATGGCATTGATTGCACCCGTTACCAGATGCACTTTAGCTTCCAATCGAACACCGGACATTCCCAAAGGCTCTTTGATACCGTCTTGGTTATCAATCATGTATTCTTGAGGAAGAATATGAAGAAGTTTTTGATCGGCAGGAACAGCGACAGCACGAGCAGCTTCTATCACACGTTCAAGATCTTGTTCAGTCACCTCTCGATCACGGACAGCCACAATACCATTAGAGTTCAAGCTATTGATATGGCCGGCAGCCATACCGACAGTAACACTGTGAACTTTACAACCTGCCATTAGCTCTGCTTCTTCGACGGCACGTCGAATAGCACTCACCGTAGATTCGATATTAACAACAACACCACGCTTCATTCCGGCAGCAGCATGATTACCGACACCAACAATTTCGATGCTACCGTCTGCACGTAACTCGCCCACCAGACACACCACTTTTGATGTTCCGATATCTAAGGCCACGATCATATTGTTGGCAGTCAGCATAGTGTTTACAAATTCCTAATGAGTCACTCAGAAAACGCTGTTCAATCCAGTTGCCACAGAGTCACATTTTAAGTTAGCAATTAACAGACCAACTGTAAAAGTGATGAGGGTTAATTTCCATTAGCCTTATTATGGCTGAGATATAAACAAACTTTCAAGATTTTTTTATTGAACTACTACGGCAAATAATTGCCACACAAAGAGGCAATTTCTCTAAATTTCATCAACATAGACAACTCTAATGTGAATGATATTGCCGATCAAAAAATAATCAGTCGCATTTTTTTCATCATCGAATCTAGATTTTAAATCAAGATTAAATTTTGAATAAAAAGCGATATTTCAAAACTTAATCTTGAATAATCGCTATAACATCAAAATTTAATCTTGATTTTTCAACAAATATCACCATCAGATTTTGATTTTAAGCAACACTTTTTTTAATTATTTTGAAAGCGATCAAAATCAAGAAAAGTTAAGGATGAGAATTTAATAAAGGAAAAATCAGAGGTACAGACAGAAGGACACAAGATACCACCCGCTTCCAAAACGGGTGGTTAGCAAAGATTACCAATTCCACCACAGCACAGGAATAGACACGACCGCTAAAGCACCACTGACGAAAACATTCTTCAAGTCGCCCAACAAACGTTGAATAACGACAAAATGCGCAACCGGAAAGGAGATAAATACACAACTCAATGGAATCCACCAATCCAGACGAGAGAAACCAAATGCAAGCGCGCCAATTAAGGTGAGCGCTGAAAGATTACCTAATACCATGACAGTGACCAAACCATTTTGGTTTTTCAGATAATCCGGCTTATCGGCCTCCGGTAATTTGTTCAAGGCCCCTGCACTTAAGGCAGCAGACATAGAGACTAGCCCTGTAGCTAGGAAGATGACCAAAGCATCTGACATGGAGACTCCTGTAAAATCGATTGTATTAGTCCCCTATTGTACGACAAAGTGCGCTAAATCAGAAAAAACAGCCGCATTTTTTGATTCAATCACACAAATACAGATAGACCTTGTATTCTAAGGTGCTTTGTTACACGACTTTTTGATAAAATAGCTCTCCAGAAACACAGACTTGGAATCCAACATGCCCGAATTTCTCGTTGATGAAGCGATAGAAGATTATGCTTATGTCAGCACCAAAGCAGAACCCCCTTTACTTCAAGAACTCATTGACGCCACTAATGAACATATGGGCTGGCCACAAAAGCTTTCCGGTCGACTGGTTGGACGATCACTTAAGATGCTAGCGGCATTAACGCAACCCAAGCAGGCTTTAGAGATAGGCATGTTTACGGGCTACTCAGCTCTTTCTATCGCTGAAGGGATGCCTGTAGACGGTAAACTGATCTGCTGCGAAACCAATCCTCGCGCCATTGAGATGGCACAGCGTTTTTTTGATCGAAGTGAACATGGTCATAAAATTGAGGTCATCTTTGGTAGAGCCGCCGATACGCTCGCAAATTTAGATATTGAGCTCGATTTTACCTTTATCGATGCGGATAAGCGCAGTTACCTACACTATTATGAAGAGGTAAAAAAGCGCACCCGTTCTGGAGGCCTCATTATCCTAGATAACGTACTTTGGTCTGGCAAAGTCATTCAACCAGAGTCAGAACTGGATGATATTCTAGTGGAAACTAATCGCTTGATTGCTGCTGATCCAGATGTTGAAAATGTTTTTCTGACCGTTCGCGATGGAATGAACGTCGTCAGAAAATTGTAAATGTAATCAACAAAGAGTTCATGGAGAGAAGATGCTAAAGAAACTGTTATGGATAGTCATGCTCTTCATCATCTTGATGGTTTCTTTAGTCGTGTCTCTGTATTGGTTTTCTCCGCAAATCAGTCGCCTTGCTATCACTCATTGGCTTGAACAGCAGGGCTTTGATTCGGTTGAGTTTCACATGCAACCACCCACGGATCGTGGGCTACGTATCAATCAGCTAGCACTCTCTCAAGCAGACGGCCAACGTCACATCCAGGTTCGTGCAGATTCGTTAGAACTGAGATTTAATCTAGCCCAGATTATTCAGCAGCAAAGACTGGAACTCATTTCTGCTGAGCAAGTTGATGTTGTTATCACCATCGACACTTCCTTACCTGAGCGTTTAGAAACGCTGCAACAAGAAGAGATCGATCTTCACCCTCAACAGCTTTCAGAACTGTTCGCCAGTATTCCCGTAGATCAACTAGTTGTTAATCAACTCAATATTCGCTATCAAGCGGATGCATCACCCGAGCTAGCGACTCAAGGAAAGGTCATATTGAATAACCATGGATTAGAATCTTCTTGGATGATGTCCATTAATCATACAAGACTAGTCGACCTAAATTTTGACCTGTATCGAGACGGGTCTTTGAATGTCCGCTTACGTCAGTTAGAAAAAGATTTACTCAATATCGCAGGAGAGCTGAGCTTTGTTGACGAACAGTGGCAACTTAGTCTAGGACACCAGCTCTTTAGTCAAAACATAATTGACTGGCTCAATAGCAGCTTCTCCTTGTCAATCGCATCAGATTTGGGGCTACAAGACCCCCTCAGCTTTACGGCTCAAGTTCGCTTACCTAGAAACCTGCCTTTGGATCCCGTCAATTTATTGGATAGTTTAGAAGGCGGAGTAACCCTTGCCACTCGATTCCAACCACCGCAAACGGAACCCCTTCCTTATCAACTGACTATTAATCTGCTAACACAACTCACACTTCAACAACGTCAAATAAGTGGGCAATTACAGTTCTCTTCAACAGATGCGTCAGGCCAATTGCCGAATACACACATCAACAGTCAAGTTCGCGTTGCTGGCTCACTGGATAGTGTTGCCTTAAATGGTCATCTCAGTCTTGCCGATCTGAACCAACTCGTCAGCTTTACGACCGAGATACAGGCGGGCAAGCCAACCCACATCAACTGGCGACTCGCGGAAAGAGATGCGATACCTCTGTTTAATCAAGTACGCTCCTATCTGGAAGGTTTACCAGATAATGTCAACCTAGAAACTGGGCGGTTCTCAGCATCGGGTCGAGTCAATATCAACACCCATACAGACACTAAAACATGGACAGTGACTGCTCAAACCCTTCTCAGCAATGCAACAGTGCTTCAGGCAAACAATCGTTTTGAGCGAGTCGATTGGAATGGTCAGCTCAATATCGATCAGACAGGCAATTGGAATAACAGTGGGGACATCGCCTTAAATCGATTAAACATCGGGTTACCCGTTACGCTATCACCTATTCGTTATCAGCTAAGCAATCAATCAGGTAGTCTTCACCTTAATTTATCAGCCTTCACCGCGAGCCTGCTGGGTGGGCGCATCTATTTTCCAGCCTTAAGCTTTGATCCTCTCGCACCTGATTTGATCTTCCTTGTCAGTTTACGAGAGTTTGATTTAGGCTCTATTCTTGACCTGTATGCAGATAAAGGGCTTTATGGAGAAGGCACCATCGATGGCCAACTACCCGTGAGATTTAACACAGAGGGGTTAAGTATCGACGGGGGTAATATTGGTACCATTGCTCCTGGGGTCATTCGTTATCAGCCAGATGTGGGATTACAAAGCATGGCACAAACCAATATTGGACTTCGTTTAGCCTTTGAAGCCTTAAGCGATCTTCAATATCAGTTATTAGATTTAGGTGTTCACTATCAACCTAATGGTGACCTAACGCTCACATCTCGTTTACAAGGAAGTAATCCTGAGTGGCAACAAGGACGACCTATCGACCTTACACTCACGATTGAAGACAATATTCCAGATCTGTTAAGAGCGTTGCAAATTACCGGAAGAATTACAGATGCGATTGACCAACATTTTCAACGATCACCTTGATAGCGTTTGGTTAGGGTTAAGGCAAGATCGGGCAGAATAGACTTAACGTTTGAAAAGCTTATAAAATAAAGCGGACCATGAGAGGATCCTATGCAACTATTTTTTTCCAGATCTGCTGCGCTAGTTTTATCTAGAACAGCGGTGCTTGCAGCTTTGCTAGCACTTTCAGCTTGTACACCCACGGTGCAGGTAGCCGCTCCCACAGACCCAATCACCATTAACTTAAACGTTAAGATTCAGCATGAAATTTTGGTCAAGGTGGACAGAGAAATTGACAACCTGCTGGAAGAAAACAGCGATCTATTCTAGGAGAATGCCATGCAACTATTATCACAACGTTTGATCTGGGTTTTATTGTTAGCGCTGTTATCTCTACCAGCCTTTGCTCAATCGCTTGATCAAGCCAAATCTCAGGGACTGGTAGGAGAACAGCTAAACGGTTATGTAGGTATCGTTACCTCCTCACCGAGCAGTGCTTTAAGAAGTATGGTCACTGAAATTAATCAACAACGTCGTGCCTTATATCAGCGTTCAGCAAAAGAAGCATCGGTCTCTTTAGAAGTATTTGAAGCACGTGCAGGTCAACGTTTACAAGAAAGAGCAAAATCTGGGGAATTTATTCAGGATAACAATGGTCAATGGCGTCGTAAGTAAAATTTACGTAGACAAGTAAGGAGTTCCATTTGTCATTTCTTCGTCAGCTTAGCTACCGCCAAATCAACCTACTGGGGTTGGTGACATGCGTGACTGCCATGCTATTTGCGGTGGGGTTCTTGCAACATTATTTGATGCTGGATCCTTGCCCTCTTTGCGTGATTACGCGTGTTATTGTCATCAGTATGTCGTTGGTGTTTTTTGTTGCCCTGATACATAACCCCGCTCAGTTAGGTCAACGCATCTATGCTTTGCTTGCCATAGCGGTTGGACTGACTGGACTAGGGGTTCAATTCAGACACATCTGGTTACAAAATCTACCACCTGATCAAGTTCCCGCCTGCGGTCCAGGTTTAGAGTTTTTATTGGAAACCCAACCTATCTTTTCTGCACTCAGAACGGTTTTTGAAGGTTCTGGAGATTGTGCTGAGATTGACTGGATATTTCTTGGGCTGACCATACCGATGCAAACCGCATTATTATTTGCCTTCTTACTAGCTTTGGCTATCTGGCAACTGGTTAGAAAACCATCAATTTAGTGTCATAGTGATGCTAAATCGGTTACGTCATCCAGCGGTAAGAGATCTTTACTGGGCCATCAACAGCTCTAGTTTAATCACCACCGCTGATTTGACCCACTGGCAAGACGACACTTCGTTTTTTATTCAGCATCTGAGTCTACTGGATAAACAGCCTGAGCCCTTGATCGATTGGCTATCAAAAGGATTACCATCTCATCGACCTCCTCGATTAGGACAGTATTTCGAGCGCCTCTGGCACTATTACTTCCATCACCACCCTAGCTATCAGCTGATCGCCCACAACTTACAGATCAAATCTGCAGAAAAAATCACCTTAGGTGAACTGGATCTTGTCGTGAAAGATCGACAACGTGATTGTGTCATGCATATCGAATTGGCCGTGAAATTTTATCTCGCACTAAATCACCTTTTTCGAGCCGAATTAACTCCCTTCGAAAATATTGATGCCTACATAGGTCCAGGGTTAAAAGATCGACTCATTGATAAATACCTTCATACCTTTAGGCACCAACTCCCACTGTCATCATCTCCTACCGTTAAGACCATGGGAATTCACATCGATGAAGTACATGCCATTTTTAAAGGAAGATTGTTTCAACCTTGGAGCAATATCAATAGCGATCAACCGATTTGGCTTTTTCAACATCAGTTAAAAAACTTACCCGATAACCTGCTCTACCCAACACTAGCGCGTTCAGAGTGGTTTGCACCCAAGTATTTATCGAATCCAACCATCTCCCCTATTAATGAGCGGCTTCCACTTTGTTTAGAGCGCCCTATTCAAATAGCAGCCATTGATCGAATCACTAAACGTGAAATGAAGCGTTTATTTGTTGTGCCGAATGACTGGGAAGACAGAGCAATCAAATCAATTTTGCCTGAATGCACTTTTTGACGCTCGACGTCTCAGCCATTTGTCTTACATCAGAATGCTATTCGTTGTATTGCTTGCATAAATGTAATGTAATGGTCATCAAAAACTAAGGAATACCATGCATTCAATGAACCTACTTAAATTCAACACATCCCATCTTAAAGGTGATCTGTTTGGCGGTTTGACTGCAGGTATAGTAGCGTTACCCTTGGCCCTGGCATTTGGCGTGGCCTCAGGTGCTGGTGCAGCGGCAGGCTTATATGGGGCGATAGCATTAGGTTTTGTTGCCGCTATGTTCGGTGGCACACGAGGTCAAATTTCCGGCCCGACAGGCCCTATGACCGTAGTATTTGCTTCTGCACTGGCGGCATTTGGTGGCAGCCTTGAAATGGCGATGGCCGTCGTTTTAGTTGGCGGCATATTACAAATAGTCTTTGGATTATTACGCACGGGTACCCTAATCAACTATATCCCTTATCCCGTTATCTCTGGGTTTATGAGTGGTGTGGGTGTGATTATTATTCTACTGCAACTGGCGCCACTGATGGGGGTCTCTGCAGAGTCCTCACCCTTGAAGGCCATCGCCGCATTGATCACTACCTTTCAACACATAAATCTACAAGCACTTTTTCTCGGATTAGCAACGCTACTGATTGTATTTTTAACACCGGTTAGGATTAGCCGCGTCGTGCCATCTCCCTTATTGGCCTTAGTGATTATGACACCTCTTAGTCTAATCGCTGGATTTACAGTGCCAGAAATCGGTCAAATTCCGGTGGGTTTACCTGAACTACACATGCCACAGTTTAGTCTGCAGCAATGGAGCTTAATCTTTACCTTGGGATTAACTCTCGCATTACTGGGAAGCCTAGACAGCTTACTAACCTCACTGGTCACAGATTCGATTACCCAAACACGCCATCGCCCTAATAAAGAACTCATCGGACAAGGTCTTGGCAATATACTTTGCTCATTTATTGGAGGTCTACCCGGTGCCGGTGCCACCATGAGAACTGTGGTCAATGTGCGTACGGGCGGAAGAACTGAGTTGAGCGGCGTCGTACATGCACTATTTTTGTTTACCCTACTACTCGGCCTTGCCCCATTAGCAACCCATATACCCTTGGCAGTACTGGCTGGGATATTAATCAAAGTCGGTATTGATATTCTTGATTATCGCATGTTGAAGCTGTTAAAAACCGCACCCAAGTCGGACACCTTGATTATGCTGGCCGTGTTCGGATTAACCGTGCTTGTTGATCTGGTCATTGCTGTCGGTGTGGGCGTCGTTCTGGCTATGGGCATGCTGACTCATCGGATGGCAAAAGAAGCGGATATTCGTTTTGACGATGGCCATGGTCACAACTCCCATCATCTCGAAAAAGTGGGTCCAGGCGTTCGTGTGATTCATGTCAAAGGACCGCTTTTCTTTGGTTCAGCCAGTCAAATGCTGGATCGAATGGAAACTGTAGACCGATATATCGATACGCATCAAATCATCATAGACTGTCGAAAGGTCGACTTTATGGACTTAACGGCGATCTTTACCTTGGATGGCATGGTCGAGCGTTTATTACATCACGACATTGATGTCAGAGTCGTCACGACCCCTATGATGCGTGAACAGTTATTGGGACTTAACACGGCCTTTCTAAGTGAAACCAGACTCTATACCAATTTGAAAGCAGCTCAGCGATAACCGAGACTAAAGCCTCAAAAGAGGTTAAAATCCCACAATTAAACCAAACGCTAAACTGATCGGCTTCAGTGGATATTTCCTATAAATCGTCATATTCCCAAGCCAAATTTGCTCAAACCATGCAGGACTATCAGGTAATGTGCCCACATTCTCTTTCGTTACATACGCTTGAACACCATGATGCTTTTATCGAACGCCACATAGGCCCATCCATTGAAGAACAGCAGGCTATGCTGGAAACCACAGGGTTCAAAACCCTTGAGGACATGATTCAACGAACGGTTCCCGCCTCGATTCGTTGCGATATTCCAGAAGAACTCGACACGCCACGCACAGAAGCCGAAACCCTGGAAAGACTCAAAGCGATCATGAGTCAAAACATTGTTAAGCGTTCAATGATCGGTATGGGCTTTACTGATGCCATTACTCCCAATGTGATCCTACGCAATGTGCTTGAAAATCCGGGCTGGTATACCGCTTACACACCCTATCAACCGGAAATATCACAAGGTCGCTTAGAAGGCTTACTAACCTTTCAACAAATGATCATGGATTTGACTGGTTTAGAACTTGCCAATGCGTCTTTACTGGATGAGGCCACTGCTGCTGCAGAAGCCATGACGTTAAGCAAACGTATGGCGAAGGCAAAAAATGCCAATGTCTTTATCGTTGACCAGAATCTGCACCCACAAAATATCAGCGTTATTCAAACGCGTGCCGAACCCCTAGACATCCAAGTGGTCATCGGCGATGTTGCACAACTGATTGAAAAGCATAACGATTATTTTGGTGTTGTGGTCCAATATCCAAACACCCTTGGTGAAATCAACGATTATCAAGCCCTGATTGCAAAAGCTCACGAGCAGAAAGCACTTTTCTGTGCAGCAGCCGACATCATGGCGCTGGTATTACTGAAATCTCCCGGTGATTTAGGTGCTGATGTTGTGTTTGGCTCATCACAGCGCTTTGGCGTTCCGATGGGATACGGCGGTCCTTCTGCAGCCTATTTCGCGACACGTGATGCCTTCAAGCGTTCCGTGCCTGGTCGTATTATTGGTGTATCCGTTGATAGCCGTGGCAAGCCAGCACTGCGTATGGCGATGCAAACGCGTGAACAGCATATTCGTCGTGAAAAAGCCATGTCGAACATCTGTACCGCTCAAGCTCTATTGGCAAATATGGCCGCATTTTACGCCGTCTATCATGGTCCCGTCGGCTTAAAAATCATCGCGTCACGTATTCACCGTTTAACCAACATTCTAGCAGCCGGTCTGAAAGCGAAAGGTGTTCAGGTTCTGAATGAAACCTATTTCGACACCCTGACACTGGAACTCGGATTCGCCCGTGATACCGCCTACGAGCGTGCCTCTGAACTGGGCATCAACTTGCGTAAGATCGGTGACACGCAACTCGGTATAACCTGTGATGAGCGCACCACGCGTGAAGAAATTCATACCCTTTGGAAAGCGATTCTAGGTGAAACCCATCACCTCGATATGGATGCTCTGGATTATGAAATCGTTGAAAATGGCTCGACAGCGCTTCCAGCATCTCTATTACGTGAAAACGAAATTCTGACTCACCCTGTCTTCAATACGCATCACAGCGAAACCGAAATGCTGCGTTACCTGAAGAAACTGGAGAATAAAGATATTTCTCTGGCTCACAGCATGATTGCACTGGGTTCATGCACCATGAAGCTGAACGCCACGGCTGAAATGATTCCGGTCACTTGGCCAGAGTTAGCCAACATGCATCCCTTCGCACCGATCGAGCAAGCCAAGGGCTATCAGCAAATGATCGATGAGCTGGATAAGATGCTCCGTGCCATTACCGGTTTTGATGCCATCTGTATGCAGCCTAACTCAGGCGCTCAGGGCGAGTATGCTGGACTTTTAGCGATTCGTAACTACCTGCGTGCAAACGGTGAAGGTCATCGTAATGTGTGTCTAATCCCAACCTCAGCCCATGGCACTAACCCTGCGTCTGCCGCCATGGTCGATATGAAAGTGGTGTTAGTCGATTGTGATGCACAGGGTAACGTCGATGTTGAGGACTTGCGCAACAAAGCGATTGAACATAAACATGACCTTGCTGCACTGATGATCACTTATCCTTCTACACACGGTGTGTTTGAAGAAGAAATCAAAGAGATCTGCGCCATCGTGCATGAATGTGGCGGCCAAGTGTATATGGATGGTGCCAACTTAAACGCTCAGGTCTGTATCAGCAAACCTGCTGATATCGGTGCCGATGTGTCACACATGAACTTGCACAAAACCTTCTGTATTCCGCACGGTGGTGGTGGACCTGGCATGGGGCCTATTGGGGTTAAAGCGCACTTGGTGCCTCATCTGGCGAACCACCCAGTAGTCACTGTCAACAACGATGATCAAAGCAATACCGCTGTTTCAGCGGCTCCTTGGGGTAGCGCCAGCATACTATCGATCAGCTGGGTCTATATCAGCTTAATGGGTGGCAGCGGCCTTCGCCAAGCAACCGAAGTGGCGATCTTAAGTGCTAACTATATTGCCCATCAGTTAAACGAGCACTTCCCTGTGCTATATACCGGTCGTAACGGACGTGTTGCACATGAGTGCATCATTGACCTACGCCCACTGAAAGAACGCACTGGGATCACTGAAGAAGACGTTGCCAAGCGCTTAATGGACTTTGGTTTCCATGCGCCCACCATGTCCTTCCCTGTTCCGGGCACCTTGATGATAGAGCCTACTGAATCGGAATCCAAAGCGGAGCTGGATCGCTTTATTCAAGCCATGATTCAGATACGTGAAGAGATCGCAGCTGTTGAGGCAGGTCAAATGACCGCTGAGCAAAGCCCGCTTCGTCATGCGCCGCATACACAAGCAGATCTGATGGATGCAGAATGGGGTCGTGTCTATAGCCGTGAACAAGCCGCTTACCCTGCGCAGTGGCTGAAAGAGGCAAAAGTATGG
This sequence comes from Nitrincola schmidtii, assembly GCF_008973715.1. GTDB lineage: Bacteria > Pseudomonadota > Gammaproteobacteria > Pseudomonadales > Balneatricaceae > Nitrincola > Nitrincola schmidtii. The sequence continues at coordinate 354,774 of NZ_WBOL01000001.1, forward strand.
CCAACCGTGAACCGTATCGACAATGTCTACGGTGATCGCAATCTATTCTGCGCTTGTATACCGGTCGAAGATTACCGATAAGGCTAAAAGCTCTTAGCTTAAAGAAAGCCCTTAGCGAAAAGAGGGCCCTTAGCAAAAAAGCCCGGTGAAGATTATCTCTTCACCGGGCTTTTTATTGAAAGACTTTTAAACCATCAGCAATCAATAATTAAAGCGCTTTTTCCAACTCAGGAACGGCTTCAAACAGATCTGCCACCAAGCCATAATCGGCTACTTGGAAAATCGGTGCATCTTCATCTTTGTTGATCGCCACGATCACTTTAGAATCTTTCATACCCGCCAAATGCTGAATCGCACCGGACAAACCAACACCGATATACAGCTCAGGCGCAACCACTTTACCGGTTTGACCTATCTGGTAATCGTTAGGAACAAAGCCCGCATCCACCGCCGCACGAGTTGCACCCACCGCAGCACCGAGTTTATCCGCCAGCGTATCCAGCATTTCAAAATGCGCTTTATCGCCCATACCACGACCACCCGCAACGATCACTTTAGCAGTGGTCAATTCAGGGCGATCTGACTTCGCTAACTCTTCAGACACCAAACGGCTTAAACCGGTATCACTAACTTGGCTGAGCGTTTCAATGCTCGCAGAGCCACCTTCAGCCGCCGCAGGATCGAAAGAAGTACCTCGCACAGTGATCACTTTAATGGCATCCAGAGACTGAACCGTCGCAATCGCGTTGCCAGCATAAATAGGACGTTTGAAGGTATCGGCTGACTCAACAGACATAATCTCAGAGATTTGACCCACATCTAACAAGGCAGCAACACGTGGCATAAAGTTTTTGCCGTTAGTGGTCGCAGGTGAAAGAATGTGACTGTAATCTGAGGCCAGACCTTTAATTAAATCAGCAACATTTTCTGCAATTTCGTGATCATAAGCAGCATTATCGGCCACTAACACTTTACGAACGCCAGGAACCTTAGCTGCGCTATCAGCTACCGCTGTGCAGCCGCTGCCCACGATCAACAAATCAATATCACCACCGATTTGAGTCGCTGCTGTCACCGTTGAAAGCGTCGCTGATTTAAGTGCAGCATTATCATGTTCAGCAATCAATAAAATAGCCATTAGATCACCTTCGCTTCATTTTTCAGTTTTTCGACCAACTCAGCCACATTCGCCACTTTGATACCCGCTTGACGCTCGGCAGGTGGCTCTACTTTCAATAAACGAGTATTCGCCTTAATCTCTACACCGTAATCTGCAGGCGATTTAGTCTCTAAAGGCTTCTTCTTCGCCTTCATGATATTGGGTAACGATGCGTAACGAGGCTCGTTCAAACGCAGATCAACCGTCAACACTGCTGGCAATTTAACCGCCAGAGTTTGCAAACCACCATCAATCTCACGAACCACTTGAGCTTCCGTATCACTCACTTCTAGACCAGAAATGAACGTACCTTGAGACATACCCGTTAAAGCGGCCAACATCTGACCCGTTTGGTTGTTATCGGTATCGATAGACTGTTTGCCCATGATCACCAAACCAGGCTGCTCTTCTTCAACAATTTTTGCCAGAATTTTAGCAACAGACAGTGACTCTAGAACGTCATCAGACTGAACTAAAATAGCACGATCGGCACCCATCGCTAACGCAGTACGTAATTGCTCTTGTGCATTTTGCGGGCCCATCGATACCACGATGACCTCTGACGCTTTACCGGCTTCTTTTAATCGAACCGCCTGTTCTACTGCAATTTCGCAGAAAGGGTTAACGGCCATTTTGACATTTTTCAGATCGACATCAGTGTTGTCCGACTTAACACGGACCTTCACGTTGTAGTCGATAACGCGTTTGACTGTAACGAGAACCTTCATGAATAAAATTCCTTCAGTTTTAATCAGCTGAATGCATCACGGACTATAGCAGAAATCACAGATCGCGCCACAAGGGAGCACTCTTAAGAAGCACTGCTACATAAGAAAATTTTATCATATAAGGGTTTTCACTTATACTATTACACAACCAGACTATCGTAGAGTCAGGTAAACTCGTTGATATCAATTAAGATGCGTGTCATTGTTGCTGCATTGCAAGAAATTTTTGTTGTGTAACTGACAAAAAAGGCCACAAACTCGGCAAGATTTGTCGAAAGTGTTCTAAATAGAACATGTAATCAAAGGCTATAATGATGCTATCTAAGAATAATACCTGTCTGAGAACTATATAAGGAGCCAGAACTGTGGAACGCGAATCGATGGAGTTTGACGTTGTTGTCGTCGGTGCCGGTGTCACCGGTTTGGCAGCAGCCTGCCGCCTGATGCAAAAAGCACAGGAAAATGAACAAGAACTGACCGTTTGTGTCGTTGAAAAAGGATCTGAAGTCGGCGCTCACATTCTTTCGGGTGCAGTGATGGAAACTCGGGCACTGGATGAACTTTTCCCGGATTGGAAAGAGCGCGAAGCCCCTATTACTTGCGAAGTCACCGCTGAAGATACCATGCTCCTGCTTAATGATACCAAAGGTGTCAAACTGCCTGGGTTTGCGGTACCTAAGCCCATGCACAACAAAGGCAACTATATCGTTAGCTTAGCCAATGTCACGCGCTGGTTGGGTGAACAAGCTGAAGCCTTGGGTGTTGAAGTTTTCCCTGGCTTCCCAGCCTCAGAGATCCTGTATCACGACGATGGCAGCATCAAAGGCATTGCCACCGGTGATATGGGTATTGGTGCTGATGGTGAGCAAAAAGACAGCTACACGCCTGGTATGGAACTACACGCGAAATACACCCTATTCACCGAAGGTGTGCGTGGCCATCTAGGTAAGCAACTGCTAGCCAAATTCAATCTCGATCAAGACAAAGATCCTCAACACTATGCCATCGGCATTAAAGAACTTTGGGACATTGACCCCGCCAAGAGCAAACCCGGTCTTGTGGTTCATGGTTCTGGCTGGCCATTAAGCGATGGTGCCAGTGGTGGTTTCTTCCTGTACCACGACGAAAACAACCAAGTGGAAGTTGGTCTGATTGTGGACCTTAACTACTCCAATCCTTGGTTAAGCCCGTTTGATGAATTCCAGCGCTTTAAGCATCACCCAGAGATTAAACAGTACCTGGAAGGTGGTAAGCGTGTCTCTTATGGTGCCCGTGCGATCACCAAAGGCGGCTTAAACTGCCTACCTAAAATGACCACACCCGGTGCATTTATTCTGGGATGTAATGCCGGCACACTCAACTTTGCTAAGATCAAAGGCATTCATACCGGTATGAAGTCGGGCATGCTAGCGGCTGAAGTCATCGCTGAATCCTTGAAAGCGGGCGATGAAGGCGGTAAAGACCTGACTCAGTATGAAGACGTCTTTAAAGCATCTTGGTTGTATGATGAACTCTATCGCGGTCGTAACTTTGGTCCTGCGATGCACAAGTTTGGTACTTTCCTTGGCGGTACCTTTAACTTTGTGGATCAAAACATTTTTGGCGGCAAAATCCCAATCACGCTGCATGATACTCACAAAGATCATGAGATGCTGAAACCGGCGGCTGAATCGAAAAAGCTTGAATATCCGAAACCGGATGGCAAATTGTCGTTCGATAAGTTGTCATCTGTCTACTTATCCAATGCCTTACACGAAGAAGATCAGCCCTGTCATTTACGACTGACGGATCCAGATCTACCGATTCGTGATAACTTGCCTAAGTATGCAGAACCTGCACAGCGGTACTGCCCTGCTGGGGTATATGAAGTAGTTGAAGAAAGCACTGGACCCAGATTCCAGATTAACTTTTCCAACTGCGTACACTGCAAAACCTGTGATATTAAAGACCCGGCTCAAAATATCACCTGGGTTACACCCGAAGGTGGCGGTGGTCCAAACTATCCAAATATGTAAGTGTTTGTAAACACTAAAACAAAAATGGCCATCGGTTGTATTAACCGATGGCCATTTTTTATTGGATTAACGCTATTACTAGAATAAACGACTCAATGAACGCAGCGCTGCTTTCTGCTGATCAGCGAGGGTGGCACTTTGTAAACCAGACAAAAATGCCAATGCCGCTTGATATTGAGGATCATTCGCAGTCAAACCGGTTAATACCCGTCTAGACACGAGATGATCATTGATATGACCCAACGCTCTAACTGCCACCACCACTGATTGATAGGTTTTCATGGTTTTCTTTTCAGGCAATACGGCCATAAAAAACTCTAATGCATAGCGCAAGGGCTTAAGCTTGATACGTAATTGATGCAATGAGTCTTCATTTTGTGACTTGAGCGCCAATCGATAGGCTTTTTTCGCACGTTTGACTAACTTCTCTAAGCGCAACTGAGCAAATAACGCCAGTGGCTGATCAATCGAACTGCTCGACTCTAGACTATGTAACTCAAAAACCAAGGTTAAAATCAATGCGCCCTGTCGCTGCAATTCAGGATGATCCATCAGAACCAGTCTGGCTTGATCACGCTGAGATGCAACTAATTGCTGTAATGCAAGCAATGGCCATTCATCTGCACCAGACTGCAACAACACCTTAGGAAGCACTTCATCACACATCACATCCAGATCACGCAAATCAGAAAAAATACGCGCATTTTCAGCCAACACATCACTCCAGTGAGCCACCCATGATTTATTCAAAATCGGACTAAATACTCGCAACAACGCACGTAAACGCCGCTGACTAATGCGAAGTTGATGAATAAACTCCGGATCATTACTAATTGCCGTACCCTTTACATTCGCTTGCCACTGAGCAATACAAGCAAACGCCAAGGCTTTGAATGCATCGAGTGACTGCTGACGTTTTTCCAATGCCACAGGAGGCATTTTCACAGGTGACTCTTCTTCTGAACGGAACAAGCGATACCCACGCTCCGCTTTAGAAACATCTGAGGGTAACAAAGGCAAGGTTTCTGCTAATTGCACGGCTAACTGCAACAGATCCTGAGGCGAACCAGAAACCAATTCCAACTCCACCTCGCATAAAGGAAGCTGTTGACCTTTTGCCAAAATATCCCCCTGATCCACCATCAACAGAATCTCAGCATCCGTATCCGATTTATAGAAAAAGGTCTCACGTGTAAACATGGTCGTAAACACAGGTTGAAGCTGTGGTTGCAGCGCCTGAAGTTTTTTTCGCAGAGACTTTACTTCAATGTCATCAAAATCGAATTCACCTGTGAACGGCTTTTCCCATTCTGGACGTTGACTTAACCCACCCACCGATACTGCGGCACACTTCACAGTCTGCAACCAAACATCACCCTGTTGGCGAGTTCTTAAGGCAATATGTTGAGACTGTAATTGCAGGTCAGGCGTGTCGAAATAGGTATTATCCAAGGTTTTCGGCTCTCCTAACTTCTCAGCAGACACGAATACAGGATGAGCACGCAGCGCCGGTAAACAGACTGATGGTAAGGACAACTTCAACTCAGTTTCTTTTCCCATGACGACCTCGGATGTAAGGGGTGAATTTCAATTGACTATCGTCATTATAAACATAAATTATTGACGCAACTCTGTATTCACACAAAATTCACGCTAGAATGTAAATATATGACGTAAAAACCATTTTGGTAGTAAAGTCAGCTAATCTCAAACAAAGGAGTCAACCATGACGCAAATGGATATCGGTATCAGCAAAGCAGATCGTGAAACCATCGCAGAGAGCCTAAAGCATCTGTTGGCTGACACCTACACCCTTTACCTGCAAACGCACAACTTTCACTGGAACGTTACCGGTCCTCAGTTCCGTGAACTGCACCTAATGTTTGAAGAACATTACAATGAACTGGCTATCGCCGTGGATGATATTGCTGAACGTATCCGCACACTCGATGTCGCTGCGCCTGGCACCTACAAAGAGTTTGTTCGACTCAGTAATATCAAAGAAGTCGAAGGGGTTCCTTCGGCGAAAGAGATGGTCGACCTTCTTACTCAAGGCCATGAAACCGTCGTGAAAACCTGCCGCGAAGTGTTAAAACACTCGCAAAAAGCAGATGATGAATCGACATCAGCACTAGCCTCTGATCGGATGCGTGTGCATGAGAAAACGGCGTGGATGTTGCGGGTGTTGAATAAGTAATCGTAGGTAGATTGCTAGGTTGTCTGCCGCTGCAAAGCGGTAGACATTCAGTAAAAGCTAATACTTCCTTGTTTAGCGCTTTCACACACCGGACCGGGAGATCTGGTATCAGAAAGAAATAGACTCATCCAAGATAGATCCCGTTATCCCAACTGCGCTGACATCTCTCTTATCAACATGTATTCTAATTGTCGAAGAAACCTTAGTTCACCTGCCTTGCTCAAACCATCGTATGACAAGGATTCAAATTCTTCAGCTATTAACCTAAATGACAATAGACACTGATTTCGCATTTTATCAATCTGATTATTTGCATAACGCTCAGATAATTTTAGTAAACTAGCAAGCTTTAATAGATCTTTGCGTGTCACTTCACCCAATGTTTTTGCATGGCCAATTGGCCAAACTAACGAGGCCTGCTTCCAGTGAATACGTGATTCATAAATCGCAGTGGATAGAAGATCATAGAAGGGGCATAGGATCACATCACCGCTTCCAGCAAAGAACGATAGATTTTTTAAGTGGTTATCGGTATTACCGATTAGCAGATTAAACACAAACCATGCAAAAAGTTTTTGGCGTGTACTCGCTTTCTGTCGGCAGAGGGAAACAATGCGTTCAAGTGACTGCTGATTACATTGCTGATACTTAAACACACGGTCAATCGATAGTAACTGACAAGCATCGAGCACATGCAATCGGTGCGTTAAAGTATCTTTTTTCAACCGATCAAATCTTTTAACAAGATAAACGGGTTCAGGAACACGTACAAGATAGACATCTGGTACATCTAAGCCGAGCTGTCGACCAAGGCGCATCATCGTGTACTCATTAACAACGGAATGAGGGTATGAGTTGGGATCACTATGATTGGGCTTAAGTATATGCGTAGAAGGCATTGCTGCACTGGGTTCAAACAGCTGAACGGATTTGGCTTGGTAAATGACTGGTAATTTATGCTGCGCACCGGCTAATGACATACGCTTACTGCTTCCCTGTGACAAGGAAACATGTGGCAAATCTCGAATACGTTTGGACAATTCTTCAGGTAATAGCAGTGTTTTGCTTCCCTCTCCAGGCTGCTCATCGCTTTGTAAAAGCGTTAGAGCACCCGCTGACTCAGAACCGAAGTGCTCTAATAGCGAGAAAGCATCTGCTTGGTCGACAGCCGCATCTTTTGCAAGCAAGTAACGAGCACCTTCTTCTGGAAGAAGGTTATCAAAAAACCACTGTACCGGTCGCTGGCTACTGCCATCCACTAAAACTTTATTCATTACAGGCAGTGCTGGGCATAGATCAAAACCCGTCCAGTCTTGAGCATACTCAAACTGCCAAAGGCCTTTGTGCTCGTGGAGTTGGCCGATAAGCGAGGTATTAAACCATACATTCAAATAGCGTTGGTCGTTTATATCCCTATCGAACATTCTATTATTCCATTCAGTCGACATGATTTGTTTCGGGCAAATCCAAAATGACTTTAATACCTAACTCATCAAGCACTTTAAGCAACAATCCGGCTTGAATAGTCTCTTTTCCTTTTTCAACATCAACAATAAACTTGTGACTACACCCAACCATGGCTCCAAGATCATCCTGGCGTACCTGCTGTGCTTTTCGCACTTCACGCAATAATTCACCTATTTCTTTAATCGTGCTGACATGAGATTGCATAACCCACCCCAAAAATAACCGATTGGTTATAGTTATAAAAACAAGACTGTAATACGATAGCAAAATAACCGATCGTTTAGTTAATTATAGTATACACGTCATTAAATCAAGAAAATAACCAATTGGTAATTTTAGAGAAAAATATAGAAGCAGAAATTTAGACGCATTCTTGCTCTGACTCTAATTTCCTGCGGGTGTAGAATAAGTAATCGTACTGAGATTACTTCATTGTCTGCCGTTGCAAAGCGGTAGACATTCAGTAAGCTAAAACTCTACTGATATAAAGAAAGGGTGAGAGGTTCATTTGGCATCCATGCTAACTCCCCTCTCTCGCTAAGACTTCCTTGTTTAGCGCTTTCACACACCGGACCGGGAGATCTGGTATCAGAAAGAAATATCAGACAACATCATCATTAAAGTTTATAGCCAGTCCTTGGCTGATCTGATATTCCGATCCTATTATCATCATCCAAGCATGTAAACATAAAATTTAATTGAACGTTCGTTTATTGCTCATCAAATGACTTTGATCAATATATGTGGAAATTATTGACTACACTTTAGTCGATCGAATACTACTCGCACATATCCCTAGGAAAACTGCTAAAATATAAAATTGTTTCTTGAGACTGACTCGTACAACGGAGATTAACTTGACCACTGCACAACGTCGACTGAAACTACCTATCGGCATTCAGACCTTTTCGCATATTCGCGAAGGGGGCTATTATTATGTGGACAAGACTCCCTATATCGAAAGGCTGGTTAACCAAGGTAAATATTACTTCTTATCTCGTCCGCGTCGATTCGGAAAAAGCTTACTGATCGATACGATTGGATCCTTGTTCGAAGGACGTAAAGAACTGTTTCAAGGCCTTCATATTGAAGACAAATGGAACTGGGATATCAATCATCCAGTCATTCGATTAAGCTTTGGCAGTGGTGTTTTTCAAACCCGTGAACAACTTGATGAATCAATCCGGGAACTGCTAAATGCTGAAAAAAATCGTCTATGCATCACGTTTGAGAATACATCCATATCGGGTCAGTTCAGAGAGCTGATTAGAAAAGCACACCTGCAATCAAGTAACCCAGTCGTTGTCTTAATCGACGAATACGACAAACCCATATTAGATAACATTCAAGACAGCGATAAAGCGCGTGAGCTGCGTGAGGGACTGAAGAACCTTTACAGTGTTCTGAAAGATGCTGATGCCGACCTGCAATTTGTAATGCTCACAGGTGTTTCTAAATTCAGTAAAGTCAGCTTATTCTCAGGATTAAACAACTTAAATGACATCACGATAGACGCGCCTTACTCCGCCATTTGCGGCTACACGGATGACGATATCGACCACACTTTTGCACCAGAGCTATTCGACTTAGATCGCCAGTCAATAAAAGAATGGTACAACGGTTATCGATGGGGGGAAGAAAACGTTGCCTCAGTTTATAATCCTTTTGATGTCTTACTATTACTCGAAAAAAGAGAGTTTGGGCCCTATTGGTTTGAATCAGCAACCCCAACCTTTTTAATAGAAGTATTAAAAGATCATGGTGTATTCACACCTAATTTAGACCAATGGGAAACTGAATACGAACTACTCAGTCAATTTGATGTCGACCAGATAAGCACCGATGCGCTTTTATTTCAAGCAGGATATTTAACCATTAAATCTATTGCTGAACCGATCACAGGTTATCGTCAATACCTTCTTGGATTTCCTAATCGTGAAGTAGAAACCAGCTTAAACCAGGCACTACTCCCTTCATTGGGATTGAAAAATGCACCCTATCATCGTAAAACGCTATTAAATTGCTTAATAGACAACGACTTGGCACAATTAGAAACTCACCTCAAATCCCTTTACGCCAGTCTTCCTCATGACTGGTATCGCAACAACCCGATTGCGAAGTATGAAGGTCATTACGCCAGTGTATTTTATAGCCATTTCGCAGCACTGGGATTGGATGTTACGGTTGAAGATGCCAGCAACCATGGAAAAGTCGATATGACCGTTCATTTTCAAGGCAGATACTATTTATTTGAGTTTAAAGTCGTCGAACAAATACCCGAAGGCAAAGTGATAGAGCAGCTCAAAAACAAAGGCTACGCAGACAAGTATCGTGCTTCAGGAGAACCTATCTACCTCATTGGCGTTGAATTCTCTAGCGAAAAGCGGCAAATCGTTGGGTTTGATGTTGAAGCTGAAAACTGATCACCTAGCTTGAAAAAACGCAATACCACTATATACTCTGTATATATAGCAACAAGATTAGGTAGAATTACATGTCAACAGGATCAGTGTTTGTCAACAATCGCACCCAAGCTGTTAGGCTTCCCGCAGATAGCAGATTTCCTGAGAGTGTTAAAAAGGTCAATGTAAGAGTCGTCGGGCGTGAACGGATTTTAACACCTGTTGATCACTCCTGGGACAGCTTCTTTCTATGTCAAGACAATGTAACCGAAGACTTTATGACAGAACGAGCGTCACAAGAACAACCTGAAAAAGATCCATTGTAATGTTGAAGTACATGCTAGATACCAACATCGTCATCTATGTTATCAAGAACCGCCCAATCGAAGTACTTAACACTTTTAATCGATACGGAGGACAGATGTGTATTAGCGCCATTACTCTTGCTGAGCTAATGCACGGTGTCGAAAAAAGCACTCAACCAGAGCATAACTTAAGGCAAGTTGAAGATTTCATTTCACGATTAGACATTTTAGAATATGACATCAAAGCAGCATCTCATTATGGTGATATACGAGCGAATCTTGAGAAACAAGGAAAACCAATTGGTGTCAATGATTTACATATAGCAGGTCATGCTCGAAGTGAATCATTAATACTCGTCACCAATAATCTTAAAGAGTTTGAAAGAGTCAGTGGCCTTCGACTAGAAAACTGGGTTTAGGTGAACTACTCCCCACTAAACGGCATTAACCGTTCTCTTCTAGTGTGAGCTTGTGCTGACTCATACTGAGAGAAGTCATTATCTTTACGGCGTACTTCCGCCTGCTCACTCTGTGCGCGCAAAGTGGCAAGCTATAGACATCATTTCAATATCTTTTACCAAAAGCTTTATATGTAGTTTAACGATTATCGAGACCCACGCCGCAAAGCTGTCCTCACTTTTGACCGGCCTACATACAACTGAGCATTGTAAGGAAGGGATTAAGGGTGAGAGGTTCATCTCGCATCCATGCCAACTCCCCTCTCTCGCTAAGACTTCCTTGTTTAGCGCTTTTACACACCGGACCGGGGGAATTTAATTGAACGTCCGTTTACTGCTCATCATATTACTTTAGTTAATATAAGGGTATATTTGCACACCAACACGATCAATGTGGTCTTTTAAAAGAACATTTTTAAGATCTTCATACTTCAACACATCAAAACCTATGGGCAAATCAGTCTCTTCTAAATCTAACTTAATTCGGGAAAGCTGGTGTCTATCGAACTGTCCTTTGAATGCCAAATCAAGATCGCTTCTGTCATGGTAGTTACCTTTGGCTCTCGAACCATAAACGATTACTGCATCGATTTCTGGATGCTTAGTAAAAGAGTTAAGCAACTGCTCAAACCAGACGTGCTTTAGACCCAAAGATTCAGGATTCAAGTTCTTTGGCAATAAGATCATGATAAAACGCCTCTAGTTCTGGTAGATAGGATTCTCGCAGGGTGTTAATGACGGCTTCAAATTTAGTGAAATCGTAAGTATGGCTCATTAGATTACGATCACCAATCATATTAAGCCAAACTTCAGGATTATCAATATACTTAGCAGAATATGCCTGCCTTACGACGGCCTTGGGTGAAATCTGGTCTAAAGCAATACCATCAGACTCCATTACATCTTTAAGCACCTTCCATGCCAATTCAAAGGTATACTCAAAACGCTGAATAATACCCTCTTTCTCTAGTTGGTTTAGCTGGCTTGGTTGCAACTCTAATGCTTCACGCAATAAGCTAAATGCTCTACTGAAATTTCTGAAGCGTTGTTTCCAGCGAATATCTGAATCCACGATTAGGCACTCTGAAAATTAAAGAGGTATTTAATGCTAGCACAAAATGCACAAATATCAGGAGGGATTTTAGGTGAGAGGTTCATTTCGCATCCATGCTAACTCCCCTCTCTCGCTAAGACTTCCTTGTTTAGCGCTTTCACACACCGGACCGGGAGATCTGGTATCAGAAAGAAATATCAGACAACATCATCATTGAAGCTTATAGCCTGTCCTTGGCTGATCTGATGAACTAATCCTATTATCACAAATCAGGCGTGTAAATATAAAATTTAATTGAACGTTCGTTTATTGCTCATCAAATGAGTTTGATCAATATAAGTGGAAATTACTGACTAAACTTTAGTCGATCGATACAGAATGGTTTTTGCAGCATCAGATGATTATCAGAGGTGAGTTTCTTGCAAAAATCTCAATTTGAGATATGCTGACGTTATGAGAATCATCAGTAATAGCACCCTGCGAGCTTTCGCTGCCGATCACCCGAAAGCAGAATCTGCCTTGCAGGGATGGCGACGTGTGATCGAAAAAAACCGATTTGCTAATTGGGCGGAACTCAAAGCTGTTTTCAATACGGTTGATAAGGTTGACGACTTGGTCGTATTTGATATCGGCGGTAATAAATACCGGCTGATTGCTTACATCCGTTTTGGGAAGCAAATCCTGTACATTAAGGCGGTACTCACCCACCAAGATTATGATAAAGGAGCTTGGATATCATGAACGCACCCATCGATGTGAAGCATCTATTACCAGCCTGGGAGCAATTCCGAGCTGCCACTGATATCGCCCCCATCCGAGACGAGGCCCATTACACGCAGATGACCCAAATGCTCGAAGCCCTTCTGGACGAAATCCGAGGTGACGAAAACCACCCCGCTATGGGTTTGGTCGATATCGTCGGTGATCTAATCGAGGACTATGAAGCTGCGCATCACCCACTTCTTGAAGCAACCGGCGTACAAGCTTTGAGGTTTTTAATGGAGCAGCACGGTCTTAAACAAAGTGATCTCTCTGAGATCGGCAGTCAGGGTGTTATCTCTGAAATCCTGACAGGCAAGCGTGACCTCAATATTCGGCAAGTTCGCTTACTCAGCGAGCGTTTCAGGGTTTCGACCGCGTCTTTTATTTAGTCGATTGAATAATACTTTTTATCCCAAAGAGATGAGGGCAACGAAGCCCTTTTTAGCGGTGAGTAGTTCACTACGCGCCCCGATACACATATACTTTCACATATACTTCATCGAGGAGGCCAACTTAAAATGGGACAAGTCACTATCTACCTGGAAGACGAGCTTGAGGCTAAGATGGTGACCAGCGCCAAGGCCCACAATTTGTCCAAAAGTAAATGGATCGCTACTGTTATCCGCGAAAAACTGGTAAACGAATGGCCTCCTGCCGTGCGCGAAGCTGCTGGCAACTGGGACGATTTTCCTGAACTTGACAATATTCGGGGCGAAGCACATACATAAGCCCTTATGACTTATTGATCGCTGGTACCGCACTGGCACAGAATGCCACACTAGTTACACGCAACATCCGGGAATTTAACCGAATTGAAACGCTAAAGATGGAAAATTGGTATTAGCCAAATACATTGAAGCAAAAGTTTACAAGGGTTCTACAAAGAGTAATTGAATAGTTACTCCGACCCTCGTTTCTATGCGGTAGTCGCGAACCCGGTAACGCCATAAGCCGCTCAAATTTTGACTTAATGGTTTACCGAAGCGGCGTGGATCGTGGTTTGTTGCAATTCGTTCTCGAAAGTATTTCCTGCTGCGCCTGTCGGTCAAGTTTACGAAGCTCTTTTGCTGCGGAGTCATCAAATTCAACAGTCCAGGTCACGCTCTTGCTCCATGTCATCTAAAGTCCAACGCTTGCTTGGGTTTTCGAGGCGATTAAGAGCTAGATAGGCATCCTCCATGTCGTCCAGATGGCTCAGAATCGCTTCTCTGGCATAAAATGTTTTGGTGCGCCCTGTTTTAGCTGCTAGGGCAGTTAGGCGGGCTTCAATGTCTTCTGGTAGGCGTATTGCGAGCATGTTAACTTCCATCGCTATACATGTTTTACGTGTATAGCATAGCAGTAAAAGAGGGCATATCCAAATTAAGAGCTCAGGGTAATGCCGTGGCACAAAAGGTGGTGCTGAAGAAAGTTTTTTTCGACAGTTCATTGAAGGTCAATACCGCTCTGGCAAAACAAGTATGCTAAGATTCACTCAATAAACGGGGCATCAAGGTGAAAAGCATGCTAAACGATGCGGTGATTCGCAAAGTGATTCAAATGGCAGAACAAGATCCCACTTCCACTGGCGATGAGTGTCATTACAACAGGTCAAGTCTTGCTAGTTAAAAATAGCTTACGCTTAGCACGCGAAGAAAATCGCATTACCTCTATGTGGGAAATCGACTACAGGTACCACCTACAGCATTATGGATAACCTTGATAAAAGTATGAATTGTTACTCTTGTATCTTACTCAACGGTTACATTATGTTTGTACAGGCATAATGAACCTAGGTGAGTGAGGATGTTTTACTCTTGGGCGGTTCAACCTGTGGGTCAGATTATTCCCTCACCTTCTTGTTTC
>NZ_WBOL01000010.1 GCF_008973715.1 Nitrincola schmidtii
ATATCGAAGGTAAGGACGGGTATCTTAGTCCCTGAATTGGGATAGTGGGTAGCATGAGCCGTGTACGAGGCCCGTACGCACGGTTCTGTGAGAGGGATGAGGAGGTAACTCCTCACCCTACTCGATTATATGTGTATTCTGGGTCAGAGTAATTATTTAGTCTGACACATGACTCTAATTACAAAAAGGTCAGTTATGTGCTGGCCTTTTTTCGTTATTATGGGATGCCACCATATTTTCCTGAGTGTTTACTCTTAACTTTATCTGACCGTCTGTCACATGGATGTGACAGTCGAGCCTACAAGGATGTATTCACGGCGAGTCAGATGAAGTTAAGAGTATACACTCACAGCCACAACGAACTTAAGTCATATGCAAGCACTTGCAGACACTCATCATCTCACGAAGATGACAATGTTTTCTCTACATCACAGATCCGAGCCATCAATACCAGAGGATCAAACGCCGATTCTTTGAAGCCAAATTTTTTGTAGAACTTTTGCGCACTGTGATCGATCGCATGAACCAAAATGCCAGCACCACCCACAACATTCATTGCTTGTATAGAGCGCAAAATACAATCTTTTAAAAGACCTGCGCCAATCCCGCGACCTTGATAAGCACTGTCAACGCCTAGCCTTGCCAATATCACCATTGGGATGGGATCAGGGCTGTTTCTTTTTAGCGAACTGAATGCTTGTTCTCTTGATACCGATCCCATAGCAATCGCATAGTATCCAACAACTTGATTAGTCCTCGTGTCATTTACCACGTAAACTCTTGCTGTACCTTGTTTTTGACTTTTTAAAGCTTGTTTGGTTAACCAGTTGTCCAGAGCTTCAATGCTACACCGAAATGCATTGAGTTGGTGCTGATCGGTCAGTTGTGTTGGTGCACTTATTCCCAAGGTGCTTTCCTATTAAAAAGATCTTTCATGCTTTCAAGAGTCTGAGGTGCTGCATGAAGTTCAAGATCGAATGCTGCATATGCTTTAGCATCAAGCACAAAATCTCTCTGTTCAGCCAACACATTATGTGCTTCATTAAGCGCCGCTTGCTGAATGAATACGGTTCTATCAACCTTTTTGAGATTTGCTGCTGCGTCTATAATATCTCTCACTGATGGCAGAACTCGCATGTTGATTGGAGCTGTCTTTGTAGCCATAACACCTTCCTCTATATCTATTTAATATACAGTTTAAGTGGTTTTTTTGTATAGTCAATAGATATACGTACTGCGGTTTTCCAATTAAGGGGCGGAGTCAGTAGTATCCCAACGAATTTAACACGAGCTTACAAGAAGAGCTTAGAAACGAGGATCGGAGTTAAGAGAATTCGTAGGTCTAGCTGATGTGAATCGGCATTAGTAATTTGAGTTTCAGAGTAAACACTCACAGCCACAACGAACTTAACCAACTAGCGGGAAAAGTAAGTTAGCAGCCAAAAAACTGACACAGATCAACTTCAAAGCAATAAATCATCAGCCATAGCAATTTTAGGAAAAACTCCTATATCCATTCAAAAAGCATGACATTATAGTTTCTCCATCAGATCAGCCAAGGACGTGCCGAAAGCTTCATAGATAGAAGCCATCTGATATCAATTTTTCGAAGACTTCCCGGTCCGAGAAAAAAGCTAGACATGGATGTTTAGTTTGGAAGGGGATCGAGCAAGGATGCAATCGTGAACCTTCTACCTTTCTTTACCTCTATATTCCCTGCATACTTCAAGACTATTGACCCTTACAGCCCTATGTTAGAATAGCCTTCTTTTTGGATAAAAATTTTAGGGAATCACATGAGCGATCGACACCCAAGCCTACAAGATGCTAATTTTGACTCTCAAGAACCGAATACTGTCCAAGCATCATCGCTTTTTACCGCCAAAATCATCTATTTTCTCTATTTAGC
Organism: Nitrincola schmidtii; assembly: GCF_008973715.1. Classification (GTDB taxonomy): domain Bacteria; phylum Pseudomonadota; class Gammaproteobacteria; order Pseudomonadales; family Balneatricaceae; genus Nitrincola; species Nitrincola schmidtii. The sequence goes on from NZ_WBOL01000010.1 coordinate 1,910, forward strand.
TTCTTTGGTGATTGGTATTACGGGTTTAGTCGGCTTAATAATGGCCTACATCAATAAAGATCCAAAGGCGGGTGAAGTTGCCTGCAATCATTATCGATACCAAATTCGTACTTTTTGGATTGGCATGTTGTATGGTCTAGTCTGCTTATTATTAATGCTAGTAGTAGTCGGTTTCGTATTGTTACTATTGCTTTATATATGGATGATTGTTCGTTGTGTCAAAGGTTTAAAAGCTGCTGAAAGGGGTGAACCTGTTGAGAATGTCACCTCTTGGCTTTTTTAATTAATGCTAAGTTGTTGAGTTTTTCTTCGAGTATGCAGTCCCTTCTCAAATACCAAGGTCAGAACCCACTAACTTATCCAAGCTTAGTGGGTTTGTTGTTTGGAACCGTATTTTTTGCCTTTTCGTTAACACCGTCTCTTCTTCCAAGACCTTTTTTAATTCAGGGCACTCTATCGGGTTTATCCTTTACAGCGGGTTATGCTGTTGGGGTTTTCGCAATGTGGCTTTGGCATTATTTACAGTTACCCGAATTACCTAAACGTTGGGCTTTGCGGGTAAAACAACTTGCCACATCTTTATGTGTTTTGCTGACCATTAGTTTTATTTGGCAGGCTTCAACTTGGCAGAACTCGATCCGTGAAATGATGGGGATGGAGCTGCAGCAGGGGCATCAACCGGTCTTGTTGGGCTTAATGGCTGCGCTCGTTTTTCTGGCAGCACTGACGTTAGCGCGTCTTTTTAATTGGGTGATGCATTCACTTGCGGTACGTTGGCGACGTTATGTGTCTAATCGTATCTCTTATATGACCAGTTTTGTTGTTGCTTTAGTATTGTTTTGGTCAGTCATTGATGGTGTGTTAGTGACAGCGTTATTGCGTGCTGCAGACAGCTCGTTTCAACAATTAGATGCTTTAATTGAAGATGATCTGCCTAAGCCCATCTTATCTATACAGACAGGCAGCAGTGAGTCCTTGATTAGTTGGGAAGAGTTAGGTCGTCAGGGGAGGCGCTTCGTAGCCGAAGCTCCCACACAAGATCAACTGAGTCATTTTTTTGATGAAGAGGTATTAGCACCTATTCGAGTTTATGTTGGACTGTCCAGTGCTGAAAACAGTGAGTTACGTGCACAGCTAGCCTTGGAAGAGTTAAAGCGAGTCGGTGGTTTTGATCGTTCGGTATTAGTGATTGTCACTCCGACGGGAACCGGTTGGATTGATCCTAATGCCCAAGATTCGCTGGAGTATTTATTGCGTGGTGATGTGGCGTCTGTGGCTGCTCAATACTCCTATCTAAATAGTCCGCTAACACTCTTTACTCAAGCAGAATATGGACAAGAAGCTGCACGCGCCTTATTTGCAGAAATCTATGGTTATTGGCGTACCTTACCACGCGATTCAAGACCTAAACTCTATCTGTCAGGCTTAAGTTTGGGTTCGATGAATTCTGATCTCTCGTTTGATCTGTTTGATATTATCGACGAGCCCTTTGATGGGGCGTTATGGGTAGGCCCTCCGTTTAGAAACGAAACTTGGCGACGAGTCACTGCCGAGCGTGACGACGGGTCTCCAGCATGGTTACCTACTTTCCGCGATGGGTCAGTGGTGCGCTTTATGAATCAGTATCAAAGCTTAGAAGAGAGTGGGAATGCCCCTTGGGGGGCATTCCGTATCGCCTTTTTACAGTATGCCAGCGATCCTATTGTGTTCTTCAGTCCACATGCGGCTTGGAACGAACCTAACTGGATGCGCGATCCTCGGGGACCTGATGTATCACCCGATTTACGCTGGTTTCCCATAGTGACGATGTTACAGTTAGCGGCCGATACTGTGGTAGGTACAGCGCCTAAAGGTTTTGGGCATGAATATGCTGCGGAACATTATATTGATGCTTGGCTAGCGTTAATGGAACTCGATCATTGGACTAAGGAAGATGTTGAAAAGTTAAAGCAGTTGTTCAGCCGCTACGAAATCAATAAATAGTGATGCGTTACGTTTTGTTAGGTTGAGTTTCAACCCTAAATAACAACAACCAGAAAGCGACTGCCATCATCACGATTAATCCGATGGAGAAAAAACTGGCTCCAGCGTAATCCAGAAGTGCGCCAAATATTAATGGAATGATGACACCTCCCAGGTTAGTCACTAGCATAGTGTAACCTATGGCTGTTCCGGCAAACTGTGTGGGAGCTAGGGAGATAGTTAAGGCAATATGAATCCCTGTTGCCGAACACATTGAAAAGCCAAGCAGTAAAGCCGCCAAGGGTGCTAAAATCCATAGGTCTAAATGGCTCAAAAGTAGCAACATGCAAGCACCTGCAATACCCACAAAACATAACCAGCGCAGCGTTAGTGCCGCATTTTGAGACATAAAGCGATCGTTGGTCACTCCCCAAAAAAGTCTACCCAAGAGTGTTCCTAGCTGAAGTAGTCCCATGCATAACGCAATTAATGATGCGCTTAAGGCTGCTGACTGACGTAAGGTTTCGGCTAAAAATGCCCACAGGGTAAATTGCCCTCCATTGGTTAAACCCGCAGCTAAATTCGCTCGACCCAATTTAGGGGTGCTCAATACTTTGGCTAAGCCTCGTGTTATGTTTGGTGAGTGTTGGTTGGTGCCAGTTGTGTCTTTTTTAGGAAGTAAAAAGAAAAATAATATTGCTAAAAGTCCAGCTACTAGAGCTACCCCCAGAACACCTATCTGCCAACCATAAACGAGTCCAAGACCGGCTAAAGCAGTGCCTATAGCGCCACCGACTGGCACCCCCGTTTGTTTGAGCCCCATCAAGGTTGCACGCCATTGGGGCGAAAACCATAGCAGAACAGCTCGTCCTGCTGCGGGGTTAATCAATCCATATCCAGCACCACTGATGGCCATGCCGATACAAAGAGACGCAAAGTTGTCACTAAACGATACCCATAGCATTCCACAACTCATCACTAGGGCCGCTAGCGTTAATGCGGGTCTGGTACCCAATCGATCAACGACCATCCCCGCAGGCAATGAAGCAATAGCCAGTGTTGCTGAATAGGCACTGGCTAAGGCTCCAACCTGAATGGCTGTCAGATTCAGTTGCGCTATGAGCTGAGGACCTGACGCTAAGACTCCAAGGACACACATTGCGCCCAATGCGTGTGCCAGAAAGATAAGGGCGAAATGGATTTTGAGTGTTAATGAGTTCATTAACCTTCGATCTTAGTTAGCATTGAGGTTTAAGTTTTGCCATTAACGCCACCCTAAGCGTGGCAATAGCAGCCGTGGTTCCATCAATAATAGGAACCGAAACCTTGGGTTGAAGTTTTGAGGCGAGACCCGCAAGAGGTCCGCCGCCCAGAACAATGCTGTTGACCTGATCTTCTTTTGCCGCTTTTTGACAAAGTTCAAGCAAGGCTTCTGCATAATCTTCTTGAATATCGCCAGGGTCTTGCCAATGGCTATGTTCAACCATATGCATAGACACTAAATGCTTTCCATAGCCATAGCTTTCTGCTGTTTTTTGTAAAGCACTCGCCATGCTAGGGGAAAAAGAAACGATGGATAATCGAGGTCCTATCACAGAAGCCATGGCATAAGCGGATTGAGCGATCCCTACAACTGGAACATCCCGTGCTGCTCTAACGGCATTCAATCCGGTGTCCCCGAAAGAGGCAAGAATGACTCCATCTAAATGACCTTCCCATGCTGCTAAGGTTTGTGTCACCGCCTGTTCTGCAATCAGAGCATCTTCAGGTGTCACGATCAGTTCCGGTGCGCCAGTAGCGCAGATGGTAATAATTTCTTCGTTAGATAGCGCCGCAGCTTGAGCTGCAGCATTAATACGCTCGGTTACACTGGGCGATGAATTCGGGTTGATGATTAATAGTTTCATATGATTAGCCTAAAATAACTGAGGGTAGCCAGAGTGTTATTGCAGGGAAAATATTGATCAGCGCCAGCGCAACAAGCATCGCCCCGATGAACCACATTAAGGGTGGTACTATCTGCATAATCGTTATTTTAGCGATTGAACAGGTGATCAATACCACCGAGGCTACCGGCGGTGTCTGCTGTCCAATGCCTAGATTAATGGTGACGATCAAACCAAAGTGAACGCGATCAATACCCAGTTGATCCGCTAAGGGTAAGAAAATCGGTACTAGCATCAGTATGGCTGGCGTACCATGAACGATGGTACCTGCCAATAAAAAGAAGACGTTAATGGCAAGCAGTATGACCCAATAGTTGTCTGAAATACCCAAAATAGCTTCCGCAATTTCTTGTGGAATGCGTTGGTTAGTCAGATACCAGCCTAATAGGGTTGATGTCGCGACAATGAACATCAACATTGCACTTCGCTTGCCCGCTATGCGAAGGGTATCGATAAAATGATTCCAGCTTAGTGAGCGATACCAAGTGGCAGCCATAATAATGGACCATAAAGCAGCAACCGCACCTGCTTCAGTCGCCGTGAAGATACCACCTAAGATACCGAACAAAATTAGAATCGGCAGCGTCATCGGGAGTGCGGCATCTTTACCGGTGGCAATCACACGAGAGAACTCAAACTTCCCTTCAGTAGGATAACCTTTCTTAACTGAAATGATGTAAGCAGTCATGATCAGTAAAAAGCAGACTAAAAAGCCCGGGATAATACCGGCAGCAAACAGTTCAGCGATGGAAGCGTTGGCTACATAGGCATATAAGATAAGGTTAAGCGAGGGTGGAACAATGATCGCCATGGTCGCAGAGGTGGATGTTACCGCCGCAGCAAAGGCCGCAGAATAGCCGCGCTTTTTCATCTGCGGAATCATGACTGACCCAATTGCAGCCGCGTCTGACGTCGCGGTTCCAGAAATTTCTGAGAAAAAAAGTGAGGTTAAAATGTTGACGTGTGCCAGACCCCCACGAATATGACCGACCAGAGAAGAAGCAAAAGCGATCAGCTTTTCAGCAATGCGCCCTTGGTTCATCACTTCACCCGCAATCATGAACAATAAAGCGGCAACTAATAGGTAGTTATTTGCGCCACCAAAGGGGATGAGACCGATGACCATTGGCATCACCGCAGGATCTAGAAAAATCATCATCATCGCGGTAACGCCTAGAACATAAGCAATAGGTACGCCGAATAATAGTAAAATAATCAGTGAAATAAGAATGAGATAACCCGGATCAATGAACATTAGCCATCTCCTTCAGGTAACAGGTCATTAGGATGAATACGGCCAGAAATAAGCCCAACTAAACGAACTAAACAGATGATTAAGATCAAGGCTCCCGCTACAGGTACGGCTCCTCTGAATAAAATCACTGGCAGATCAACCGAGATCAGCATTCTGCCAGTAAAACTCAAGGCAGCTTTACCACCAAACCACAATAAGGCAGTCGCAAATGCACCCATTAAAATCTGGTTAATACAGGCGATGGTGCGTTGAACAATGGGTGGTAAGTTTTTCGCTATACCATCGAAACCTAAATGTTCATTAGTCCGAGTTAAATAAGCTGCGCCGATAAAGGTCAACATAGCCAGAATGTGCGCGGGGAGTTCTTCACCCCAGGACACAGATGCATTTAAGATGAAGCGCGAAAAGACTGCATAATTGAGTAGAACCAACAGGATGGCAGCCACAATGATGGTAAAAAGATCCAGTGCTTTGCACATCCAGCGATCCAGCCAGAGAACGATTTTGCCCAAAGTATCCATGGGTGCCTCCTGTCAGATGACTTGAATTATTCCAGACCTAACGCTGCACGAGTGGCGTTGATCATCTCTTCACCAATGGCATTGACGAAGACAGGATCATCGTAAAGTGGCAATGCTGCGGCTTGGAAAGCAGAAAAATCGACATCATTAATTTCGATCTGATCGGCTAAATCTGCAATCACGCGTGCATCAGTTTCTTCACCCCAGCTAAATGTCCAAGGTGCTGTTTCTGCAGCAATTCTCAACACTGTTTCCCGAACTTCAGGTGTTTGAGCATTCAGCCAAGGCTGGCCAAACAAAAGAAATGTTGGCAGGTAAACGTGATTGGAAAGTGAGAGATATTTTTGCACTTCATACAAGCGTGCACTCTCGACCACCTGAGCAGGGTTTTCTTGACCATCAATCACGCCCTGATCTAAAGCTGAATAGACTTCACCGAAAGACAGTGGAGTAGCATTGGCCCCCAGAGTGTTGAACATCACCACGCGTTGACGGCTGGTAGGTGTGCGGATTTTTAGGCCTCTGAGATCATCCGGTGTGACGACAGGGCGAATGGAGTTAGTGATAACGCGAAAGCCATTGTCCCATAGCGCTGCCAAATGCATTCCGCGACCGGAAAAACCTTCTGCAAGTAGATCGTATGCAGGTGATTGCGTGAACTCTTGAACTTGATCGCGGTTTTCAAAAAGATAAGGTAGATCGAAAATAGCCGAACGTGGGTTCACTTGAACAACGGCTGAAGCAGAAAGCGATGCATGGTGAGTACCAAATCCCAGTCCTTGAAGAACATCTTCTTCAGATCCTAGGGTGTTACCCATAAAAATCTGAACATCAATTTTACCGGGTAGCTCTGCTTCAACCCGTTGTTTGAATTCAGTTAAAAAAACATGTGCGAAACTACCATCAGGTAATGAGGAGTTGATTTGTAGAACACTGTTGGCATTGGCTTGACTGGAAAGTAAAGCTGCAGGAATGACTGCGCTGAATGTAATGACTTGAGCTGTTTTTAGCAGACGTTGTTTGAAATGCTGAAACATGGTCGTACCTCTCTAAGTTAAAAAACCATCTGTTCAATAGTTGAGCAGTTGGCAATTGAATGAGGGGCACTTCTAAACGTTCTTATGTGTCGTTTTTTATAACACTAACATAAAAAATATTTTTCACAATAGTTTTGTATGAAAAAAATTTTACATTTCATCCAGTGCATCGTGCATGGCTTCAATGTTAAGTAAGCGGCGACGACCACTAGGACCGGATAGTTCAAGAACTCGCGTTGCGATTAAATGACACAGCGTCAGCACTGCTGCATGATTAAAGAGTGGACCAGGCGCCATGGTATGCACTCGAAGTGACCATTCGGCGGATAGTAGGCTGTCTAACGGAGTACCAGATAATGTGGCATCATCGTTATCATTCAAAATAATAGGGCAATCTGTAATGACCGCACAACGAGCCTCTGTACCGCTCAGTTCTCGGAAGACATATTCCATCTGTTTCACGGGTCGGCGCAGGGCAAATGCAATTACCACATCGTTGGCTTCAATGCTACACAGGCTTTCAGCTAAGGTTTGGCCTGATTGTGGGAGCACCATGACATCGGTAACGATTTGACCTATTTGAGCATTTAAGTAAATTGCAAACGCATGAGCGGTCCTAAACCCTACGATCCATACTCGTCGTGCTTTCAGTAGCGCTTCTGCCAGTGAGTCTATTTCTGCCAGTGTTAGCTCAGCAAAACTGTTAGCAACATTGACTCGACCTTGTTCGATATGTGCTGCAAGTGCAGATTCTGGTTCTTGTTTAGAGATAGGCGATTGAAAGACGGCTGCCCCTGATTGTTGTGTCACTCTGGCAGCTTGACGTGCTTCATCAAAACTTTTGTAGCCTAGTCTGCGAACAAAACGAGTGACCGTTGCATTGGATACATTGGCAAGTTGAGCTAATTCAGTGGCGGAATAACTGGCGACTTCACCGGGAAAAGATAACAGCGTATCAGCTAAACGTCGTTCACTGGGATGCAATGAAGCAAGCGAGGCGCGAATACGGGAAAGAAAAGTAGGGGCGTGAGAAGGTGACATAAGGCATCTCGTTTTAGTGGTTGATGAAAGTATATTTTCATCAACCTTAAGATGCCATGCTTGACGTTAAATTGACTGTAAAACCCATTGCTTAAATTGAGTCGCAGGCAAAGCGCCTGACATGCGTGCGATCTCTTTACCCTGCTTAAAAATAATTAGGGTAGGAATACTACGAATTCCAAATCGACCGGCTAACTCAGGTTGAGCTTCGGTATCGATCTTCGCGAGGTGAACTCTAGGTTCAAGCTCTTTAGCCATCTGTGAAAAAATCGGCGCGAATTGACGGCAAGGACCGCACCAAGGTGCCCAAAAATCTACCACAACCGGTAAGTCAGCGGTAGCATGCGCATCGAAGTTGTTAGAATTCAGTTCAATAGGTTGTGCTGAAAAAAGATTTTCTTTACAAGCTCCACATTTACCGTCATTGGCAAGTTTTTCGACAGGTACACGATTTTTACGATGGCAGTGTGGGCAGGTAACGATCAGGGTTTCTGACATATCAACCTCAGTAGACTCATTCTTTCAGTTTCAATTATTCTAATATATTGGGGTTGTTTTTAAAAAGCCAAGTATGAACCAAATTCTTTTTTACACGTATGAGTTAGTAGATTTTATAGGAGATCCATTTATGTTTGGTTTATTTAAAAGTTCCCCGGAAAAACAGGCGCAAAAGCTTCAACAAGCCTATGAAAAGAAATTAACCGAGGCAATGAATGCCCAGCGAAATGGTGATATTCGTGGCTATTCGACTCTGTCGGAAGAGGCAGACAAGCTACTTAAAGAATTGCAAGCATTGAACCAGTAACACCCGCTGAGATAGTCAAAATGCATAAAACTGCGTACTTATTAGGTTTGTCTGGGCTTATACCCTTTGTTGGGTTTACCGCTGTGATGCATCAGCCTTGGGCAGCGACTTACTTTTTACCTTATAGTGCAGTGATTTTGTCATTTTTAGGTGGTATACATTGGGGAGTGGCTTTACAAGATCCACGCTGGAGTAATAGTTGGCGTCTAAGTTTATGTATGTTGCCTAGCCTGATTGGTTGGGTGGCTTTGACATTGCCGTTAAAAGAATCATTAATTTTACTGATGATTGCTTATGTTCTTTGGTGGGTTTATGACTATAGTCAAATCAAGGTTGATGACTATCGTCGGTTAAGACGATGCCTTAGTGTTGTGGTGATTGTCTGTCACGGAAGCTGGTTATTCTTTAATTTTTGAGGTACTAAAAATGACAACAAGCCTAACGCCTCGTTTATTTTATGATGGAAGTTGCAGTCTTTGTCGCAAAGAGATAGATCACTTGCAAAAACGTCTATCACGGCACTTTATTCTGGTTGATATCAGTGAAGCTGATTTCACTGCATGGCAGGGTGTTGATAAACAAACCATGATGCAAAAAATTCACCTCTGGACGGGTGCTGAGTTTCTGGTTGGCTTGGATGCCAGTCTCTATTATTGGGAAAAAGTGGGTTGGAAATTACCCGCTAAATTTTTACGCCTTCCTATCATTCACTCAATAGCGGTAGGAATTTATAATTTATGGGCAAATTGGCGCTTTAAGAAACAAGCTTCATGCGAAGTATGTGTTCGTTAGCTCGTTAGTTACCTTAGTTTGTGATCAAATCAAGTCGTTTACATAACCCCTTAATCATCCAAGTGAGAGAGTTAGTGAACTAAAGTATTGTTTTTATTTTAAGTTAAAACATGCTTTGTGTTTATGCATTTGTCATAATAGGTAATATTATAAACAAATCACTTTATCACTAGCGACGTCTAGAAGAACCCTCGGCGATATCTTGGATGCAAGCTTTTGTTTCAATGTTTCTGCGTCATAACAAATATACCATCTTAGCAAGCTTTGTTTTAGCTATGCTTTTTATTGGTATGGCAAAATTGATAGAGTACCGGGGTGATCAGCAACTTAGAAATCAGCTTAAAATTGAAGCTCAAGGCTTCAAAAATGGCTTTGAGCTATCTCAGAAAGATGTTGAACAACAAATGTTATTGGTTGCTCGATTGTTGGCTGAAAACACCCGTGTTCAAACCCTATTTTATCAAGGTTCGATTGCTCAACAATCTGAAGGTGGTGGTGCTGGAGACACTGAAACTGCATTTTGGCGATCAGCTTTACTGCAATACCTAGCGCCTCGCTGGCAACTCATGCAAGATGAGTATGGCTTAAGGCAGTTGCAATTTCATTTACCGACTGATGTCACATCTTTTCTTCGTGTACACAACCCTTCAAGCTATGGCGACTCTCTAAAGGGTGTTAGAAAAGTGATCGAGGATGTACTGCAAGACCAGCAGGCTAGAAGTGGTTTTGAGACAGGAAGAATCTATTCCGGCATTCGCGGTGTTGTGCCTGTTTGGTTTACACCACCTTTTCAGTCGAAGCAGTTTATTGGAGTGCTTGAAGCCGGTATTTCGTTAGATCAGCAATTAATGCGGTTGGATCAACAATATGATGCAGGTTTTGCATTGTTGTTGCGTCAAGAGCATGTTGATGAACGAGTTTGGCAAGATTACCGTGATCTCAATGGAGTTCAGTTACCAGCGGATTGCAACTGTTACATAGAGTCCTCATCAAGAGATACCATCATAGATTGGTTAAAAGACAACCCTTTCTCTGAAAATCATAATAATAAACTGCAATCGACGCTATCGACATTATTTGATCAAAGTTATCATTTGATTCGTTTTCCTTTATTTGAATATCAAGGCCCATCAGAATCCAATATCCCAGTAGGTTCCGTTTGGATTTGGCAAGATAAAACCGAATTAGTCCGTAGTGTCCATCAGAACACATTACAAACACGCTTATTACTACTGTTAACCTACCTTATATCACTAGTGCTAGTGATCTGGTTACTGTCGCAAACACGATTACGTTTACAGAACCGAATTGATCAAGCACTTTCACTTCAAGCAAGAACAGAGGAAAAGCTTAAAGCCAGTGAACGACGCTATCAAAATGCATTCAGTGCCGTGAATGATGGGTTATGGGAAGTTAACTTTGTGACCGGTGAACTTCATTGGGATAGACGCTGTTTTGAAATGCTTGGCTATCAAGAAGAAAAGCCTTTAAAAGTGGATGATTGGTATGCGCATATTCATCCAGATGACCTGCAACAGGTTCAATTGCAAGTACAGAAGCATTTTGAAAATCATCAACCTTATCGTGTTGAATATCGTTCTCTTTGCGCAGACGGTTCATGGTTGTGGGTAGAAGGGCGAGGCAAGGTCACTGAATGGGACGGTGAAAAGCCTATTCTGATGACAGGGACTGCAACCGATATCTCTGCTCGCAAACATGCTGAGCTAGAATTGCGTCGTCTTTCTATTACCGACAGTCTTACTGGCTTGTATAACCGACGATATTTCTTCAAACGTTTAACTGTTTCGGTGATGGGATTCAAACGCCACCATCGTCCTTTTTGCGTTGTGATGTTGGATATAGATCATTTTAAAAAAATCAATGATGAGTATGGTCACGCTGCGGGTGATAAGGTGTTGTGCCAAGTATCTACAATGATGCAAGAGCTTCTGCGTGAGACTGATCTATTAGCACGATTGGGTGGTGAAGAGTTTGTGATGCTTTTAGTCGACACCGATTTGCAAGGGGCTAAAGAGCTAGCAGAACGTATTAAAGCTAATCTGGCTAAGTTAAAGGTTAGTTACAAAGAACACTCTATCTCGGTAACGATTAGCATGGGTATCACAAACGCTAGATTAAATGACATCAACTCAGATGAAGTCATGTTTCGTGCTGATCATGCTATGTACCAGGCTAAATCTGAAGGACGAAATAGGATAGTGGTTTCTAGTGTCGAAGACGATTAGAAATGTCAGCTAGCCTATTCTGCAATCGGTAGCTCAATCATAATACAAGCACCACCATCCGGATGGTTAAAGGCTTTTATCTGACCGTTTGCTTTGGTAATGATTTGGTAAGCGATAGACAAGTTAAGACCAGTTCCTTGGTTAGGAGCTTTTGTTGTAAAGAAAGGATCAAAAACTTTGCTAAGATGATTTTCTGAAATACCGGGCCCGTTATCGCAAATTTGAATGTGAAAGGCACTGCCAACTCGATCAACCACGAGTTTTAGATTGGCGTCTTTTCCTGCAGCCTCAATAGCGTTACGAATAACAGTATTCAACACCTGCAGTAAATCCACCTTACACAGTTTTACATTACCGTCTATATTCTCAAAATGGCGTGTTATGGTGCCAGTAAAAGCGTGGATTTTCAGGCAGTATTGTAAACTTTCATCAAGTGCACTCTTAAGATTCGAATGATCATCAAAGGTATGCTGATCATGTGATAGCGTCATCATGGATTCTATAATTTGTTGAATACGATTTAAGCCCTCAGATGTATCAGTCTGTAAATCACTGATTTCTGAATTCATTTCTGCCAATTCAAAACGTTGTTGCTCGGATAGGTGGGGTAACAATAGTTCACTGTGACACCAGTCCAGTAATGTACCGAAATAGCTTTGAAGTTCCTTTGCATTGGCTTTAACGATTGTCAGAGGATTATTGATTTCATGTGCAATGCCTGCCGCCAATATGCCAATCGCTGCTAATTTTTCACTTTGAATCAGCTGGGTTTGTGTAGCGGTTAGTTTGTCGATTAATTCTGCTTGCTCGGTTTTTGATCTAAGTAACTCTTGTTCTCGGTGTGCATCCCTAAGACCATAACGAACCCGCTGTACTAATAAACGTAAGTTAATAGGCTTGGTAATAAAATCGGAAGCACCCACTTCGAAAGCATGATTAATCGATTCGTGATCATCTCTTGCGGTTAATAAAATAATCGGTATATTTTTTCCTATTTCACTGGCTCGTAGCGCTTCACAACACTCAAAACCGTCCATGACAGGCATGTTGACATCCATCAAAATAAGATCAACCTTGTGTTGCTCAAACGCTAACAAGGCTTGATAACCATTTTCGGCTAAGACAACGTTATATCCGGAATTATTAAGCCCTTGCTTTAAAATTAACCGCGTTGTGGCAGAGTCTTCGACGACCAAAAGTGTATACGTTGGCTTGTCGTTATTCATAAACTCTGATCCGATAGCGAGGTTGAAATAGGGGGATTGATAGGGAGGGTAATGAGAAAAGAGGTGCCTTGATCGATAGTGCTGTTCACTTCGATGCTGCCCTGATGAGCTTGAATTATCCCATAGGAAATCGATAAGCCGAGTCCGGTTCCAGTTCCTATTTCTTTAGTCGTAAAAAATGGGTCGAATATTTTAGATAATATAGTTTTTGGGATACCTGCTCCGTTATCCGTGATACGAATAGTGATTTGATTGCTATCCTCAAGGAAACGCGTCTCAATGATAATCTTACCATCCTTGTCAATCGCATGAGATGCATTGACCAACAGGTTTAAGAAGACTTGATTTAACTGACTGGGCAAACAATAAATTTTTGGAAGTTTGCCAAAATCCTTAACAATTTCATTAACGGTGTATTTAATTTCATGATTGACGATCTTTAGGGTCGATTCTAATCCCTCATGAATATCCGCTAGCTGCCATTCTGAACTATCGAGGCGGGAGAAATCTCGTAACGATCCAGTGATGTCTTGGATACGCTTTGCGCCATCCAATGTTTCATTAATAAGTTCGGGTAACTCTTCCTCAATTTGTTCAATATCTAACGCTTCTTTTTGTCGCATTAAGCTGACGATAATCTGCTGATCTTCCTGTTTTTGCAGTAAAGACTCGAGATAATGCCCCATTTCAACTAATCGCTGAGTATAATGTTGCAAACATTCGATGTTAGATTTAATAAAACTCATCGGGTTGTTAATCTCATGTGCGACTCCTGCAGCCAGTTGACCTACAGCAGCCATTTTTTCATTTTGAACCAGCTGAGATTGAGCTTCTTTTAGCTGTTGATTAAGAGTATGCAATTGTTTGTGTTCTTGATTTAATTTGTTTAGGGTTTTAGCCAGCTTCATTTGCGTTAAGGCTGTCTGAGTTGCATCCTGAATGACTAAGCAGATTAGCTCTCTCGCATCATAATGACCTAAATAGATAAGCGAGGCATTTTGGTACATTAGTTCATGTGTACCGGTAATTGGGCGAGTTTCCATTAAATTCAGAAGGTGCGGGCGATACTGCCACTGAGTAAAAGATGTGTTATGAAACATGATCACCGATTCAACACGCTTTCTGAACCAAGCTTCTGGCAATTCTGGAAATTGAGTAAATAAAGACTGACCTAATCCTACGGTTTGTTTGTGGTTATCACGAATAAAGTGGTTTACATAGAGCAACTGACAATGTTCGTCAAAGACAATAACGCCGAGATTCAGTTGATTAAGAATTTCTTTGTAAACTCGATTCATGTGATTACTCCAACAAATGATCAATGCATTTAAATAGCTTATTGATGTATTGCTCAGGCATACAGATGAGGATATCGGAGGTCATCGACATGGATTGTACGCTGAAGCCTATTTCCATCACTAAGGCTTTGTCCCAGATGGAGGAGGAGTTAAGTAGAATTGTGGTCACTTCACTGTGGCGATCTATTAAATTAGGCGCGCCAAACTCTAATCGAATATTAAGTTGGTCTGCAACGCCTCTTAAACAAGCACCGCCAAGGATGTTGGTAATGTCAAGCAAGAGTTCATGTTGCCATTTCTGCACTTGCTCTTTGGTGTAAGCTAAACTTTCACCGATGACGGTAAAATCAGCTCCCTGTTCATAACAGACTAAAATTTCACCCTTTAAATATCCGGAAAAGGGTTGGCAGATAATGATGCCTTTGGGTACACGTTTCATGGCAGCTTTTAAATCCTGCACGTCTGATTTTTCAACCCAATGCATCTGAGGAACGGATAAATAAACCCTATCCTTGACCAGACAAGCTAAGGAGTCGGCAGCTTGACCCATAGAGATATTAAAAATTTCCTGTAATGCATCTTTTCTTAACTCATCAACCTCAATTGGCACCTCTGGATGCATAGACGTATCTGTCATAACAAACCTACCTGTTTTAAGGTGCCTTCAAGCTTTTCTTGTGTGAGTGGTTTGTTAATAAACGCTAAGGCTCCTAATTGCATGACCTGTTGCTGAACCTTAGGCTGGAAGTCAGCACTGATGACAATCACAGAAACCTTGATTTGTTCACTTTTTAAACGTGTTAAGACTTCAAGACCGTCCATAATGGGCATGGTTAAATCTAAAAAAAGTATATCAGCCAGTCCCGCTCTGCAGGCTTCAAGTGCTTCAAGTCCATGCTTACATTGAGTTATGGCTCCCGACCAGGTTTCAGGTAGTGCGCGAATAACACTCTTTCGAGACATTAATGAATCATCACAGACTGTTATCTTCATCCTTTCGTACCTCTATTAAATTCCCAATGATTGACCTTTATTGGTGCTTAGTATATTTTAGAAAAAAAGGAAAATACAGAAAAAACGGTATTTCTTTGTATTTGGAGAAGGCAATGAAGCAGAGCAGTAAGGGAAACAATGAAATCTATCGCTGGCAGGTTCTTTGTGTCGATGATGAACCGAGCATTTTGCGGTCTTTACGTCGACTTTTACCTAAACAGTATTATGAAGTTTTTATCGCTGAGAGTGGTCAAGCGGGATTAGAGATTCTGAAACAGCAAACGATTGATTTGGTCATTTCAGATATGCGTATGCCGCTGATGAGCGGCGCTGAATTTCTAGAGCAAGTCGCC
The DNA here is from genome assembly GCF_008973715.1 of Nitrincola schmidtii. GTDB lineage: Bacteria > Pseudomonadota > Gammaproteobacteria > Pseudomonadales > Balneatricaceae > Nitrincola > Nitrincola schmidtii. Next base: position 17,385 of record NZ_WBOL01000010.1, read on the forward strand.
ACTCTCTATCCAGATACAGTTCGTATCTTGTTGACCGGTTATGCTGATATTGACTCGACAATAAAAGCGGTTAACCGTGGTCGTATTCATCGTTATGTGCAAAAGCCCTGGGATACTGATGATTTACTGAGTAGTTTAGAGCAAGAGATGGAGTCAAAACGACTCAAGCTTGAAAATATAAAGCTGATGTCTCTAGTTGAAGCACAAAATGAAGAGTTAAAAGAACTTAATTCCGCATTAGAAGAAAAAGTGCAACAGAGAACAGAGCAGATACGAAAGACTTTGATAGATTTGCAGCGCAGCCATCAGCAAGTCAAAGAACAAGTTCGAGCTATTATTCGTGTTTTTTATAATTTACTGTCACTTAAGGGTACTCAAGGGAGTCAGTATTCCCATGAAGTCAGTCAGTTATGCTTATTGATTGCGAAACGATTTGAGCTTAGTGATTTTGAATGCATGAATATCAAGTTGTCTGGACTTTTGTCTGAGGTGGGTGTGCTGTGCCTAAATGATCAAATTTCTCATAAGCCCCAGTATTATATGAATGCTGAGGAATTAGTGGCATATAAAAAGCACGCTGAGTTGGCATTTAAAGCGATGTCACCAGTCGTGCATCTATCCTCAATTGCATTATCCGTTTTACATCAGTTCGATCGGTTTGACGGTAAAGACAACAGTTCATCACTCAGTGGAGAGAATATTCCATTGGGTGCTCGTATTCTTGCTGTCGCACGTGATTATATCTATGCCATTCGAGGGGTATCGGCTGATTTGCGTTATAGTGCAGAAGGAGCTGCTCAACTATTAATGCAAAAGTCAGATATTATTTATGACCCCGACATTATTAACCATCTCATTCAAGTGATCCCTGATCTCCACATAGAGCATCTTGAAAGAAATGAAAAGGTGGTTTCAACCCCGAAACTTGAATCGGGCATGAAGCTATCACGTGATGTGTTAACGGCATCAAATTTACTGTTACTTCCAGAAGGGCATGTCATGACTTGGCAGACCATCAAACGGATTCAAAGCTATGTGGAATCATCCAATGAAGTGTTGCGTATCTATGTTTATTCGTCGCAAGAAGATGAGGTAAACGCTACAATAAATTGATTATTTTAGAAGTACCAGCATCGCTTGGAGAGTTACGTTGAATTTAGATTCCCTCAGTAAAGATGAGTCTCGTTATTGCATAGCCCTTCACCCCATATGCGACCGACAGTTTAAACACGTTGCTGATGAATTATTGTATCGTGCTCATGGCGGTGCTGTCAGTGCAGATATTACCGACCCCATTATTGCAACCGCTCGTGCCTGCAGCACTGCATTTTATGAAATTGGATTAAATGCGCTGGTGGGACAGCGCTTGCTGTATTTAAATGTGTCCACGGATTGGTTAGCAAATCCTGATTTATTACCTCTTCCTGTTGAGCAAGTCGTTATTGAATTACCTGATAGTGATTTTGATCATAATTTCTGGTTTCATTTAAAGAATGCAGTCGACAAGGGTTATCAAATATCGTCGTCAGATCAACAGTTAATTCGCTATGGTGAAAAACTAAGCGTATTTACGCATATTGTTAAGGTCGATGTTAGGCGAGAAGATGCTTTTTCTTGTGCTGATCGCTTTAAGAGTGAAGGAAAAATTCTCTTAGCCAGCTTCATTGAAAACTCTGAAATGCTAAATAAAGCGATAGAAGTGGGTTTTGACTTGTTACAAGGATATTTCTATGCATTTCCTGAGCAGTTTGCATCTACCTCACAAACTCGACAGGGTAATAGGGCTGCAGATCTCAAGTTATTACGTGCACTCTATGATAAAAATACAGAGGTTAGCCAGATAGAATCACTGATTGCACAAGATCCTCATTTATGTAATCTATTGTTTAAAAGGGTTAATTCTGCTGAAAATCGTCGTGCTAATTCGATTAGCAGTATTAATCAAGCCATTATGCTGCTGGGATTTGAGAAAATCAGAGCATTAACCGCTACGCTTTTATTGGCTAATAACCAACCAATAAAGCGTTTATTAGTATTTAAACTTTTGGTGAGGGCTCATCTTGCTAAGCAGTTGGCACATAGAACTCAGGATTTAGATCCAGAAGTGGCTTTTACTGGCGGTCTATTTTCAATGATGGATCAATTAGAAGGGGTGGAACTGGATAAAATCCTGACTGAGGCTGGGTTAGAAAAAGTGATTACTGATGGTTTGCTCTTAGGTCAGGGTGAGTTAGGAAAGGTAATTGCTGTGATCGAATCCTTTGAGAATGCCAGAATGGAAAAACGATCTTTGAAACTGGTAGACGTATTAAATAGAGAATATCTTTCAAGTGTGGCCTGGGCTCAGGAAATGATGTCCCTGACTGATGATTCTTAGCTATTCTTGACTAGGTAGCTCCTAACTAAGTAGTTACTGACTAGGTAGGCTGAAGTAATTTACTTCAGCCAGCGTTCAAGTAGAGAAGACATCTTCTCTATGTTGTAAGGTTTTGATAAGAAATCATTCATGCCACAGGCTAAGCAAACACGTTTATCCTCTTCGCTGGCATTGGCAGTCAACGCTGCAATGGGTGTCATAATGTCTCTATTTCTGATGATACGTGTTGCTTCATAACCATCCATGACAGGCATTTGGCAATCCATCAAAATCAAATCGAATAAATTAGCTTCCAATTGATGAATTGCTTCTTGACCATTTTGGGCAAGGGTGGCTTCAATCTTAAACTTTTCCAGTAGCTTTAATGCCAGTTTTTGATTGATGAGATTATCCTCAACAAGCAAAACTCGTCGATCCGAGTAGTCACTAAAGACGTTACTGTTGGCAAGCTGTTGAATTTCAGCTGCACAGGGTTGGTATGGGATCTCGAAATAAAAACATGATCCTTCCCCTGGTAAGCTTTCTAACCATAGCGAGCCTTGCATCAATTCAATCAATTCCTTTGATATCATCAACCCAAGTCCTGTCCCGCCATATTTTCGGCTAGTTGAGTTATCGGCTTGGCTAAAGCTCTGGAATAAGCGTAGCTGAGCCTCTTTACTGATACCAATGCCCGTGTCTCTGACGGCGAACCTTATACGTTGCGCATCATCAGTTAAAGTTACGTTGATAGATACCTGACCTTTATCGGTAAACTTTATGGCATTCGAAAGTAGATTGTTCAAAATCTGACGTAATCTTAGCGAGTCACCTTTAATCCATTCTGATAATTGGCTGTCAAACTCTACAGCTAAGCTGATCTGTTTGCTTTCCGCAATATGTTTAAATAAATGCTGCAGCGTATAAATAAGTTCACTGAGATGTACAGGCTCGTTTTCCAATATCATTTTACCGGCTTCAATTTTAGAAAAATCCAAAATGTCATTCACTAAACCGAGTAAAATTTCTGCTGATCGCGTTGCTAGGTGAACTTGTTCTGCTTGTTCAGTCGATAAGGGAGTGGTTTCTAAAAGCGATAACATGCCAATAACACCATTAATCGGAGTGCGTATCTCATGACTCATATTGGCAAGGAACTGGCTTTTCGCTTGACTGGCTTGAAGAACTTTAACGCGTGCTTCTTTGAGCTCAACTGCCGCTGCATTGATGCCTCGCTTCATATCCAGTAAATCGCCTTTATACCGACCTTCAATACGTGCTTCAAAGTTGCCCAGTGCGAGTTCGTTCATGACGCGATTAGATTCAAGTAATCCTCTTTCAAGGTTGGCTAGCAACTGATTAAGATTTTCAGTCATTAATCCCAATTCGTCCTGACGGTAAATGCGTACGCGGTTTGAAAAGCGACCCGAATTAAGTGTTTGATTGATAACCGCTATGATATGTTGTACAGGAAATAGAATTCTGCGCCTTACCAATAATAACAGTAAAGCAACCACGGCACTGACAATAAACAATGTGGCAGCAATTAACAGATAGGTTGCAGATTCAATACTTTCCATTCTGTTTGCGATAGAATTTTGATCACCAATAACCAAGCTTCTACCAATGTAGTTTCCTGATCTGTCATAGATCGGAAAGTCGAACAATAGGTGATCATCTAGATAAACAACAATGGACTCACCTGGTTGTTTTTTCGGCAGGTTGGGCATCAAGCTTTGTGCTAGAGATAAATCAAACCATGCTTCATGCGCTAGAAAGTAATCTTCATTGAGTGAAGGTAAGGCTTCGAGGGTAGGAGGATAGCGTCCTGAAAAACGTTCTAATATAGACTGCTTGCTTAATAGTAAAATCCAATCCAGCTGATCCTCTTTTAGCGATCGAACGACTGAGCCAACGCCTTGAGTTACAGAAATAAGGCCTAGTAATTCTTGATTATCAATGACCGGTGCAAAACCAATGATGCCAACTCCTGCGTTCCCTAAGCCGAACGAAGCAGATGCAGTCTTGTCACGCATGGTGATGGGAACCATTGGATGAGGGGCGGGTTCACCGAAAAAGCTCAGATCCCATGATCTGGCAAAAATAATGCCGTGATTATCGATCACTTGGGCTCGAATCATTCGATAGTCTGTGATGGTGGCAAAGTCTTCAGTCAGATGACTTAGGCTTAAGCTGGCGAGTTCGCGGTAATTCTCAGAGAGCGCTTGTTTTATTTGACTATCACGTGCCAAGGACGCAGCGATTGACAGTACAGAGTCTTCTTTTGAGCGTAGGTGGAGATCGAGCTTTTGACGAACATTATCTAGCGCTTCGGATTTAGCAAGTTTTTCCATCGGTGTCATGGTGCCGAAATAGAGTATCGATGCCAAAACCGCTAGGAAAACTAACGTAGATAGGGTTGCAGTAATGATAAGGGAGCGAAAAATAGTTGTTTTTGTCATGTTTCAGCTCATTTTATCTTTATCCTAGCGAGCAAAGTAGATATTTGGATCTGATGACCAGCTAATTTGATTTTTTCCTGCCGTCTTGGCTTGGTACATTGCATGATCTGCTGCGGTAATCAGTTGGTCTAACGTTAAACCATCGTTAGGGAAACAGGCTACGCCAATACTCATCCCTAGATTGAACTCTAATGAATTGATCTTAATCGTTTCGCTAACCGACTTGAGCAGTTTATCGCTAATGCTCAGAACGGCATCTACATTATGAACATTTTCCAGTAACACTATAAACTCATCACCACCCATGCGAATGACGCTATCACTACTGCGGATAGTGTTTCGAAAACGCTTGGCAATTTCTGCCAGGGCTAAATCGCCAGTTTGGTGACCATGGTCATCGTTAATACGCTTAAACCCATCTAAATCCATATAGAGTAACACTAGGTTTTCTCGGTTGCGTTCTGCTCTGGAAACCGCTTGTTCAAAGCGGTCACTTAACAAAATCCGATTGGGTAGACCTGTTAAGCTATCATGTTGTGCCAGTTGACGATACTGCAATTGAGAAGCGTGAAGTCGCTCATTCATGCGAAGAAGTTGCCAGATCATAAAGGCAGTAAGGAGGGCAAAAATACCACCCATCAGTTTTACCGAAAGAATAAGTCTTTGTCCCGAAACTGGAATGTCTCCTTCAGCTATGGCTGCAATTTCCCATTTACCGTTCAATACACTGATGTAGGTATGGAGCGCATTAGGATGAGAAAACACTTTTTCATCCCCCCAGAAGATAACACCATCAGTACCTGTACCCTCAACGCTTCGCATTGCCAAGGATAAATCCAGTTTAGGATCATGGATACCTGACAGTTCTAGCAGGGCGGTAAAGTCAATCGGGGTGCTCATAAGACCCCAGTAGGTCACATCAGCCTCATCCTTAAGAAAGATAGGCACTCTATGAATGACACCTACACCACCTTGTACCAGGTTATAAGGACCTGCAAGTACGGGCTTTCCAGTTTCGATCATCACTTTCGTTGCTTCACCTTGGGTTGGGTGATTCAGTAGATCTAATCCCAGCGCAGCCTCATTTCCGGCCAGAGGATAGACGTAGCGAATAATGTTACCCGGAGCTAAAGTGATATTTCGAATCAAGTGATTTTGTGCAATCAACGATTCACTGAGTTGATTAAAAAAATCTTGGCTAATTTCCCCGGTTGAGCTAACAAAAGCGATTAAACCTGCCGTTAAATTGGTCGCACCATTAAATGCCCCTTCAATGTTTGCGCGTATTTCGGCAACACGTTCGATTTGTACGGCTCGTTGCTGCTCTTCTAGGGTTTGCTGGTATAAGGAGGCCATCATAAAAAAAATCAACGCCACTAGCACACCTAGAGCGGGTGCAAGGATCCTTCTTAACAATGGTGTTGAGGATAAAGATTTCATTTTAAGATGATAAGCCGCTTATCAATTCAATTCATTTTAAACATCGATACTGCCTTGATGATACCAAGAAGGCTAATCTGTTGATATAAAATCCAAACAAAAAACCCCTGTACATCCGTAGCAGGGGCTTTGTTAAAGAATCATATTCGTAACAACAGGTTGATGCTGTCGAATTAGTTAAGCATCAGATCAACCTGGACGCTTAACCCAAGATTGACACCAGCCTTTGGCTTCTACAGAGAAACCTTGGAACAAGGTACAACCATTGGTATCTGGCTGCCAGAACATGCAGTTATCGCAGTATGAGTCAGGCTTGAATGCTGGATGATCAGCAGCATCAGCAGCTACTTTAACGTAGTTCAATGCTTTAGCATTAGGGGCGTCTTCGCTTAAAGGAGGAAGCGTTGCTGCAAAAGCTTTAGATGTCATGACGCCCATGCCTAATGGCAGAGCAGCAAGACCAAACATACCTTTTTTCAAAAAACTGCGACGGCTTGAATTTGCCATGATGTGTTACCTTTTCATTGACGGTTGAACCCGTGCTAATTCTGATGATCGGCTATCGGGCTTTAGGTTTGTATCTATATTAGAACTTTCTTTATTGATCAGTGCAATGACTTATATCAATATTCGATTATTCGACTTGCAAATGATGCTTCAGTTCCATCACCAAAGCATCGAAGCATTAATTCATCAGATAATGTTACGTTGTTCAGTGTTAACAGGATCTGAATAAAGCCACATTCTTGATGACTGACCCAGTTATTTTTGGGTTTGGCTGAGTAGTTGCTGTAGAGATCCCACTGCACCAAGCACACTGGATGACTCAAAGGGAAGGAATACTCTATCTCCCTCTTTGGCAATATTAGGTAGCGTGTTCAGGTACTCAAGGCCCAACAAATATCCTACGACAAGCTCAGGATCGATTCGGCCTTCTGCAGCGGCCATAATTTGGTTGATGGCTTCACGTTCACCTTCTGCCCGTAAAATCGATGCAGTTTTGTCGCCTTCAGCAACCAATACCGCAGATTCTTTTTCACCTTGAGCGCGTGCGATGGCAGCTTCTCGCTCACCACTGGCTTGCAGCACTAAAGCACGTCTTTCACGCTCAGCAGTCATCTGCTTACGCATCGCATCTTCGACGTCTTTAGGAATGTCGATATCTTGAATTTCTACACGGGTGACCTTAACGCCCCATTTGTTACCTGCTTCGTCCATGACAATTTGGAGCTTGTCATTGATCTCCTGTCGAGATTCAAACAGTTTATCCAACTCCATTTTACCGACTTCAGAACGTAGTGACGTTTTAGCTAAAATCTCTATCGCCTGAACAAGATTTTCTGCTTGATAGACCGCTCGTTCAGGATCAATGACTTGAAAGTAAAGCGCGCCATTGATAGTGATGCTGACGTTATCCCCAGTAATGACCGATTGGCTGGGAAAGTCGAGCACGGTTTCACGTCGATCAATGCGTGTTTCCTCAACGACTACAGGAATCTGTTCATTCTTGATGACTTGATAGCGGCGCATTTTGATGGACCGAGGTAGATCAACGAATGGGATAATCCAGTTTATGCCGGGAGCCAATGTCTTATGGTAAGAACCTAAGCGTTCAATAACCACCGCTTCAGATTGTTGTACGATCATCAGACCTTTGATGACGAAGATGATGACCATCACGGTGATGGCAAGTGCGATCAGTAAAATTGCATCCATTAGAGTATTTCCTAAACGTTATAAAATTAATCGACCAGTGCCGTAATGCCATCGAAATCGACAACCGTCACGCGAGTACCTGGGGTTAAATTTCGATCACTTAATGAACGAACAAAGTAGGTATCACTTTCAACTTTAACCTTCAGTTGGCCGCTGTTATCAAGTAAAAGTAAGCCTTCCATCGTGCGTTTTTCACCCGCCAACCCACTGCGTCGTCGAGAAGGTGCCCATCGCTGAAACTTTTTGCGTAACCAAGGTGCCAACACCGCTGCAGCAATGGCGAAACTGATCCATTGAGCCGCTGCCGGAAGATGAAGAAGGGCGGCAATCATGCCAGCAAGCGCAGCTAAGCCTAGCGCAAAGGCAACAAAACCTGTACCAAGAAGCTCTAGTATCATTAAAAAAAGACCGGCTAGCAGCCAAAGGTGCCATGCTTCCATTACGTATCCTTTTTGCTATCACTGATAAAAGTGTAATTTCATACCTACAGTCTAGTCTGTTTTTAGGTAGAGTGTTTGACCATGATGCAGCAGTTTTCTTAATACAACACCACAGATTACCGCGAGCGTCATGGTAACCATTAAAAAGAGCGGTGACCCATCTCCGAAAATACCGATGACTGCTCCCGATAGTCCCCCTAAGGCAAATCCTGTTGCGCCAACCAGTGCTGTCGCCGTTGCGGCACTGTGAGGGAAAAATTCCAACGTGCTGGCAGTGCCATTGGAAACAATAAAGCCCTGCAATCCAATGAACAGCATAATGCCAACCACCATTTGCCAAAGCTGTAATCCCGTATAGGCAATCAACGTGACTAAGCTTAAGCCAATCAAAATTTGGATGTATTGAGCTATCGCAAGTAAACGTTTTGGGGTGAAGCGATGCACGATGCGAGCGTTAATTTTATTAAAGATCAATAACATTACCACATTCGCACCAAACAACACGGGAAACAGAGCTGTGCTGGCACCAAAGTAGCCCATATAGACACTGGATGATCCAGTTATAAACGCAAACATGGCTCCATAGCCCATCGCAACAGAAAGAATGTAGCCCAAAGCACGACGATGAGTGATGACTTGTTGATAACGCTTAAATGGAGATAAGCGAGGCTGACCACTTGATTGACGTGTTTCGGGAAGATGTTTCTTTAAGGTGAACAGCAAGGTAATCGCGTAAATAACTAAAACGATAAAAATAATTCGCCAGCTACCCAGTTGTAAAATAGCGCTCCCCAGAAAAGGAGCCATCATCGGAGCTACCATCATGATTGCAGAAATGCGTGACATGGCTCTGGCACTATCAGCACCTTTATATATATCACGCACAATGGCTGATGAGTTGACGATACTGATACCACCCCCCAGTGCTTGTAGAAAACGCGATGCCCAGAGAGTTTCGATGCTTTGGCCTAACACTATGCCTAGGGTGCCGAGTAAGAAAAGCGAAAGCCCTGTGAAAATGGCAGTGCGACGTCCAAAGTGATCTGAAAAAGGACCTCCAGTAAGTTGCCCTAAGGCAAATCCGATCAAAAAGACACTTAGGGTTAGTTCTATTTGTTGAACAGCAACATCAAAGTCCTTTGCCATAGTCGGAAAGGCGGGTAAGTAGGCATCCACTGCTAAGGGAGCCAGCGCGGTCAGTGCCGCAAGCATCCAAATTAGCCCTGGAATAGGTTTAGCTGGAACGTTCATAAGATGATTAATTAGGCTTTAAAAAAAGTTGAACCGATTGGTTTAAAAATAAGATGCTACTGTAACAGATCATCACTCTTTGATCAGTTAAAAAGCCAGCTTATGTTAATATTGCGCGAACATTTTGATTGGATATCAGATTTATGCGAATTTTACACACCTCTGATTGGCATCTAGGACAGCATTTTTTTGGCCAAACACGTCAGGCAGAACACGTGGCTTTTGTTGATTGGTTGCTGAACCTGGTTGTCGAAAAAGAGGTGGATGTCCTTCTCATTGCCGGTGATGTTTTTGACACGGGAACACCACCCAGTTACGCACGTGAACTCTATCATCACTGTTTGGCAGAACTCAGTAAGCTTAAGGTTCAGTGTGTCGTTTTAGGAGGCAACCATGACTCTGTGGCGATGCTCAATGAGTCAAGCGGAATCTTGGCCCGTTTAAATATTACGGTTGTGCCGGGACTGATGACTGACCCAATGGAGCATGTTATTCCACTTCACAATCGACAGGGCACGCAACAGGCATGGTTATGTGCACTTCCGTACCTCCGCCCCAGAGATCTAGTGGTCAGTCAAGCTGGACAAACTCAGCAGCAGAAGCAGGCTCAACTATTAGACGCTATTCAACAGCAATACCATTCCATCAAACTGCTAGCGGATCAACAAGCTAAGCGTTTACCTATTGTGGGTACCGGTCATTTAACCACCTTGGGAGCCAGTGTGAGTGAATCAGTTCGCGATCTTTACATCGGACTATTGGATGCTTTTCCGGCAGATGCCTTCCCCGATTTTGATTACTTAGCGCTAGGTCATATTCATCGAGCGCAACGGGTTGCTGGCAGCGAGGTGATGCGCTATTGCGGATCGCCCATTCCATTGAGTTTTGATGAAGCGCAGCAGCAGAAAAAAGTGTTGTTGGTCGATCTGCTTGCAAACGGCCTTGTTGACGTCACTGAACAGGAAATTCCAGAGTTTCGGCATTTAATGTCACTGAAAACCTCATTAGCAGAATTACCTAAGCAACTTGAAAACCTAGCCCAAAAAGCCTCAAAGCAATGGCCCGCTTGGCTGGAAATTCGCGTGGATAGTGATGCCTACTTAAGTGATCTTCAACCTCGCATTGAAGCCTTAACGGCCGAGTTGCCGATCGAGGTGTTGCGTATTCGTCGAGAGCATCAGGGCTCACAAGAGGGTTTAGCGCAGATTCAAGAGCAACAACTTCAGGAGCTTTCAGTAGAAGAGGTATTTAGTCGTCGCTTGGCGTTGGAAGAGTTGGATGAAGCCCAACGAGAAGCCTTGGTATTACTTCATAAACAGCTGTTAGAAAGCTTGGTTGTGGAGTCAGATGAGCTATGAAAATACTCAGTTTGCGCTTAAAAAACCTGAACTCCTTAAAGGGTGAGTTCAGTATAGATTTTCGCCAGTCACCTTTTTGCGACACCAGTTTATTCGCAATCACAGGAGCGACAGGCGCGGGTAAAACAACCCTGTTAGATGCCATCTGTTTGGCGCTGTATCATCAAACACCGCGTATGAAAGTGGTATCAGCCTCCAGTAATGAGTTGATGACTCGTCACACCGCCGAAGCCATGGCGGAAGTAGAGTTTGAGATTAAAGGCATTGCCTATCGCGCTTTTTGGAGTCAACGTCGAGCACGTGATCAGGTCGGCGGAAATTTGCAAGCGCCAAGGGTCGAACTAGCTAGGGTAGACTCGGGTGAAGTGATCACCACAAAAATACAAGAAAAGCTTACCATCACTGAAGAGTTAAGTGGGTTGGATTTTGATCGATTTACCCGATCCATGTTGCTGGCACAAGGAGGCTTTGCCGCGTTTTTGAATGCCGGTGCCAATGAGCGTGCCGAGCTGTTAGAAGAACTTACAGGCACAGAAATCTATGGACTGATATCGGCCAAGGTGTTCGAAAAAACGCAACAGCAAAAAATCGAGTTGGATCAGCTTAAAAGCCAACTCAGTGGTGTAACGCCTTTAACTAAAGAGCAGCGTGATGAATTGCAGCAGCAACAGCAAGCACTTCAACTAAAAGAGCAGCAGCTTCAACCGCAGCTTCAGACGTTGCAACAGCAGTGTCAGGATCATCGTCAGCTTCAGCAGCTAACCCAGCAGACAGAAAAACTCTTGTCAGAAAAGCAGCTAGCAGATCAGCAGTGGCAAGAGTTTGCTCCACAGCAGAGCGCTATTCAACTTCACGAAAGGGCCGTTACGTTAAAGCATTCTTGGGACGCTTGGCGGACTGCATCTTCTCACCACGTCCAACAGCAAAAACGTCTAGCGGCTATTGAAGCCAGCAAATCTCAAAGACAAGCAGATTTAAGAGCATTACAGCAAGAGTTAACCACCTTGACGGCTGGAGTTGCTGGATGGGATGAGGCACAACTGCATCAACAAGAGATTAAGCTGATCGAGCAGCGCAGTGCGTGGCAAGCATTACAACAATGCTTTAAGCAGATCTCAGCGTCAACAGAGCAGCTTGAAGTGCTCTCTCAGCAGCAGCAACAATTGCGGATAAACATTGCTAAAAATGAGCAACAACGTGATCAATTGCGTCTGAGTTACTCGATGCTTAAAGATCAAGTCAACGATAAAGAAACCCTGCTTCAGCAAGAAGCCAGAATTCAAAAACTAGAGGCTTTTCGGAATCAACTTCAACCGGATAGCCCTTGTCCGTTATGTGGTTCTACCGAACATCCGGCGATTGAGCAGTATCAAGCGATCAATGTGTCTGAAACAGAGATAGCACTTAGACATTTAAAGGATCAACTTGAGTTATTGCATCAACAAGGCACAGAGTTAACTCAGCAGATTGCAAAAGACACTGCCCAGCAAGACTATCTTGCTCAGCAACAGGCGCAATTGACCCAACAAGGTGAAGAGCATCAGCGACATGTTGTTGAGTTATCACAGCAGCTAGGACAGTTAGATATTCAAGAGTCAGACACGACTGATGCCTTAGAAGCCCTGACTGAAAAGCAAGCGCATTTAAAGCAACAACAACAGCAACTGTCGGTGATTAGACAGCATGAAACGAAAATTCTAACGGTACAAGCAGATTTACAACGCATTCTAGGACAGTGTCATTCAGAGACAGAAGCACTAAATTTGGCATTGCAGCAGTTACAGTCCGCGCAAGTGGTTTGGCAGCAGGCGTTGTCACTCAGCGAATTTGCGGATGAGTCAGCTTTTAAAGCGGCGCTGTTAGATGAACAACGCTATCAGGCTCTGCTTAAGGAGCAGCAAGAAAAACAGCAACTCTGCCAGCAACTTCAAGTGAGAGTGGAAACCCTGTTGCAGCAACAGCACGAGCAACAAGCGAAAGTAGCCACGGATGTTTCATTTGAAGCCCTTGAGCAACAAGCAAAGCAAATGGCTGAAGCCTTAAGAGAGCAACAAGTTCAGTTAGGGCAGATTCAGCAGCAGTTACAACAGGATGATGATCTGCAGCTAAAGCAGGGACAGTTGCAGCGTAAAATTGATCTAAAGCAGCAGGAATATGACCTCTGGCAGCATCTGAATTATCTAATCGGCTCTAAAGATGGTGCTAAATACCGTCGTTATGCACAAAGTGTTACCTTGGATTATTTAATCAGTTTAGCGAATACACAATTACAGCGTTTGCATAATCGCTTTCAACTCACCCGTCGCAGCGGAGCAGAGTTAGAGATTGCGGTGATCGACACTTGGCAGGCTGATGTGCAACGAGATACACGGACCTTATCGGGTGGTGAAAGTTTCTTGGTCAGCTTGGCGTTAGCACTAGGGTTATCCGATCTTGTCAGTCATAAAACTCGCATTGACTCTCTGTTTCTTGATGAGGGCTTTGGTACCTTGGATGCGGAGACACTGGATGTCGCCTTGGATGCGTTGGACTGTTTAAATGCGACTGGAAAAACCATCGGTATCATTAGCCATGTTGAAGCTCTGAAGCAGCGTATTCCCGTGCAAATTCGAGTCGTTAAGCAGCAGGGTATGGGGAATAGTCGGCTAGAGGTGGTAGGATAGCCTTAATGAATAGCGTGGCTTTATGAAAACAACGAGTTATCGCCTAGATCGATTTATTAGCAAGCACAGTGAGTTTTCATTGTCAGATGTGCGGCTGTTAGTCGCTCAGAAACGCATCTATGTCGATGGTCAAGCAGCGATCTCTGTGCAGCAAAAAGTGACACAGTTCACTCAAGTGCAACTGGATGATCAGTGTTTACAAAACAATCAGGCTATCTATATTTTGCTGAATAAGCCACAAGGCTATGTCAGTGCCACGAAAGATTCACAACATCCGACGGTCATCGATCTGATTGACCATCCACGAAAAGCATCTCTGCATATCGCTGGACGTTTAGATTTGAACACAACTGGTGTGGTGTTGTTAAGCAACGATGGTGCTTGGACTCGAAAAATGAGTCTTCCAGAAAGTCATCTTGCGAAAACTTATGAGGTAACGGTGGCACAACCGTTAAACGATGATTATGTTAGGGCATTTCAACAGGGGATTTATTTCGCCTATGAAGATATTACCACCCAGCCTGCACAGCTTGAGATACTCACTGATTTCACTGCAAGGCTCACACTGACCGAAGGTAAGTATCATCAAGTAAAGCGAATGTTTGGTTCTTTTCGGAACGAAGTGCTGGCCTTGCATCGATCGTCAGTGGGTCATCTGCGTTTGGGTGAATTGATGCCAGGAGAAAGCCGATTGCTTAGCCCAGATGAAATCTCATTCCCGTAGATAACTCTGATAGACATGACACTTATTAAAGCGAAAACAGATGAATAATGTTGAAGATGCAACTAAGGTTTCCATTGCTTTAACCAATCCCAAAAGCGCAACCAATGTCGGTGCAGTCATGCGTGCAGCCGGCTGTTACCAAGCGGATAAGGTTCTCTATAGTGGGATCCGCTATGATAAAGCATTAAAATTTCAAACCGATACTAAAAGCGTTAGCCTTAAAATACCACTGCAACATGTCGATGACTTTTTTGAAGACTTAGCGGCTGATACTCAAGTGATTTGTGTTGAATTGGTAGAGGGAGCAACGCCTTTACCCGATTTTATTCACCCAGAAAAAGCCTTGTACATCTTTGGTCCAGAAGACGGCACTATTAGCCAAGCGGTTTTGAATAAAGCCAATAGTGTGGTGTATGTTCCTACCATCGGCTGCATGAACCTCGCTGCCAGCGTTAATGTCGTGCTCTATGATCGGTTGGCTAAATTAAGAAACCTTGAATTCTCGGATAATCTTATTAAGGAAAGTCGAGATAGAAATAATAACGTTACTCTGAAAACGACTTAATCTTAAGGTCGTTGATCACTTAATGGTTGCTGAGATTTTTGTTAACTAATCTCAATACCCTGTCATCTCAAGGTAGCCCCAACCTTGATGCGTCCCTTCAAATCGAATTGGACCTTCCCAGTAGGCGATGCCCGTTGCCATCCATGCGTCTGGGTTTAGGGCTTGAGTACGAAGGTTGATACCGAAATCATCAACACTGAGTTGCCACTCTACTGGAACTTGCCTTCCTGCCACTGGATGTTGTCGCAGAGGCTGCATATGAATCTGCTCGGGTTTAAGCGGATGTGGAATGCCTTCGGCGGTAATGTAGGTTCCTGAGAAATAGTCATCTGCTTCAGTATGTCGTAAACGAAACAGCATCAGCTTGTCGCCTTGATCCAAATGCAATGAAAACCAATCCCAACCTTCTTGATCGGCGGCCAAAGGTTGGCTGCTCCATTCTCGGTCTAGCCAAGCCTGACCCGTCACTTGATAGCTTTCGCCTTCAATGTTGACGCTTCCTTTCGCTGCTAGGAAAGGCAAGCTGACATAGTAAGATGCCTGACCTTGTGGCGATTTGACACTAAACCCTTGATCACCTTGAAGCACCGCTGGTCCCGTTTTTTGCAGTGTCAGTTCATAACCAAAAGGTACCTCTCCAAATAAGGTTTCACTGGCTTTCAGGGTGAAATCGCTGGCGTTTTCATCCATCGCTTCGAGTGACCAGTGATCTATCCACGCTGAAAAAGGTTCCATCTCGACACCTGCTTGACCAATACCTCCTCGTCCGTATCGATCCGCTGAAAAGTGTTGATCACCAGTTGTTAAACCGACATGTCCTAACCAGAGTTGCTGACTGGCTAAACCTTCTCTTTGTGGGGAAGGAGAAGCAGCCTGTCGAAACAGCGTCCACTGAATGCCTAAAGGTTCTCCTGAGGTGGTTTCTAAGTTGGCAGTGATATACCACCACTCGATTCGATAGTCAGGGTGCTTCGCGAGCGCTTCAGGATAGGTGATCAGTGGGTTCGGTTGTACTTGAGCAAATCCTTCCACTTCTGTTCCCAGTCCAGCAAACCCTTGCGAGCTTGGCGTGCTTTGATTGTTGGGTTCGCATCCCGCTAATAGCATTGCTAGTAATGCAGTTAAGACCCAAAGCTTCATGATTTTACTGATCATCTCGAAAACCCTTTAACAGTTCACTCGGTGAGCTGAGTTGTAGCTTGAGCACCGGAATCAGAGCAGCGAAGAAAGCACTGACGAGTGCAGCAAGCGTTAAAGTGAACCATTGTTGGGGAAAGATCTGCCAAGGTAATGCCCAGCCAAAGGCACGCACATTGATGACAGCCACTAAGCAATAGCTAATGATTAAACCCAAGGGTATGGCGATCAACGCGGTCATAAACGCCATCAATAACAGCCGAAGCAGTTCAATACCCATTAATTGACGTCGAGAGACGCCACAGGCCCATACCGGAGCAACCTGAGTCAGTCGCATACTCGATAGCGTCAGTAAGCTACTAAACAGAGCGATTGACGCGACACCTAAGACCAATAGGTTCAGTGCTTGTGTTGCAGCAAAGGTGCGCTCAAATAGTTGTACGGAGTAGTTGCGCACCGCTTGCTGATCCAGCACTTGTGTCTCGCTTAGATCAAACTCTTCTCTTAATTGTGAAACCAAGGGTGTAATCTGACTCGGATCTACACGTATAGCAAAGCTTCCTAATGCGGCTTCTGGCCAAAAGCGATAGAGGGTATCCAGCGACATCATAATTTGACCGGTTGGATTACCGTAATCGCTGTAAATCGCAGCAACGGTAAAGTGCTCTGCGCTAAGTTCTTCGGTGTCAGTGAACTCTGATGAAGCGTGTTCCAAGTTTAGTCTATCTCCCAAATTCAACTGCAATTGACGAGCCAGTTGCTCATTGATCATCACCGCAGAATCGCGCTCTATCTGCTGCCATGCTTGCTCTGTAGAGGATAATAGCGGCCAATGATCAACATAGGTGCTGTGAACTTCGATGCCTCGAAGGTCGACCGGTGTCGTACCTAACAGCGTATCGGCTCTAGCCGAGGGTAAAATGGCGCTGACATGCTCATGAGTCGAGAGCCAGTCAGTAATTTCTAGAGCTTGAGCAGGGGAATCTGCACGTAAATAAACTTCGGCCGCCAGTCGTTGATCCAGCCAGCCGACGAAGGTGTTTCTGAATCCTTCCACCATACCGCCCACACCGATACTGGTGGATAAAGCTAATAAAAGTGCCACTAACGCGACCGCTAAATGAGGCACTTGCAAGCGCGCATCCGACCAGAGCCATTGCAGGGTGACCGATCGGGCAGCCAGCTGTCCTAAGGCGAGTAACTTGTCGAGTAAATACGGAAGCAGCAATGCGGCGCTAAGAAAGACTAAAGCTAATATTAAAAATCCACTGAGCAGTGACTCACCAGTTTGTCCAACGAGAAGCGCGATCATTGCTGAAACAATGCCTATCCAGCTCAGTCGTTTAAATAAAGAATGGTGCGATAACGATACTGAGTTGGATGAGAGTTGTGGATTTTCTTGTTTAAATAGCTGGATTAACGGCATGAGTGCCGCGATTAAGGTGCCTCCCCAAGCCATTAACACACCTTGCTGCCACCATTGCCAAGATAGTTGTAACTCACTGGATATTTGCGCTCCATAGAGTCCTGCCAAACTAGCAGAGAGATCGGGTAAGAGTAGCGATGCAATCCAATAGCCGACCATCAACCCCGGAAGCGCAATAGCCCCGCTAATTAGTAACAGTTCTACGATTAGCCATGTCATCAATTGACGCTGACTCACGCCGCAGCTCATAAGAATACGTCTTAAAGGAAGACGTTGATTAAGTGCCAAATGTATAGAGGAGTAAACCATTAATAAGCCCACTAAAAAGGCTAATAGGCTTAATGCAGTTAAGTTAAGGTGAAAGCTATCGGTTAAACGAGAAATGTCATGATCACTTTGTGGAATGATGACTCTAAGCCTTGAAGCAAGATCCTCTGGCAGTGGCTGCGAAAAGCTAGAGTCAAGTAGCAGGAGCCTAGAAAATTGCTGATCCATGTCCAACCAATACTGAGCAAGGTAACTATCGGTAATCAACTCGTTATTGGCAATTGCAGGGCTGATTTTAAGAGTTGGTTTTTCTCCTAAAGGGTTAAGAGGAAATCCTGATGTGTCCGCTTGATCCAGCAGACGTTCTAACACTTCAGCTGTTTTGGGTGATACCCAGACTTCCCAAGGGGGCGTTAGAAAAGCATTTAAGGATAAGTTTTCCGGTAAACCGGCAGAGGGCGCAGCGATTTGATTAGAGGTTTGTAAGCTGAGAGGTTCTATTCCTATGACGCTCAAGGATAGACTCTCTTCATGCTTTACTTCCAAGTTGCCCTCAATGAGTGGGGATACCGGCCAGCCTAATCGACGCAGAGAAACGTAGTCGGGCAATGAAATAGGTTGCTGTTGTGAATTGATCAGATGCGCTTGATTGATACTGTCAAACCGAGCGGCGGCTTGATCATAGCTCATGCGCGCTTGCTGATTGAGTGCTTGTACTCCGCTCCATAAGGCTGTGGCTGCCAATAACCCGATGATGAGTGTGCCAAGCTGTACAGGATGTCGCCACCAGTGACTGATCAGCGCATGCAGTATCCACAAAGAGCTAGGAGAGAATCTAGGAGAGAGTCTAGAAGAGAGTAAAGTAGGGTAGCGCAGCTTAGGCATCAGCTCAGACGCCCTTGGCTGAGAGTCAAGCATCGATCTAACTGTGACGCTAGATGTGAACTGTGTGTCACCATTAACAGACTGGTTCCTGTTTCCTTAACCAAACTCAACATTAATGACATCACTTGTTCAGCATTGGCTTCATCGAGACTGCCTGTGGGTTCATCGGCTAACAACAGCGGGGCTTTGGCAGCGAGTGCTCGACCTATGGCAACACGTTGTTGCTGACCTCCCGACAGTTGAGCTGGGTAGCGTTTCAGAAGTAGTTGTAAATCTAGCTTAGTAATCAGATGCTCAAGCCAAGGTTTATCAAGACGATCTGCTAAGCGTGCTTGAAAGACCAAGTTGTCGTAAATAGATAAACTTGGAATCAGGTTCAGTTGTTGAAAAATAACGCCCAGATGATGTCGTCTGAGATGGGCTCGTTGACTGTCATTTAACCTACAAATATCTTGTTCATTAATCATAACTCGGCCTTGATCTGCTTGTTCAAGACCTGCCAAAATATGTAGCAAGGTCGATTTACCACAACCCGATTCACCCATCAATGCAACACTTTCGCCATGATTTAGATTTAAACTGAGGTCTTGAAAAAGGGAAAGTGGCCCTTGAGGTGTCCGATGGGTTTTAGCTAAGTCCATTGCCGATAGCATTACATTACCTTTTAAGCCCGCTTATTGTTTAAATTTACCCGTTTCCTTTGGGAAAAAATGCCCATAAAGTATACAATCCTTTCTTTACGAGATACGAATCGCAAGAGGCTTTAGATGTCAGACAGTCAAGGATTGAAATGGTTAGTAGGAATTGCTGGCGTTATCATCATTTTAGCAGGTTTAAAAGCTGCTGAGACGATTGTTATCCCGATTATGCTGGCGCTGTTTATTGCTATCATCAGTACACCCTTTTTGCGTGGATTAGCCAAACATGGTGTGCCATCTTCCCTTGCCGTTGTTATCGTACTTTCGGTTTTGATTATCTTTGGCGGCGCTTTAGTGATGATCGTCAGCCAGTCGATTGATGCGTTTTTAACTCGACTGCCTCTGTATCAGAGTCGGTTACAGTCACTGATTGTAGATTGGTTACCACACCTTGAGCGTTGGGATATTCCGGTTAACCGCGATATGGTCATGACGCATTTAAATCCTTCTCAAATGATGGGTTGGGTGGGTAGCGCATTGGCAGGAATAGGCTCTTTATTGACGAACCTGTTTTTGGTGATTTTTATCGTAATCTTTATTTTGCTTGAGGGTGCTGGCTTATCCGATAAGCTTAAAGTGGCACTTCCAAATGCTGAAAAGTCGATTCGTGATGCACAAGGCTTTATGAAGCAGGTGAATCAATATCTGATGATCAAAACCACCATCAGTTTTATTACCGGTGTTGTAGTAACGCTATGGTTGTGGTGGTTGAATGTAGACTTCCCCGTGTTATGGGGGCTTATTGCCATGTTGATGAATTACATACCTAACATTGGTTCTTTGATAGCCGCTATTCCGGCAGTATTACTAGCGCTAGTTCAGTTGGGTGTTGGTGATGCGATGTTGGTGATCTTAGGCTATGTTGCTATCAACGTTATTATGGGTAACTTGATTGAACCACGTTTTATGGGACGTGGCTTGGGTCTTTCTCCATTAGTGGTATTTTTATCATTAATTCTATGGGGATGGTTATTTGGACCCGTTGGCATGTTCCTTTCTATCCCCTTGACTATGATCGTTAAAATAGCTCTTGAGCAGCACCCGGGTACTCGTTGGATCGCTATTCTGCTTGGTAATGAGGTCCCATCAGAAGCAAACTAATAGCTGCAAAAAAATGTGCTATTTAATCTCATTGTCAAACACTCGTTATTAACAATCAGCCATTCGGAGCCATTTGCTCAGAAGCTGCTACACTTTTACATTCAGACTTTTTAAAATATAAAGGCTTTTATGCTTCGCACTGCTCGAACACTCTTATCTCTTTACAGTAGCTATGGCTTATTGGTTCTAGCAAACGCTTTGTTCACAACGCTGACTAGTTTACGTGCCGATATCGAGGGCTTTGCCGTACAGACCATCGGTTTGATTATGGCTGGCTATTTCTTGGGGATGTTTCTGGGTGCTCGTTACACCTCTAAGTTGATTCAGCGTGGCGGTCATATTCGTGCCTTTGCTGCGTTTGCATCCTTTATGTCGCTATCACCCCTGATGCATGTGCTATTTATCGATCCTTGGGTGTGGGCGGTATTACGTTTAGTCGATGGTTTTTGTTTGGCTGGGCTATTTATTATCACGGAAAGCTGGCTGAATGCTCGTGCCGATAATAAAACCCGTGGAAGCATTCTAGCTATCTATATGGTGGTCAACTATTTAGCCTCAGGTCTGGGGCAGTTGTTTCTGTTGTTTGCCTCTCCAGATACCTTCGAAGCGTTTGCGGTGGCGTCCATCTGCTTCTCTTTATCCTTAATGCCCTTAATGATGACCCGCACAGAGGCTCCCGTGCCCCAAGCGGTTAAAGGGTTTTCGGTCAAACCTTTGTTAAAAGTCGCTCCAGCAGGTTTTTTTGGCGCGGTTTGTGCCGGATCTGTAGGGGCAGCCTTCTTTGCAATGGCTCCTATCTATGTGCAAAACCTCAATTACTCAGTGCAACAAATCTCCCTGTTTATGATGGCGGGGGTATTTTCGGGGTTGGTGTTGCAAGTACCCTTAGGAAAATTATCGGATCGTATCGAACGTCGAAAAGTACTAGCCGGTGTCTGCTTTGGGGCCTTAGTGTTTAGTTGCATGATGATTTTACACAGTGTTTTCACTCTGCCTTTTTACATGCTGTTGATCAACGTTTTCTGTTATGGATCCTTAGCCTTTGTTATCTATCCTCTATCAGTCGCTCATGTGAACGACTGGAGTGATCCTAATCAGCTGATGCAAACTTCCTCAGGGATGATCATTGGTTATGGTGGCGGAGCTATCTTTGGGCCGATGTTAAGTTCCTCGTTGATGTCTGCGTTTGGCCCTGCTGCCTTGTTTGGTTATATCGCTATTAACTTAGCTGTGATGATGTATGCCATTTATCAATCGAAAGTGGCGGGTCTTCAGCGCGAAAAAATGGAGTTCGTGGTTCAGCCTGCGGTGCAGTTCCCAACAGAGGAACTCTACGCTGCTGCTCAGGATGATTTAACACCTGTTCCCGAAGACCTCTATATCAGTGAAGAGAAAGATGTAAGTCAGGTTGAACAGGATGGAAGTTCAGCTCTAGTGCCTGATATTGTTCATGAAAGTGCGCTAGATGAGACAGGACTGCCGGTTAGCGAAAACACCGATGTTGTTGGCGCGTTGAACAAGAGTGACGACAGCATTAGCGAAGAAGATCTGGATCAACTAGCCGATGATTTGAATGCGTTAGCGGACGAACAGCCAGTCACTACCGAATCCTTAATTGAAGCATGGGAGCAAGAGCAACTTGCTGATGCGGATTCGGTAGTGGACAAGAAGTAATAGCTCGTTAATAGAGACTTACTTCTTATCTGTTTGGTTGTGATGACGTCTCCAGACAGCTTTTTCTATTTCAACCAATAGCATCACTAACACACCATAGCCAATCATCAACAACCATTGATTTAAGCTAAGTGGCGCGCTTTGGAATAGAGTGTTCATCACCGGCGTGTAGATGAACAATAGCTGAGAAACCAACATCGCAGCAACTCCTCCCCAAATCCAAGGATTGGAGTTGATGGGCGTTTTAAAGATACTGTTGGTTAGGGATCTACAGTTAAATAAGAAGAAGGTCTGAACAACGACAAACAAGGTTACCGCCAGTGTTCTTGACTCTTCAATACTAGCGCCATTCAACTGAGACCATTGAAACAAGCCGAAAGCTCCAATTAACAGCAGCGTACTGACCGATAAAATACGGCCAATCATCTCTTTCGATAGAATGGGTGCATCTGGTTCGCGTGGACTGCGCAACATAATGCCTTGCTCTTTGGGTTCAAAGGCTAACATCAAACCCAAGAAAACCGCGGTGGTCATATTAAGCCATAAGGCTTGTACCGGAAGTACCGGTAAGGTAATGCCAAACAGGATGGCTACCATGATCACCAGACCTTGGCCCATATTGGTGGGAAGTATCCAGGTAATGAATTTGATTAGGTTATCAAATACATTACGTCCTTCTTCAACAGCAGCCTCAATCGAAGAGAAGTTGTCGTCTGTCAGCACCATATCCGCTGCTTCTTTAGAAACTTCGGTTCCGCTGATGCCCATCGCAATACCGATATCTGCTTGTTTCAACGCTGGCGCATCATTCACACCATCTCCTGTCATGGCGACGACGTGATGACGACTTTGTAAGGCATTGACTAGCTGAAGTTTTTGTTCGGGTGCAACGCGAGCAAATACAGAGACTCTATCAGCCGCTTCAATCACTTCGCTCTCGGATAGATCGCTCAGTTCTCGACCCGTTATCGCTTCTAGCTCTTCTACCTCTTGACCTGGGTTATTTTTCAAGCCGATCTCTGCAGCAATGGCGCGAGCCGTGAGCGCATGATCTCCGGTGATCATTTTTACACGGACACCCGCTTTTTGGCAGGTAGCCACGGCACGAATCGCTTCCGCTCTGGGTGGATCAATCATTGCTTGTAAACCAATAAAGACCAGTGATTGATCAGGCTCTCGCTGATTAAATGCTTCCAGTGTATTTTCAGACGATGGGACTTGCTGCATGGCAAAGGCCAGTACACGCATCCCTTTTCCAGCAAACTCCCGAACTTTAGCATCTACTAAATCATGTTCTAGGGTAACTTGTTCACCGTTTTGGTCCATTTGCGCGCTACAGCGAGCTAAAATTTGCTCTACAGAGCCTTTTAAGTAGATTAAGTTATGACCTGAATCCATGCGATGCAGAGTAGCCATATATTGACGATCTGATTCAAAAGGAATGGTATCGATGCGCTTAAATTCAGCCTCGCATTGTTTTAGACCATATCCCGCCTTCATTGCTGCTGTAATGAGTGCACCTTCAGTCGGATCACCCTCAACCGTCCAGCGTTTATCTTCCTCTTTTAAACGCGAGTCGTTACTGATCAACCCTGCGACTAGCAGATGGTGGAGTGCGGCATTGTCAGACAGGCTTGAGGGTTTACCAGATTGGGTAAGCTCTCCCTCTGGTTGATAGCCGCTACCACTGAGATCATAGGTTTCAGCACCGGCAAGTAGTTTTTGCACTGTCATTTGATTTTCTGTCAGAGTTCCGGTTTTATCTGAACAGATAACCGTCGTCGATCCCAATGTTTCAACCGCAGATAGTTTACGAATAATGGCGTTTCGAGAAGCCATACGGCGAACCCCGATCGCAAGGGTAATGGTGACAACAGCAGGCAGTCCTTCAGGAATAGCCGCAACAGCTAAAGCGACTGCTGCCATAAAGGTTTCGCTGGCGCGCATCCCATAGAGCAGACCCACCACAAAGGTGATGGCCGCTAGACCTAGAATGACCCACAACAGCAGCTTACTGAAGGCGTGAATTTTTCGAGTTAACGGTGTCTCCAGCACTTTTGCTTCAGAAATCATATGAGCGATCTTACCGGTTTCTGTTAAATCACCGATGCCGGTGACGATACCCTTACCACCGCCATAGGTAACTAAGGTACCAGCAAATGCCATATTGTTTCGATCCGCCAGTACGGTATCTTCGCTTAACTCTTGCAGAGATTTTTCAGAGGCAACCGATTCACCGGTCAATGCAGACTCATCAATCTGGATATCTTTGCATTCAACTAATCGCATGTCGGCAGGCACTTTATCGCCGGATGCTAGAAAAACGATATCACCCGGAACCAGTTCAACAGCGGGAATGGAGGTTTTCTGACCATCGCGAACTACTGTGGCACTCGAAGAGAGCATTTTTTTCAGTGAGTTGATCGCTTCTTCGGCCTTAGATTCCTGAATAAAACCTATAGTGGCATTGATCAAAACAACCGCAAAAATCACGCCTGAATCAACGTACTCTTTTAAGACCAATGTGACGATGGTGGCAAAGAGTAAAATATAGATAAGTGGATTGTGAAACTGAAGTAATAAACGCTTCCAGGCAGGAACGGTTTTTTGACCAGTAATGCTGTTCGGACCAAACTCTTGTTGCCGCTGTTTGACCGTTACTGAGTTTAGGCCATCATTTAAATCGCTCTCCAACTCTGAGACTACGGCATCACCATTCAGGTGATGCCATGCTTTTTGAGTGTTCATAGCCATAAGTACCCTCGAAAAATAACCGCTTAGGGATTACCCTAGCATAAAAAAAACGGAATAGAGAACAATCATATGACCGTCACTATTCCGTTTTGTGCCCGATTCAAGGGCAAGGGCACTGCATTTATCCGAAACTCACCGTTTGATAAGTTTGTTTTATTACACGATATTATCTAAGTTATTTAAATAATATGGATCAAATTAAGCAACTTGAGCCTGATTGGCTGCATGGCAACACTCTGGATGAGTGCTAACAAAATGACATAAAGTCTTGGTTAACAGAGCCATTTTCTCGGTATTACCTTGGCTGCGAGCAACTTCGATATCATCTAATATGTATTGCTTAATCTGATTGCTACCATCATGTTCAACGAGATATTTACCCAAGGCTACTGCGATTATGGGCTCTACATGCTCGTGTTCAGCAATCGCATCAATCTCTTCGTCACTGAGATCGCACATTTCAAGACATTCTTCGTACGTAATCATGATCGCATCCTCAATCTCTAATAGTGAACTTGGCCTAGTGATAGACCTGAGTAATCATTCTAAGTTTAGCCGATCTTCGGCAAAGTGACAGAAATATGAATGGATAAAAATTCAAGTGTTTTTAATGATTTAACTAGAGTTTTCATGCTGCGCTTGCACATTTAATACATCTGTTCGCATAAAATTACTTTTAAACAAAACACTTAAACTATGTTGCTGTGCATTAATTAGCTTTTATCATCCAACACTCTTCGATTGAAAAAGTCGCAAATAACTATGTCTTGACGTTTTTAGAATTATTGCAGTCGTTTCCATAGGGTCAGCTGATGAAGGGGAGGGCTATTCTGCCACTCATAGCAAATGCCTTCTATGCACCTGATGTGGAGTGATTGAAATGACCCCTGCTGAGATCCATCAAGATGCCATCGTTATTGATGGCTTGATCATCGCTAAATGGAACCGTGAACTCTTTGAAGATATGCGCAAAGGTGGTCTAACGGCTGCAAGCTGCACAGTATCCGTTTGGGAAGGCTTTCAAGCAACCATCAATAATATTGCAGATACCGCAAAACTGATGCGTGAGAACGACGATCTGGTTCGTCCCGTTTACACCACGGAAGACATCCACAAGGCTAAAGCTGAAAATAAGACCGGTATTATTTTAAGTTTTCAAAACGCTCATGCATTTGAAGACCAAATCGGCTATGTCGAAATCTTCAAAAAGCTCGGGGTAGGCATCGTACAGATGTGCTACAACACACAGAACCTTGTCGGTACCGGTTGTTACGAACGTGATGGTGGATTATCAGGATTCGGTCGTGAAATTGTCGCTGAAATGAATCGCGTAGGCATTATGTGTGACCTGTCACACGTAGGCTCGAAAACCTCTGAAGAAGTCATTTTGGAATCGGAAAAACCTGTCTGTTATTCGCATTGTTTACCTTCAGGTTTGAAAGAGCACCCACGAAATAAATCTGACGAAGAACTGAAGTTTATCGCTGATCACGGCGGTTTTGTCGGCGTCACTATGTTTGCGCCTTTCCTGAAAAAAGGAATCGATTCCACCATTGATGATTATGCCGAAGCGATTGAATACGTGATGAATATTGTCGGTGAAGATGCGATTGGCATAGGTACTGATTTCACCCAGGGCCATGATCAGCAGTTTTTTGAGTGGCTAACACACGATAAAGGTTACGCCCGTCGTCTCACTCGCTTTGGAAAAATCGTGAACCCTCTTGGCATTCGTACCGTTGGCGAGTTTCCTAATTTGACTGAAACCCTACTTAAACGCGGAATGAGTGAAGTTCAGGTGCGCAAAATTATGGGCGAGAACTGGGTGCGTGTACTGAAAGATGTTTGGGGTGCCTAAATCCAGTCCATCAGCACAAACCCAACTGCAAATGAGTGACTGAGTCACTTCTTAATGAATAATCGAAATAAGGTGAACAACGTGACAAAAATGGCCCCAGAACTTCCGATTGAAGTGGATAGCGAAACCGGTGTTTGGACCAGTGATGCTCTGCCAATGCTTTATGTGCCAAGACATTTCTTTATCAATAACCATCAAGCGATTGAAGAAGAGTTAGGTCCAGAGCGTTATGCCGAGATTCTCTACAAGGCAGGTTACAAAAGTGCTTGGCATTGGTGTGAAAAAGAAGCTGAGCTTCATGGCTTATCGGGTGTTGATGTGTTCGAGCACTATATGAAACGTCTATCGCAGCGTGGCTGGGGTAAGTTCATCACTGAAGAAATCAACCTCGAAGAAGGGTCTTGCAAGGTTCGACTAGAGCATTCTGCGTTCGTGTATCACTACGGCAAAGTGAATCGCAAAATTGAATACATGTTTACGGGTTGGTTTGCAGGTGCCATGGATCAAATTTTAGCAGCTCAGGGTAGTGAGTTAAGAACTCAAGCAGAGCAAACCCAAAGTGGCGCTGAAGAAGGCTGTGATGTGGGTTATTTCGTGACCTATCCGCTGAGTTGAAGATCGACTGAGCTAATTCTTCACTGAGAAAAAACCCTTAGCGAAAACGCTACTACCACAGAACAAATAGAAGGTTTCGGAGTTTTTATGTCACAGTTTGATGCAATTTTTCAGCCGATCCAGATAGGTAAATTGACCATTCGTAATCGTGTTGTCAGTACCGCTCATGCCGAGGTGCATGCGACTGATGGCGGGATGACTACGGATCGCTATGTTAAATACTATGAAGAGAAAGCCAAGGGTGGTTGCGGGCTGTGTATATGTGGCGGCTCTTCGGTAGTTTCCATTGACAGTCCTCAAGCCTGGTGGAGCTCGGTAAACCTATCCACTGATCGCATTATTCCTCATTTTCAAAATCTTGCTGATGCAGTTCATAAACACGGCGGCAAGATTATGATTCAGATCACTCACATGGGTCGTCGTTCGCGCTGGGATGGTTACAACTGGACAACCTTGGTTTCACCTTCTGGTATACGTGAGCCGGTGCATCGCTCCACTTGCAAAACTATTGAACCTGAAGAGATTCAACGCATTATTGGTGACTATGCGAAAGCGGCGCGTCGTGCTAAAGAGGGTGGTTTAGATGGTGTAGAACTCTCTGCCGTGCATCAGCATTTGATCGATCAATTCTGGAGCCCTCGTGTCAATAAGCGAACCGACGAGTGGGGCGGCAGTTATGAAAACCGTATGCGCTTTGGTATGGAAGTGCTGAAAGCGGTGCGTGAAGAGGTGGGTCCTGATTTTGTCGTGGGTATGCGCATTTGTGGCGATGAATTTCACCCTGATGGCTTAACCCATGAGGATATGAAACAGATTGCAGCTTATTATGACGCGACGGGCTTGGTGGATTTCTTTGGTGTTATCGGTTCAGGTTGTGATACCCACAATACTCTGGCTAACGTCATTCCGAATATGTCTTACCCACCTGAGCCTTTCCTGCATTTGGCAGCGGGCATCAAAGAAGTGGTTAAAGCGCCTGTTATTCATGCTCAAAACATTAAAGACCCTAATCAGGCACAGCGCATTTTGGAAGGTGGTTACGTGGATATGGTGGGTATGACCCGTGCTCATATCGCTGATCCGCATATCATTGCCAAAATCAAAATGGGTCAGATAGATCAAATACGTCAATGCGTGGGAGCCAACTACTGTATTGACCGTCAATACCAAGGCTTAGATGTCCTCTGTATTCAAAATGCGGCTACCTCACGTGAATATATGGGCTTGCCTCATATTATTGGAAAAACGGAAGGGGTGGTGCGAAAAGTGGTGGTTGTTGGTGGTGGCCCTGCCGGTATGGAAGCAGCGCGAGTCGCGGCTGAACGTGGTCATCAAGTGGTATTGTTTGAAGGACAGGCGCAACTGGGTGGACAGATCACTCTTGCCGCTAAAGCGCCTCAACGCGATCAAATGGCCGGTATCACCCGCTGGTATCAGCTGGAATTGGCTCGCTTGAATGTCGATTTACGCCTCAATACCTATGCTGATGAAGCGCAAATTAAAGCTGAACAACCCGATATTGTGATTTTGGCCGTGGGAGGTAAGCCCTTTATCGAACAAGTTCCCGAGTGGGGCGCAGATGAAGGACTCATCGTTAGTAGCTGGGATATTCTCGATGGCAAAGTTGAGCCTGGAAAAAATGTACTGGTCTACGACACGATCTGTGAATTTACCGGGATGTCTACGGCGGATTATCTGTCCGAAAAAGGCAGCAAGGTTGAGCTGGTCACGGATGATGTCAAACCCGGTGCCGCCATTGGAGGAACGACGTTCCCGACTTATTATCGTAGTCTCTATCCTAAAGAAGTCATTATGACCTCTGACTTAGCACTGCATAAGGTTTATCGCGAAGATGAACAGTTAGTGGCGGTGCTAGAAAATGAATACACCGGTCAGTTGGAAGAGCGTGTGGTTGATCAGGTGGTGGTCGAAAATGGCGTCAGACCCGATGAAGCTTTGTACTATGCATTGAAACAGCAGTCATTAAACAAAGGTCAGATAGATATTGAAGCGCTGTATGCGATTCAGCCGCAGCCCTGTTTGTCTGAGAGTACCGCTGGGGATGATTTCCTATTGTTCCGTATCGGTGATTGTACAGCGCCACGCAATACCCATGCGGCTATCTATGACGCCCTGCGTCTTTGCAAGGACTTCTAATCGGGAGTGAGGTTATGTTGAACCAGATCTTGCCCCTGTTAATTTTTGGGGCTTTGCTCTTGGCTGTGGTCGGTGGTGTTCGTCGTATACGTTTATGGCGAAATGGTCGACCCTCAGACGTGCCGATCATGGCTGGTTTAGCGGCGTTACCACGTCGCTACCTCGTTGATCTTCATCATGTTGTCGCTCGAGATAAATATATCTCCAATACTCATGTGGCAACCGGTGGGGGATTTGTGGCTGCGGCGATATTGGCTATTTTAGTCCACGGATTGCAACTTAATAGTCAGATTTTAGCCTGGGCCTTATTAGCGGCGACGACCAGTATGTTTGTCGGTGCTCTATTTGTGGCCAAGCGTCGTGTGCAACCGCCAGAACGCCTATCTAAAGGGCCTTGGATGCGTTTACCAAAAAGCTTATTGGCTTTTTCGATTGGCTTTTTCCTGGTCACCTTACCGGTGACGGGATTAGTGCCAGCAGTCTTGGGTGCTTGGGTATTAGCGTTAATATTATCGGTGCTGATCATCTGGGGTCTTGGCGAAATGTTTTTCGGCATGACCTGGGGTGGGCCAATGAAACATGCCTTTGCCGGTGCGCTTCATTTAGCCTTTCATCGTCGTGCTGAACGTTTCAATGGTGGTCGATCAACTGGACTTAAGCCGTTACATTTTGATGATCAACAACAGCCTTTAGGTGTTGAAAAACCGTCAGAGTTTACCTGGAATCAACTCTTAGGTTTTGATGCTTGTGTGCAATGTGGACGCTGTGAAGCGATGTGTCCTGCCTTCGCTGCGGGGCAACCGCTTAATCCCAAAAAATTGATTCAAGATATGGTCGTAGGCTTAGCGGGTGGTTCGGATGCCGCTTATGCGGGTTCACCTTATCCCGGAAAACCCCTTGGTGAACATCAAGGGGGCCCTTTCGCCTCGATTATTGCCAGAGAAGGGCAAGGACTGTTGGATGCCGAAACCCTGTGGTCCTGTACTACCTGTCGTGCCTGTGTAGAAGAATGCCCGATGATGATTGAACATGTCGATGCCATTGTCGATATGCGCCGTCATTTGACCCTTGAACGAGGCCAAACCCCTAACAAGGGTGCGGAAGTGATCGATAACTTGATTGCGACCGATAACCCCAACGGTTTTAATCCTGCGTCACGCATGAACTGGGCTGCTGATTTAGCATTGCCGGTTTTATCTGACGTCAAACGCACCGATGTATTGCTGTGGATGGGGGATGGTGCCTTTGATATGCGTAATCAGCGCAGTTTACGAGCTTTGGTGAAGATTCTGCGTGCCGCTAAGGTTGATTTTGCGGTGCTAGGAAATGAAGAGCGCGATTCTGGTGATGTGGCTCGTCGTTTAGGTGATGAGGCAACCTTCCAATCACTGGCGAAGCGTAATATCACCACCTTAGCTCAGTACAGTTTCCGGAGCATTGTCACTTGTGATCCTCATAGCTTCCATGTGCTCAAAAATGAATACAGTGATTTTGGTGGTCAGTATGTGGTCTATCACCATAGCACCTTTATCAATCACTTAAGACAAACAGGCAAGCTTAACTTTGCCCCTTACAAAGGTGGATCGGTCACCTACCATGATCCTTGCTACCTGGGTCGTTACAATGGTGAATATGATGCTCCCCGAGATCTGTTAGCCGCTGCGGGTATTCAGGTTATAGAAATGGAACGGTCAGGTTTTCGTTCACGCTGCTGTGGTGGCGGCGGTGGTGCGCCGATCACCGATATTCCTGGCAAGCAACGTATACCTGACATGCGCATGGAAGATATCAAACAAACGGGTGCTGAAATCGTGGCAGTCGGTTGTCCACAGTGTACGGCTATGTTGGAGGGTGTCGTTGATCCTCGACCTGAAGTGCTTGATATTGCCGAGATCATTGCCAAGCAGTTGGTTGAAGCGGAGGAGGCAGCATGAGCGAGAACATGAATAACAGCACCCTTCGACGAGATCCGCGCCGTGAGTGGATCTTACGTAACCGCTTGCATCCACAGCATTCCGAAATTGCGACTGAAGATTCTAGTTCAGATGTGTTACATGAATGGATGGGACCGCAGGGTATTAAACGTAAAGCCCCACACAATATTGGCTTCATTGGGCCAAATGGCATTCGTCGCATTGATCGAAGCGGTACTCAACAAGCTGGTAGTGCCAGTCGTAAAGAGATTGCACAGCAACCCAGTCGTCGCTCACATCAAATCCAACATCCACAGCAGTATATTCTCGTGGTTGCGGATATGACCGGCGGACGCCTAAGTGCCCAAGACAAAGATATTTTAGGCTTAGCACATCAGTTAGCAGCGAAAAAGGCGGAAACCGCAGTGATGTTGGTGGTGTTTGGTGAGCATAAAGAAGCCGCCTTTGCTGAAGCTGGGGTTGATAGGCTATTGCACATTGAGGGTGAAGCCTTTGATGGTTTTTCACCCGATTTACGCCTTGCGTGGTTAACCGCAATCGAACGCGAGTTGCATCCTGACTATTGGTTATTTCCAGATTCAGGTCTAGGAGGAGGTGACTTAGGGCGGCGTTTAGCGGTTGAGTTGGATGTTCATGCTGCGACAGGTCTTTGGCAAGTTAATCTTAAAGAGCAGCCTATCAGTTGTGTGTGTCGTGCAGCAGCATCTACTCAAGATTTAACCCGAGAGTTGCCAAGAGTGATCTTGGCTTTATCTGAGTGTGCAGAGCCTATCAGCGATTCGCTTCATGCTGTTCAAGAATTCAATTTAGTACGTCAGCCGTTAGACCAATTGCCACGCATTCAAGATTTAGGTGCGGTGGCCGTTGATCCCGCGAGTGTCTCTTTAGCAGAAGCGGAGTTTATTCTTTCGGGTGGTAATGGTATTCGTGATTGGGATGGTTTTCACCAAACAGCAGAAATCTTAGGTGCTACCGAAGGCGCATCAAGGGTTGCGGTTGATGATGGCTATATGCCAAGAGATCGACAGGTCGGTGCAACCGGTACCTGGGTTACTGCACGAGTGTATATGGCAGTGGGTATCTCGGGGGCTATTCAACATCTTCAAGGGATTCAAAGCTGTGACAAGGTGATCTGTATTAATACCGATGCGGGATGCGATATGGTCAAGCGTGCTGATTTGGCGTTGATCGGCGATTCTACCGAGATATTAGCAGCAGTTCGTCGCAAAGTTAGCGAGCTAAAACAGGAGAAACGCCATGTCGCTTAATCAAGCAACTCGTGTGGCAGTATTGCTGTCGATAGGTCAGCATCCTGTCACTGCTCGAGCGCGTCGTGCGGATCAAGATGCTCGTGCGCTTGAGCTAGCGTTACAACTCAACCATGCTGACGTTATCCCTTTACATGTTGGACAGCTAAATGAGCATAATGAAGCGGCTCTGCGAAGCTATCTAGGCATGGGGATCAGTCAGATTAAACTCATCGGAAATTCCGATATTCTGTTAGGTCTTGAACAGGGTGTGCGTGAGTCACAGGCCAATATTGTGCTTTGCGGAAGTCGTGCTGAAACAGGAGAAGGATCAGGATTAGTCCCTTATCTGTTAGCTAAAAAACTGGGTTGGCCCATTGTGAGTGGCTTAGTATCCATAGAAAAACTGGATCAGGGAAGCGCAACTCTATTGCAAGCTTTACCCAGAGGTCAGCGCAGAAAGTTAAAAGTCTCTTTACCTGCGGTTCTTGCTGTAGACCCAGCCGCTGCTGTTGCTAGGCAGTCGGCGTTTGGTCCGGCACAACGTGGGGCGATTACACCCCAAAAACTTTCATCGATAGAGGCTGTTTCAGGCGCTGAAGTTAAGCATAACTCAGCACTACACTCATTCTTATGGCAGTTCCAACCAGCTAAGAAACGTCCAAAACGCTTAAAAATTATCAAAGCGACCTCGGCAAGAGACCGTTTCAAGGCGGCTGCAGCTAAAGCAGATGCCAGTGGTGGCAAAGTTTTGCAAGGAGTTTCGGCGGATGACGCCGCAAATGAAATTATTAAGCTATTATTGGAGGAGAGCGTTCTAAATCTCGATGGTCATTTATAGACTGGAGAATTTGTAAATAAATTCCGGAGATTTGTGCAAGACCTATCGGATGTGGGTGTTCTAGAGTGCTAGATGATCAGACAAGTTGATGATTCATCAGGTTTCGCGTTAAATCCAATGATGTTTGGATTGAAGTAAAACGGGTGTGACAGATAAGTACACTCACTAACAACAATGATAAGGTGATACAAAAATGAGTAAACCTAACCTGAACAGACGTAATATCCTTAAAGCTGCTGCTGCCGGTGCTGTTGCAGCTCCACTCGCCATGACTTCCTCTTCTGCTTTTGCAACCACCAACCTGCGTATGCAGACCTACTGGGGTCGTGAAGCTGCTGATGTATTTGCTGAATTTGGTGAAAACGTCCGTACGGCTTCCAATGGTTCTTTGCGTGTTCGTCATTTTACCGGTAGTTCACTGGTGCCAGATGCTGAGATGTTCCAAGCGGTTAGCCGTGGCACCATCGACATGTGCCAAGGCTATGCTGGTTACTGGCCAGGTCAGTTAGATATCGCAGGTATTGAGTCAGGCCTACCTGGCGCCTGGACTAACTATGATGAAGCTCAATATGTATTCCGTCACAAGGGTTTAACTGAGCTAGTACGCGAAGCTTATGCAGAACACAACGTTCACTACATGGGACCCATTTTCGGTGGTCCATTCGATCTTCTAACCAAAGAACCTGTGAACAGCTTAGATGATCTGAAAAATATGCGTATCCGTGCCACACCAGCGGTTGCTCGTATTCTGCAAGCCTTCGATATTCCAACCGTATTCCTACCAGGTTCTGAACTTTATGTTGGCTTAAGCACCGGCACTATTGATGGTGTGATTTACGCAGGTACCAATGAATACGTCGGTATGAAGCTTTACGAAGTTGCGAAACATTACACTTCAATCGGTATGGTTTACCCAGGCTACTGTGATCAAATTCTGATCAATATGGATGCGTGGAACCGCATGTCTGATGAAGAGCGCAAGGTAATGGAACTCGCCTTTGAAACTCATGCCTCTAAGATGAACACTTGGATGGTTAGTGGATCAATCGACGCGGGTGCTTCGGGCTTGTTCGAAATGAATCGTCTGCCAGCTGAAGATTCTCAGCGTCTGCGTGAAGCGGCTGCAGTGATTTGGGAAGAAGAAGCGGCTAAGTCCGATCGCAATCGTAAGGCGATTGATATTCTTAAGGAAACCGCTAAAGCGACAGGGCGTGCGTAATGCCTTCAGTCTGTCACTTAGTTAGCTGGGTTGATAGACTCTCTGAAATTGTTGGCAAGGCCGTCTCATGGATGTGCCTTGCCATCATTGCAGTGATGCTCTATGAGATAGCTGCCCGCTATTTCTTCAATAACCCAACCGCTTGGGCACACGAAGTGACCACAATGCTCTACGGGACTTTCTGTATCATTGCTGGCACCTACACTCATCGTTATCAAGGTCATGTACGTTCTGAAGCGCTCTATCATCTGCTATCACGCCGAGGTAAAGCGATTATCGATACGCTGACGGGTTCCTTGGTACTCTTTGTTCTGATTGTATTCTTTATCGCCTCCGTTGATTTCGCCCATGACTCATGGGTAAGAAATGAAGTGTCTTCACGCAGTACTTGGGCACCGCCCTTATATCCATTCAAGACAGTATTACCTGTTGCGGTTGGATTAATTACCTTACAGAGTGCGGCACATTTGTTGAGAGATATCTGTGTGGCTTTCAATGTTGGTTGCGATGCCTGTGCGACGCGAGGCATTGAAGAAACCGAAGAGACGGCTACTGAAAACAAAACTGCTGAAAATAAAGTTACTGAAAAGTGATGTGAATCACGTGCTGTGCGGCTAAGACCGGTCGCTTTAGAAATAAATAACGATAAAAGGTACTTAAGGTGTCAGATATTGATCCTTTATTGATTACAGCGGGTATGTTTGCAGCGATGTTTATTATGCTGCTAATGGGTACTCCACTTTCATGGGCGCTGTTAACCGTCGGTATGGGTTTTGCCTATTTCCTGTGGGGTACAGGTGCTTTAGATCTTCTCACCATTAGTGCTTTCTCTTCGATGGATAATTTTATCCTCGTGGCATTGCCGATGTTCATCTTTATGGGGCTCATGCTTGAACGATCCGGAATCACTGATGATCTGTTCGAGATGATGAACAAACTGATGGGCGCACAGCCAGGAGGGTTGGGTGTTGGTACGATTGTACTCTGTGCGTTAATTGCAGCCATGGCGGGTGTATCAGGTGCGGCAACGGTCAGTTTAGGGGTTATCGCATTACCCGCGATGCTCAAGCGGGGTTATAGCAAGAAACTCGCCACAGGAACCATTATGGCCGGTGGTGCACTCGGCTTCTTGATACCGCCCAGTGTGTTGATGATTCTTTACGCATTTTTAGCGAAAGAATCGATAGGTAAGCTGTTTGCTGCAGGCCTAGTACCTGGTCTGATGTTGGCAGGTATTTATATTGTCTACATTTTAGTTATCAGTCGAATTAAACCTTCCATTGCACCCCCATTAGCGGAATCGGAGCGTGTGGATTGGAAAGGCAAACTCTTATCACTCAAAGCGCTGATTTTGCCTGGTACACTGATCGTTACGGTGTTGGCTTGCATTATTTTGGGTATTACAACTCCATCTGAAGCATCTGCAATCGGTGCAGCGGGTGCCATTCTGTGTGCAGCGGTTTACCGAACCTTAACCTTTAAGATGATGAAAGACGTGTTACTAGATACTACCAAAATCATGGGTATGTTGATCTGGATAACGTTAACAGCGATTTTCTTCAGTAAGGTTTATATAGGCTTAGGTGCTGGCTTCCTGTTGCAGGACTTAGTTGAAGATACCAACCTTGCGCCGATGGCAGTTATCGTGATGATGCTGGCTTGTTACTATGTGCTCGGTATGTTCCTAGATGACTTCGCTATTGTCTTTATTACCGTGCCTTTGTTTGTCCCAGTGGTCGAGTTCTTAGGCTTTGATCCTGTGTGGTTCGCAATTCTGTTTATCGTGAGTATGCAGTCCGCTTATTTGACGCCACCCTTTGGCTATAACTTGTTTTATATGCGATCGGTGGCACCTCCGTCGGTGACTATCTATGACCTCTATTTAGCCGCTATTCCGTTCATTATATTGCAGATCTTCGGTTTAGCATTGCTAGTCATGTTCCCACAGATAACTCTCTGGTTACCTGAATTGATCTATGGTCCACCTAGGTAGACCTAGAAAGCTACCTCTAAACGACCCTTCTTTATACTCTAAAGACATTACTGCCCTTCATGATCGTGATTGAATTGCGATCCTGAAAGGGCAGTGACATCATTAGCTCATTCGACTCGATTATAAAAAGAGACTTGTCATGAGCCAAACAACTGTGAAGCGAAACAAAACCCGGTCGGGACAGCGGGGTCGTATGACTCAACCCGAGACATTGGCATGGTTAAATCATCTTTTAGGTGATGCACCTAACGACCGTGAGTATTTGATAGAGCATCTTCATGTCATACAGGATCATCAAGGTTATCTATCCTTCGCTTCTTTGCGTGCTTTAGCCGAACGCATGAATCTGCCTATGGCCGCCGTCTATGAAACGGCAAGCTTTTACGCACACTTTGATATTATTCGTGATGATGAAACTCCACCTCCCGCAGTGACTATTCGTGTTTGTGACTCATTATCTTGCCAATTAGCGGGAGCAGAGGCGTTAACCAACGCCTTGAAAGCTGAGCTTGATCCCCATGAGGTACGTATTCTTCATGCACCTTGTATGGGACGCTGTGATAAGGCTCCTGTTTTAGAACTGGGCCACCATCACATTGAACATGCCGATGTTGAAAAAACAAAGGCGGCACTGTCAGTGCAAATGTTTGAACCAGAGCCGCTGAATTGGCAGTCCTTGTCGGCTTATCAATCAGCAGGTGGTTATCAACTTTTGCAGGCATGTCGAGACGGTAAAACCTCGGTTGAATCCTTAATATCCATGCTGGAAAAGGCGGGTTTAAGAGGCTTGGGCGGGGCTGGATTTCCTACCTTTAAAAAATGGCAGTTTGTCCGTGCTGAACAAGGACCTCGTTACTGCGTCATTAACGCAGATGAAGGTGAACCAGGGACCTTTAAAGATCGTTATTATCTTGAGAAATCGCCTCATCAGTTCCTAGAAGGCGCATTAATTAGTGCTTGGGCTATCGAAGCAATAGGTGTTTATATTTATCTACGTGATGAATATCCCGGTGTTAATAAGCTCTTGAAAGCAGCTATTGCAGAATTAGAGGAGTCTGGGATCATCGAGGTTGGTTATATTCAATTACGACGGGGTGCTGGCGCTTATATCTGCGGTGAAGAATCAGCGTTGATCGAATCTCTTGAAGGTAAACCGGGTAAGCCTCGTCATCGTCCACCCTTTGTTGCCCAAAAGGGCTTGTTTGATCGACCCACGCTCGTCAACAACGTGGAAACCGTTTATTGGATTCCCGAAATTTATCACAAGGGAGCAGACTGGTTCGCCTCTCATGGGCGTTATGGACGACAAGGTTTACGCTCGTTTTCTGTGTCAGGACGCGTCAACAAGCCAGGTGTTCACTTAGCTCCCGCTGGGATTACGCTACAAGAACTCATCGATGAATACTGTGGTGGCATGCTCAGTGGTCATCAGTTACTGGGTTATCTACCCGGTGGTGCATCGGGGGGTATCTTACCTGCGAGTAAAGCCAACATTCCGTTAGATTTTGACACTCTTCAGGCAGAGGGATGCTTTATCGGATCAGCGGCGGTCATTGTGTTGTCGGATCAAGATAACTTACAACAGGTTGCCCGTAATCTAATGGCTTTTTTTCGGGACGAATCTTGTGGGCAGTGTACGCCCTGTCGTGTTGGCACTGACAAAATGCTTTCTTTGATTGAAGCAAAAGAGTGGGATGTAGAGCAGTTACATCGCCTGTCCCAAGTGATGATGGATGCCTCTATCTGTGGTTTAGGTCAAGCCGCTCCCAATCCTGTCCTAGGATTGTTGCGTGACTTTAAAGATGAATTGATCGCATCCAATATCATTTTGAGAGGGTAAGTTATGTCTGCATTTGAACTGATTTTGGATGGTGTTTCGGTTACAGCTCATGAAGGCGAAACACTCTGGCAAGTGGCTAAGCGAGCCGGTGAAACCATTCCACATTTATGTTTTAAGGATACTGAAGGCTACCGTGCCGACGGTAACTGTCGCGCCTGTATGGTTGAAATTGAGGGTGAGCGTACTTTAGCGGCAAGCTGTATTCGCGAGGCTAAACCCGGCATGGTGGTGCACAGTCAGCATTCTGAAAGAGCGATCACATCCAGAAAAGGGGTACTTGAGTTACTCATCGCTGATCAGCCTGATCGTAATCAAAGTCCCGATAAATCCAGTCATTTTTGGCAAATGGTGGATCTGTTAGCCATTGATGCGATGGCTGTTAAACAAGCTTTGCCGACGCAAACAGCGGTTGCTGTTGAGTCTGATCGTTCTCACACTGCCATGACAGTAAACTTGGCGGCGTGTATTGATTGCAATCTGTGTGTCAGAGCCTGCCGGGAAGTACAGGTGAATGATGTTATCGGTCATGCTAATCGCGGTGTTCAATCCAAAATTGTCTTTGATTTTGATGATCCGATGGGCGAGAGCACCTGCGTTGCCTGTGGTGAATGCGTGCAAGCCTGTCCTACGGGTGCTTTAATGCCCGCGACATTGGTCGATGAAAAAGGCGTCGGAGATTCCGCAGCCATCGATAAAGAAGTGGATTCGGTTTGTCCTTACTGTGGCGTTGGTTGTCAGCTCACTTATCAAGTTCGCGATGAGAAAATTATTGCGGTGAAAGGGCGTCAAGGTCCCTCTAACTTAGGACGCCTGTGTGTCAAAGGACGTTTTGGTTTTGATTACCCGAATCACTCAAGTCGTATTACCCGTCCGCTTATTCGTCGAGAAGGGATACCTAAAGGGATAGATCCTAATTTCGATCCCGCTAACCCCTTAACACATTTTCGAGAAGCGGATTGGGATGAAGCCTTAGAGTTTGCTGCTACCGGATTATCGCATCTCAGGGCAGCGTATGGTGCTGAGGCCTTAGCGGGGTTTGGAAGTGCTAAATGCTCGAATGAAGAAGCTTGGTTATTCCAAAAGCTGATTAGAACCGGATTCGGTTCTAATAATGTTGACCACTGTACAAGGCTGTGTCACGCCAGCTCAGTTGCTGCACTGATCGAATGTATCGGTACAGGAGCGGTAACCGCTTCCTTTATGCAGGCCAGTCAAGCTGATGTCATTATCTTGACCGGCTGTAATCCCGCTGTGAATCATCCAGTAGCAGCGACCTTCTTTAAACAAGCGGCTAAACGCGGCACTAAGATTATTATTATTGATCCTCGTGGGCAGGCCCTAAACGCCTATGCTCATAAAGTGCTGAGATTTGAGCCGGGAACCGATGTGGCGCTTTTTAATGCCATGTTAAATGTCATCGTGACAGAAAAGCTTTATAACGAAGACTATATTGCGGAGCATACGGAAGGATTTGAGGCACTGTCACAGCATGTCCTTGATATGACTCCCGAAGCTATGTCGTCACTGTGCGGTATCGCTGCTGAAGAGATTCGCAGTGTTGCCCGTTTTTATGCGCAAGCAGATAAAGCGATGATTTTCTGGGGTATGGGGATCTCCCAGCATACGCATGGCACCGATAATGCGCGTTGCTTAATCTCCTTGGCGTTAGCTTGCGGACAAACCGGTCGTCCTGGGACTGGCTTACATCCGTTGCGCGGCCAAAACAATGTGCAAGGTGCATCCGATGCGGGTTTAATACCTATGGTGATGCCAGATTATCAACCGGTTTCTGATCGTCAGGTAAAGGCTGCTTTTGAAGAACTTTGGTCAACGCCTTTGAGTGGCAAGCCTGGTTTGACGGTGGTTGAGATTATGGATGCCATTTATGCGGGTCAAATTAAAGGTATGTATATTTTGGGTGAGAATCCGGCGATGTCTGACCCTGACCTGAATCATGCGCGTGCGGCGTTGGCGAAATTAGAACACTTGGTCGTGCAGGATCTGTTTGTCACAGAAACGGCGATGTTTGCTGATGTTATCCTGCCTGCGTCTGCTTGGGCGGAAAAAGATGGCACAGTCACTAACACTAATCGACAAGTACAAATGGGGCGTGCCGCCGTGCCGTTACCCGGTGAGGCTAAACCGGACTGGTGGATTATTCAAGCGCTTGCCAATCGTATGGGGTTGAACTGGAATTATTCACATCCCAGTGATGTCTTTGCCGAAATGAAGCAAGGTATGCGCTCGTTGGATCATATCACTTGGTCTCGTTTGGAAATTGAAGAGTCCGTTACTTATCCTTGCCCAGCAGATGATCAACCAGGTTTAGATGTGGTGTATTCAGATGCGTTTCCAACACTAACCGGTAAGGCTCGTTTTTCGCCGACGCGCCCCTTACCACCCGATGAACCCGTGGATCATGAATATCCAGTTGTCCTGACGACAGGTCGTCAGCTTGAGCATTGGCATACCGGTTCAATGACAAGGCGAGCGCAAGTGCTAGATCATCTTGAGCCTGAGGCTGTTGCTAGCCTAGCTCCTGCCGAGCTCACTAAACTGGGTGTTCAGCCGGGTGACGCTATCAAGATTATTACCCGGCGAGGGGAGATTACCTTGTCGGCTAGAGTCGATCCTCTGATGCCAGAAGGGATGGTGTTTGTGCCTTTCTGCTATGTTGAAGCCGCAGCGAATATATTGACTAACCCAGCGTTAGATCCCTATGGCAAAATACCTGAGTTTAAATATGCTGCCTGTCGACTCAGTTCGGCATAGAAGGATAACAAGAGGTATTGC
Organism: Nitrincola schmidtii; assembly: GCF_008973715.1. Lineage (GTDB taxonomy): Bacteria > Pseudomonadota > Gammaproteobacteria > Pseudomonadales > Balneatricaceae > Nitrincola > Nitrincola schmidtii. Next base: position 58,799 of record NZ_WBOL01000010.1, read on the forward strand.
CTATGATGTTTGCGGATTTAGTTGATGAGGATGATTTTCGTGAGCGCCTTCAAGATTTGGGGGCGCAATTACCCAAGGATGCCTCTCCAGAGCTTTGTATGACGATGGCTCAAGCGCAGAAGTTAGACGGTTTACAGCAGTTGGTAGAGCATTTATTGGCTGATCCAGGTTTACTTCAACCAGAGGTCAGATTGGCGTTGCAGCAAGTTAAATTTGGTTAAACTTCAAGTTTAACATTGGGTCCGCTAACCAACAGGCGCATCAGATCTGGGCGGCAAATAATCCCTATAAGGGTTTTGTTGTCCTGATCTACGACAGGCATAGCGCTGAGTTTGTGAGTAATGAAGAACTGAGCGATATCTCTTACTAGGGTATCGCCAGTTACTGCTGAAAATTCTTCTGGCATTACATGGCTAATTAAAATCTGCTCTTCGATCCTTGCTTGCTCTAAGTGTTTTCTGTGCAAAATACTTATGGGTTTAAACTCGTCATCGACAACCACAATATGATCGACTTCTGCCTTATCCATTAAGGCTAAGGCCCTAAAGATTGTGCTTTGTGATGGTATGGAAATGACTGGACTGCTCATAATGTGCATGGCTTGAAGCTTGCGTCTCTCTTGAAGCGTGTCCGATTTACGTTCGGTATCAAGGTAAAGACTGGAGGGATGATTAGATTGATACTTACGACCTAAAGGAACCGCCGCACGTGCTAGCGGCGCTGGAGTGTCTGTTTGCCGATCTGATGTTAACGGATTGAGTTCTTCAATATGACGATGCCTTGACAGTAGGCTAGCTGTTGGCGTGATGATACCGTTATTGTAGATGAGCAGAGCCATGTTACGTTCCTTTTAAGTTACTCCTCATCATAGTATCGGCTAAAACGCAAAATATTTTATAGCATAAAACAAGGGATATTATCTTAATCTCGTTCTGAGACGATATTACCCCTTGTTTAGTAGGGAGAGAGTGTAAAATTTACACTGTTTTGTGTGTGTTTTCGATTATTCGATCGCTATACCAGTTGACGAAATCTATCACACCAAACTCGAAGGTTTCTGAGTAAGGACCAGGCTGATAGGCAATCGAGTTGATACCGCGTTGATTTTCTTCCGCCAGAACGCGGTCTTGGTCATTGGTGGCATCCCACACTTTGCGCATATGACTGATGTCATAGTCGACACCTTCAACCGCATCTTTATGCACTAGCCATTTAGTGGTCACTAGGGTCTTTTGTGGTCCGAGTGGTAATACACGGAATACTACAGAATGATCACCCATCCAGTGATTCCATGAATTGGGTAAATGCAAAATACGAAGTGACCCCAGATCAGGGCTAGTGATACGACCCATCAGTTTTTTACATGCGGGTTTGCCGTCCATCGTCATAGAAACCACGCCATCTAATAAAGGCGTACGAGTCATACGATTGCGTTTACCAAAATACTTGAGCGCATAGGGTACACGCATGTTATCCCAGTCTTGCTGTTTAACAGCCACTAAAGCTTTGTATTCAGGCGTTGCCAACGGGTCATCGGTGTCGTCAAACTGTTGCAGTGAGTTAAGCAACTCTGGATGGGAACCGTTGCAATGATAGCACTCACGGTTATTCTCTATGACGAGCTTCCAGTTGGCATCTTCAACAATGTCGGTTTGTACCGCAACTTTTAGATTTTCGACATCATAGGGTTCTAAATAGTGCTTAAGCTCTTCAGTAAAGGCTTCAAACTCTGGTGGGTTGTCGGCTAAGCATACAAAAATATAGCCACCGGCGACTTTTACATTGACGGGTTTAAGATTGTGAGCATTTAAATCAAATTGTTCTCCCATATCAGAACCCGCGAACAGCAACCGACCGTCTAATTCATAAGTCCATTTATGATACGGACAAACCAGTTTCGCTACTTTTCCTTTTTCGGTGACACAGAGTCGCGAGCCGCGATGACGGCAAACGTTAAAAAAGCCGTGTATAACCCCCTCCGCCCCTCTGACTAATACAACAGGGTTGGAACCTATGGTCAGGGTGATAAAGTTACCTTTACTTGGAATTTCACAGGTCATGCCAGCAAAGATCCATTCTTTCCCAAAGATTTCCTGAAGATCTAGCTGATAGATGCGCTCGTCATTGTAGAAGGGTTGTTCGAGTGAATAATTGGGTTTACGGTTGATCAGCATCGAGGCAGCCGCTGAGCGAACATTGGCCAGTGGATCTTCAAGCAACTGAGAGGTGTTCAGGTTCATCTTCGGTATCCTGTGTTAGGGTCCATATTTCAATCAAGCCAGCTTTTTTATGCTACCAGCAAAGCCACGACGCAAGTGTGGAATAGAGTTGAAAATGCCAATTACACAGCGACGACATTGAATGCCTGTAAAGCGACGTGCTTCATTAAAAAAATCAATATAGGTGGGGGTTTTAGATGGCTAAATGTCGCAAATAGAACAATGGTCGTTTCTATGCAGGCGACAATGGCAAGATAAAACAGATACCGACATTTTCTAGCGGACGGATACACAACATGAGCGAGCTTTTCATGAACCCAATTACAACTCAAACTTGGTCTAACGGTCGACATCTTGTCCGTTGCGTTAAAGTGATTCAAGAGACATGGGATGTTAGAACCTTTTGCTTTATGGCTGAACAGCCAGTGCTTTTTTTCTTCAAACCAGGTCAGTTCGTAACGCTTGAGTTGGAGATTGACGGACAACCAGTGATGCGCTCCTATACGATCTCTAGTTCACCTTCGGTGCCTTATAGCTTTTCTATTACCGTTAAGCGAGTGCCAGGCGGTCAGGTATCCAATTGGTTGCATGATAACCTTCAGCAGGGTGATGAACTGGCAGTGCATGGACCTGTTGGGAATTTCAACTGTATTGACTATCCGAGTGAAAAAGCGCTGTTTCTATCAGGAGGTGTTGGTATCACGCCACTGATGTCCATGGTTCGTTGGTATTTTGATACTAACGCTGCTATCGATATTAACTTTATTCATAGCGCTCGCTCCCCAAGAGACATTATTTATCATCGCGAGATGGAGCATATTTTTTCGCGCATACCAGAATTTAGGCTGCATATTGTCTGTGAACGCAGTGATGAATTAGGTGATTCATGGTATGGCCTTCGAGGTTATCTTGATCAACGGATGTTGGAGCTCATTGCTCCTGATTACTTGGAACGAGAAGTTTTCTGTTGTGGTCCAACACCCTACATGAACGCAATCAAGAATATTCTGCAACAAAATGGCTTTGATATGAGCCGTTACCACGAAGAATCCTTCGGAGCGACACCTGTCGATGTCACGGTCGATGTGTTGGAGCAGGTAGAGCAGGCAGAACTGGCCGCTGAAGAAGTTCAGCCAGAGGATCTGCTTCAAGTGGAGTTTCTCAGCAGTGGTAAAAGTGTTCGTATCTTACCCAACGAAACTGTTCATGCTGCCGCCGCCAAATTAGGGCTACATATTCCCAAAGCCTGCGGTATGGGTATTTGTGGTACCTGTAGAGTCGAACTTAAATCAGGCGAAGTGGATATGGAGCATAACGGTGGTATTACCGATGAAGATATTGAAGAGGGTTATATCCTCTCCTGCTGTAGCCGTCCCAAAGGCAATGTCGTTGTTGATTTCTGATAAGGTGATGTACTGATGATTTTGTCGCAAATTGATATCTGTGTCGCAAATAGATCACCTGCTGACGGTGGCGCGTATCTGATATTGGGGCACTAGGGCTAACATCTGTTGCAACTGGCGCTTGATGCCCTTGCTAGAGCAAACAGTCTCTCAGCTAACAGAATAAAAGACAGGAGATAAGCATGAATAGTCGTGATGGTTTTTCAAGAGTTGACTCGTTACAAAATTATGATGTTGAACTCGCCACGATGCTGCAAGAGGAACATAGCCGTCAAGAAGCACACATCGAGCTGATTGCTTCTGAAAACTACACCAGCGTTCGTGTGATGGAAGCACAGGGTGGTCAGTTAACCAATAAGTACGCAGAGGGTTATCCAGGCAAACGCTACTATGGTGGTTGTGAAGCCGTAGACAAGGTCGAAGCCTTGGCGATTAGTCGTGCTTGTGAACTCTTTGGTGCCCGCTATGCAAATGTTCAACCTCACTCTGGCGCCCAAGCCAATGCTGCGGTATTTATGGCGATGGTTCAGCCTGGTGATACCATTCTAGGCATGAGCTTAGCGCATGGTGGTCATTTAACGCATGGTGCTGCACCCAATTTTTCCGGTAAATATTACAAAGCGGTTCAGTATGGTTTAAAGCCAGAAACCGGTGAAATTGACTATGATCAGGTCGAAGCGCTAGCTCGTGAGCATCAGCCAAAAATGATTATTGCGGGTTTCTCTGCCTATTCGTTAATTGTTGATTGGGCTCGTTTTAGAAAAATCGCAGATGAAGTCGGTGCGATTCTATTTGTTGATATGGCACACATTGCTGGACTGGTTGCGGCGGGTCTTTATCCTAGCCCATTACCTTTTGCTGATGTGGTCACTACCACCACACACAAAACCCTTCGTGGCCCCCGTGGCGGCATGATTTTGACCGCCCGTGATGATGAAGCCTTGCATAAAAAACTGAATGGTGCGGTATTCCCCGGTCAGCAAGGCGGACCATTAATGCATGTCATCGCTGCCAAGGCTGTCGCTTTTAAAGAAGCGATGGAACCTGCCTTTATCGATTATCAAAAGCAGGTGCTAGAAAATGCACAAGTGATGGCATCGGTATTCATTGAGCGAGGCTACGATGTTGTCTCTGGTGGTACTAAAGATCACTTATTCCTAGTCTCATTGATTCGTCAGGGCTTGACCGGTAAGGATGCTGATGCAGCTCTGGGTCGTGCTCATATCACAGTGAACAAAAACTCAGTACCCAATGATCCACAAAGTCCTTTTGTCACTTCCGGTCTTCGCATCGGCACGCCTGCCATTACCTCACGTGGTTTTGGTGTTAAGGAGAGTCGTGCGTTATCAGGCTGGATCTGTGACATTTTGGATGTGATGTCAGCTGGTCAGTCTACAGATGCGATAGAGGCTGGAGTGCGTGCCAAAGTGGCTGAGCTTTGCTCACGCTTCCCTGTTTACACCGAAACCCGCGCCTAATCAGGCACAGGAGAAAATATAATGCAGCGTTATTCCGGTTTTGGTTTAGCTAAACACGCGCTTACTCACAATGAAAATTGGCAGCGTATGTGGCGTAACCCAGTCCCCAAGAAAAAATATGATGTCATCATAGTGGGTGGCGGTGGTCATGGATTGGCAACCGCTTACTACCTAGCGAAAGAGTGTGGCGTTACCAATGTCGCCGTGATTGAAAAAGGCTGGTTAGGTGGCGGTAATACGGCACGAAATACCACCATTGTGCGCTCCAATTACCTATGGGATGAAGCGGCTGCATTGTATGAGCATTCCATGAAGCTTTGGGAAGGTCTTTCACTAGATCTGAACTATAACGTGATGTTCTCTCAACGTGGTGTATTGAACCTGGGTCATACCTTGCAAGATATGCGTGACATTCAACGTCGTGTGAATGCCAATCGCTTGAATGGTATTGATGGTGAGGTTCTGGATGCACAGCAGGTTAAAGAGATCTGTCCTGTTTTAGATTGTTCACCTAACACCCGTTACCCTGTATTAGGTGCTTCATGGCAACCTCGTGGTGGTGTTGCGCGTCACGATGCAGTGGCCTGGGGTTATGCACGGGGTGCGGATGCCTTGGGTGTGGATCTGATTCAGCAAACCGAAGTGGTCGGTATGCGCATTGAAGACGGTCAAATTATTGGTGTGGAAACCACGCGAGGCTTTATCGGTGCAGAAACCGTGGGCTGTGTTGCGGCTGGTAACTCCAGTGTACTGGCTAAAATGGCCGGTATTAAGTTGCCATTAGAATCGCACCCATTGCAAGCCTTGGTTTCTGAGCCTATTAAACCGGTATTAGATACCGTAGTGATGTCAAACCATGTGCATGGCTATTGCAGCCAATCTGACAAAGGCGATTTGGTGATTGGCGCGGGTATTGATGGTTACAACGGTTACGGCCAGCGTGGCAGTTACCCAACCATCGAGCACACTTTGCAAGCCATTGTTGAGATGTTCCCAACGTTTTCTCGTGTGCGCATGAACCGTCAATGGGGTGGCATCGTGGATACTTGCCCTGATGCGTGTCCTATTCTGTCAGCAACCCCTGTCAAAGGATTGTTCTTTAACTGTGGTTGGGGAACCGGTGGCTTTAAAGCGACTCCTGGCTCTGGAAATGTGTTTGCATGGACACTGGCGAAAGGTGTGGCTCATCCAATCGCAGCACCTTTCAGTATCGACCGCTTTGTCAGCGGAAAATTAATTGATGAACACGGCGCCGCCGGTGTTGCCCACTAATCTGAGGGAATTGTTATGTTTCATATTTACTGTCCCTATTGTGGGGAGCATCGAGAAGAAAACGAGTTTCGACCCAAAGGTCAGGCGCATATCATGCGTCCAAAAGATCCAGAATCCTGCTCTGATGAAGAGTGGGCAGATTATCTGTTCTTCCGCGATAACCCCAAGGGTATTCATCATGAGATGTGGGTTCACGCGACCGGCTGTCGTAAGTTTTTTAATATGACCCGCGATACCGTCAGTTACGAGATCCTTGAAGTTTATAAAATGGGTGAACAACCTAAGATTACTGCAGCCAGTCGTGTCGTTGGAGGCGAAAAATGAGTCAAGCCAATCGTCTCAGTCAAGGCGGTCAAATTGACCGTAGCAAACAGATTAACTTTACCTTTAACGGATTGCGTTATACCGGTTATGAAGGCGATACCTTAGCTTCTGCTTTATTGGCTAATGGCGTAGATATCGTCAACCGCAGTTTTAAGTATTCCCGTCCACGGGGCATTGTCGCCTCTAATGCGGCTGAACCTAATGCGATTGTTCAATTAGGAAGTACCGAAGCGACTCAAGTACCTAACGTCCGTGCGACACAACAGGCGCTGTACGAAGGGTTATCAGCGCGCAGCACCAATGGCTGGCCTAACGTCAATAACGATGCCATGGGCCTTGTTGGCAAGCTCGGTGGGCCGATGATGGGTCCGGGTTTTTATTACAAAACTTTTATGGCACCAGCATCCATGTGGATGACCTACGAGAAATTTATTCGTAAAGCCGCAGGTTTGGGTCGTGCGCCTAACGAGAATGATCCTGATATTTATGATCATTACAATCGACACTGTGACCTGTTGATTATCGGTGCGGGTCCTGCCGGCTTAGCGGCTGCGTTAACGGCTGCGAATAGTGGTGCAAGAGTCATCATCTGTGATGAGCAAGAGAGTTTTGGTGGCTCATTACTGGAAACTGCTGACCCATTGAATGGCAAGCCAGCTTCTGAGTGGGTATCGCAAGTGGTAGAACAACTTGCCGCCAATAACGATGTACTGATGCTGCCCAGAACGACCGCAAATGGTTATCACGATCATAACTTTGTAACCCTGCATGAGCGTCGCACAGAGCATCTTGCCGACAAAGCGCCGATTGCGCATCAAGCGCGCAGTCGTATGCATCATATTCGTGCTAAACAGGTAATTTTGGCCACGGGTGCTCAAGAGCGTCCTGTGGTTTACGCAAATAACGATGTCCCCGGTAACATGATATGCAGTGCGGTTTCTGCTTATATTCGCCGTTATGCGGTTGTACCCGGTCAAAAGCTGGTGGTAACCACCGGTAATGATAGTGGCTATCAAGCTGCATTAGATTGGCAAGCAGCTGGACGCGAAGTCGTGGCGATTGTCGACTGCCGCGCGAATCCTGATGGTGATTTGGTTAAACAAGCGCGTCAAAAAGGTATTCGCATCATTGCTGGTAGTGCAGTATTCGAAGCTAAGGGTAGTAAACGAGTGACCGGTGCGCGAGTCGCTGCAGTGGATCTAAATGCGTTTACACTCAAAGGTGATGTAGAAGATTTGGGTTGTGACACGATTGCCAGCAGTGGTGGTTTTAGTCCTGTTGTTCACCTTGCTGCACATACCGGTGCTCGTCCTGTCTGGAATGAAGAAGCTATTGGTTTTGTTCCAGGTAAAGTAAAAGGAGTGATTCCTGTCGGTGGAGTGGATGCGATCTATCCCTTAAATGAGGTGTTGCAATCAGGCCACCAAGCAGCAGTTCAGGCAATTGAAAGTTGTGGTTATACCTTAACGCCTCTTGAATTACCTAAAGCCACGGGTCGTGTTGAAGGCAAAGCTGCGGCACTTTTTCAAGTACCGCATCTAAAGTCGACCAGTCGTGCACCGAAACAGTTTGTTGATTTACAAAATGATGTCACTGCGGCGGGTATCGAGTTAGCAACGCGTGAAGGTTTTGAATCGATTGAGCACGTTAAGCGATACACCGCCTTAGGATTTGGCACCGATCAAGGTAAGTTGGGCAATATCAATGGCATGGCGATTACCGCCCGGTTGTTGGGACGCACCATCCCTGAAACAGGTACGACGGTATTTCGTCCCAACTACACCGGTATCACCTTTGGAGCGATTGCGGGGCGTCATGCCGGCGCTTTATTTGATCCAGAACGTTATACGGCTATGCATCAATGGCACCTGCAACGTGGCGCAAAGTTTGAGGATGTTGGTCAATGGAAGCGTCCTTGGTATTTCCCGATCGGCAACGAAACCATGCATGAGGCTGTGGCGCGTGAATGCCGAGCGGTGCGTGAACAAGTCGGCATATTGGACGCGTCAACACTGGGTAAAATTGATATTCAAGGTAAAGATTCTCGTGACTTTTTAGCGCGTGTTTATACTAATAAATGGGCGCAGCTAGGGCTTAACAAATGCCGTTACGGCTTGATGTGTAAAGATGATGGCATGGTGATGGATGATGGTGTGACCACCTGTTTGGGTGACAATCACTTCTTGATGACCACGACCACTGGCGGTGCTGCAGGTATTTTAGAATGGCTTGAACTATGGCATCAAACCGAGTGGCCTGAACTGGAAGTCTATTTCAACAGTGTCACCGATCATTGGGCAACCATGACCATTACCGGTCCGAATGCCCGAGATCTGTTGTCAGAAATTACTGACATTGATCTAGCTAAAGACAGCTTTAAGTTCATGGAATGCCGCGAAGGAATGGTTGCGAATGTGCCTGCACGAGTGTATCGCATCTCCTTTACCGGTGAATTAACTTACGAAATAAACGTGCAGGCTAACTATGCTATGCATGTTTGGAAAGCCCTGTTTGAACATGAAGAAACCTATGGTCTGACGCCATACGGAACAGAAACCATGCACGTATTACGTGCAGAAAAAGGTTTCATTATCGTAGGTCAAGACACTGACGGGTCTGTCACGCCTGAAGATTTGGGAATGCAGTGGTGTGTGGGTTATGACAAACCTTTCTCTTGGATAGGAAAGCGTGCTTTATCGAGACCTGATACACGTCGGAAAGATAGAAAGCAATTGGTCGGTTTATTGCCCAGTGATCCCAAGGTTGTTTTGGAAGAGGGCGCTCAAATCGTTTTCGATCCTAAACAGCAAGTACCGATGAAAATGAAAGGGCATGTGACCTCAAGCTATTACAGTCCAACACTGGGACAAGGTTTTGCGTTGGCACTGGTGATGGGTGGAGCAGAGCGGATGGGTGAAACCGTATTTATGCCGATGGCTGATGGTACTGTCTATGAAGCCAAAATCGTTAGCCCAATTTTCCTAGATCCTAAAGGAGAGCGCCAGAATGTCTAATGTAGCTGTATTTGATCAAAACGCTGGCATCGGCGTACTGGCTGAATCACCCTTGGCACATGTCAGTGGTGTTAAAGGTGGTCACACCCCTGGCGTTGTTATTCATGAGAAAGCGTTTCTCGGCTACCTGACTTTACGAGGAAACTCTGCTGATTCCTCATTCTGTTCAGGTGTCGAGCAAGCATTGGGGATGCCGCTTCCTACAGAGCCTCTTAGCCTGCATCAAAACCAACAAAAGGGCAGTAGTATCCAGTGGCTATCGCCCGATGAGTGGCTGATCGTGGTTCAAGGAGGAACCGAGTATGAAACTGAAATGGCACTGCGTACTGAATTATCGAGTCATTTTGCTGTGGTCAATATCAGTGGTGGCCAAACATTGCTAACCCTGAGTGGTTCGGCTGCACAAGACGTGTTACATAAGTCGACAGTGTATGATGTTCATCCACGTAATTTTCCAGTCGGTAAGGCAGTAGCGACAAACTTTGCCAAAGCTACCGCGATTATTCGTCGTCCTTCAGAAGGGACTTGGGAGCTGATCGTTCGTCGCAGCTTTGCAGATTATTGTTACCGTTGGTTAATCGATGCGAGCCAAGAGTTTGGAGTGGATTATGAGTAGGGTTCGCACTAGTTGGATCTTTACCGCTCAGTGTCCCAGTCGTATCGGTACAGTAGATGTGGTGACCCGTTTTCTGCGAGAAGAAAACTGCTATATCACTGAGCTTAACTCCTTCGACGATCGCGATAGTCAAGGTTTTGTTATTCGGGTCGAGTTTAGACCCGAAACAGAAGGCTTTAATAGTGAAAGCTTCCTAGAGCGTTTTCAGCCAAGGGCAGTCGAATTTGATATGGATTTTGAACTGACGGCGCCCGGCACCAAAATGCCGGTTGTGATTATGGTTTCTAAGTCAGATCATTGCTTAAATGATCTGCTATATCGTTATCGTACCGGTCAACTCTCTATCGATATTCGTGCCATAGTGTCTAACCATCCTGATCTGGAAACCCTGGCACAGTGGCATAACTTGCCTTACTACCATTTCCCTATCACTGCAGACACCAAAGCAGAGCAAGAGGCGCAAGTATGGCAGGTGGTGGAAGAAACGGGCGCAGAACTGGTTATTTTAGCGCGTTATATGCAAGTGCTTTCGGCTGAGATGTGCGAAAAACTTTCCGGTAAAGCGATCAACATTCATCACTCCTTACTTCCCGGCTTTAAAGGTGCGCGTCCTTACCATCAGGCTTACGACAAGGGTGTTAAGTTGGTGGGAGCTACGGCGCATTACATCAATAATGATCTTGATGAAGGACCGATTATTGCTCAGGGTGTGGAGCCGGTTGACCATACTCATTATCCAGAGGACTTGATCGAAAAAGGGCGTGATATTGAATGTCTAACCCTCTCTAGAGCGGTAAGTTATCATATTGAACGACGCGTGTTTTTGCTGCAAAAAGGGAAAACGGTCGTTTTTGCTAGTTAGTCTAGCGTTGCTGTTGCCATAATAACGATAAAACTGAGTGTGACCATGTCCATAAGTGTATTTGATCTTTTCAAAATTGGGGTTGGGCCATCGAGTTCACATACCGTTGGACCCATGAGTGCCGCGTGTGACTTTGCCACCGTTCTTGATGCACGCAATTTATTGAACAGCGTTAAGCGCATAGAAGTTCGTTTGTACGGTTCTTTATCAGCGACAGGTAAAGGGCACGCCACAGACAAGGCCATTATTATGGGGCTGATGGGGGAGCGTCCTGATCGAATCGATCCAAGCGTGATTAATGCTCGTGTTGAAGAATTAATCTCCACTGAAACCTTGTTCCTGTATCAACATAAGCACATTCCTTTTATATGGGATCGAGACATGGTGTTTTTAGAGGAGGTGTTACCACGTCACCCTAATGCCATGTCGATTACTGCCTATGATGATGAAAAAGCGCTGTACCAAAACACCTATTACTCCATCGGTGGTGGCTTTGTTATTACCGATGAAGAAGCTCAAGATGATAAGTTGGTGCTGCACACTTCCTCATTACCTTATGAATTTAATACGGCTGAAGAACTGTTAAGACTCTGCAAAGAACATCAGATGAGCATCAGTGAGTTGATGCTGGAAAATGAAAAAGTCTGGCGAAGTGAAGCAGATATCCGTTCGGGATTATGGAAAATCTGGGAAGCGATGCACGAATGTGTGGAAAATGGCTTAAAGCATGGTGGTATTCTTCCGGGTGGATTGAATGTACGTCGTCGTGCGCCAGATTTCTTTCAACGGCTAAAAGCCGTTGAGCAAAACCCTAATGTGATCTCGACCACTTTTTCAGTGATGGATTGGGTGAATGTTTACGCTTTGGCGGTTAATGAAGAGAATGCAGCCGGTGGTCGTATGGTGACTGCGCCAACCAATGGTGCCGCGGGCATCATTCCTGCGGTGTTGTGCTATTACGTTAAGTTTGAACCGACTTCCTGTGAAAAGCAGGTGGTAGACTTTCTGTTAGCCGCCGGTGCCGTGGGTATCTTATGTAAGAAAAACGCCTCGATCTCTGGTGCTGAAGTAGGCTGTCAGGGTGAAGTGGGTTCAGCTTGTGCTATGGCTGCTGCTGGATTATGCCAAGTCTTAGGAGGCACGCCTTCACAAGTCGAAAATGCCGCTGAAATAGGTTTAGAGCATAATCTAGGGTTAACCTGCGATCCGGTGGGGGGCTTGGTGCAAGTGCCTTGCATTGAACGAAATGCTATCGCGTCCATTAAAGCGATTAACGCCGCACAAATGGCATTACGTGGTGATGGTGAACACTTTATCTCTCTTGATAAAGTCATCCGTACCATGCGCGATACGGGTCGTGATATGCAGGATAAGTATAAGGAAACTTCACGTGGCGGATTGGCCGTGAACGCTATAGAGTGCTAGAAATTCAGTACGCTTTAAGTATACAGAACGCCCGCTTTGCGGGCGTTCTGTATTAACGATAACAGTATTTAGTGCAGCATGATGCTGGCAAAGGTCGGTTCATCACGTGCTTGGGCCAGTGCTTTCATCGCGGAAGAGACTCTTGGCTCTGAGTTAATAACTGGCGGCTGAGTCGTTGCATGACTCATCACTGGAGTCACCGGTCGAAGATCCGACAGTCCTTGGCGTTCTTCTCTGGGTGGTAAACCAAAGTATTCACGATAACATTTGGAAAAGTGCGGTGTGGAAGCGAAACCACAAGCAGAAGCGACTTCAATAATGGATAGACTGCTCTGTTTCAGTAGTTGCCGTGCTCGCACTAAACGCAGTTTCAAATAGTAGCGCGAAGGTGAGCAGTGCAGATATTTCTGGAATAAGCGTTCAAGCTGACGTCTTGAAAGATGGGCATAGTTGGCCAGTTCATCCAAGGTTAGCAGCTCTTCAAGGTTAGATTCCATTAACGCAACAATTTCCAGTAGCTTGGGCTGAGTTGATCCGAGAACATGCTTCAACGGAACCCGCTGCTGGTCTTGCTCATTGCGTACACGGTCATAAATAAACATATCAGAGATGCCCGCAGAGAGTTGTTTGCCATGCTCTCGGGCAATCAGATTTAGCATCATGTCTAAGGGTGCCGTACCACCAGATGAGGTCATACGCTCACGGTCGATACTGAAGAGTTTGGATGACAATTCAATTTTGGGAAAGGCTTCTTTTAAAGAGGCGATACATTCCCAGTGTATACTGGCCTCAAAATGATCCAACAAACCCGCTTGTGCCAGTACCCAACTCCCTGTACAGATAGCACCCAGCGTTCTATGCTGCCTAGCCTGTTGTTGTAGCCAACTGAAATGCTCTTTAGTCGCGCTGTGTTGAGCCGCATAGCCACCACAGACAATGACGATATCCAGTTTAAGTTGTTCTTCCATCGCTGCATCAGGAGTCACGGTCAATCCATCACTGGCTTGAACCTGAACGCCACCCGGTGATAGCGTGAACCATTGATAGAGCTCTTCCCCACTAAGCTGGTTGGCCATGCGTAAGGGTTCAATAGCGGATGCCAGCGATATCAATGTGAAGTTATTCATTAATAAAAAACCGATCGTGACGGTTTTAGGTTTTTTAGCAGCAGTGAGCGCAACAGCGCCTTTGGGAGTAGCAGACATTGACATAGCTCCAGGTTGTGGTGTCATTTAAGCATCAGAAAAATCTTCCAATGCTGTGACCTTTTATTGTTATTGTGTGGGTAGAGCAAAGCGGTATTGTTTCGCTCTACACTGAACCTCGATGTCGTTTTCGGGCACGTTCAACAGCAAATGTAATGCAAATGTCGTAAATAGGCATGTGTTATTTCGTGTCTGTGTATAAAATAACTATTGCTGTATGGCAATAATCTCCATATTAATGACCTTCGTTTAAGGTGTCGCGTTTTAATGAACCATTGGGACAGGATAGAAGCCTTTACAGAGGTGGTGCGATTAGGCACTTTCTCTGCTGCTGCACGTCATCTGAATGTGTCTGCATCTCATATTAGTCGTTTGATTGTGAAGCTAGAGCAGCACCTAGGAACACAATTGCTTTACCGAACGACGCGTAAGGTTCGCTTAACCGATGCCGGTAGAGTCTATTACGAACAGTGTCGACATCTGTTTGAAGGTTTTCGCGAAGCAGAAGCTGCCATTAATGATTTGCAAAGTAGCCCACGTGGCGTGCTAAAGATTACTGCGGGTTACACCTTCGGGGAGCGTTATATCGTCCCCCTGCTAAACAACTTTATGCAGCAACATCCGCAGTTAGAAGTGAATTTACATTTGACCAATCGACGAGTGGACTTAGTTGAAGAAGGCTATGACTTAGCCATTCGTGTAGGACCGATGGAAGATTCGTCGCTGATTGCACGAAAGCTCTGGTCACGGGAGGAGATTGTTGTAGGTTCGCCAGAATACCTAGCTCTCTATGGCGAGCCGATGCAATTACAAGAGTTGACCAAACATGAATGTTTGATCGGATCGCGTGATCGCTGGTTCTTTTTTGATAATGGAGTTCGCAGAGAGATACGCGTGAAAGGGCGTCTTCGTGCAAACTCGGGCAATGCGTTGCTGGATGCTGCGCTAAAAGGCATTGGATTGGTCCAGTTACCTGCATATTACATCAAAGAATATCTGGATAAGGGAGAGTTAAAGTCAGTGTTAGATGACTATGCTTACCGTGATTCCTCGGTTTGGGTCGTGTATCCACAACACAGACATTTATCGTCTAAAGTACGTATGTTTATTGACTATCTGGTAGAGAATATTGAACGCAATCAAGGACTGTAAGCTTCCCGTCAATGTGATTACTGGCTTTTTGGGGAGTGGTAAAACCACAGCGATAAAACACTTATTAGCACAAAAGCCAGACAATGAACGCTGGGCAATTATTGTCAATGAATTTGGTGAAGTGGGTATTGATACGCTCGCTGTTGAAAAAACAGATGAGCTAGAGTTGCTACCTCTGTCAGGTGGGTGTGTTTGCTGCCGTTTAGGTCCGCAACTCCATTCAAGTTTAAAAAGTTTACTGGCGTTGCAGCAGTTTGATCGTTTGATTATAGAGCCAACCGGTATGGGGCATCCCAGCGGTATCTTGGATACCTTGCTTAAGCCTTATTATCGACAAAGCTTAGACGTGCAAGCGATTATCTGTTTGCTGGATCCGAGAGATTTAGCAGATCAATCCTTGTTAAACGATCCCACCTTTGTTGATCAAATTAATATGTCAGATATTGTCGTTGCGAATAAAGCAGATAGAGCGTCGGATGAAGTGATAGCGAATTTTTATCATCATATGCAGGGTATCTTTCCAGCGAAACAACAACTCATTGTGACAGAGCATGGACAATTTGATGTTCAATTATTGGACATGATTCGACAGGGGCAATATCAGGCACAGACACCCGATGCACATGCTCATCACCATCAACATCTTACTCAACCACAAATGAACAGTTCGCCTGAACCTTGTTATCCAGTGAGGTACACCAGTGAAGGCATGGGTTTAGTGAGTTGTGGATGGGTTTTTCACCAAGAAGATATTTTTGATTTTGATGCCTTAGAGGCTTTTCTCTCAAGCTTATCAGGTATTGTCCGCTTAAAAGGAGTGTTTCGACTCGGCGCTGCCTACGTGTTTATCAATCGAGTCAAAGATGAAATGGATTATGACGCAATCAGTTATCGACGCGACTCTCGTATAGAAATTTTGGCAGAACAGGCATTGAACTGGGATGCCATTGAAACTGCCTTGATTGGAATAGCCAAACAGGGCGTCAATTCTCCTTATAGAGATCTCTAATGGATTTAATGGTGTTTGATTGTTTCTCAGCTGCAACAGTGATTTTCAATTCAAGTCACAATCCGCTGGCGACAAAAAATTATAATCAACGTCTATTCAAATAGATGTATCACACGAAATGATGGGGTAACAGAATGGAAATGATTAAAACGCGTGCAGCTGTGGCATGGGGTCCAGGTCAGCCATTAACGATTGAAGAAGTCGACTTAATGCCACCACAAAAGGGTGAAGTGTTGATTCGTATTGTTGCTACCGGTGTCTGCCATACCGATGCTTTTACCTTATCCGGTGAAGACCCCGAAGGTATTTTTCCTTCGATTCTAGGTCATGAGGGAGCCGGTATTGTTGAAGCTATCGGTGAAGGGGTCACCAGTGTAGAAGTGGGTGATCATGTGATTCCGCTTTACACGGCGGAATGTGGCAAATGTAAGTTCTGTTTATCGGGCAAAACCAATTTGTGTCAGGCTGTTCGTGCGACGCAAGGTAAGGGTTTAATGCCGGACGGTACCACTCGTTTCTTCAAAGATGGAAAGCCTATTTATCATTACATGGGCACCTCGACCTTTGCAGAGCGTACTGTAGTTGCTGAGGTTTCCTTAGCGAAGATTGATAAAGCAGCACCACTCGAAAAAGTCTGTTTATTGGGTTGTGGTGTGACCACGGGGATGGGTGCAGTCACTAACACGGCTAAGGTGAAAGAGGGTGATACGGTTGCCGTATTTGGCCTAGGTGGTATTGGGCTTGCGGTTATTATCGGTGCGGTGATGGCAAAAGCGGGACGAATTATTGCCATCGATTTAAATGAAGATAAGTTTGAGATCGCCAAAAAGCTGGGTGCAACTGACTTTATCAATCCGGCTAATTATGACAAGCCCATTCAGGAAGTCATTGTCGACATGACCGATGGTGGTGTGGATTACTCGTTTGAATGTATCGGTAATGTCAACGTCATGCGTGCGGCGCTAGAGTGTTGTCATAAAGGCTGGGGTGAGTCAATCATCATCGGTGTTGCCGGCGCCGGTCAAGAAATCTCTACCCGTCCTTTTCAGTTAGTCACTGGCCGTGTGTGGCGTGGTAGTGCTTTTGGTGGTGTGAAAGGGCGTTCTGAATTACCAGGATACGTTGAGCGCTTTATGAATGGCGAGTATGAACTGGATACCTTTATTACCCATACCATGCCATTAGAACAGATTAATGAAGCGTTTGATTTGATGCATGAAGGCAAATCGATTCGCAGTGTTATTCATTATTAAAACAGGATGGGGCGATCAATCAGGTCGCCTCGGTAACAGGAGTTAGCATGAACGAAAAGCTTGAATTATTAAGCCATGTACGTTGCTTTGAAGGTTGGCAAAACCAATATCAACATTACTCTTCTGCATTGAATTGTGATATGCAGTTTAGTGTCTATTTTCCTCCTTTGGCGGAAAAGCAAGCCGTTCCGGTTGTGTATTGGCTGTCAGGCTTAACCTGTACCGACCAAAACTTTTCTACTAAGTCAGGTGCTCAGCGAATCGCTTCAGCATTAGGTGTTGCATTAGTCATACCTGATACGAGTCCAAGGGGTGAGGGGGTGCCTGATGATCCAGAGGGTGCATATGATTTTGGTTTAAGTGCAGGCTTTTATGTCAATGCTACTGAAACGCCCTGGAAAGATCATTATCAGATGTATGATTACATCGTTGCAGAGCTGCCGACCTTGGTGAAAGCCAATTTACCCGTTGACCCCAATCAATGGTCAATTATGGGGCACTCCATGGGCGGTCATGGGGCTTTGATGATTGCGTTACGCAACCCTGAAATGTTCAAGTCAGTGAGTGCCTTCTCTCCGATTGTGAATCCATCAGACTGTCCTTGGGGGCAAAAAGCCTTCAGTCACTATTTGGGTAGTGATCTAGAGAGCTGGAAAATCTATGATACCGTGCAACTCGTTAAAGCAGGGCTTGTACCTCCGCCGATGTTGGTTGATCAGGGTACTGCAGATGTCTTTCTGGATGAGCAACTGAAAACTGAGGCATTAATCACGGCTTGCCAAGATCAAGAGTTGAGCGTGGAGATACGCTATCAACAAGACTACGATCATAGCTTTTATTTTATTATGACCTTCTTGGAAGAACATCTAGGCTTTCATGCTAAGCATTTGGGTATTCAAAGCGCTTAGTCACTTTCTTTATTCTTTGTCATTTCCTCTGTTTGCCGAAATGGCAAACCTTCACGCAACTCAAGTTGAAAACGCTTGAGTTGCGTGGCTTCCTCTTCGACAAACGACTTGACTGCCTGAGCGAATCCTAAGTCTTCGATATGATGAACTGACCAGGTTGGGATAGGCTCAAAGCCTCTGGCGATTTTATGCTCACCCTGAGCACCCGGATCAAAACGCTTTAGACCTTCCTGAATAGCGTACTCAATGCCTTGGTAGTAACAGGTTTCAAAATGGAGACTGTCATATTCTTTTGTAGAGCCCCAATAACGGCCATAGAGTGTTTGGCTGTCTTTAAAAAACAGTGATCCAGCAACAATCGACTCTTGGTGGCTGGCGAAGCAAAACATCAGTTGATGACCTAGTTCATGCCTGAGCTTTTCAAAAAAAGAACGGGTCAAGTAGCCGCGTCGACCGCGCTTTAAGTGCGTCATTTGATAAAAAATCCAGAAATGCTCTAGCTCCTCTTCGCTGACTTCGTTTCCGCTGACCCAATGATGCGTAATGCCTTGTTGAGCAATTTTTTGTCTTTCCTTGCGCAGGTTTTTGCGTTTACGTGAGTTGAAATGGCTTAAGTAGTGATCGAAATCTTGATAGTCACGGTTAAACCAATGGTATTGCAGTCCCATCCTAGTAGAGCACTGAGGCTGAGCGAGGAGTTCCGTAGCAGCTGCTTTCAACGAATCATTTAGGAAAAGGCCATGCCAGCTACTGGCTCCCATTTGTTCAGCGAGTTGGCGTATGCCGGCATAAAATAAACCAAGGGCTTCAGCTTCAGGAAGTCGTGTACCCATGCGCGGCCCTTGAGCCGGTGTATAGGGAATTGCAGTCACCAGTTTGGGATAATATTCCAATCCCTGTCGTGCCCAAGCATCCGCCCAACTCCAATCAAAGACATATTCACCATAGGAGTGATTCTTTATATAGAGTGGCATGACGCCAACCGTTTCCCCTTGGCGTACCAATGTCATGTGCATCGGTTGCCAACCTGTTTTAGCGGTGACGGAACCTGAGTCTTCCATGGCTTTCAAAAAAGCATGCTGAATGAAGGGATAGTCTGTATTGCACAGCTCATTCCATGTGCTTGCGGGTATCTTGTCTATACTGTCGCTAAAGCGTATTTGATACATGAGATGCCGTTTAGAATAAATTTAGAATCTGATTTAGTCATGTTATACGCTATTATCAGTCGATTCATATCATCAGGTTAGATCATAAGGAGCATTCAATGGATGAGCTAGAGTTAGAATTTAAACTACATCCTCAGCTTAAGGCAGATACCTGGGTGATCGGTGACTTTCCATTATGTCGATTGTTGATGATGAAAGATGCCAATTATCCATGGTTTATTTTGGTGCCTAGACGTGCCGGTGTGACGGAAATATATCATTTGTCAGCCAAAGAAAGGGCGCAAATGATCGAAGAGTCGGCAGAGCTTAGTGAAACGCTCGCAGATCTATTTATGGCACGTAAAATGAATGTGGCGGCGCTAGGAAATATGGTCCCCCAGCTTCATCTTCACCACATCGTTCGCTATGAAGATGATGTTGCTTGGCCGGGTCCCGTCTGGGGAGTGGCAGAAGCTAAACCCTATAGCGACGAGCAGGTGACGTCGATCTTTAAGAAACTTGATGTGTTGCTAGAAGGAGAGTTGGACTTTATTCTGGAGATTGATGCGCCCTAGCATAGGGTCTGATAGGAACAGCTTTGTGTAGAAACTGCACCAGTTCGTCACCATGCTCGACAATACTAGGTGTGAGGTCATGTCCACCTTCAAGAATTTTCAGTAAAACCTCATCTGTTTTGCTGACAAGGGTGTAAACATCGTTAATCGGAATGACCTCATCATCTTCTCCATGGACGACCAATAAAGGGCAGCGGATGCCGGTAATGGATTTGATCGGAGCAATATCATCGAATTGGTGACCAATTACTCGTTCGACATAACCCAAGACATACCAACCGAGCGGAAAAAAGGGGATACCTTTTTCGCTAAGCCAGCGCTTCATCATATCCGCAGGATGTGCAAAACTGGACAGGCTGACCACAGCGCTGATGTCATCACGGCGAGAGGCAGCAAGTAATGTCGCAGCGGCGCCCACCGAATGACCTAACAAGGCAATCTTTCCGTTAGGGTGTTGTGTCTTCAACCAAGCAATAGCGGCATCGATATCTTCCGCAAAGCGTGGCATCGAAGAGAAAGTATCTTCATCACTATTGCCATGGTTGCGAACATCGAAAAGCATCACGCTCCAACCGGCCTCCAGCAGTAAAGGGACTAAAGGCAATAACGCTGCTCTATTAGCCCCCCAGCCGTGAGTTAAAATAGCGTGTCGGTCGGTTTGTTGTCCCTGAATCCACCATCCTTCTAGGGTCAAATCGCCTTGGGTTGGAAATCGAATGGTTTGCGCCTGCACTTGATCGAGTTTAGGCAATTCAGTAATGGGAATGCGTGATGGGCTTAGTTGTTGATGCAGCCGTTGATGGAAAAGCCGAGTCACGACAAGGGTGGCAATCAGCGCGATAAACAAAAATCCGATGGCATAGAGCCAAAAATCCATATTCTTTCCTTTAAAAGACGATTTCCAAGCATGACAGAGTCGATATTATATTCAGCTTTAGCGCTGTCAGCGATGTTAAATTAGGGTATAATTTCGCGCTAATTTGCAATAACCGTGACGGAAACAGGAAAGAGATATCATGCGCAGCCATTATTGCGGCGATCTTCGTATAGAACATATCGGCCAAGAGATAACACTAACAGGGTGGGTACACCGTCGTCGAGATCATGGTGGAGTTATCTTCCTCGATGTCAGAGATCGTGAAGGTATCACTCAAGTGGTCTTCGATCCTGATCGTGAAGCCAGCTTTGCGTTAGCGGATAGTGTGCGTAACGAATACGTGATTGAAGTCAAAGGTCTTGTCCGTGCGCGTCCTGAAGGCACCGAAAACAAAGAGATGCCGACAGGATCTATTGAAGTGTTGGGCAAAGAGCTGGTTATCTTAAACAAGGCTGATACACCGCCATTCCAGCTCGATGATCATCAGCAGGTCGGTGAAGACGTTCGTCTACGTAACCGCTTTATTGATCTACGTCGTCCTGAGATTCAACGCAAATTACGTTTCCGTTCTAAAATCACGCATTACATTCGTAACTACTTAGAAGAAAACGGCTTCCTCGATATCGAAACACCGATATTGACGCGTGCAACCCCAGAAGGTGCGCGTGATTACTTGGTACCTAGCCGTACCCATGAAGGTCATTTCTTTGCACTGCCACAGTCACCTCAGTTGTTTAAACAGTTGTTGATGGTGTCAGGTTTCGACCGTTACTACCAAATTGCCAAATGTTTCCGTGATGAAGATTTACGTGCCGATCGTCAGCCTGAATTTACACAGATCGATATTGAAACCTCTTTTATGGATGAAGAGGCAATTATCGCAATCACTGAAAAAATGATTCGTGGGTTGTTCCAAGAGCAGCTGAACGTGGATCTCGGTGATTTCCCTCGCATGCCTTATTCTGAAGCGATGCAGCGTTACGGTTCGGATAAGCCCGATCTGCGTATTCCGATGGAACTTGTTGATGTGGCCGATTTAGTAGCGGGCGTTGACTTTAAAGTCTTTGCAGCCCCTGCCACGGATCCCAAAGGTCGTGTAGCGGCATTGAGAGTCCCGGGTGGTGCTGAATTAACCCGTAAGCAAATTGATGACTACACCAAGTTTGTCAGCATTTATGGTGCGAAAGGCTTGGCGTGGATCAAAGTTAACGCCCTTGAAACCGGTGCGGAAGGTCTTCAGTCACCCATCGTCAAGTTCTTGGGTGAAGACGTTGCCTTGCAGATTATGCAGCGTGTCGGTGCGCAGAATGGAGACCTGGTCTTCTTTGGTGCGGATAAAACCAAGATCGTTAACGAAGCACTGGGTGCGTTGCGTATCAAGGTCGGTGAAGATCTGAATATGCTTCAGTGTGAGTGGGCGCCTTTATGGGTGGTTGACTTCCCCATGTTTGAAGAAGATGGCAAAGGTGGCTTAACCGCATTGCATCATCCCTTCACGTCGCCCAACTGTTCACCAGAAGAGTTGATTGCTGAACCTGAAGGTAAGCTGTCACGTGCTTATGACATGGTATTAAACGGTACCGAGTTAGGTGGTGGTTCTGTCCGTATTCACGATCAAACCATGCAGCGTGCTGTCTTTAAGGTGCTGGGTATTACCGACGAAGAAGCCGAAGAGAAGTTTGGCTTCTTATTGAACGCATTACGTTATGGTGCGCCTCCGCACGGTGGTTTGGCCTTCGGTTTAGATCGCTTAGTCATGCTGATGACGGGATCTGCATCGATTCGTGAAGTGATTGCTTTCCCGAAAACCCAGAGTGCGGCGTGTTTGTTAACCGATGCACCGGGTGAAGTCAGTGCTGCTCAATTACGTGAGTTGAATATCAAACTGCGCAAAACACCTTAAGGGTATGCAGCACTACTGATAGAGAGTAGCAGAATGAACTTAGGGGCTTGCGAGCCCCTTCTTTGTTAGTGAGGTAAGGTGGTATGGCAGGTCATTCCAAGTGGGCCAATATTAAGCATCGCAAAGCAGGACAAGACGCTAAGCGGGGCAAGATTTTTACTAAACTGATTCGCGAGTTAACCGTCGCTGCTAAAGAGGGCGGCGGCAGTGTCGCTGATAATCCGCGTTTGCGTGCGGCGGTGGATAAAGCCCTCGGCGCTAATATGAAAAAAGACACTGTCGAAAAAGCGATTCAACGTGGTGTCGGTGGTAACGAAGCAGATAATTACGATGAGTTAACCTATGAGGGCTACGGTCCTAATGGTGTTGCGATTCTGGTTGAGTGCATGACCGATAACGTCAATCGTACCGTTTCACAGGTTCGGGCTGCGTTTAGTAAGCATGGTGGAAATCTAGGCACCAATGGCTCTGTATCCTATCTGTTTGATAAAAAAGGTCAGATAAGCTTCGACTCTGAAGTGGATGAAGATCAATTGATGGAAGTTGCCCTAGAGGCAGGTGCTGAAGATATTATCACCAACGACGATGGTTCGATGGATGTTTTCACTACCGTGTCAGAGTTTATGGATGTTAAGCAGGCGCTTTTGGATGCTGGCTTAGAACCTGTTCATGCGGAAGTTGGGATGATTCCATCTACCTCCGTGGATCTGGATCTTGAAGGTGGACAAAAAGCGTTAAAGCTTTTGGATGCGCTAGAAGATTTAGATGATACGCAAAACGTGTACCACAATGCCAATATTCCAGAAGAGGCGATGGAGTGATCTTTCTGGGTATTGATCCGGGTTCGCGCATTACCGGATATGGTGTGATCAATACAGTGAATGGTCATAATGAGTATGTCGCCAGTGGTTGTATTCGTATACGAGATGGCGAATTGGCTGAACGATTACAGCAGGTCTATGCTGGAGTGACCGAAATTATTGAGCGCTATATCCCGCAGGAATTTGCCATAGAGCAGGTGTTTATGGCACGTAACGCTGATTCTGCGCTTAAACTAGGTCAAGCCAGAGGGGTTGCTATTGTAGCCGCGGCCAATCAGTCACTGCCTGTTTACGAATATTCTGCGCGTAAGGTGAAGCAGTCAGTCGTGGGTTCTGGTGCTGCAGATAAAAGCCAAGTACAGCATATGGTCGCTCGATTATTAAAACTGCCGGGACTGCCGCAAGCCGATGCCGCAGATGCCTTGGCTATTGCACTATGCCACGCCCATGCACGCAGCAGTTTGATAAGTTTGGCGGGTCAACATTCGGGTAAAGGAGGTCGTTGGCGTTGATCTATCTTGATATTGAGCTTGAACGATTTGTTTACTTCGCTGACCTCTTTGGTATCGCTGTTTTTGCTATCACTGGCGTGTTGGCGGCACGAGGAAAGCAGATCGACTTATTTGGTGTGATGGTATTAGCCTTAGCGACCTCTCTAGGTGGCGGTACATTGCGAGATCTTGCACTGAACGCTCATCCGTTAATCTGGATCGCAGATCCTTTGTTGATCTGGACAGCGATTGGCGCTGCATTTATGACCTTTGTGTATTGTCGCTTCTTCAAGATGCCCAGACGAGCGATGCTGGTATTTGATGCGGCTGGTTTAGCATTGTTTGCCATTGCTGGCGCCGAAAAAGCGATGGCACTTGGATTTTCACCCTTAATTGCGGTGATTATGGGTATCAGCACCGGCTGTGCTGGCGGCGTTATTCGTGATGTATTGACGGGTAAAATTCCAGGGATTCTTCAGCACGACGAGTTTTATGCCACCTGCGCTCTGATCGGTGCTACCTTCTATGTCTTGATGCACGGTCATCTAGATCCAAACCTACTAGCGTTCACCTCAATGGCGATTATTTTTGTGGTAAGGTTGATAGCGATCTATACCGGTTTACGTCTTCCCGTCTTTGTCGTTGCAGGCATTGATAGGACGCCTCGGCGTGTTTTGGGTTTTCGGCAAAAGCGTTGGACAGTTCGTCACATTAAACAGGATAAAGAAAGTAAATGATCGGATATTTGCGTGGCCGCTTATTGGAAAAGCACCCTCCGTTTTTGATTCTAGACGTTGCTGGAGTAGGGTACGAAGTTGAAGCATCGATGAACACTTTCTACCGACTACCTGAGTTAGGCACTGAAGTCGCTATCTATACCCACATGGTTGTGAGGGAAGATGCTCAGCTTTTATATGGTTTTGTTGATCGTCAAGAGAGAAGTGTATTTCGCGAGTTGATCAAAACCAATGGTGTCGGTCCAAAGCTTGCATTAACTATCTTATCTGGCAGCAGTGTGGAATCCTTTGTTCGTTGTGTGGAACATGAAGATATCGCTACCCTTGTTAAGTTGCCAGGGGTGGGTCGAAAGACGGCGGAGCGGTTAATCATTGAAATGAAGGATCGACTGAAAAATCTGACCTCTATTCCTCGCGGCCTGCAGCAGTCGAGTCATTCATCCTTGCCCGCTATGGAGCCCATGATTCCTGTGGTTGATGAGAAACGTGAAGCCGAGACCGCACTGATCGCTCTAGGTTATAAGCCTGTTCAGGCATCTAAAGCGGTTGAAACAGTGTGTCGAACCTTGGCGAAAGATGCGAGTGCTGAAGAGATTATACGTCTCGCTTTACGTGGCATGATCAGTCAATAATAGTAGATAGCACCCTATTGATATAACCTGAGTCAACAATCTGAGTGGCCCCATGATAGAAGCGGATCGATTTATAACACCGATAGCGGCGAGTCCTGTTGAAGAGATACAGGATAGGACCGTGCGTCCTCAAACGCTTCAGGATTACGAAGGTCAACCGGTGGTGCGTGAGCAGATGGAAATTTTCATTCATGCGGCCCGTAAACGATCAGAGGCACTTGATCATACGTTGATTTTTGGCCCACCTGGGTTAGGGAAAACAACGCTGGCCAATATTATTGCCAACGAAATGGGTAGCCAGATTCGCACGACGTCAGGCCCAGTATTGGAAAAAGCCGGCGATGTGGCCGCCATGTTGACGAATCTTGAAGCGGGTGATGTTTTATTTATTGATGAGATACATCGACTGAGTCCTAATGTGGAAGAAATACTCTATCCAGCCATGGAGGATTATCAGCTGGATATCATGATCGGTGAAGGCCCTGCAGCCAGATCAATAAAGATTGACTTGCCACCTTTTACCTTGGTGGGAGCCACTACCCGTGCTGGCTTATTAACATCACCTTTACGAGATCGTTTCGGTATTGTTCAGCGCTTAGAGTTTTATTCTGTTGAAGATTTGACCAAGATCGTTAGTAGAGCCGCTCGTTTAACGGGGACTCCGATTGATCCTCAAGGTGCGCGTGAAATTGCACGACGTGCCCGTGGTACGCCACGTATTGCTAATCGCTTATTACGCCGTGCTCGCGACTATGCTGAAGTCAGAGGTAATGGGTCAATAACACTTGAAATAGCTGACTTAGCATTGAATATGCTCAACGTTGATGAGCGTGGATTCGATCATATGGACCGACGCATGCTGCTGGCAATGATTGAAAAGTTTGGTGGAGGCCCAGTCGGTGTTGATAGTTTGGCCGCAGCAATCAGTGAAGAGCGCGATACCATCGAAGATGTCTTAGAGCCCTATTTGATCCAGCAGGGCTACTTGATGCGCACCCCTAGGGGAAGAGTCGTCACTGATCACGCTTATGAACATTTTGGTATTAAAAAACCCGTTAGCGAATAAGGTCAGCATGATCTTGATCAAGGTTTAACAGCTTTGCCCTGATAATATTAACTTAAGTCTCAGTGCTTAATTAATACAGAAATTTAAAATAGGGTGGTTAAGGTGTTAGCTGTAGCTGAAGATCGATTTTTAAATGACTGTCGACGACAGTTAATAAAGTTGCATGAAACTCTGATGCAGGAGTTGACAGCAGCAAAAGGAAAAGAGGGTCGTCAAGCGGCTTTATTGGTTGAACTGCGTGCCTGTGATGAGGCGTTAAAACGCATTGATATAGGTAGCTTTGGTCGATGCCATCAATGTGGCGAAGCGATCGAGCTCAATCGCCTTAAAGCTGAACCAACGGTTACTTTATGCCTAAGCTGTAATATTGGTAATTAAAGACAGATTTATTCGATGAATCACAGAAAAATTTAAATAATTCTGCGAATTCTTCGTGCCTGCCTACTTGTATAAATTTACGCTACTGCTAGAGTGAGCGCCTGCCTCATACTAGGTTAGGAGTGTATTGTGCAAGAAAAGCTTTCTATATGGTCGTTAATCGTAGATGCCAGTTTGGTCGTGCAATTGATCATGCTCGCGCTGGTAATAACGTCATTTATTTCCTGGGTTATGATCTTTCAGCGTCGCTCCGCAATTCGAGCAGCACAGCGTTCAATGCGTGCATTTGAAGAGCGTTTTTGGTCAGGTGCTGACCTTGGACAACTCTATCGCGAAGTCAGTCAACACCCGAATGAAAACTGTGGCGCTGAAAATATATTTCGTGCTGGTTTAAAAGAGTTTACCCGTCTTACTCAGCAAGGAAAGGCTGACCCTGATGTCGTCATGAACGGTATTCAAAGGCGTATGCGTGTGGCTATGTCCCGAGAAGAGGAAAAGCTTGAAAAACATCTGCCTTTCTTAGCAACTGTTGGTTCTACTAGCCCGTATATGGGTCTGTTTGGAACAGTTTGGGGGATCATGAACTCCTTCCGAGGATTGGCAACTCAAACCACTGCAACCATTTCTGTTGTTGCGCCTGGTATCGCTGAGGCCTTAATTACCACCTCGATTGGTCTATTTGCCGCTATTCCTGCGGTTATTGCTTATAACCGTTTCACAGCCCAGTCAGAAACTTTATTAAGCAACTACGAAACCTTTGCGGATGAGTTTTCTAGTATTCTTTATCGTCGTCTGCATGCACTTTGAGGTTTTATAATGGAGATGGAGTGGCGTACGCGGAAAAAACGAAATCTGAATACGGAAATGAACGTCGTACCTTACATAGAGGTTATGGTGGTTCTATTAGTCATCTTTATGTTGACAACTCCGATGCTAACTCAAGGTGTCGATGTCGATTTGCCTCAAGCCAGTGCTGTTCCTGTTGATTCTGACGAGCAAGAGCCATTAATAGTGTCTGTCGATCGTGATGGTAACTTCTATATCAATGTCGGTGGTGATGATACGGTACCCGTCGAAGCTGACGTTATCATGAATCGTGTCAGCAGCGTTCTGAGCGAAAATCCTGACAAGTTGTTACTGGTTAGGGGTGACAAGAATGTATCTTATGAGCGTGTAGTTCAGCTGATGGTGCTTTTGCAGCAAGCAGGCGCTCCGAGTGTTGGCTTGGTGACTGAGTAGGGTCCGGCGTGGATAATTATCGCAGTTACGTATCGCCAGTCATTTTAGCAACACTGGTACATTTGGTGATGCTGTTGTTGCTGGCAGGCTATTGGTTTGATTTTAGAGAGCAAACTCGTGCACAGCCGCGTCATATGCAAGCACGCATGATTGACTTGAGTAATTTTCAGCCCGATCAAGCGGCTGCTCAACAAGCTGCAGAGCAGGCTCGTGCACAGCAACAAGCGCGAGAAGATGAACAGCGTCAACAAGCAGAAGCAGAACAACAGCGTCAAGCAGAACAACAGCGTCAAGCCGAACAGCAACGTCAAGCCGAGGCACAAAGACAAGCAGAAGCTCAGCAACAGGCAGAACAACAACGGCAAGCTGAGCAGCAGCGTCAAGCAGAACAACAACGTCAAGCGGAACAGCAGCGACGAGAACAGGAAGCAGAAGCGCAACGCCAGCGAGAATTAACGGCTCAGCGAGAAGCAGAGTCTAGACTCAGGGCAGAACAAGAGCGTCAGCAGCAACAAGAAGCTGAACGACTTGCTGCAGAGCAGCGTCGCGCAGAGGAACAAAAGCGTGCTGAAGAACAGAGGCGCGCAGAAGAACAGAAGCGTGTAGAAGAACAAAGGCGTGCTGAAGAACAACGCCGTGCGGAAGAACAAAAGCGTCAAGAAGAACAGCGCAGAGCTGAAGAGCAGCGACGTCAAGAAGCCGAGCGCCGTGCTCAAGAAGAAGCAAGGGCTGCCGCACAAGCTGCTGCTCAAGCTGCCGCTGAGGCCGCTATTGGAGATATAGGATCTTACATACAAGCGATAGTAAGCCGAAATTGGAATATTCCAGCAACGGCAAGATCGGGTATGTCTGCAACGGTTGAGTTACAGTTAACACCTGCAGGTGATATTGTTGACGTAAGAATCGTTCGTAGCAGTGGCGATTTAGCGTTTGATCGATCAGTTGAACAGGCGGTTCGTCGAACTGAACGGCTACCAAGAGTGTCAGAAGTAGATCCGATGCTCTTTGAAAGGCGTCTTAGAAGAATGCAGATTGTTTTCACACCGGAAGGGTTGAGATGGTAATGAACAAGTTAAAATGCTTAGTCTTTGCAGTAGTGATGTTATTCAGCGCTGGGTTAATGGCTCAGCAACTCGTTGTTGAAGTGACTCAGGGCGTTGATAGCCCTGTCCCTGTTGCTGTGGTTCCTTTTGGTTGGAGCGGTGATTCAGCATTGACTGAAGACGTTGCTGCTATTGTCAGCCAAAATTTGGCCCGAAGTGGCTTTTTCAGATCCATGAATCGTCAAAATATGCTGAGCTTCCCTAATCAGGAAGATCAAGTATTTTTTAGAGATTGGCGAATGGTTAACCAAGATTACTTGGTGATTGGTAGTATGCAGCCATTGTCGGCTGATGAAGTAAGAGTCACCTTTGAGTTATATGACGTACTTAAAGAACAGAAAATGCTGACGCGTGAAGTCTCGGCAGGTCGCAATAACTTGAGAGATGCTGCGCATTTTATATCGGATGTGATTTTTGAAGAGATCACCGGTATTAAAGGTGCTTTCTCTACGCGTATCGTCTATGTCACCGCTGATCGTGGACAGGGCACTAATCAACGTTTCCGCCTGCACATGGCAGATTGGGACGGCGAACGTGCTAGAACTATTTTGGAATCAAATGAACCTATTTTATCACCCGCTTGGTCGTTTGATGGTTCGAAATTAGCTTATGTGTCTTTCGAAACGAGTCGACCTGTTGTCTATATTCAGCATTTGGCCACTGGGCAGCGTGAGCAGATTCAATCTTTCCCGGGTTTGAATGGGGCACCTGCTTGGTCACCTGATGGAAATCGTCTGGCTGTGGTGCTGTCAAAAGATGGAAATCCAGAGATTTATGTATTAGATTTGCGCTCTCGTGACTTGCAGCGCATGACACAGAATTCTGCCATTGATACCGAGCCGTTTTGGGCTCCAGATGGTAGATCTTTATTCTTCACCTCTGACCGTGGTGGTTCACCACAGATCTATCGGATGGATCTGGCCTCACGGGCAGTGGAACGTGTTACGTTTGAGGGCAGTTACAATGCTCGTGGACGTCTCACGCAAGATGGGCGATTCTTAACCATGGTTCACCGTGGCAGTTCGCGCCGATTCCAGATAGCTGTTCAGGATCTTAAGAGCGGTCGTGTGGATATTTTAACCAATAGCGATTACGATGAGTCACCAAGCATTGCACCTAACGGAAGTATTGTAATGTACGCAACCCAAGAAGCTGGACGAGGTATCCTTGCAGCCGTGTCTCTTGATGGGCGTATTCGTTTCAATATGCCTGTCCCTCAGGGAGATGTTCGTGAACCGGCGTGGTCGCCTTTCTTGAAATAGTTTGTATCAACCTTATAGTGTTTGCTGACAATGGTCAGTAATGGAGAAAAAAATGCGTTCAGTTCATTTCACAAAAGCTTTGGCTCTAGCGGCTGTTATGGCTATTGCTGCGGGTTGTAGTTCATCAGGCAGTAAAGGCGATTCTGGTGCCCTGACTGATACTGTGGGTGCTAGTTCTATCGGTGCTGGTTCTACTGGTGGCGTAACTCCTGGTAGCTGGGAAGAAGTTCAGCAGTTAAGAAATGTTTTCTTATTCGAATTCGACCGCGCAGTGGTTCGTCCAGAGTTTCTTCCTGATCTGGAAAAACACGCACGTTTCCTAGCTAACAACCCATCTGCTCGTGTTCGTTTGGATGGTCATACCGATGAGCGTGGTACGCGTGAATACAACATGGCTCTAGGCGAGCGTCGTGCTCAAGCCGTTGAGCGTGTATTAATGGTTAACGGTGCTAACTCTGGCCAAATCGAATCCGTAAGCTACGGTGAAGAGCGTCCAGCCGTTGTTGGTAATCATGAAGGTGCATGGTCTCAGAACCGTCGCGTTGAACTGAGATACCTGAGCCGTTAATTGCCAAATGAAAATAACAGCGCTGAAATACATATTAGCGGGTTGTTTAGGCACTGTGCTGACTCTGTCAGCACAGTTGCATGCGCAAGTTCCCGTTATCGAAGTTAGAAGTGGTGATCAAGGGTTGGGGCAATCGTCTCAATCGATAGGTGCCTCTAGTCAAAGTGAATTGATACTTCTAGTGCTGAGTTTGCAAGAAGAAGTCCGCTCTTTGCGTGGTGATTTAGAAACCGCTCAGAATAGACTCAATAGAATTGAAGCAGACGTCGTAGATCGATATCGAGATGTTGATCGTCGTCTAAGTGTGTTGATGCAAGCTGCGATGGAGTCAGATTCATTGCCACCCTTGTCTGGACCTTCTGATTTAGCTCCAGCTAACACAGCATTACAAGAGCCTAGTGCTCCGTCCTCCTCTTCTGCACCATCGGTAGCTGCAGAACCCGCCTCTGCCAATGATCAAAATGCTTATGATGAGGCCTTTGCCTTGGTCAGAGCCAGAGATTTTGATGCAGCCATAGACGCCTTTGAAAACTTTGTTGTTCGTTTTCCAGAACATGCCAATACGGCAAATGGTTATTATTGGTTAGGAGAGTTGCATCTAGCAAAAGAGTCTCCAGACCAGGCGAGAGTGGCATTTGAGACCGTCCTAGATCGTTTTCCAAGTCACCATAAAGTTCCTGACACACTGTATAAGTTAGGGGTGACCTTCTCACGTTTGGGTGAGCATGAACGTTCTAGACATATGATGCAGCGTGTTATTAATGAGTTTCCACAAAGTACGGCAGCAACCTTGGCTCAAAGCTTTAGACCCGTAGGAACCTAACTGGGAATTAGAATTCAATGAATAGTGGTAAACGGGCAGTGGTTTTACTGTCCGGTGGTTTAGATTCTGCAACCGTATTAGCGATGGCCAAAGCCGAAGGGTACGACTGTTTTGTATTAAGTTTCGATTACGGACAGCGTTCGCTAACTGAGCTGAATGCGGCTAAGGCAGTCGCGCAAGAGCTTGGTGTGGTCGAGCATCGTGTGTTGAGGCTTAACCTTGAAGACTTTGGTGGTTCTGCATTAACCGATCACAGTCTGAGTATGCCTGAAGGCGATACTGAAGATGCTCCCGAAGAAGGCATACCCTTGACCTATGTGCCCGCAAGAAACACAGTATTTCTATCCTTGGCGCTAGGCTGGGCAGAAGTCCTGGATGCAGCCGCTATCTTTATTGGCGTTAATTCGGTTGATTACTCTGGTTATCCTGATTGTCGTCCTGAATTTATCAAGGCCTTTGAGACGATGGCTGCATTAGCCACGCGTCAAGGAGTGGAAGGCGCCCCCATCCGT
Source organism: Nitrincola schmidtii (assembly GCF_008973715.1). Taxonomy (GTDB): domain Bacteria; phylum Pseudomonadota; class Gammaproteobacteria; order Pseudomonadales; family Balneatricaceae; genus Nitrincola; species Nitrincola schmidtii. The sequence goes on from NZ_WBOL01000010.1 coordinate 91,074, forward strand.
ATAGAAACACCTCTAATTGATCTCACTAAGGCTGAAATTATTCAGGCAGGTGTGCGTTTGGGATTAGATTACAGTAAAACGGTATCATGCTATCAAGCTGACGATGACGGTCGTGCTTGCGGTCGTTGCGATAGTTGTCGGCTTCGTGCGGTTGGTTTTAAGCAAGCGGGCATACCTGATCCGACACGCTATCAAGGCTGATTTTTGTTCATTTTAGCCTTTTTCACTATGGTATACTGGTTTTTTCCTACTAGTGAATTCTGCTGGTAGATCTCTAATAAATTCGGAGCTCAGAACGATTCATGTTATCGACACGAGAGTTGGCTGATCGTATTTTAGTGCAGGAGCATTTTGCTCAAGAACACTTACCCGGCGCGTTAACGCATCAGCAGCAGGCTGAGTTAACACAAGAGATTCTTGATCTCATCAAGCAAAAAGATGCTTGTCTTGTCGCACATTATTACACTGACCCCGTCATTCAAGCCTTAGCTGAGAAAAGCGGCGGTTGTGTTGCGGATTCATTAGAGATGGCACGTTTTGGTAGTCAGCATCCTGCTTCGACTTTGTTAGTTGCAGGTGTTCGCTTTATGGGTGAAACGGCAAAGATACTTAGCCCAGAAAAGCGAATTTTGATGCCAACACTCGAAGCCACCTGTTCTTTGGATTTAGGCTGTCCTATCGATGAGTTCTCTGCTTTCTGTGATCAATATCCAGACCATGAGGTTGTCGTCTACGCGAATACCTCTGCAGCGGTTAAAGCTAGAGCAGACTGGGTCGTTACCTCTAGCATTGCGCTAAAGGTTGTCGAGCATCTTCATGATCAAGGCAAGAAAATTATTTGGGCGCCAGATAAGCATCTAGGTGACTATGTTCGTCAGAAAACCGGTGCCGAGATGTTGCTTTGGGACGGTGCTTGCATCGTGCACGAAGAGTTTAAAGCTAAGGGCCTGATGGATCTCAAGAAAGTTTATCCGGAAGCGGCAATTCTTGTTCATCCTGAGTCTCCAGAAGCAGTGGTGGAGTTAGCCGATGTTGTGGGTTCTACCAGTCAATTGATCAATGCTGCGGCAACCTTACCCAATCCGATGTTTATTGTCGCAACGGATAGAGGCATTTTTTATAAAATGCAGCAAGCGGCGCCAGGTAAAGTGCTGATAGAGGCGCCAACAGGTGGAACAGGTGCTACCTGCCGAAGCTGTGCTCATTGCCCTTGGATGGCCATGAATGGTTTAGAAAACCTGCGTGATGTGTTGATCAATCATGATCAGGAAATTTTTGTTTCAGAGCACTTAATCGAGCGTGCTAGAAAACCTCTGCAGCGGATGTTGGATTTTCCACTCAAGTAATAGTTATACAAACTAGCTAAATCGCTAGTTTGTATAACAAAACGATACGATTGCTTTAGAAATCTTCTTTCAGCTGGCGGCGGATCTCGATCGTTTCTGCTTCCAGCTGTTCCAGTCTTGCAAGGTCGGCGGGCTGTAAATTACGTTCCCTTTTTGCAAAGGTGACTTGTTGCATAGCACTGTCGATATTGCCAGTGAGTAAAAAGTACTCAATTCTGGCTTCGTGAACTCCGGTAATATTACCTGCTAATCCCTCGGCTTCTGCTAACTGATACCAGCTGTCCACATCGGTTGGAAAGCTTTGTAAAATGCTACGGAAAACAGGCACTGCATGGGCAGGTTTGCCTGATTGATACAACACGGCTGCATGAACTTTCATCACTGGATAGCTGCCAGGATAAAGTGACATCATGCGTTCAGAATGCTGCTGTGCTGTGGTGAAGTCTTGTTCAGCCAGTAATAGTTCAATTTCAGATAGCTGTACATAAAGATGCTGACGCCAAACGTTAGGCAGCTGTTCTAGCGCGTTTCTAGCCAAGCTTAATTCATTGGTACGTATTGCAGACAATAAAACCCCGTAATGTCCTTTAGCAGCGTTATGATCACGGCTTTCCGCTAGAAATCTTTGCAACGATTCCCCCGGTTGGTTGCTTAAGTGCACCTCCATGCGTGTTTTAATAAGATCAAAATCTATCGAGGCAGGTCTAAGTGTGACTGGTGGTAAAGCTTCAGCTCGGTTAAGTGAGTCGGCAATACGAGATTCGGTAACAGGGTGGGTCAGTAAAAACTCTGGTGGTCGTTGACCATAGAAACGATAGCTGCGTTGAAGCCTAGAAAACATCTGTGGCATTGCGCGTGGATCACGATTGGCCGCAACTAAGGTTTGCATGCCGATTCGGTCCGCTTCTTCTTCATTACGTCGACTAAAATTGAGTTGTGACTGAGCTTGAGCTCCAATGGTGCCCGTTAATGCAGCGGCACCACCTTCTGGGCTGGCCGATGCGATTAAAATACTGGCCAATACACCCGCCAGCACCATAGGGCGATTTCGGCGCTCTTCTTCTATGCGTTGTGCGTAGTGACGTTGGCTTAAGTGAGCAATTTCATGTGCCAGTACTGATGCCAGTTCGTCTTCAGATCCGGCTGCAACAATCAATCCGCTATGAACGCCAATAATGCCTCCGGGTACCGCAAACGCATTAAAGGTTGGGTTATCAACCACGATCAGTTCTAGACGTCGATCTGACAGCTCGCTGTGAGGGACAAGATCCCAGAGTAATTCATCGATATAGTGAAAAGTGAGCGGGTCATTCAGTAAAGGAGCTCTGCCACGCAAAATCCTCGCCCAGTTTCGGCCTAATTGGTATTCCGTTGAGGCAGATGCTGTCAGTGAAGGATTCGCCAGTGTTGGCAAGTTGGTGGAGGCTTGACTGGGTTGCGCAATAGCAAGCCCGATTGTCGGAATACTAATCAGAAGCCCCAAAAGGAAATTTTTCAAATCTTGTAGCCTATAGTTCATCAAAGTTTAGTTGTAATAGCCTGTCCAGCACTTTAATCTAAGCGGATTATTGCCGTCTAGTACGCTAACCATCATCAGTTAACACACAGTGCTTTTATTTTTGAGGTATATATGTCTAGTTTACCAGAGCCAGATCAACTCTTAGATGCATCCGGATTGAACTGTCCTCTACCTTTATTAAAAGCTAAACAGGCATTAAATCGTATGCAGCCGAGCGAACTGTTGAAAGTGATTGCAACCGATGCTGGCTCAGTCCGCGATTTCAAAGCTTTTACTGATCAGTCAGACCATAGTTTGTTAGAGTCGTTCACCGAAGACGATCTTTATATCTACCTTATTCGTCGCGGTTAATATTTTTACATAGGTTTGGGGCTGCATGTTTAAAATTATTAGTAAATGGATCCATCGTTATTTTTCTGACGAAGAAGCATTACTGCTTTTTGTGCTGTTGGCTGCATCATTAATTATTATTTTAACGGTGGGTAAAGCTTTAGCTCCGGTATTCTTCAGTATTATTTTGGCATTTTTAATGCAAGGTGCCGTTCAGCGTTGCTCTAACTATATGCCTCATAAAGTTGCGGTGTTACTTGTGTTTAGCAGCTTTATGGCGGCTTTTTTAGCGTTTATGCTGCTCGTTCTTCCTCAAGTCTGGCGACAGTTGCTGACATTATTAAATGAAGCGCCGCGTATCGTGACTGAAATTCAGAAATCACTACTGTTTTTGCCTGAACGCTACCCTGAATTGGTCACTGAAGAACAGATTCGACAGTTAAGTTCTGTTGCGGCTGCTGAAATCGGTCGAGCCTGGCAATGGGCGTTAACTTTCTCGTTACATTCCATTACCAATATTGTTGCGTTACTGATTTATCTTATTTTGGTGCCGATTCTGGTTTTCTTTTTTATGAAGGATGGCAACTATTTGGCTGGAAGTTTAACCACCTACTTACCCGAAAAGCGTGATCTGATGCGCCGAGTCTGGACAGAGATGGATGCACAAATTGCTAACTATATTCGTGGCAAAGTGATCGAAATTTTAATCGTAGGCGCCGTATCTTATGTCGTCTTTGTATTCTTCGGCCTGAATTACGCGGCATTATTAGCCGTGATGGTCGGTTTGTCGGTGGTGATTCCCTACATTGGTGCTGCAGTGGTGACCTTGCCAGTTGCGGGTGTCGCGTTTTTCCAGTGGGGGTGGGGAAGTGAATTTCTGACGCTAATGATCGCTTACTTTGTCATTCAGGCACTTGACGGAAACGTGTTGGTACCTATTCTTTTCTCTGAAGCGGTTAATCTGCATCCTGTATCGATCATCGTCGCAGTGTTGTTATTTGGCAGTATGTGGGGAGTATTAGGGGTGTTTTTTGCGATACCTCTGGCGACTTTGGTTAAGTCCATTGTCAATGCATGGCCAGCAGCGCTTGAACATGCATCAGAAAAGTCTCACGGACCACCAGAAGAGCAGGAGTCTTGATTGACTCCGTTCTTCTGAACAAAGTAATGATTGAAATTAAAGCTGCTTTACACTCTCAAGAACCGCTTCAGCATGACCTTTGACCTTTACTGAACGCCATTCTTTGCGAAGAACGCCTTCTTTATCGATCAAAAAGGTACTTCGATCAATTCCTAAATATTCTTTACCATAGAGTTTTTTGAGTTTAATAACGTCAAATAGCTTGCAGAGTTCCTCATCAGGATCGCTGATCAGTTGGAAAGGAAACGATTGTTTAGTGCGAAAGTTTTCATGGCTACGAAGACTATCGCGCGAAACACCGAAGATTTCCGTATCTAAAGCTTGAAATTCAGCGTAGAGATCGCGAAAGTCTTGGCCTTCCGTGGTGCAGCCTGGTGTGCTGTCTTTAGGATAAAAGTAGATCACCACATTGCGACCTTTTAACTCACTCAAGCTTACTTGCATATCACTGGTGGCTAAGGCCTTAAAATCAGTGATGGGTTGGTCGATTATTGGCGCTTGCATTATGGGCTCCTAAAAAAGTCTATTGAAAAACGTATCTACCACTACGCTAAAGGGGGGTACTTCGTTTAGAATGTTGGGTCATTCGAATACGATAACGATAGCAGAAGTGGTTCAGTAGGTTAACCTTGCTTTTTACAGTTGCGGTGTTGAGTATCGCGGCATCGCCTGAATAATATGGAGAACACAATGATTTGCGGCAGTTTGGTAGCGTTGGTCACCCCTATGACCCTAAATGGAGATATCGACTGGGAGGCGTTGAAGCGTTTAGTTGAATTCCATGTCGAAAAGGGAACTGCCTCCATTGTGGCCGTGGGTACAACAGGTGAGTCAGCAACCTTAGATTGTGATGAGCACACTGAAGCCATTCGATTTGTGGTAGATCAAGTGAATGGGCGCATTCCTGTGATCGCGGGTACGGGTGCAAATTCTACCCGTGAGGCGATTGAGCTAACTCGTGCTGCAAAATCCGTGGGTGCTGATGCCAGCCTTTTAGTGACGCCTTACTACAACAAACCCACTCAAGAAGGTTTGTATCAGCATTACTGCAAAATTGCTGAAGCTGTCGATATCCCGCAAATCCTTTATAATGTTCCTGGTCGAACAGCATGCGATATGTTGCCGGAAACAGTACTAAGATTGATGTCAGTAACGAATATCGTTGGCATTAAGGAAGCAACGGGTAATTTAGAGCGCGCTCGTCAATTAATTGAAGCCACGCCCGATGACTTTGCTGTTTACTCCGGTGATGATGCTACCGCCATTGAACTGATATTATTAGGTGGTCAGGGTAATATCTCGGTAACCGCTAACGTCGCTCCAGCCGAAATGGCTGAGCTTTGCCGTCTAGGCTTGGCTGGAGAAGCAGAAGCAGCACGTGCTTTACAACAACGTTTAATGCCTCTGCATACAACACTGTTTGTTGAAGCTAACCCGATACCGGTAAAATGGGCCTTAGCAGAAATGGGTTTGATGCAACAGGGTATACGTTTGCCGTTAACACAACTTTCTACACAATATCATGACCTTGTCCGTCAGGCTCTTAAAGACAGTGGAATTGCATGATTACAGGTGCTCATATGAACAGGATTCCTTTACTAGTGCCAACCCTTGTGGTGTTGGCCTTGTCTCTCACAGGTTGTGGCTCGATTAAAAATCCTGTTTATGGAGAACATGGTTTAATTCGTGACCGTAGTCAGGATTATGCTCTGGCTGAATCAGGTCAGCGTTTAGTGATTCCTGAAAATATTCAAGCTCGCGAAACGCGTGATCTACTGGTGGTCCCTCAGGTAGAGATGACGGCTAGTCGTTCAACAGGGCGTTTTCAAGTGCCTAGACCTGAGTTCTTCTACGCAGATCCAACTTCGGATTCTGTTAATCTAGCAAGACTTGAGGGTGAGCGAGTTATCTTCGTTGATGAGCCGATTGCCGACGTATGGAACAAAACACTGGATTTTTGGAATTATCATAATGTGCGTATTGCACGTACCGATCCACGTCAGGGCATCATAGAAACCGATTGGATTCGCACCGATGGCCGTGACTATGGTTTTGTTGATCGTTGGATTAAACGCTTAACCTTAACCCCTATGGAGGGGCCTGCTGACAATAAACTGCAGGTTTTGGTGAGACCTGATCCTGACAACTACGATAGAACCTCTATCCGTATGCGTCATGTGCAGTTTGCCGCAGGGCAACAACCCGAACAGATTGAGTGGGATGGTTTCCAAAACGATATCGCTTATCAAAGTGATATGATGTTTGAGTTACTTAGATACCTCAGCCGTTCTACGGCACCGACAACCGCCAATACACTCTTGGCGATGCAGCAGCAGGGTCAAACAAGTCAGCTCGGACGTGATGCTCGTGGAAATCCAGCGCTTAGAATCAATACCTCACCTGATCAAGCATGGAATATGGTTGCACAGGCTATCGTTGATGCCGATCTAGATTTAGGCTCACAAGATCAAGGTCTGGGTAAGTTTTACATGACTTACACCACCACAACGCCATTTGATGACACGCGTAAAATGGGGTTCTTTGAATGGTTACATTCTGATCGTGGTGAGATTAAGTTAGATACTGGCTTTATATCTTCAGCACTTGGTTTTGGTGATTCTTCCGAACAAGATGCAATTTCTTACTCCTCCAGAGGCGCGAGAACATCCGCTGAGTTAGCTGGTGATGAGGATATTGCTAACGATCTTAACGATCCAAATAATCCTGCTAACCAACCTGGTTATAAAATCTGGTTAGGTGGAAGAGTTATTTTCGTCTTTGGCGGAGGACGTTCAGGTGTACTGAATACCGATACGGGTCAGTATGAACATGTAGGGCGTTACCAAGTCGTTTTGAATCGTACCCGAACAGGTGTGATTGTGACGGTATTAACTGATGAAGAGATCGAAGCGCCTGCAGTGGTTGCAGAAGAAATTCTTTGGCAGATAAGAGATCGGCTACCTCAGGTTCTATAAGCCCTTCGTTTGAATGAGTCTTGAACCTCTTAATTTTGTTTAGATCATAATAACGCCCAATCACTGGGCGTTGTTTATTGGAGAAATGAATGGAAAAGCGTAACGAGCTTTATGCAGGCAAGGCGAAATCTGTTTTTACGACAGATGACCCGAATCTTATGGTGATGGTGTTTCGTGATGACACCTCTGCCTTCGATGGTAAGAAAGTTGAACAGCTTGACCGCAAAGGAATGGTCAATAACAAGTTTAATGCCTTCATCATGCAAAAGCTTGAAGCTGCTGGTATTCCTACCCATTTTGAAGTGCTGTTGTCGGACACTGAAAGTCTTGTGAAGTGCTTAAAGATGATGCCGATTGAATGTGTAGTGCGTAACTATGCCGCCGGTTCACTCTGCCGTCGTTTAGGTGTGGAAGAGGGAATCACGTTGAACCCACCCACCTTTGAGATGTTTCTGAAAAATGATGCATTGGGTGACCCGATGGTGAATGAATCGCATATCGCCACCTTTGGTTGGGCCGATCCTGCCAATATTGAAATCGCTAAGCAACTGACCTTCAAAACCAATGAAGTACTGAAAAAGCTCTTTGATGATGCTGGCTTGTTATTAGTGGATTACAAATTGGAATTTGGACTTTATCAAGGGCAAGTGGTTTTAGGTGACGAATTCTCACCTGATGGTTGCCGCTTATGGGACAAAGAAACGCGTGATAAGATGGACAAAGATCGCTTCCGCCAAGGTTTAGGTGGTGTCATAGAAGCCTACGAAGAGGTCGGTCGCCGCTTAGGTATCGATTTCGGTTAAGGTGTTATCGGCCGTATCAGCAAGATAAGTAAGGGGTAGGTGATGAAGTGCGTTTTTCTGGATACCACCAGTTTAGATGATTTAGATCTGACAACGCTGGAAGCTAAGTTTGATCAATTTGTTTCCTACCCCTCATCTCAACCTGATCAGGTTGCTGAGCGCATTTCTGGATTTGACGTTGTCATTACCAATAAGGTTGTTCTCAGCGCTGAAGTTATCCTTCAAGCCAGTGACCTAAAACTGATTTGTGTGGTAGCTACTGGGGTCAATAATGTTGACTTGGATGCAGCCAAACAAGCCAATATCAGCGTTTATAACTCTCAAGCTTATGGCATAGATTCCGTTGCACAGCACGTGTTGATGCTGATGTTAGTGCTGCATACTAAGTTTGTTAATTATCAACAGTCGCTAAAACAAGGCGATTGGCAAAAGGCGACTCAGTTTTGCTTGCTCGACTTTCCTATTCTTGAATTAAAAGGCCGCAGGCTCGGAATCATCGGCTATGGTGCCTTAGGGCAGCGAGTAGCTCAGTTAGCACAAGCGTTTGGAATGGAAGTGTTAGTTGCAGCACGTGCCGGTACAGAGCCTTCAGAGGGGCGATTAGCACTAAAAGATCTTCTACCTCGTGTTGATGTGTTGAGCATTCATTGCCCTCTGACAGAACAAACCAAAAATCTAATCGACAAGGATGCGCTGTCCCTGATGCCTGAAGGTAGTTTTTTAGTCAATGCCGCACGCGGTGGTATCGTTAACGAAGAAGACTTAGCTGCTGCACTGCGTAGTGGGCATCTTTCAGGTGCTGCCACGGATGTGCTGACGCAAGAGCCACCTAAAGATGGCAATGTCTTGTTAGATGAGTCGATCCCCAATTTGATTGTCACGCCTCACAATGCTTGGGGATCTCGCCAGGCACGTCAAACGATTATTAAACAAACCGTCGAAAATATTGAGTCTTGGCAGCAAGGCACCGACTTACGCAGAATTGTCTAAAAAGGGCAGGGTGATTCAAACTCTAGCCACTGACCGTTAACCGGATGCTTCAATGCCAGTTGATCGGCGTGAAGCATTAACCGTGGATACTTCTGATGTTCACCTTCTTCCGTGTAAAAGTTATCTCCTAATATGGGATGTCCTATTGCCAGCATGTGGACTCTAAGCTGGTGTGATCGTCCCGTATGAGGATAAAGTAGCACTCGGCTCTGTTGATCATTCCGCTCTAGGCAAGTCCAGTGAGTCAGTGACGGTTTCCCGTTTTCTAAATCTACTTTAGAGCAGGGGCGGTTCTCCCAGTCTTGTGATAGAGGAAAATCGATCATCCCCTCATCTTTTTCAAGTTTTCCGGTAACCAGTGCTTGATAGCGTTTTTTAGGAACGCGTTCTTGAAACTGTATGCTCAATGCTCGGTGAGAGCCGGCATTGAGTGCAAGTACCAGTAAACCCGAAGTAGAGTAATCCAGTCGATGTACGATTCGTATCGTTGGAAACTCAGCTTGTAAACGACTGACTAAACAATCTTTTTTAGCGTCTCCGATTCCGGGAACCGAAAGCAGGTTGTCGGGTTTTGATACCACCACCATGACATCATCGGCATAAAGTAGATCGATCATTTCTTTGCCTCAAACAGCGCCATGGACTCAATATGAGAGGTGTTAGGGAACATATCTAATACACAGAAACGAGTTAACTGATAACCTGCGTCAACCAACGTTTGTGTATCTCTTGCCAGTGCTGCGGGATTGCACGCAATGTAGAGAAACTTCTTCGGCTTAAGGGGAAGAAGTTGTGGTAGTAGTTCAGCAGCGCCTGTTCTGGGTGGATCGAGTAAGACTAGATCGGGTTTAGATTGACGATACCACGCAGTTTCCTTGATAGGTTGGCTGAGATCGGCACAAAAGAAGCTAGCATTACTGATCTTGTTTGTTGCTGCATTCTGTGTTGCTCGCTTTACCATTTCAGCACTGCCTTCGATGCCAATGACCTGCTTGAAATGCCGAGCTAAGGGTAAGGAGAAATTTCCTAACCCACAGAAAAGATCTAATAGAATTGCGTCAGAATCAGCGACTAACCACTCCTTTGCCCGAGCAATCATGGCGCGGTTAATTTCGGCATTCACCTGTAAAAAATCACCCGGTTCAAAACTCAGTTGAGTCTCGCCATCGGCGCTAAAACTTAAATTGGCATTAGATGATAATGGGATAGAGCCGTGATTGTTTTCCTCTATCCACGCGCTTAGCTTGAGCGTCTGCGCAATATCAATGAGACGTTGTTTCATCTCTGCTGACGCAGGTTTGACTAAGCGAAAGCGCAAACTACCATCGATATCACCTAGGCTAACCAGTACCTCAGTGATATTTCTGATGCCATCAAGATCAGCTAAGCCCTTATGGAGTTCGTTAAAAAGAGTATCAAGGCGACTATCCAGCACTGGACAATGATCAATATCAAGTAGCTTTGCAGACTGACGTCTGCGAAATCCTGTTAATAACGCACCATCACGTTGACGTTGATTGATCCCTATCCTTGCGCTGCGTCTATAGCCTGTAGGCTTAGATAAGATTGGATCTTCAATATGGGCTGGTATGGCATTAGCGCTTCGCTTGAGCATCTCCAGTACTAACTCTTGCTTGATACTGGGTGCCTTAGAAGGATTTAAATGTTGCAGATCACATCCACCACATTGGCCGTAATAAGGGCAGACAGGTGTGACTCTATCAATACTGGACTGTATTATTTCAGTGGCTACTGCTTCATCATAGCGCTTGTGAGTCGCTTCAATAGACACCTGAACTTGTTCACCTTGCAGTGCGTTACGAACAAACACCGTTTTACCTGCATGAGTCGCAATGCCACGACATTCATTGCTGTAACGAACCACTTCAATGGCTTCACTGATGATGGGTAAGGTGTTATTTGGCTGATGATTAGCACGACGAGTCTTGTTGAGAGTTTGCTTAGATCGTGCTTGTTTTGATAGCAGCTTTTTGGACATAATGCTCTGCAAAAATAGCGATTATAACCCGCTTTTAAAGTTATTTGGGCTGTATATTGCTAAAAATCTACACTTCTTTGATCCACGTATCATCCATTAGAGAGGAAGATTGGGAATATCCGATCAATTTACTCGGAATTAAATTCAGTGTATGCTATATCTCATCTATCTATGACGGTTGTGAGTAAAAAAGATGATCATTACAGTAACAGATGGCGCCCAAGATTATTTAGCCAGCTTGCTAGAAAAACAAAATGTTGAGGGTATGGCAGTTAGGCTGTTTGTCACTCAACCCGGTACGCCTTACGCTGAAACCTGCTTGGCCTACTGCCGTCCAGACGAAGTAAACGAAGCAGACGAAGTCATGGAAACCGTTAAACTGCGTTTTTATTTGGAAAAAAACAGTATTCCTTACTTAGAGGAAGCTGTAGTTGATTTTGCAGAGGATCGCATGGGTGGTCAGCTAACCATCAAGGCACCTAATGCTAAAATGCCGAAAGTGACTGCAGATAGTCCTATGCAAGATCAAATTAACTATATTCTTTATTCCGATATCAACCCAGGTCTGGCTGCCCATGGTGGAGAAGTTAAACTGATTGAGTTGATTGAAGAGGATACCGGACATACCGCTATTCTTAAGTTCGGTGGCGGTTGCCAAGGATGTAGTGCAGTAGATTTAACACTTAAAGATGGCGTTGAAAAAACCTTGATCGAGAGAGTTCCAGGGCTTGTTGCCGTTAAAGATGTCACAGATCACACCAATACCGCCAACGCTTACTACAAGTAAAGTGTGCTAGACGTAATTTTTACGCACCAAAGTTAGTTTCAAGCCGTATGAATGTGTAAAACAGGAAGCGGCTTGCAATTTACCATCCTGTCCCCATTGACTGATACTATCAAACTGATATTTTCAAAAGAGCTCAGTCCAAACCGGGCTGATACGCAGCACAGAGGCACAGAATTATGGATCATTACGAAGCAAAAGATGATAGCAACGTGAAAGGCCGTGTTGATATTGAGCTTCCAGTATTGCCACTTCGTGATGTCGTGGTTTATCCGCATATGGTTATTCCTTTATTTGTTGGTCGCGCTAAGTCGATTCGTGCGTTAGATAATGCCTTAGCACATGACAAGCAAATACTCCTTGTCGCGCAAAAAAGTGCATCTGAGGATGAGCCTGTTGCGTCTGACCTTTTCCATGTAGGTACCGTTGCAACCATTCTTCAAATGCTGAAGTTACCTGATGGTACCGTGAAGGTGCTGGTTGAAGGTGAGTATCGTGCTCGCATTGCCTGTCTCACCGACACAGGAGAAAGCTTCAATGCAAGTTTGGAAGTCATGGCGACAGAAGAGGCAACCGAAGCTGAAAGTGAAATTTACAAACATACAGCGCTAGATCAGTTTGAACGCTTTATTCAGATCAATAAGAAAATACCAACTGAAGTGCTAAATTCACTGCAAAACATTGATGATATTGGTCGTTTAGCTGATACCCTTGCAGCGCATATGTCATTGAAACTTGAGGATAAACAGAAAGTTCTCGAGATGCCGAGTAGTCGTGATCGCCTTGAATATCTGATGGCCAAAATGGAAACTGAAATCGACTTGGTTGAAGTTGAGAAGCGTATCCGTGGCCGCGTGAAAAAACAGATGGAAAAAAGTCAGCGTGAGTATTATCTGAACGAGCAAATGAAAGCGATTCAGAAAGAGCTGGGCGATATGGATGAAAGCGGTGGCAATGATATGGACGAGTTACGTCGTCGAATTGAAGCTGCAGAAATGCCAGAAGATGCACTGAAAAAGACGCTCGCTGAGCATAAAAAATTGACCATGATGTCGCCCATGAGCGCCGAAGCAACCGTAGTCCGTGGTTATATTGATTGGATGCTTCAAGTGCCATGGAAGAAGCGTTCGAAAGTCCGTTTAGATATGCAGCGTGCTCAAAGTATTCTTGATGAAGATCATTTCGGCTTAGAAGAAGTTAAAGAACGCATCATTGAATATCTCGCTGTTCAAAAGCGTGTACGTAAGCTGAAAGGGCCTATCCTTTGCTTGGTTGGACCTCCTGGTGTGGGTAAGACTTCACTAGGTAAGTCAATCGCTCGAGCGACCAACCGAGAGTATGTGCGGATGGCGTTAGGCGGTGTGCGTGATGAAGCTGAAATTCGTGGTCATCGACGTACCTATATCGGTTCAATGCCCGGTAAATTGGTGCAGAAAATCACTAAGGCTGGCGTTAAAAATCCACTTTTCTTACTTGATGAAATCGATAAGATGGGTATGGATCATCGCGGTGATCCCTCCTCAGCATTGCTAGAAGTGTTAGATCCAGAACAAAACAGCACCTTCAATGATCATTATCTAGAAGTAGATATGGACTTGTCAGATGTGTTGTTCGTCTGTACCTCTAACTCAATGAATATTCCTGGTCCACTGCTGGATCGTATGGAAATTATTCGTATTCCAGGATATACCGAAGACGAAAAGCTCAATATAGCGAAAAAATATCTGATTACTAAGCAGATGAAACAGAGTGGCTTAAAAGACAAAGAGCTAACCTTTACCGACGAAGCCATATTAGACCTGATCCGTTACTACACTCGTGAAGCTGGTGTGCGTGGCTTAGAGAGAGAAATAGCCAAAATCTGTCGTAAAGCGGTTCGAGAATCAGCCTTAGGAAAAATGACTGCAGATTTACAAGCGGTAACGTCTGAAAATCTTGAGCATTACTCCGGTGTGCACAAGCACAGCTATGGAAAAGCGGAAGAAGAAGATCTAATTGGTCACGTGACTGGATTGGCATGGACTCAAGTAGGTGGAGAAATTCTCAGTATTGAAGCGGCTATCGTTCCCGGTAAAGGTCGACAAATTAATACCGGTTCGTTGGGTGATGTAATGAAAGAGTCGATTCAGGCCGCATTGACCGTGGTTAGAAATCGCTCTTTGCCTTTGGGTATTCGTCCTGATTTTCATGAGAAGCAAGATATCCACATTCATGTACCCGAAGGCGCTACGCCAAAAGATGGTCCCAGTGCAGGTATCGGTATGTGTACTGCGTTAGTCTCTGCACTCACAGGTATTCCTGTGCGTTCGGATGTGGCCATGACAGGTGAAATTACCCTGCGCGGTCAGGTACTTCCGATTGGTGGTTTGAAAGAGAAATTGTTGGCTGCACATCGCGGTGGAATCAAAACCGTTATCATTCCCGATGAAAATAAACGCGATTTAAAAGAAATACCTGAAAATATTAAGGCAGACCTAGATATAATCGCGGTAAAATGGATTGATGAGGTTTTGGAGGTTGCTTTAACCAGAGTACCTGAACCTCTTGACGACAAAGAGGCTGAAATTGTTGCTAAAGAAAGCTCAGGCGTAAAAGTTGAGCCAGGGCAATTAAGTACTCATTAATCGCTGTAGCCCCCATAAAAAGGGGCTTTTCAGTTGACACCGCAATCTGAGTGTTGGTATAAAGTGGCCTGAAGTGTGACTGGGCATGCCACGCGAACAGAACAAAATAACGATGCATTAAGGGGAACAATGTGAATAAGTCAGAATTGATCGATGCGATTGCAGCTTCTGCTGATCTACCAAAAGCAGCTGCAGGCCGTGCATTGGATGCGACGCTCGAAGCAGTGACTAAAGCTCTACAGAACAACGAATCGGTTGCGCTAGTTGGTTTTGGTACTTTCTCTGTGAAAGAGCGTGCAGCTCGTACAGGCCGTAATCCACAAACTGGCAAGCCTATCGAAATTGCTGCGGCTACTCTGCCTACGTTCAAGCCGGGCAAAGCGCTTAAAGATGCGGTAAATAAGTAATCTGACCTTTCTGGTCTAAGAAAGCGCATTCCGATGAGTGCGCTTTTTTTTATGAAAACATAAGGTAATTGTAAACAATGCTTCAAGCCATCAGGGACAACTCAAAAGGCATTATCGCCAAGGTCATCGTAGGTCTTATTGCGGTCACGTTTGCGCTGTTTGGTCTAGAATCGTTGGTCGGTCTAGGATCAAAAGAAAAACCAGCAGCAGAGGTCAACGGCGAAGATATTGCCGTTATTGATTTAATGCGAGGCGTCGACCTGCAACGTCGTCAAATTTTGATGCAAATGGGACCGGATGCAGATCCAACATTGCTCGATGATAATCTACTTCAGCGTGGGGTATTGGAAAGCCTTATTGAACAAGCATTATTAGTTCAATCGGCCGAGAATCAGGGGCTATTTCTTTCAGAAGAGATGATTGATCAGTTGATCGTATCGACGCCAGAATTTCAGATAGATGGTCGTTTTGATCGTAATCAATTTGAGATGGTTCTGCGTAACGCAGGCTTTACGCCATTGATGTATCGTGATCTGCTGCGTAAAGAAACCCTCATGGATCAAGAAAGAGCAGCATTCTTGTTGTCTTCATTTACTACGAGAGATGAAGTTGATCGCATTGTCCGCCTTGATCAACAAACCCGAGATGTTGCTTGGGTCAGAATTCCATTGCTAACGATTTTAAATGAAACGGAAGTTAGCGAAGCTGAAATACAAGCTCTATATGATCAGCGTACTTCCAGCTTACAAACCCCTGAACAGGTGGTTTTAGATTACGTGCTATTGGATCGAAGCGATTTTGTTGACCCCTCGATCGTCAGTGATGATGAAGTTCGTGAAATTTACGAACAGATGATGGCTGAGTTTGTTTCTCAAGAACAACGTGCGGTCTCCCATATCCTGATTGAAGTGGATGGACAGCGTGACGCGTTAGCCGCTTTAGCTCTAGCACAAGAGATCTTTCTTGAGCTACAAGACGGAGCTGATTTTGCTGAGCTAGCAGGGCGATTCTCTGATGATCTGGGTTCTGCTTCACAAGGTGGATCATTAGGTTTGTTGACTCGTGATTCGCTGGTAGATGAATTCGCTGATGCGTTGTTTGAGATGTCATCACCGGGTGATATCAGTCATCCCGTTGAAACCCAGTTTGGTTATCATATCATTCGACTAGATGAGATACGTCAAACTGAGCGTCCAAGCTTTGAGCAGGCTGCTTTTGATCTTCGCCTAGAGATAGCAGAGCGTGATGCAGAAATGCGCTACGTGGAGCAGATGGAGCGCTTGGCGGATCTATCTTTCTCTGCTGCAGATTTGATTGTTCCTGCTGAAGAGCTAGACCTGATTATCGAGCGTTCACAACCGATCAGTCGTGAGGGTGGCAGTGACTTCTTAGGAAGAAACTCTCGTGTAGTTGAAGCTGCTTTCAGTAGTGACTTATTACGTGAGCGTTTAAATAGCTTACCAATCGAGTTAGATCGTGAAAGAACAGTAGTAGTGCGTGTTAACGAACATCTTCCAAGCCGTCAGTTGGCCTTTGAAGAAGTGCGTGATGAACTCGAACTGGAATTGATTACGGCTAAAGCAACAGAAACGCTGCAGCAAAAAACCTCTGAGTGGCTCGCTGCTTTGCAACAGGGTGAAGCTTTAGAGAATCTAAATGATGATCTGGCGTGGAGTGAAGTGGTTGAAGCAGGAAGAGCTGACTCTAGAGTGCCTTCTGAGATACGCAACCGTTTGTTTGCGATGTCAGCAAACGAAACGCCTCGATTCGACCTGCTGCAGTTGCGTGACGGGAGTTTTGCGCTACTTCGCTTAGATGCAGTTCAGCACAAAGACAATCAGTTGAATGAAGATGAGATGGCGCTTATGATGTCGATTCTGGGTGCGACGTTAGGACAGCAAGAATATCAAAATCGTGTCGACAGCTTACGCGCTCAAGCAACGATTAAACGTAACTAAGCTAGTTATGCGCAAGGACGCGCAGTGTCACCAAACGCTGCTTTT
Organism: Nitrincola schmidtii; assembly: GCF_008973715.1. Lineage (GTDB taxonomy): Bacteria > Pseudomonadota > Gammaproteobacteria > Pseudomonadales > Balneatricaceae > Nitrincola > Nitrincola schmidtii. The sequence continues at coordinate 107,995 of NZ_WBOL01000010.1, forward strand.
AACAGTTGTTGAGTGTAAGGGTGTTGAGGATGGTTAAAAACATCACTCGCATCACCCTGCTCAACAGCCACTCCTGACTTCATCACCAAAAGCTGATGGCTTAAGGCTCGAACCACGGCTAAATCATGGCTAATAAACAAATAACTCAGCTGGTAGCGAGCTTGTAAGTCGCGTAATAGCTCAATAATTTGTTTTTGAACGGTTCGGTCTAGCGCTGATGTAGGCTCATCCAATACGATCAATTCAGGTCGTAATACTAAGGCTCTAGCGATCGCAATCCGTTGACGTTGACCGCCTGAAAACTCATGTGGATAGCGGTTTCTGATATCAGCCGGTAAACCGACATCTTCTAATGCTTGAATCACACGCTTTTCAATCTCTGCGGCATTGGTAACACCATGAACTTCCAGCCCTTCTGCAATGGATTCGCCAACCAGCATTCTAGGGCTGAGGCTGCCAAAAGGGTCTTGAAAGACGATTTGCATCTGCTTACGCAGAGGTTTCACTGCCTTTTGTGGTATTTGGTTCAGATCCTGGCCTGCGAAATGAATTTGACCAACAGATTTAGTTAATCTAAGAATCGCAAGGGCTAGCGTAGTCTTACCTGAACCTGACTCACCGACAACGCCCAGTGTTTCACCACGCTTTAAGGTCAAATTAATATCATTGACTGCTTTGTGGTGATCCTTAACCCGCTTAAATAAGCCACTTTGTATTGGAAACCAGACTTTAAGGGCATCTGTTTTAAGAATCACTTGGCTATCCACAGGGATGGTTGCTGGCTTTCCATCCGGTTCCGCTGCCAGCAGTATCTGTGTGTAGGTTTCTTTAGGCTGAGCAAACAGGTCTGCTGTAGACGCCGTTTCCACTAAATGGCCTTGATTCATCACATAGACGCGATCAGCAAAGCGTCGGACGATATTCAGATCATGAGTGATCAGCAGTACTGACATATTGAGCTTTTGTTGTAAGCTCTTTAACAGTTCCAGTATTTGTTGCTGAATCGTGACATCCAGTGCGGTGGTTGGCTCATCAGCGATCAGTAGCTCTGGTTCGTTCGCTAGAGCCATTGCGATCATCACGCGTTGCCGTAAACCTCCAGATAGCTCGTGCGGATACTGCCTTAGACGTTTTTCTGGTTCAGGTATGCCTACCAAGTCTAATAGCTCTAAAATCCGGCCACGTGCTTTTTGTCGGCTCATGGCGGCATGTAATTGCAGACTTTCACCAATTTGCTTCTCCACTGTATGTAATGGATTCAGCGATGTCATAGGCTCCTGGAAAATCATACTAATGCGATTGCCGCGTATCGCACGTAGTTGAGGTTCTTTGAGTTTCAGTAGATCAACATCATTGAAGAATATTTCTCCGGAGGGATGGCTGGCCAAAGGGTAGGGAAGTAAACCCAGCACGGAAAGAGCCGTTACGGACTTTCCTGAACCGGATTCACCCACCAAGGCAACACATTCTCCCGATCCCACCTGAAGATCGATATCCTCTACAACTGTTTTACCAGTAAATGCCACAGAAAGGTTGCGGATGTTCAGTAAAGGATGATCCATGTAAGTTCTACCTGTTATGATCCAAGAGGATTCGTGTCACTATTTAAGCCTAATTGCATGTGGAAGGTTGTCCCTGAGCTGGCATCAGATGTCACTGCCATGTGACCTTGATGCTGATCAGTAATAATAAAATAAGCAAATGATAGGCGCTTGCCTGCATCACTCGTTTCCGATGAAGTGATGTCAGAGCTAAAAAATGGCTCAAACAATGACATTTGTTCTTCTTCGTTTAATGGCTTGCCATTATGGTTAATACGAACCCATAGACTGCCATAGGATTCGCTAATATCTATTTTAATTTTGGGTGTAACACTGTCAGCTTGCTCCATTAATGCATCAAAACAATGCCTAAATAGACTTAAGAAAGCTTGCTGTAGTTCAATGTTATAGCAGCTTAGTTTTGGCAACTGATCGGCGTAATGTTTTTCGATCTCAAAGTCGCTAAATCTGATGTTGTTTGCTGAGATAAGCACGTCACCAGCCAGTTCAAGCGCATGTTCCATCAGTTCAGCCACATCAACAAGAATTTTTTTATCGGTACGTTGACGAGAAAAGTTCAATAGGTTGTTGATGATGGCGGTAACATTGCGGCCTTTCTCGGAGGCATCTTCTAACAGGTGGTTCAAACGCTCCACCTCTTTGCCGCATTCGCTATCTTGCTGCATCAAGCGTCCATTCGATAGCAAGCGTTGGAAACTACTCAGATCGAAGAGAATGCCCTGCAGCGGTGCGTTAATGTCATGAGCCATGGTAGCTGCTAACTCACCCATCGACGCCATCTTGTCATTATGCACCAGCATATTTTCAGCGAGTATCTTCTGAGTAACATCATCGATTAGCAAAACCGCTCCACCATTTTCCAGCTCTTGGAGTGGATAGATGATAATGTTGAAGTAGTAAAGGCCACTCTGGCTTTGTTTGATGTGAATAGGTTCTTGTTGCTTAATCGACTGCTCTATTTGTGCCGGCGTAATACTGATAGTGGGGTAGATTTGCCATAAGTCTTTACCTAGCGCATCTTGTGTTGATACCCCTGCAATCTCCTCAGCTTGGCGATTCCAATGAGTAATTTGGCATTGCTTATTTAATCCCACCAGCATGATTGGAAGCGAGCGAAGAATATTGGCAACGTAAGACTCTGACGCTTTAAGTTCAGCCGTGCGCTGTTCTACGCGATTTTCTAATTCGTTACGAATGTCAGTGAGTTCTCGGTTGGCATGATAAGCTCTGCGCCAGGTGAGGAGTAAAAAGATGGCGACAATCGACAGGGTGATGATAAGAACGCCACTAGAAAAATTAGCGACATACTGCCAATTAGTGCTGCCTTCTTCGTCTTTAAAATACTGTATGAGATTCAGCTGAGCATGAGCGCTAGACGATAGCAGAATGAGCACGGATGCTAGAAGCGAATATAAAAAGTGCCGAACCGTATGCCACATCAAAGGCTGTCTCCCTGATTTCGATCAATAGATTATTCTATATTCTAGCATTTTTCTTTAAAAATTCAGAAGCTTGATTGATCAGCAATCGTTTCGACGGGTATCACATAAGCGACTACGGTTAACCTGGTTTAGCCAAAACTGGATCTCATCCTCGGGTAAACCGATGGCTTCAACCGAGCGAAAGGGGATAGTTCGCCAAGATTTATTCAGGCTATAGAGGGTGTTTTCTCCTGAGATAATGCGCGTTAACACGATTTCTCCCCACTGCGCTCCGGCGACTTGACCACACCAGCTAATTTGCACCGCTTCACTGTAATGCGAGTTTACAGAACCTGAAAGTGTCCGAAAATGACTAAATTCACAGCTTTGGCTTAGCGCTTGCTTTAATTGGTCAAGGTAAGCATTGGGTGGCATTCTGACTTTATCAATTACCTGAAAAGCCAACATTTCTCGCCAGTTAATAATGGTTTGATCAGCAGGAACGACCTCTTTAACGCCACGATTATCCAACCACTCTTTGTGAACGGTGTGCCATGAAGGTGGTAAAAAGACCTGTAGAACTTCACCTTCTTCAGAGTTAAGGACTTCTGGCGTCGCTAAAAGGCTAAATTCACTGCTATTTTGAGCCACTGCATGAGAAGCTAAAATCATCGCGGTGGTAGATATTATGCTGAAAAAAACAGACCTGAAAAGAAATCGATTCATGACGCATCCTTTGTTGTAAATAAATGGCCAGATAGCAGCGCTATTATTACATATAATGCTGCCAGATAAGCCTTAGGCTAATGATCAGAGAGATCCCTACTAATAACGGACGGATCAATTTAACACCATGACTGACAACCATTCTTGATCCAACCCGAGCCCCTAAATATTGACCCACTGCCATCGCCAAGCCCACTGACCATAGTACATGACCGCCGAGCGCAAAAAACAGTAAGGAGGCAATATTAGAGGTAAAATTTAACAGTTTCGTATGCGCAGTTGCTTTGGCAAGGCCAAAACCAGCAAGAGCAACAAAGGCTATTGCAAAGAAAGAGCCGGTTCCTGGACCAAAGAATCCATCATAGAAACCGACGCTAGTGCCTATAACAAAAGCAAACAAGAGGGGTGAAAGGCGCTGCTCACTATCATCGTTACTGATACGAGGAGAAAAAAGGAAATACAATGAAAAGCCAATGAGAAGAAATGGGAGTAGTTTACTGAGTAGGGTGGGGTCAATATGCTGAACCAGCAAAGTACCTACCGCGCTACCACAAAAAGTACAGATGATATGGGGCCATAATTCGCGAATTTTGATGAGGCCTTGGCGCCAAAAATATAAGGTCGCGGTGAAAGAGCCAAAACAACTTTGTAGTTTATTGGTACCCAATGCTAGAGCAGGAGGCATGCCAGTGGCTAACAAAGCGGGAACAGTAATGAGTCCGCCGCCACCGGCGATGGAATCTATAAAGCCAGCTGCTAAGGCAGCTAGCATTAATAGAAGAATGACGGAGAGCTCTAGCTCCATTTATAAAGACGTCATGATATCAAACAGGTCGTCTTGATTAGGTGCCAGGTTGAGATTCATTTCTGCGCATAGCAAATTGTTCTTCTCTCGCAACTTCCATCACTGACACAAGCTCGTCAACACGTTTATTGAACTCGGCAAGCTGTTCTTTAGGTACTGAAGTAGCTAAGGGTAGATTTGCTGTCATAGGGTTAACGGGTCTACCGTTAACATGAAGTTCAAAATGTAAATGCGGTCCTGTGACACGACCCGTCGCACCAGAGAGACCGATGCGCTGACCACGCTTGATGGAGTCACCACGGCGAACATCGATGCGGTGCATGTGAAGGTAGCGAGTTGCATAGGTACTGTTGTGGCGAATTTCTAAATATTTACCAGCAAAGGGGTGGTTTTCCACACGAGTAACGACCCCATCACCGATGCTAACAATCGGAGTGCCTGTCGGCATCGCAAAATCGGTACCGTTGTGGGGCGCGACACGACCTGTAACCGGGTGTCTACGGGTAGGGTTATATTGAGAGCTGATTCTGAAGTTTTGATTGTGCGGTAAGCGGCGGAAAGCTCTGGTTAAGCTATCACCGTTGCTATCATAGTAATTGCCATCTTCAAATAAAAACGCGGTGTAAGACTTACGACTCTGTTGAAGTCTGATCGCTTCAATCGAGGTTTGTCCGGTGAACTCATCACCGACATACTGAGCATTACGAACGACTTGGAAACGATCGCCCGCTTGAATTTGGCGGTTAAAGTCAATCTGTTCACTTAAAAGCTTGTTGATTTCATGGATCTCGGCTTTGGTTAAACCAGCACGTATGGCAGATACGTAAAAACTGCCATAGATTTCACCTGCAATAATTTCTTGTTCCCAATCGCCTTCATGTATCACTTCTTCAAATTCGAAGTTTTCATTATCCACGCGACGATAAATGACTTGCTTACCTATATGAACATAGAGTTCCATTTCCTCTAAATCATGAGTTTCTGGATTTTTGCGGAAAGTCAGTAGATTACCGGGTCTTAAAATATCCAAAGCCAGAAGTTGCTCGTCTGCTGATAGAATCTGATACATCACCGTCTGACCAACACTAGCTTGATCAAACAAGGTGCTTAGAGTGTCGCCTTCGTCTATGGTTAGGCGGAGCTCTAATTCAACTTCTGGTAATTCTGTATCTTCTTCAATTGCTGCCAGAGATTCATCGTCGAATGCGACATGATTGTCGTAGTCAAATTCAGCATAATCATTATTGAGTGTGTCGGGATCATTTTCTGGCAGGGATTGAGTCAACTGCACAGTTGATGTGTCGCCTTCATACTCGGTTTGATTTTCAGATCGATAACGTATTTTCGGAGAGATATGGGTTGTCGCTTGATTGCTTGGACTTGCAGAGTCATTTACAAGGTTATCTGTTGATGAAGATCGTGAACTTGCTACTGAGTTTTGAGTCTCAGAAGTATCACTATCAGGCCAGAAAGCCGCAGTCACAGTGACAATAACGGCGAGACTTAATGCGATAATATGTGTCGTAGGAATGCCCTTAGCGCTGAGAGCTGATGAATCGGTTTTCCTCAGTTGCATCCTGTACCCTGCTATACCTTGATCATCAATGGTCTATAAAAAGTATAATTGAACGCGATTATCACGTGATTTAGGACCTGATTGCAACGGTAATGCATAACCTAAGTTAAGTTTTTGCTGATTTCTATCGATTTTTATGCGCTAGATCAGTTTTTCATCGCCTTTAGTGTTAAAGACAAAGCGAGTTTAAGGAGCTAGGCTGATAGTCAATATAATAAAAAAGAGATCAGAATATGACGCAGTCTGGATGGCGAACCCTCTTTGCCAATGATAGCTTGCCGGACACATCTCACTGGCCTGATTGCCTATCTGAATTAAAAACGGCTTTCTGTGCTATTCAATCAAGTCAGGATCTTGCCACTCTTAAAGGTTGGCAGCCAGAGCTTGTCAGCGCGCTTCAGGCGATCGATATTCCTGCATGGCGAATTAGTCAGGTTGTCAGTGATCATAATGATTGGATCTATCGTTTTGCTATAAGAGAATCCCTGGATGAAATGCTTCAGCAAGGTTGGGGGCATCCTCCTTGTGATTTTTGTGTGCTGACGCTTGGCTCAGGCGCACGTCATGAGAGTCTACTCGGGCCTGATCAAGACAATGCCATGATATTGCAAGACTACCCCCAAGATCGTCACGTCGAAATAGATACTTGGTTTCAGTCATTGGCAGAACGTTTCACTGATAAGTTACACCATGCAGGCATTCCACTCTGCAAAGGTCATGTGATGGCACGTTGGCCTTTGTGGCGAAAACCTTTAAAAGAGTGGTGTGAACAAATGCGTCTCTGGAGTGGTCGGCGCACGGTGAAGCTGGTTCAGCTATCCAATATTTTATTAGATTTTGCTCCAGTTTACGGCAATGCTGTGTTGGCTGAGCAGTTCAGGCAATATTTGATTGAGCTGATGCCCAGTGCAGGCCTTTTTCTAGATGAGATGAATGCATTACAGGATGAGACGCGCGTTGCTTTGGATAGATTTGATCGCTTAGTGGGAGATGATCAAGAAGCTCCTCATCAACATGCAATCAATCTGAAGCGCCAAGGTTTGCTTCCGCTGCAAGCGGCGTTGCGGTTATTTTCTTTAAGAAAGGGAATTGCACAGCAAGATTGTCGAGGAAGACTGTTAGCGCTGAAATCGATGGGTCTTCTCAGTGCTTCTAAGGCCGAATCCTTAGAAGAAGCCTTATCCTTATTGTTGGCTCTATTACTGGAGTCGCAAATGAAAGCCGTTGAATTGAACCGTACACCTGATGGTTGGGTGGATCGGCGCGAGCTGTCAGAAAGTCGTCTGGTTCAGTTAAAAATGGCGCTTATAGAGATTCGCAGTTTACAAAAACAGGCAGCCACAGCATAAGAAGTGTCTTGATAGGTGTTAGATCATTTTAGTGTTCGTTAATTGTCTCGCTCGCTTGCTGATCTGGCGCTTCAGTTTGCGCTAGCTCCATGATTAAGCTTGCGCCACCGAGTTTCTCTGGATCATCAACCCAGAGTTTTCCGCCCAGATGCGTCAATATCCCTCGGCAGATAGGTAATCCCAGCCCTGTGCCTTTGGGTCGGCCACGTGGCTGTTCTTTGCTGCCTTGCTCGACTTGATGGAACTTCTCAAAAACTCGATCACGATGATCAACAGGGATTCCTGTGCCATTATCTTCAACACGAACGCGATACTGATCCCCTCGTGCGGTTAAAGAAACATGTACCTTGGGTTGGTCTTCAGCAGCAAATTTACGCGCATTTTCCAATAGATTAATCAGCACTTGTTGTAAACGATCTACATCCGCGATAACCCAGGCAACATCAATATCCAGTTGTAGGGTTAATTCAACATTTCGCTCTTCATAAAGACGTGTCACCGCATCGATGGACTGCTTAACAGCCGCAGCAAGATCGATATGCTGAGGTTTGAGTGTCATGCGACCTGATTCCAGTCGAGCTAGGTCAAGAATTTCTTCAATCAAGCGTGACAAGCGCTCACTTTCTCTAACGATTACCTCAAGAAAGTGCTGTTGTTTTTCTATCGGGATACCTTGGTTATCTTTTAGAATCTCAGCAAACGCTCTGATCGAGGTGAGCGGTGTGCGAAGTTCATGACTCACCATCGCCACAAATTCATCTTTTAGCTTATCTAACTCGCGTAAACGATCATTGGCTGCACGAAGTTCGTTACCGATCCGAGCGAGTTCATTTGATTTCTGTTCTAAGCGTCGATTGTATTCTAGCGTTTGTGACGTGGTATCGAGAATGCTCAATACTGCTTGAATATCCAGAGCTTCGCCGCGGACAACAGAATTAATCAATACCCTGGCTGAAGAGCTTCCAAGCGCGCCTGCCAGTTGTTTTTCTGCTCTACTAACCATATCTGGGGACGCTGGCGCTTCATCTTTGATGTTTTTATCTGCATCATTGAAGGCTTTAAAAAATCGCTGAGTCGCGACAGGTCCCAGATAACGGGTAAGCAACTGTCTTAGCTCGCCACGACTGGTATGACCTTGCCATAGGTTGGTATGTAAACGATCTTGGCTAAACGCTTGGGTAAATAACGCCGCCTGAGTTTGTTCCAGGTTCGTTTGGCGAGTGAACTGTGACACCAATAAAATCAAACCCACATTCACAAGCATGCTCCAGAAAAGTGCATGAGTATGAATATCCAATCCAGTTAAGCCGAATAATTGATAGGGACGAAGCCATTCAATGCCCCAAGGACCTTCGGTAATCAATGTCAAGGGAAGCCATCCGGACTGAGCAAATCCCGGAATAAGAAGAGTATGACACCAGATAATAAATCCACCGATTAACCCTGCTGCTGCAGCTGTTCGTGTCGCGCCTCTCCAAAACATACCGAGTAACAGCGCTGGAGCAAATTGTGCGGCCGCTGCAAAGGATACCAAGCCAATCGTGACTAAAGAGTAAGAATCACCGATCAAGGCGACATACAAATAGCCTAATAACAGAATAAGAATAATCGCGACTCGGCGAATACTCAGTAGCCATCCACTTAAATCGCTAGTTTGATCCAAATGCAATCTGCGCCAACGAAGGAGCACAGGCATGACCAGTTGGTTACTGATCATGGTCGATAGTGCAATGGTTTCAACAATAACCATGCTTGTTGCTGCAGATAACCCGCCAATAAAAACTAATAATGGCAGATATTCCAATCCCGCAGAAAGGGGCAGGGTCAACACAAAGCTATCGGGTGCGCCGGCTGCTTCTCCTAGCAGTAACCCAGCGAGGGCGACAGGAATTACGAAAATATTGATAGCTAACAGGTATAAAGGAAATAACCAAGAAGCACGTTTGATATGGCGTTCGTCAACATTCTCTACCACCAATACCTGAAATTGTCTTGGAAGCGTTAAGAACGCTAGTGTGGCTAACAGCAGTAAGCCGACCCATCCAGCCGCACCGCCTGGTACATTCGCCATGCCAAAGGTGCCTGCGATATCAGGATGGGCAGCCGCTTGCGCAAAGAGGTCAGTGGGGCCGCCATACATAACAAACACCACAAAAATACCGACAGCCATAAAAGCGAGTAGCTTAATTAGTGACTCGAAGGCAATAGCCGTGACCATGCCTTCGTGACGCTCACTGGCATCCAGTTGTCGGGTACCAAAGAGGATAATAAAAATTGCAAGGACGATAGAGATCCAGAAAGACTGATCCAGTAAAAAGGAGATGTTAGCACCGCTTTGGCGCCCATTCATCTGATAACCCGTGAGGACATCAAAACTCACGGTGATGGCTTTCAGTTGCAGCGCGATATAGGGAATGATGCCAATTACCGCAATGCCTGCGACTAATGCACCGATTCCTTCACTTTTGCCATAACGCGCACTGATAAAGTCAGCAATCGAGGTAAGTCGCTGAGCACGTGCAATTCGAACCATTTTACGAATTAACATCCAGCCGATTAGCATCGCAATCGTAGGGCCAAGGTAGATCAGCAGGAAGCTAGGTTCAGCTTCAGCGGCTCGTCCAACACTGCCGTAAAAAGTCCAAGCGGTACAGTAAACAGCGATAGAGAGCGCATAAACCGTTGACGAATTAATGACCGATCGACCTTGTTCGGCTCTTTTGTCACCCCAAGCAGCAATTAAAAATAGCAATGCTAGGTAACTAAAAGCGACAAAGAGAACCAGTAATTCATTCTTCATCACTACGCTCCATTACCCAAGCGGTCAGAAGAATCAGGACAAGCCAGCTAGCGAACAACCAGATAGGCAGCATTGAAAAGCCGTAACTGCCTGGTCTATCAAACAGCAGAACCAGCGGCGGGATAAAAAACAGTAACCCCAGTAGCGTCAAGGAGACAAGACGGCTGACCAGAGAAGGGCCTTGCATAGTTAACCCACCCTCACAGTTTCAGCCGTCGCTTGAAAATCCAGCGCCTGTTGTAGTGTTGTGATTCCGCGAGCTTCAAGTCGAGGGATAAGGTTTAGCAACAACTCTGCGGTAACTCGCGCATCTCCTAATGCGGTGTGGCGTGTGCCTGCTGGAAAAGTGATCTGAAAGCGATCCGAAAGAGCATCCAGTCCATGAGTTTCCAAGTCAGGATCGATAGCCCGCGAGAGCAATAACGTATCCAGTACCGGCATGTCGAATTGAAGACCCGCATCTTTTGCCGGAAGATCCAGCGCCAGAATATCGAAAGCGGCATTGTGAGCAACTAAAACCGCTTGACCTACAAAGTGACGAAAACGCGGCAGAACTACACGCATCGGTGGAGACTGCTTCACATCTTGCTCATGAATGCCATGTATCGCTGTGCTTTCTGCCGGTATATCTCGCTCGGGATTCACTAATTGGTCAAAGTGCTCATTCGCCAGTAGCCGGCCATTTAAAATTCGGCAAGCACCAATACTGATGACTCGGTCACCATCACGCAGTTTAAGCCCCGTCGTTTCTGTATCAAAAACCACCATTTCGAGCTGGCTGAGCAATTGATTACCTAGTTCTGCATCGGGTGGTGGCAGTTCAGCAATACTGAAATCGTGGAACTCAGGTCTAGAAGTATACTGACGTTCGGGTTCCGCATAACGATCCGTTGCTGGTAAGGGGATGCGTAAACGGGAATGTTCGCGATCATGATCGGGCAAACACCACCAATCCGAATTATGTTGGCTTAGAACATCACTAATGCGTGGTGCTAAGGGTTGTTCACTTAGGGGTAGAGTGCGCCACGAATCTAACTGGTGTTGAGAGATAGGGACGCCTAGCCAAACAATATCTAAGTAAACTCGTTTATTGCCAAGGCAAAACTCTATTTCGAATGAAGTGCGTTTGCATGCTTGGCGTAAAGCGGGCAGCAAAACCTCCAGCATAACTAGTAACGTAGGGCTGTCGGCTCGAAACCATGCAGGGATTCCAATCGGAACCACATCTATCTCACTACTTTCACAGATATCGGTTAAAGCAGCAGTGAGATCACCTGACCAAGTATCGGTTAAACAGGTTTGATCTAATTGAATCGATTCAAGCACTCGAGAGAGTTGGTCAATTAAATCTCCCATCACTTGGCTTTCTTCATGCATCGCTTTTTCTAGGCGTGGGCGGATATCACTTTGCTGTGGTGCTCCGCTTAAGGCTTCGGCGGTAGTGGTTAAGCTAGCGGTATGTCCACGTAACTGAGGTAACAGGTTTGCTAAAGGTTGACGCCAGCGTTGGTGACTTGCATGGGCTTCGGTAGTATCGCTTAAGGTGATTAATGCTTCGCCTTGAGTAGCGCTCACACGGCGTAAATCGCAGCGCAGCCAGCGATCTTCGTGATGCAATAGAACTTGTCGAGGGCTACCATCCGTGGGGAGTTTTTTTAGTGTTTCAGCCAAGTTAGGCAGTGGTAAAAGCTGCCCAAGATGCCTGCCTAACCCTAACGCAGGGTGATTACTGAAAAACGCCTTAGCCGCCGGGTTTAACATCAGTACGCGTTGATGACGATCACACAAGAGTAGGGGTACTTCTAACACCTCAAGCACCGCTTCTAACTCGTGACGAATGCGAGCAGCATCTTGTGCTCCCGCTTCTCTGGCAGAGTTGAGTTTTTCTCTATCCTGTCGCCAGCCTTCCCGTAAACGTGAAAAATCCTGACCTAAGTTGCTTAACCACCCTTCTGGTAGAAAGTCATCTTTTGCATCAGGATTGGCAGCGAGACGGGCGAATTGGATTTGTAAGTGTCGCAATGGGGCAAAGAGTTTTCTCTCTAACCACACGCCGGCGATTAAGAGTAATGTGGGTAAAATGGCAACCAGTATCCACAGTATTGTGCGCGACTGAGGGTCGTCGCTAAGTTTGCCATCTAGCAGGGCACCAAATATTAAGCCAGCAAAGGTAACAAGACCTGTTGCCAACATCCAGATTCCAAGAAGAAACTGTCGTTTAGGCATGGCTTATTCCTATTCCTGAAGAAGGTTCCTAACTTTTTGAACCAGCGCTTGGGTTGAAAAAGGTTTGGTGATGTAGTCATCGGCACCCAGTGCCATACCTTTTTCTTTTTCAACCTCACGACCATGAGCCGTCAGCATAATCACCGGAAGTCGAGTAAAGCGCTCATCTTTGCGCAAATGTTCGAGTACATCAAAACCACTAATGCCCGGTAAGCTGATATCCAATAGCACTAAATTCGGCTCGATTTCGCTGATACGTTGAAGCGCGGTTTCTCCATCCTCGGCAGTGGTGACATCAAAGCCTGCCTGCTGCATTAAGAATTCAAGTGATAAGAGGATGTTAGGTTCATCATCCACAACCAGCACTTTGGTCATATGGGCTCCTTATTGTTTTTATTTTCAGTCTAGTGCGGATTGATGGAAGTTGAAAGGGCGACCTAGGTTTAATAAGTCGAGATATCAGTCGACACTTTTTAACAGGAGGGCAAAGCGATTGCCGTTAGGTTCCACTTGTTCCAGGCGAACAACAAGATAATCCAGTTCAGGAGCAAACCAAATCAGTGTCTCTCTATCTGAGCCTTCACCACGATCGCGCTCAACACGGACTGCAGTGTAGGTACCCGCTGGAGTTTCTACTTCGTCTTCACCGGTTACTTGGAAACGATAAACCTGTTTTTGGCCGCCATCAGCGACCACATACTCAAGTGTTGTTAAGCCTGCTTTAAGGTCGAAAGGCATCTGCAGTTGATAACTGAGCTTGTCATGAATGCCAGGTTCAATAGCCATGCGCCATGGCTTGTCATCTATGTCTGTGGTCACGTGTCCTGCATCCCAGTCAAAACGTAACTGAGCTTCACGATTACGTGTCAAAATCTTGCGTTTGTAATCATATTGAATGGGTAAAATCTGGCCATCTTCCAGCTTGATTCGACTGGATTCACGGATGTTGGCCATCATGGCTGAAGCTTCGACGGAAATTTCCCAGGTGAAGTCATCCAACCGTTTCATCTCTCTGATCGCTTCACCGCTAAATGAAATAGCGGCATCCACACGATTGGTATAGGTTGCACGGTAAGGCTCGAAGGTCACTGGAGAGGCTAGGGACAACGTCGTAATACTGGTCATAACAAGTGCAATCAAAAAAGAACGCATGATGCCAAACCCTCTTGAAATCAGTTTTCTAGCTGAAAGCCAGACGCAGGTAGAAGCGATCCATCCAATAGAACGCCTTCCTCGCATTGTTCTAATCGACCAGCACAAAACCAGCTGACCGCTAATGGGTAGATCTGATGCTCTAATGCATGAACCTTGGTTTGCAACGAGTCGATAGTATCAGACGTTAGAACCGTGATTTTGGCCTGAATCGCTAAGGGGCCGCCATCCAGTTCTTCTGTCACAAAATGAACCGTGCAGCCATGCTCAGAGTCTCCGGCTTCTAATACCCGTTGATGAGTATTAAGTCCTTTGTAGCGTGGAAGTAGAGAAGGGTGAATGTTGAACAGTTTTCCAGTGTAGTGTCTTACAAAATCGGCACTGAGAATGCGCATAAAACCAGCCAAGACCACTAAGTCAGGTTGGTAAACGTCAATCTGTTGTATTAACGCTTGGTCAAAATCCTCTCTACCCTTAAAGGATTTGTGATCAATGAAGTGGCCGGGAATTCCAGCCATTTCAGCGCGCTTCAGTCCAAAGGCATCATCTCGATTGCTGATGACAGCAACGATCTGTCCATCAATACTACCCTGCTGACAATGATCCAAAATTGCTTGAAAATTGGAGCCACTGCCAGAGATTAGTACGACAATCCTTTTTTTCATGCAGCAGTCCCGTTGCGCATTTCTACTTGTGGTTCGTCACCGTTACGGCTTTCGATCGAACCAATTTCCCAAGCGGTTTCACCTAGGCTTGTTAATAAAGCAAGCGCTTCGGCTTTGTGTTCTTCAGGAACCACAATGACCATACCCACGCCGCAGTTGAAAGTACGATACATCTCGTTCATTTCAACGTTACCAGCTTTTTGCAACCATTCGAATACTGGCGGGAATGTCCAAGAGTTAATGTTCAGCACCGCTTTAGCATCGTCAGGCAATACGCGTGGAATGTTTTCCAACAAACCACCGCCAGTGATGTGCGATAGTGCATGCACTGGTAAAGTTTTGATCAGCTTAAGCAAAGGCTTAACATAGATGCGCGTTGGCTCTAACAGCGCTTTAGCTAATGTCGTGTCACCCATTGGCTGCTGTAAATCGGCCTTACTAAATTCGATGATTTTTCGAATTAGAGAGTAACCGTTGGAGTGCGCACCAGAGGAAGCCAGAGCTAACAGTGTGTTACCTGCTTTAACCTTGGAACCATCAATGATTTCGTCTTTTTCAACGACACCCACACAGAACCCTGCTAGGTCGTAATCATCACCTTCGTACATGCCTGGCATTTCAGCGGTTTCACCACCGACCAGCGCAGCACCAGCCAGTTCACAACCTTTGCCTATGCCCGTAACGACGTCTGCAGCCATATCCACATTTAAATGGCCGGTTGCATAGTAGTCTAGAAATAGTAAAGGTTCTGCACCCGCAACCACCAAGTCATTGACACACATGGCAACAAGGTCGATACCGATCGTGTCATGTGTTTTTAAGTCCATGGCCAAGCGTAGCTTCGTACCTACACCATCGGTTCCAGAAACTAAAACAGGTTTGCGATACCCTTCAGGTATCTCGCAAAGGGCACCAAAACCGCCCAAGCCACCCAGGACTTCAGGACGAGCAGTGCGCTTGGCAACGCCTTTGATACGCTCGACTAAGGCATTGCCAGCATCGATATCGACACCCGCATCTTTGTAACTAAGAGAGGTTTTTGCAGAATCTGTAGACATGTTGTATCCGACCTTTAGATCACGGATGAGAAGAAATTCAGTGCGTAAGTTTATCAGGTTGATGGTGGCTGGGCTATTGTGTGTTAAAGTTGTTGCGTATTTTTATCGATTAAATTCACGAAAAAACTAGGCACATTATAATGTCCATGACACGAAGCTCAACGACACGAGTCAGTGCGAAGAAGTTTTTACTGTCTTTTTTACTATTGTTTTCAAGTAGTTCGGTGACAGCAGATACCCTATTAATTTGGTTGGCAGAAGAGCGTGCTGGCGTAAGAGATCTGGCCGCTATATCTCACCCGGTTGTCAGAGAGTTGCGTGCGCAACTCCCGCCGTCGTTAACCTTACTAACCCCTTTGATGGATTTGACCGATCAAATGTTTATTGATGCGGATATTCTTTGGCAGGGCGATCAAGACACCATTCAAAGTGCTTCCGCACGTTATTCTACCGAGCATATTCTGGTTGCACGAATTATCGAAGGTGCTCGCCCACTCACTGAGTGGTTAATCTGGTTATCAGGTGATCGTAAAACTATCTCTACCCAAGGCGAATGGTCAGCGCAAGCTGCTGACGTCATAGCCTTTATTGCCGAAAATGCTGATCTTTCATCTACGGAAGATGTGACTAACGACACTTTTAGTGATGAGGCTGAAGCCCAGCCTTTAGATCTTGCCCCTATACCGAGTTTGGCCGGTTATCAAGTGATTGTATATAACTTGATCATGCCGATGGATTTTTTGGATGCTACTGAAACGTTGCGGGAAATGTTTGGTGAATCCGCTGTCCGAATGATCAGCTTCAACGCTGGTATTTTGCGAGTCAATATCGATTATGAAGGCGCTTTAAGTGGATTGCAGCGAGAGCTTCAAGCACATCCTCGTTTTAGTGAAATATCAGACGCTCGATTGGAATTTACTTGGAACTAAGTGATGTCTGAAATGAACTTACCTGTTCAGTTGCCATTAGGCATTTCGCTTCGTGAAGAAGCGCGCTTTGAAAACTTTATTCTGGGTGAAAATGGATTGTTATGCGAATCGCTCAAATCCTCAGCCAGAGGAGAAGGAGATCCGGTGGTGTATCTTTGGGGTGCGTCCGGCAGCGGGCGATCACATCTTCTGCAAGCAGTATGTCATCAAGCGGATGCGTTAAATCGCCAAGCGGTATATCTACCAATGGCTGAACTCATTGAGTTCGACTCTTCCTTATTTGAAGGGTTAGAGCAAATGGATTTGGTCTGTATCGATGATCTTGAGTGTTTAGTTGGTCATCGAGTTTGGGAAGAAGCGATGTTTCATCTATTCAATCGCTTACGTGCAGCGAATGTACGTTTAATCCTCGCGGCTTCTGAATTGCCTGCAAGATTAAATTTCTCCTTAGCTGATTTGACCTCACGTTTGCAATGGGGATTGGTTTTTCAGGTACAGCCCATTCAGGAAGATGAAAAGATAGAAACGCTAAAAGCGCGTGCTATCAGTCGTGGGTTTGAACTTAGCGATGAGGTGTTGCGCTACATCATGCATCATGGCAAGCGGGATTTAACCGATTTATTGCGTGTGCTAGACCAGTTAGACCATGCATCTTTAAGCGCGCATCGACGTATTACCGTTCCTTTTGTAAAACAGGTGATGGGATGGTGATAGATGTAAACACCTCTGTACCCTCTGCAGAGGAAGATGCCGCACTACGTTTTGGTGGTATTCAACGACTTTATGGCAAAGCAATCAGTGACTTCTATCGTCAAGCGCATGTCATCGTTGTCGGCATTGGTGGCGTTGGATCATGGGTTGCAGAAGCTCTGGCTAGAACAGGAATAGGTGAAATCACCTTAATTGATCTAGATGACATCTGTATTAGTAACATTAATCGCCAAATTCATGCGACCGATGAAACTATCGGGCAGATGAAAACTGAGGTGATGGCTGCGCGGATAAAGTCGATTAATCCTTATTGTAAGGTCAATGCTAAAGCTGCTTTTCTGCAAGCGAGTAACTTAGCCGAGTTGATCTTAGATGATGTTAACTATGTGGTTGATGCCATCGATAATGTTCGCGACAAAGCCGCTTTGATTGCGTGGTGTAAGCGCCGAAAGATTCCGTTGATCACCATTGGCGGGGCGGGTGGACAGATAGATCCGACACAAATTCGAGTGGCGGATCTCACTAAAACTTCGCAGGATCCTTTGGCTGCTAAATTACGATCGGTGTTAAAACGTCATCATGGTTTTAGCAAAACCGATAAGTTTGGTATCGACTGCGTCTACTCCACCGAGCAGTTACGCTATCCTCAGCCGGATGGAACAGCCTGCCATCGCAAACCCGAAACGGACGGTCCAACCCGTTTAGACTGTGCTGGTGGCTTTGGTGCATCAACCTGTGTAACAGCGACCTTTGGATTTGTTGCGGTGGCGCACCTGCTGAAAAAAATGGAGGCTCGTTTTTTAAGGCAGCAAGAAACGTTTACCCCTAAATGATTGCCACAGTTCGTTAATACCATCGATTTAAAAAAGTAGAGGCTCAGATTTAATGAATGCTTTACCCAGAATCTTTATCTTAAGCGTGTTGCTAGTTTTTTTAGTGGGTTGTTCCGATAAAACCCCCGTTGATCCCATTAAGCGCATAGAAGGTAGCATTTTTGGCACTTTTTGGATGGTAAGCATCGCTGATGACATTAACGAAAGAGAGTTAAATGCCCTAGAAGCTGGGATCAAGGAAACGCTTGATCGTGTCGACTGGCAGATGTCCACATGGAAGCCTGAATCAGAACTGATGCAGCTGAATCGACACCCTGTCGGAGAGTGGTTTGATATTTCCGCAGAACTGATCAAAGTACTGGCGATCAGCCAAGAGATTTCCGTGAAGAGTGATGGTTCGTTTGATATCACTGTGGGTAATTTAGTTAATCTATGGAGTTTTGGACCCGAACAACGACCTAACTCTATTCCTGCTAAGGAGGAGTTAGAAGCTCGCCTTGCATTAGCGGGGCACCAAGGTTTAGAGCTAAACATTGAAGAAAATCAAGCACGTCGAACTAAAGACTTTTTCATCGATTTGTCTGGTGTAGCAAAAGGATATGGCGTTGATGAGGTAGGACGTTATTTGCAATCACAAGGATTAAACAACTTTCTGGTCAATATAGGTGGTGACTTATTAGCCATAGGTCAGCGCGAAACAGATCAGAATTGGCGAATCGGCATTGAGTTACCTCATAGCGGTATTCAAGTGGCTCATCATATTATCCCGGTTGAAAATATGTCGGTTGCCTCTTCAGGTGACTATCGTAACTACTTCGAAGAGGACGGGCGTCGGTTCTCTCATACCATTGATCCTAAAACAGGTTGGCCAATCAATCATCGTGTTGCGTCAGTCACGGTACTAACACCTGATAATGTTGATGCAGATGCATGGGCGACTGCATTCATGGTGCTAGGAATTGACGGATTGGCTTTAGCTGAAGAACTGGATCTTAAGGTATTAATGCTAGAGAAAGATGATGAAGGGTGGGTCACACATCTGACGTCAGCTTTTATAGACTATGTTGGTGTAGAAAAAGCTCAAGAGCTGCTAGAAACTAAATAAGCTTTTAGGTTCGCTTCGGACTCATTGTCATTTCAATTAGGTTAACACAAACCATGAATCGCATTAATCCTGAAAAACTGCTTCAGAGTAAATGGACGGCAGTGTCTCCACAAAACAAGGAAAAACATTTTATCGTCATTGAGTTGCTAAGAGATGAGCAAGAACAGGTGACGCACTGTATTTTGCAAGCAGTGATGACTCGTCGTGAATACCCACTTGATTGGAAAGCACTCAAAAATGACGAGGATTGGCGAATGGGGTGGAAATAATTTATTTCCGACGTTCGCCATGAAATAAGTCATTTTGATGACAGTTTCACAGATTTTATTGACAAAATATGCCATTTTTCAATATATTAAGCACATCTCGATGGTCTGATATGAGGATTCCCATGGACCCCAGTCGATGTTTGTTAAACATCATTACATTGATTATTACCTGCTCAGCACGCGCCCACCGTCTCACTGACATTTAAAGATTCTGTCAGTACGATGATGGGCCTCGAGCCTGTCTTGGAGACTGACGATGAACTACACCGAACTCACCGAAGCGCTGCGTATTGCTATGGAAAAGCAAGACGGCGTTGCTATTGAAGCGCTTGTCGTAGAGTTTCAACCCGCTGACCTTGCAGAATTCCTCCATGATGAAGAAGTTGACGTCTGTCTAAAGTTACTTGCTCATCTAGAGATAGAAGAGCGTGCCGAAGTCTTTGGTTACTTGCCTCTCAATACGCAATTTGAAGTCTCTGAAGAGATGACAGTAGAAGGGCTGGCACAACTCCTGAACTGCATGGATTCAGATGAACGTGCGGATCTCTTTAATCTGATGGAAGAGGATCGTCAGACAGCGGTTCTTAAACTGATGGCGAAGGAAGAGCGTGAAGATTTGCGTCGCATGGCGTCCTATGAAGAGGAAACCGTCGGAGCGATTATGACCAGTGACTATGCCAGTGTCCCAGTCACTGATACGGTCGTTCAAGCGTTAGACAAGATCAGAAAAACGGCCCCTGATGCCGAAACCATCTATCAAATTTACGTTTTAGACAAACTTCACAGGCTAGTGGGAACCGTTTCATTACGAGAACTGATCGTCAGTCGACCTACCGCGTTAGTCAGCGATTTAATGGAAACTGATTTGATCACCATGTTTCCGGATCAAGACCAAGAAGAAGCCTCTAAATTAATCAGTCGCTATGACTTGCTGGCGTTACCAGTGATTGATAATCAACATCGACTGGTTGGTATTGTCACTTACGATGATGCAATGGACGTTGCTGAAGCAGAAGCGACAGAGGATATTCTGAAAGGCGGCTCGGTCAGTGGTTTAGAAGGCAGTATTAAAGATGCCTCTAAATTTATGCTTTATCGTAAGCGTATTTTTTGGCTGTTACTGCTGGTTTTTGCCAATATATTTACCGCAGCCGGTATTGCCATCTATGAAGATACCATCGCGAAATACGCAGTATTAGTCTTCTTTATGCCACTGCTGATTGGTAGTGCGGGTAACGCGGGTTCTCAGGCATCCACATTAATGGTTCGTGCGCTAGGTACAGGCGATGTAGTGATGTCTGATTGGGCGCGATTATTTGGTCGAGAAATCATTATTGCCTTGGCACTAGGGCTTACCATGGCTTTTGCTGTAGCGTTTATCGGTCATTTTCGTGGTGGTTATGATATTGCTTTGATCGTTGCACTAAGTATGGTTTCAGTGGTGATGATGGGCAGTCTGTTAGGGATGAGTTTGCCTTTCGTGTTGAAAAAATTAAAGCTCGATCCAGCCACAGCCAGCGCACCGTTGGTAGCGACCATCGCCGATGCCACAGGTATTCTTGTTTATTTTGGAATTGCGACGGCGGTGTTGGGTTTGTAGAGCTTTCTAAGTACACCCTTCACGTGCATCCATGCACTTCAGGGTGTAAGTGCATCCATGCACAAAAAAAAGCCCCTCCGAGGAGGGGCAAGCAAAGTGCATACAACTCAGGAAGAGTTGAGAGATGGGATGCGATTAGATGAAACTATAAATAGAGTCAGCTTTTCGCGTCCTGAAGCTCAGGACAACTTAAAGATAGACCTTTTTTGTGCATTGCACAATAGGGAATTCCCTTATACTTAGATTTTTTCATTCTAATAGGGTTGATTTCATTAACCGGGCTTTCTAAAAGGGTGAGCCTTATAGGTTCCCATCACTCTGACTTCACTAGCAAAAAAGTTTAATTCTTGTAAAGCATGCTGCATCGCTAGTTGATGCGGATGGCCTTCAATATCTAAATGAAAACTGGATACTTGCATGGTATCAGAGGCCATATAGCTCTCTAGCTTCACCATGTTGACACCATTAGTGGCAAATCCACCCAAGGCTTTGTATAACGCAGCCGGAATGTTGCGAACTCGGAACATCAGCGTGGTGATATAAGGTTGACCCTCTTCAAAGGCAGGCATACGACTTTCTTTTGCTAGAATCATGAAGCGTGTGGTGTTGCCATTAATATCCTGAAAATGAGGATTCAGTATCTCCAGATCATACAGCTCTGCTGCAAGGCTAGAGGCAATCGCCGCATGTCCAGGTTGGCGACTATCAGCAAGCTCATGTGCGGCACCCGCGGTATCCAAGGCTGCAATCGGTTGAATACCCAACTTTTTAATATTGCCATCACACTGAGCCAAAGCCTGAGGGTGAGAAGAAACGGTACGTATTTCTTCCAGTTTTGTGCCGGGTAAGGTCAATAAACAGTGATTTACCGGTTCAAAGTGCTCGCCGATAATGTGTAACTGAGTTTTTGGCATTAAGCGATAAATTTCTTCAACTCGACCAGCGGTTGAGTTTTCCAGTGGAATCATAGCCAGACGAGCATCACCTCGTTCGACCATAAACATCGCTTCCACAAAGCTTTCACACGCATGTGCTCGTAATTCTGGATGAACTCGGCAGCAAGCAAGGTGAGAATAAGCACCTTCATGCCCTTGATAGGCAATTACATCGTTAGTTTGAGTCATGAGTGTCCGTCTTATCAGTTAACCCGTCGGAAAGTCGTTATTATTGCACAGAGTTTTACGAATCACGATCAGCCTTTGAACTTAGAGGCAACAGCGCCTATCATGTCGTTTTTAAATGCGTAGTAGAGGGTTTTAGATTGTCTCAGACAGTGTTTTTACCGGGGCAGCGATGGATTAGCAATACCGAAGTAGATTTAGGGTTGGGTATCGTTGTTGAATCAGCCAACCGTCGGGTAGAGATTAATTTTCCTGCAGTCGGTGAAATTCGTACCTATGCCATCGATAATGCACCACTAAGCCGAGTCTGTTATGAGGCTGATGAAGATGTTGTTTCCGATGAAGGCGTCGTTATACATGTTAGAGAGCGCCTAGAGCATAACGGTTGTTATATCTACATCGGTGTCGATGAAGAGGGTAAAGAGGTTGTTTTAGCCGAACTCAATCTAGATAGCGCAGTGCACTTTAGCAAACCTCAAGAGCGTTTATTTGCAGGACAAATAGATCGTCACGGTCTTTACAAGCTGCGTGTAGAAACCTTAGAGCATCGTCATAGAATAGAGCAGTCTCCTGCTTACGGCCTTCTGGGAACTCGTGTTCAACTGCTGGCGCATCAGCTCTATATCGCTTCAGAAGTCGCTTCTAGAGTCACCCCCAGAGCGTTGTTGGCAGATGAGGTGGGGTTAGGTAAAACCATCGAAGCTGGGATGATTTTACATCAGCACGTCATCAGCGAACGAGCAACACGTGTATTGATTTTGCTACCAGACTCATTGTTGCATCAGTGGTTGGTAGAGATGCATCGCCGTTTTAACCTGACGTTTTCATTACTGGATAACGAGCGCTGTGAAGCGATAGAAGAGTCGGGTCACCACAATCCTTTTGAATCAGCGCAATTGGTGATCTCTCCCATTTCCTTGATGACCCGTGATCAACGACGACTAGATCAAGCGACTGAAGCGGGTTGGGACATTATGGTCGTGGATGAAGCACATCATTTGGGTTGGAGTCGAGAAGTCGTCAGTCACGCCTATCAATGTGTCGAGCAGTTGGCTGACGCAAGTCAAGGTTTGTTACTGCTGACCGCTACACCAGAACAGTTAGGCCCTGAAGGACATTATGCTCGTTTACGCTTGCTAGACCCTGAGCGTTATCCTGATCTTGATCAGTTTCTAGATCAGGAACAGCAGTATTTTCACCTAAACCACTTAGTGGGTTCTCTTTTAGAAGGTGGCGCTGCATTTTTGCGTCAGGATAAACACACGCAAAATGAGTTAAAAGCTCGTTTAGGTGATGCCGCTATCGTTGCTTGGTTGGCAGCGCCAGAAGATCAACAAGTGGTTCAGCTCAGCAAAATGATTGCAGAACTCGTGGATCGTCAAGGCACAGGACGAGTGCTTTTCAGAAACACTCGTCGAACCGTCAAAGGCTTTCCGAAACGAACCTTCTTCCAACATCCGTTAATGGCGCCCAACTTCTTTTCAGAACAGGATGACTCGGTTCCACTAGAGCGACTGTTGCATCCAGAGCGTTTTCTGGGTGAAGACTGGATCAGTGCTGATCCTCGCGTTGCATGGCTGCAAGATTGGTTAAAACAACAACGTCGCGAAAAAGCACTCGTCATCTGTGCGCGAGCAGAAACCGCTATGGCGTTGGACGAGTATTTAAACTTACGTGTGGGCATTCGCTCTACTGTGTTCCATGAAGGCATGAGCCTGGTTAATCGTGATCGCAGTGCGGCTTATTTTGCCGATCAAGAATTGGGCGCACAGGTATTAATCTGCTCTGAGATAGGCAGTGAAGGGCGTAACTTCCAGTTTTGTCATCACCTAGTGCTGTTCGATTTACCCCTCAGTCCTGATCTTCTGGAACAGCGTATCGGTCGATTGGACAGGATCGGACAAACACAAGATGTAAAAATACATCTGCCTTACTACCGCCAAAGCCCTACCGATGTCTTAATGCAGTGGTATCACCAAGGGTTGAATGCCTTTGAGCGTGTTTGTGCCGTGGGAGATGCTTTGTACCATCGCTTTGCTCAACCCTTAAGTGCAGCGATGCATCAACCGACTGATAGCACTCTGTTAGATGATCTACTGGAACAAACGCAAGAAGCCAGAGAAGAGCTAGAGCAAGAGCTGGCCGAAGGCCGTGACCGACTGTTAGAAATGAGCAGCTTTAACGCTGAACGTGCCAATATTCTGATTCAAGCGATGCAGGATCAGGATGATATCGAACGCATTCAAACCTACGCAGAGCGCTTATTTGATCGCTTCGGTATCACTCTCCAACCGCATGGACAGCACGGTTTAGTCCTCCACCCTGGCGAGCACATGCTGTGTCAGCTTTCCGAGCTTCCGGAAGATGGCATGACACTGACCTTCAGTCGTGAAGAAGCGCTTCAGCGTGAAGAGTTCGAGTTTATGAGTTGGGAACACCCATTAATGATTGAATTAATGGAGCTGTTAACCCATGGCGAAATGGGTAATAACGCCATAGCAACACTTAAACTTCCCGCATTACCCGCCGGAACCGTGTTGTTAGAAGCGATTTTTGAACTCAATATCACCGTTCCTAAAGCTTTACAGCTTGCTCGGTACCTACCCAGTGGCTATGTTCGTGTGTTGCTTGATCCAGAAGGAAGAGAGCTGAGCGATGTGCTAGCGCATCAACCACTTAATCAATTAGCTCAACCCATTAAACTGTCGACCTCGCAAAATATGGTGCGTATGGTCAGAGATAAGGTGTCATGGCAAATCAATGAAGCTCAGCAGATTGCTGATTCGCGATTGCCTACGCTGCGTGAAAAAGCGCTAAATGCTTTAATCTCCGATAGAGACGCGGCATACCAGCGACTGGCTGCCTTAGCACAGATTAACCCGGCTATCGATGAATCAGAACTAACAGCACATCAAGAAGCAACGCAGATTCTAAGAAAAGGACTAGAAAATGCGCGTTTGCGTCTCGATGCGGTTAGGATAATTGTGGTTTCAGAATAATCTAGGGAATTGAGGGGTATTAATGCCCCTCTGTATCTTATATCCGCTTCAACTAAGTTACTGACGAGCGCACCTGAAACTGAAGTTTCAAAATTGGCATTTGTCTTGTCAGCTAACTGCTGATTGGCAAGGCGGCACCAATTAACACAAATAGACTGCCACAGACCTTGTTAAAACCTTTGCCACAACGCTTTAACCAAGCGGAGATACTGCCTGCAAAACCGGCAATTAAAAACTCAGTCAGGCACTCGATCAGCACAAAGGTCAGCATCATCACCAAAAACTGAAGCCATAAGTCGCGGCTAGGGTCGATAAACTGGGGTAAAAACGCAGCAAAAAACAGAATCACTTTGGGGTTGGACAAGGCGGCTAAAAAGCCCTGTTTGGCCAGTTTCGAGCTTTTATCGCGTTGGCCTTGATGAAGGTTTTGTCCGGGTGCAGGCGCACGCCAAACTTGAATGCCTAACCAGATCAAATACAAACCACCCAGAATCTTCATGATAAACAGCATGTTCTCAGCAACGGCCAACACAGAAGCGATACCGAACATCGACAGAGCGATGACACAGGCAAACCCCAGTGCACCCCCAGCAATGGTGTTTAGGGTGCGAACCGGACCATGAATCGCGCCATGCGTGAGTGCCAATAAACTATTGGGACCGGGTGTTAAAGATAAACCGATCGATGCCACAAAAAAGATCAGCCATGTTTCCCAAGCCATATTCTACCTACGCTTTTTAATCGTTTATGCGAGTGCATTACGCGAATGTCGATGATGACTCCATGCTACCAATAACATCGCCACACCGATAGCGGGCAGCATGATAAGGTTAAGCATTTGCCAACCCAGCAGGCTTTGCCAGTAACCCGCTAGCAAACTGGCCACAGCAGCACTGCCAAAGATCAAGAAATCATTTATTCCTTGAACCTTGGCTTTTTCAGCAGGGCGATAGGTATGTGTTAACAAGGATGTTGCGCCGATAAAGGTAAAGTTCCAACCGACACCTAACGCCACCAGAGCGGTCCAAAAGTGCCAATAGGTGGTGCCTAATTGGTTTAGCAACACAGAGGCAATCAGCAAGACACAGCCTGCTTGGATAATTTTGGTTTCAGAGAACTGCGTAATCAAGCGACCGGTAATGAATGACGGGGCAAACATGCCCAATACATGCCACTGAATGACCGTGGCCGTGCTACTAAATCCAAAGCCACAACCCTGCATTGCCAGGGGGGTCGCGGTCATGATCAATACCATCACGGCATAACCAATCACCCCGGCCGTAATGGCTGCTACCAGTTGAGGTTGTTTGAAAAGTTCACTGTATGGACGCGCTTCTCCTTGTAACTCGGCGCGAGTGGGCTTTTTCAGTGGGATAAGCGCAATCAGTAAAGTAGTTAAAATATACAACCCAATTAACACCGCAAACGCGCCTAAATACTGCGTTGCTGGAAACAGCTTCTCTCCCCAAATCGCCAGATTAGGCCCTAAAATGGCGGCAATCACGCCACCGGCCATGACCAAGCTGATGGCCCGAGGATGTAAAGCAGGCGGACAACCCTCAATTGCAGCAAAGCGATACTGTTGACCCACACCGATGGCCATCCCCAGTAAAAAGGTACTGACGCAAAAGAGTGTAAAATCTCCCGCAGCAAGGGCTAAATAGGCTAAGCAAGCACCGCTGACACCAATAATATTGCCAATAAGAAAGCCCACTTTACGTCCCAACCAGCGCATTAAATGCGCGGCGGGTAAGGTTACGCCCATCAATCCTAAAAACTGTAAGGCGACAGGTAAGGTAATTAAACTTAAACTGGGCGCAATTTGCTGGCCAATCAATGCCGTCACAGACACCAACAGAATATTGCCGGAAACCAGTAATGCTTGACCCAGAGCTAAGCCCCAGACCGTGATAGGAAGACGCATGGTAAAAAAGCCTTATTCACTTTGGCGAAAAGATCATAAAGAAAGTGAATATAACAAAAACCAGGAAAGATGCATCTAATGAGACTGTTTATTGCTGAAAAACCTAGTGTGGGTCGTGCGGTTGCCGATGTCATGCCTAAGCCTCATCAAAAAGGAGAGGGGTTTATCAAAGTGGCCTCTGGCGATGTGATCACTTGGTGTATCGGACATCTGTTAGAACAAGCAGAACCAGAGGCTTATGATCCTGAGTACAAAAAATGGCAAAAACACCATTTGCCCATTATCCCAGTGGAATGGAAGCATCAAGTTAAGCCGCAAACACGCAAGCAATTCACCGTGGTCAAAAAGCTGATCAAAGAAGCGGATCAACTGGTTAATATGGGTGACCCTGATAGGGTTGGGCAAATTCTGGTCGATGAAGTGATTAACTACTCAGGCGTCAGTAAAGCTAAGCGAGAAAGCACCCTGCGTTGTCTGGTCAACGATATGAACCCCGACGCCATCAAAAAAGCGCTTGCCAATTTGCGCCCAAACACCGACTTTATTCCGTTAGCGACATCGGCGTTAGCCAGAGCCAGAGCCGACTGGTTATATGGCATCAATATGACGCGCTTATGCACCTTGCAAGGTCAAAGTGCTGGTTATCAGGGTGTATTATCCATCGGCAGAGTGCAAACCCCCGTCTTAGGTCTGGTCGTCCATCGCGATCAAGAGATTGAAAACTTTGTCGCAAAACCCTTTTACGAAGTGTTTATCACCTTGCAAACGGATCAACAGCAAACGTTTATCGCCAAATGGAAACCGAGCGAAGCTTGCGAGCCCTATATGGATGAAGATGGCAGGGTGCTATCGAAAAAACTGGCAGAAACCGTGTTACGAAAAGTCAGTGGTAAAACAGGGAAGGTAGTTCAAGTCAAAAAAGAGAAGAAAAAACAGCCACCGCCGCTACCCTATAATCTGTCGGCATTACAGATCGATGCATCCAAGCGCTTTAACCTGAATGCACAGAAAACACTCGATATCTGCCAGCAACTCTATGAGCGCCATAAGCTGATTACTTACCCGCGTTCAGACTGTCGCTACCTGCCTAAAGGGCATTTTGATGATCGTCATTCAGTCAGCAATGCCATTCAGAAAACCGCATCGTCACTGGCTGGCGCGACCGCCACTGCCGATCTGACGCTCAAGAGTAAAGCCTGGAACAATAGCAAAGTCAGTGCCCATCATGCCATTATTCCCACCTCGCGTGCGATGGATGCCTCTCGACTAACATCGGATGAGTTACATATTTATGAGTTGATCGCACGTCAGTACCTGATGCAGTTTTATCCGCCGTTTGAATACGCCGAACACCAAATCGATTCAGAAGTGGAAGGTGGCTTGTTTATCGCTAAACAAAAATCGGTGCTCTCGGACGGCTGGAAAGCACTGATGCCGAAGTCCAAAAATGCCGAAGCGGATAACGATTTCAGTAAAACAGCACTGCCTAACGTCAAACAAGGCGAATCCGTTAACTGCATCGATGGCCGTTTGGATGAAAAACTCACCAGCCCACCGAAACGTTTTACCGATGCCTCGCTCCTGTCTGCCATGACCGGCATTGCGCGTTACGTCTCTGACCCTGAAGTGAAAAAAGTCCTCCGCGACACCGACGGACTAGGCACTGAGGCGACTCGCGCAGGCATTATCGAACTGCTGTTCAAACGCCAATTCTTAACCAAAAAAGGCAAAGAGATTCACTCAACAGAGATAGGTCGACAACTGGTCAACAGCCTACCTGAACGCATGGTCGTGCCCGATATGACCGCCCATTGGGAGTCACAGCTTGAAGCGATCAGCGACAAACGCCTTAAATATGGCCAGTTTATGCAACCCTTAACGCAGGGGTTAGGTGCATTGATTGCCGAAGTGGATGCCAGAAGTTTTGCAGGGCTAAGGGGAATGGGGAAGGCGATTGTTAGACGGAGGAAAGCTTCGGGTCGGCGAGGGAAGGCTACAACTCAATAAACTGTAACTAGCTTATGAAAAAACAGTAAGGTTAAATTATTAAGAATCCTTAATTTAACTTTGCGCTTAAGTTAAATTAGACAACCAAACGCCTACTCATCAAAGTAGGCGTTTAGCAAAAGCATGTTTAGCTTGAATCGCCTAACTCTTATAGCGCTTCTAAAATAGTCTCAGCACTGGTTTGATCAATCCCTTTAGCATCCACATTCAGCAACTCAACCACACCATCATTGATGATCATGGCGTAACGCTGACTGCGAATACCTAAGCTGGCGCCCGTCAGGTCTTGAGTTAGGCCAACTGCCTTAGCCAGCTCACCCACACCGTCTGCCAGCATAATGATCTCTTCAGCGTTTTGGTTTTTGCCCCACGCGCCCATTACGAAAGCATCATTCACCGATGTACAGATGATGGAATCTACGCCTTTTGCTTTGATCGCATCAGCATGAACCACAAAACCAGGTAGGTGAGTGTTAGAGCAGCCAGGAGTGAAAGCGCCAGGGACTGCGAATAGAACGACTTTCTTGCCTTTAACTAGACTATCTGTGGTCACCGCTTCAGGACCATTTTCGCCCATGACGTGCAGTGAAAGGGATGGAAAGGTATCGCCAACTTGAATACTCATTATTGTTCTCCGAGGGTTAGATATCGAATGTTCATGTGTTGCTGTTCTTGAATAGTAACACTGATTGTAGCAATAGTTGATAGAATTACTAGGTTAATTCGTTTGTCACCATAACAAGTTAAAACAGGTGTAAGCATTGACCACTTTTCAGAATTGGCCGATGATCGATGCAAACGCTATATCTTTCTTTTTACAGCCAAATCACCGGCTGTATTCTTTGCTTATTATTTTGGAGACATCATGTCGGTACCGGTCGCGTATCTGGCCGTAGTGTTGATTTGGTCCACTACGCCGTTATCCATCGCTTGGAGCAGTGAAACTGTCGATCCTGTCTTGGCAGGCTGGTTGCGTATGGGGATAGCGTCGGTACTAGGACTCGGTTTACTGGCAATCTTTCGTATCCCGCTACCGCTACACAAGCGCGCACAACTCACTTATGCCTATGCCTCTTTGGGAGTTTTTGGTGCTATGTGCTGCACCTACATCGCCTCGCGTTATGTCCCCTCGGGCTTGATTTCCATCTTCTTTGGACTCTCACCGATGCTGTCAGCCATGCTGGGGATGAAACTTTTAGACGAACCCGCCTTAAGACCCTACCGCTGGGTTGCTTGCGCACTGGCATTTATCGGCTTAGGCGTCATTTTTACCGACGATGTGGTTCTTGGAAGAGAAAGCATTCCCGGCGTCATCCTGCTACTCATGGCCGTATGCCTATTCAGTATCAGTGGCGTACTGGTCAAACGCACCGCCGCTCAAATCCACCCACTGGCCCACACCGTCGGTGCATTACTTTGGTCACTGCCCGGATTCGGCATCACCTGGTGGTTGATGGGTGCCGCACCGCTTGAAATCGAAATCGGAAACCGCGCCTTCTGGTCGATCCTCTACCTCGCCATCTTCGGCTCACTCATCGGCTTCGTGGGCTACTTCCACGTCCTAAGACACCTAGCCCCCAGCACCGTCGCACTCGTCACCCTCATTACACCCATCTTTGCGTTGATGTTGGGACACTTTTTGAATGGCGAACCCTTAACCGTGAGTTTGTGGAAAGGGTGCTTGCTGGTCGTTGGCGGCTTGGCGTTGTTCTTTTGGGGGCATAGATTTTTTGATAAGCGGGTGGTTGGGTAGTTTGGGGGTTATGCGTCTTTAGTCGGGTGATGATGCGCGGTATGTCGGTGGTGTAAGAAATTTAATGTATTAAAATCAATAGTTTGTTTTTTGCTGTGTTGAGATATGAGGTATGTGTCTAAGTGGGAATGTGCATGCGTTGTATTCTTTTTTGTTGAGTTAGGCCTTGATTTCTAATAACTTATGCAAATCAAATGGATGTTTGATTTTGTCGTGTATATCGAGAATGGCAAAACAGGCATGCGCAGAATACAAATGTTAGACCTTTTACATCGTCCCCATTATCTTCTTACGGAGCAAATATGCCAGTAGTCGACTTTTACTTCTCAAATACAAATCTGAATGCCGTAGCCAGCCATCTTAAGTCATTAAGCGTCTCTCAATTTGATGGCCAAGCAATACATCAGATCGAAAGCCAACTCGTAACTGCATCCATCGATATGTTTGCTTCGAGATACTGCAACCTATCAGCAGTTTCCGCACAAACGGTGAACCAAGGAGAACTGCATGCCGCAGTTCTATGGAAAGGTATCGGTGCAATATTTTCCGCTAGTGAAGAAGTTACTGGCAGTGGTGTCCTGATTCAGCAGCAGAACTTGAATGTTCAAGTGACGGGACAGTATGTTGTCAGGGTCGCTCTATGGGCCTATCTTGACTAGAGGTTTAACACTGTAATCCACGGACCTGCGTGAGAAGCCGCGCAGGTCGATGATCTTGAACGTTCAGGCTGTAGAAAAATCTCATCATTTATGATTTGATCAGTTTTTAAGGAAACAGAGGCTTCAGGATGGCAAAGTTCAAACATTATGATTACAACCAGATGTCGATGGTGGTGATCAACTATCTTGAACAGATCCAGCCTGGTACCTTTGAGTTTGCCCTTCATTACCTGATTTCTGAAAAACTCGACCTATCTGCCTTTCATCAGCCCTATAAAAATGATGCTGAAGGTCGTCCAGCATACGACCCTGCTATATTGCTAAAGATTATTCTATTCGCCTATTCCAAGGGAATAACTTCCAGTCGCGAGATCCAGTGGTGTTGTGAAACCAATATCATATTTAAAGCATTATCTTGCGATACCGTAACGTACTTCACCACGATTGCTCACTTTGTCAGTAGCAGAGCACAAGCAATAGAATCCTTATTTGAACAGGTTCTACTCATCTCTGATCAACAAGGGTTATGGGGCATGCACTCTTTGCCATCGATGGCTGTAATACACGTTCTAACGCATCAAAGGAGTGGTCTGGCACCTATAAAGAGTTGGAGCATAAGCGCCAGAAGTTTAAGCGTATGATTCAATATTATTTGAATGAATATCAAGAAAAAGACACGTTTGAACCGCTCAAGCGAGCCCGAAGGGTGAGTCTCAGGATGAGACGAGCAATGAATATGGAGTATCTGCATGAAAACCAGATCAACGGCTATATTCCTGACAATCAATTCAGAAGTCGTGATCCCAAGTTCAAGGATCAAAAAGAAAAGTATGGAAAGCGTCATCAGTCACTAGGAAAGTCTAAAGCTAAGTCCTTGATACCTTATGATGAATTCCAATTTGATCCAGTGAAAATGGTATGCATCTGCCCAGCGGGTGAGCAAATCAGACATCGCGGAGTAAAAATCAATGATCGAGGACAGCGCACAGCCTATTT
The DNA here is from genome assembly GCF_008973715.1 of Nitrincola schmidtii. GTDB lineage: Bacteria > Pseudomonadota > Gammaproteobacteria > Pseudomonadales > Balneatricaceae > Nitrincola > Nitrincola schmidtii. Next base: position 140,241 of record NZ_WBOL01000010.1, read on the forward strand.
TGAGAGTCGCTTACTTCAGTGTCGTCATTGCATGGTAAATAATCAATGCATGAAAAATCCTGAGTCGGCTAATCATCAAAAGGATGCGGACAGGCAAGTTAGTTTTACGCTTAGCGACCAACGAGCACCAACGTATACCGACTGGATGAAACATCGAATGGATAGTCCGAAGGGAAAGCAAATATATAGCCATCGAATGTCTGTCGTGGAACCTGTATTCGGCAATACTGGCACCAACAAATGGCTGAGCCGCTTAGTTTACGAGGTAAAAGCAAGGTTCAGGGACAGTGACAATTGTACTGTTTGGTGCATAATATTGAGAAGTTAGCGAAATACGGGGAGTTGAATGAATAAAGCGAAAATTAGGTTGAGCTTGCCTTTGAATGAGGCTTTGAAAAGCCAATTGCTGAAGCTCTGCATAGGTTAAAGCCTTAACGACAGGATAAAGAACTGATTGCTGAATGAAGTCAGTAATTGAAAATGAAAAGTATAGATCGAGTACTGGCAGAAAAACTTGTCGAAATTAGGTTTTTCTATAAGCGCATTAGGCTAAAAAATTATCGGAGCTTTTGATTAATGTTTGAGACGGTAATAGATAGAATAACAAGTGATGCTACTTCGGAATTGTTTTTTCTTTTATCAGGCTCGCTAATTCTTTATGTTTCCCAGAAGGTCTATATAAAGGCAAAAGACATAAGATATAAGCTTAGGCTAAGATCAGAGATTGCTGCTTACAAAGAACGTAAAGATGCGATCAATGTCGTAGACTTGGCAAATGGCGATCCTGAATTTGAAAAGAAAAATATATTTTCGAGAGAGATTTCAATCTTTGGTACACATCGTAGCCTGTTCATTGGAATGCCCAGCCAAATTAAGCATGAAATTTTGTTAAGGGAGCGTAAGGCAGGTTATATGGACTCGCAGTTGTCTAAGTTTAAACCAGATACCTCCTTCAATGGTGAGGACAGTTTCCAAGACATTGCCATGCTTACTGGTATCACAGAACTACCTGAATTAATCAAGAAACATAAATTTATTGTTGGAAAAAAATTCCTAGAATCAAAAGATGGTTTAATATTTAACGGCGAAAAGTATGGCGTATTTAACATTAAATTCACTCGATTTGGTGATGAAGAAAAGCCTGGTGTAGAGATCGACTTCTTTAAAACGGACTATTTTACACATAGAGTATTCAGATCAATTTATCATGAACTTAAAGGAAATGACCATCCGATATCTACCGCTGGCCTGTCAGATTTTCTTAAATATAAGCCTTTCTTCACATCTTTTGGAATAAACACCCTACTCATATGTGAAGGGAGTCGAGGAAAAGAGATAGTTCTAAGCAAAAGGTCAAATAGGGTTCACGGAAGTATACCTAAGTATCATATAACCATGAACGAAGGTCTTTCACAAACTGATAAAGACCCTTTTGGTAAAGTAGATCTAGAGCTATGTTTCAAACGTGGCCTTCTTGAGGAATTGGGAATTAATGAAAAGCTTTATCAACATGGTGTAAAAGCCTCTTTCTATGATTTTTTCTTAGAGAAAAATAATTTTGAAATTGGTCTATCTTCCGTATTCGAAATAAATCTGGACTATGAGAAGGATGTTGAGCCATTAATTGCAAGAGATAAGCACCTAGAAGTAGACTCCTTTGTCAGTCTTCCTCTTAAGACTAAGGATATCGAGAACTTTATCAGCAACCATGAATTTATTCCACATGGGCTTTACGTGCTTGAAAGGGTACTTCTTCGTGAAAATATTAGCATCGCTAAGAGTATAACAAGCGCATCAATTAGGACACGTTGATGCGCGACTGCTATGCAAATCTTATGTAAATTGGAGAAATAAGTGAGTGACGTTATAGTTGAAGGACTCTTTCTTTTAGGTGCGGCCATTTCTGGCGGTGTTCTAGCAATTTTTGCTGGAAGATCGAGTGCTGAAGTAGAAAAATTAAAGAACCAAAATGAGAGACGCGAAAAATTAGTAGAAAAGCTCCTAAAGCAGGTAGAGGCGTATCACCTTTTGGAAGACCTTTACGCCAGTGATTTATCGGAAGCCGAACCGTCGAAAGCGGTAAAAACTATCAAGACCGAATACCGAAATAAGGTAGTTGAACTGCACCAATGTAGTCGTCCAGAAATGACATCAAATGAAGCGAAAAAGCAATTGCATGTCATAACATAACAAGTCGTTCAAGTTCGTTTTGCTCTTCGCTTTCATAAGTAAATAGCTAACGTTTAACGGTGAGCTTAGGCGTTAATTGTCAGGAGAATATGAGGAGTGAAATGGACCTAGTCCGCAAAGTACCTATTGTCATGAATTACCACTAACATAGCCATGCACCTAAAAAATTTTAGGATTGGAGGCTATTCTAGTGGGGTAATTGGATATGATTTCTACTTATTAAACTAAGCTGTTTAAGTTAGGCTACGGGCACTTTGAACTTTGGTTTATTTAGCCCAGAAGCTATTCAGTTATTATTATTATCTTTGTCTGGCTCGAGTTCATAGATAATGCTAAGAACGATAATATTTGGTATCAAACCGAAGATGCTGTTCGGAAGCAGATGTTTCATTCTCAGTATTGGCAAGTATATTAAGCAGCGTAGTTAAAATAATCTTGGCATTGACAATTAACAACCCAAGGCAACGCCATGTATTTTGCTTAGCTATGTATATAACGCAAAATATTCCTTTGTCTGGTTCGTTAGTCGAACCTGAAAAATATCTAACTCAATGATCTATAATGCTTTATAATTGGTTCCATATGATCGTTACTCACCATTTTCGGGCCTGAGGCCCCAAAAAGCTGCAGAATCACTGATTATTATGAAGCCAAAAAAGAAGACCACCATTCCTCAGAGTGATATGTTCAAGGTATGCGCCCATAAAACAGCACCTACAATTTAAGAATTAATCGCTTCAAACTACCTCCATCACTTTTAATCGATGGAGGTCGGTATGAGCAACCAAACCAAGCAACACACCTGGCAACAGATTATTT
>NZ_WBOL01000011.1 GCF_008973715.1 Nitrincola schmidtii
TTTGTCTGGCGACCATAGAGACGTGGAACCACCTGATCCCATCCCGAACTCAGTAGTGAAACGCGTCATCGCCGATGGTAGTGTGGGGTCTCCCCATGTGAGAGTAGGTCATCGCCAGGCACTTAATTCTAAGAAACCCTTGTCACTCCGTGGCAGGGGTTTTTTATTATCTGCTTTTATGCACAGGATGTGCTGACATAAAACCGCTCCTGCGTTTTCTGTATACTGGCCATCCTTGGCCGTATACACCCCGAAGTGCTGTGATGCACGTGAAGGGGGTATGTTCGCTTACAATTATATTCCGTACTCTTCCCTGTACTTGCGAATTGCGGCTAATGCTTCAGGCATCTCGTCCTTTTCTTCCAAAAACTCAATCAGCTGAGTCAGTGTAATAATGCTGATAACCGGAATTCCATAATCGCGCTCGACTTCCTGTATTGCAGATAGCTCAGCACGCCCTTTTTCTTGCCTATCAAGTGCGATAAGAACACCAGCAGGCTTTGCTCCTGCGTTATCTAAAATCGTCATGACTTCGCGTATGGCGGTTCCAGCAGTGATCACATCATCAATAATTAACGCTCGACCTTTCAGTTCAGCACCAACGAGTGTGCCACCTTCACCATGGTCTTTAGCTTCTTTTCGATTAAAAACATAAGGAACATCATGTTTATAATCACTGGCTAGTGCCACAGCAGTGGTTGCAGCTAGCGGAATACCCTTGTAGGCTGGTCCAAAGAGTAAATCATAGTCGACGCCGGACTCTTCTAGTGCAGCTGCATAGAACTTTCCTAGCTTGAGTAATGCTTCACCAGAACAAAAAAGGCCTGCATTAAAAAAATAAGGGCTGATACGTCCAGATTTTAATGTGAACTCACCAAACCTAAGGACGTTGGTGTCGATAGCAAATTGAATAAAATCGCGCTGATAATCGTGCATATTGAAATCGCTGTTAAGGGTTCATATAAAGACTATAATGATAACGTTGATAGCACATCTGTTCTATGAAGATAAGCGTTTTAAATTTCCTTTTGTTGCTGATCTCGTTACAATTTAAAACTAAATACCAATAAAACTGTTTTTGCTCAATGGAGCTGCCCAAATATGCGCGTGATCTCATTCAATACCCAAGGTATTGAGCAAGCCGCTGATAAAGGATTTTTTGACTGGATGATCCAGCAAGATGCTGACGTAGTGTGTCTTCAAAGCCTTAGAGCTAAAGAATATCAGCTTGATGCTGATCGTTATCATCCAGAAGGTTACCATTCCTATTTCTTTGATGCGTTTGAAGACGGCTTTAGCGGCGTAGCTATATATACACGACATGTACCCAAAGCAATAATGACGGGTCTAGGATTTGAACAGTGCGACTTCAATGGTCGTTTCATCCAAGCTGATTTTGATAAGTTCAGTATATCTTCCCTGACTATTCCTTCAGGTCTAAAAAGTGACCAAGAACAGATGGCCAAAATGGAATACCTTGATCTCTTTATGGGCCACCTGAAGAAGACCTTGCGAAAGCGTCGTGACTTTATCTTCACCGGGACCCTTAACATAGCTCACAAACCCGTAGATTTAAGCAATTGGTACGTTAATCAGCGTGTATCAGGTTTTTTAGCTGAAGAGCGGATCTGGATTGAAGAAATGTTTGGTGATTTAGGCTATGTTGACGCCTTCCGTCAGGTGAACAAAGCAGACCGTCAATATACTTGGTGGCCTGACTACAATCGTGCTTGGAAGTTAAATGAGGGTGCCCGATTAGATTATCAAATCACGACACCTAATTTGAGGAAGTCGATCAAAGCAGCATCCATTTATAAAGATCAGCGTTTCTCTGATCATGCACCGTTAATCATTGATTACGATTTAGATATGTAAGCTATAGAGTTGCCGTTTATAGACAAAAAAGGAGCATAAATGACGCTCCTTTTTGTTTGTGGATTCAGTTAGAAAAAAAGCAAATAATTAAGCCTTTAATGCATCACGCTGTATTTGTTGAATCTCGGCGATTCCCTTACGGGCTAAATCTAACATCGCATTCAACTCTTCTTGAGTATAGGGTGCAGCTTCAGCCGTACCTTGAACCTCAATAAACCCCCCCGCCTCAGTCATCACAACGTTCATGTCAGTTTCTGCAACAGAGTCTTCTTCATAATTGAGATCAAGAACAGGCTCACCTTTGCAGATTCCAACGGATACCGCTGCAATAAGTTGCTTAAAGGGATTGCCCTTTACGGCACCATTTTTATCCTTACGCAAGTAATCAATGGCATCAGCTAGAGCAACACAAGCACCACTAATGGCAGCTGTACGTGTACCACCATCCGCCTGAATAACATCACAATCGATTGTGATCGTATTTTCCCCTAGTTTTTTTAAGTCAATCGCAGCACGTAATGAACGGCCGATTAGACGCTGAATTTCTATTGTGCGTCCCGATTGTTTACCTCGACTGGCTTCGCGATCATTTCGAGTATTAGTCGCTCTCGGTAGCATGCCATATTCCGCTGTTACCCAGCCTGATCCAGACCCTCGCAGAAATCTGGGAACTCCACGTTCAACACTTGCGGTACAGAGTACTTTGGTATCACCGAACTCAACAAGAACAGAGCCTTCTGCGTGACGGGTATAATTACGTGTCATTTTGATTTCACGTAACTGATCTGGTTGACGGCCACCCGGACGTATTTTGTTTAAACCAAGACCCTTTAGTTGATCCGATAGACTGTTACTCATTGTGTCCCCTTGCTTGTCTTGTCATCGTGGAGTCGCTTTAACAAGACTGTTAATATGTGATCAACGCTAATTTTAATCGAGATTGACTCAAGATGACACGAAGCATGACGGCTTTTGCAGCTCTAAATACAAATCTAGGTGAAACTGAAGTGAAATGGGAGATTCGCTCTGTTAATAGTCGTTATTTAGAAATGCATTTCCGTCTACCAGAGAACTATCGTTGTTTAGAATCTCAGCTTCGAGAACTTCTTCGTCAACAACTGACGCGTGGTAAAGTAGAAGTGTCGTTACGATTGAATGATGGCCAATCTAATGCGTCATTATGTGTTGATCATGTATTGGTAGAATCACTTCTTGCAGCGATTTCTCAAGTAGAAAGTCATATGCCAACCTCAACAGCTCTTTCCCCTGTGGATCTTCTCCGTTGGCCGGGCGTTCTTACACAGCAAGAAACTAATAAAGCCACCGATTCTCAACTGATAGAAAGCTTTACTAAAGCGCTTCAACACTTATCGGAAGGTCGTTTGCGTGAAGGCGAAAAGCTTAATGAAATTATTCAACAGCGAATTGATGCCATAGCTAAGATACTGGAAGAATTGCGCAAAGAGTTGCCACAAATACTTAAGCGACAAGAAACATTGTTGAAAGAACGTATACAGCGTTTAGTCACAGAAGCAGATCCTGCTCGCATTGAACAAGAAACGGCCTTATTAATCCAAAAGGCTGATGTAGAAGAGGAGCTAGATAGGCTAGAGGTTCATATCGGCGAAGTTGAGCGGATTTTAGAGCAAAATGAACCCATAGGCAGACGTTTGGACTTTTTAATGCAGGAATTGAATCGCGAAGCGAATACCCTATCTTCAAAATCGATATCTTTATTTTCTACCCAAGCAGCAATTGATCTAAAAGTTCTGATTGAGCAGATGAGGGAACAGATTCAAAATATAGAATGAAAACCCCTAAGCAGGCACAATAGTGGTTTTTTATTCATAGTTATTAGGCTTTACGATGACAACCAGCAATAATACTAAACGACTCAATAAGTTTATCAGTGAGACGGGTATCTGTTCTCGTCGTGAAGCTGATCGACTGATCGAAGATGGCTTAGTGACGGTGAATGGGCGTGTTGCTGATTTAGGCGTTCAGGTGACTGCTGATGATCATATTAAAGTACGTGGTAAGCCATTAAAAACAAAACCTGTGCCTGTTTACATCGCTTATAACAAACCTGTAGGCATTACCAGTACAACCGATTCACAAGTGCCTGATAATATTGTAAAGGCCGTTAACTACAAAAAAGGGCGTATTTTCCCTATAGGTCGGTTGGACAAGCCTTCAGAAGGTCTAATCCTTTTGACCAACGATGGCGATATCGTCAATCGTATTTTACGAGCGGGAAATGCGCATGAAAAAGAATATGTGGTGACGGTGGATCGTCCTTTTGGTCCGGACTTTATTAAGCGAATGGCTGCTGGCGTTCCCATTCTTGACACGGTGACACTGCCTTGTAAGGTGCGCCAACTGTCGGCTAACAGCTTTAACATCATTCTAACTCAGGGCTTGAATCGACAGATTCGTCGAATGACGGAGTACTTAGGTTACGAAGTTACACGATTAAAGCGAATTCGCATTATGAATATTAGCCTAGGTCATCTTAAATCTGGCCAGTGGCGCTTGTTGGATCATCAGGAGATGTCTTTGATACAGGCGATGATTGCGGATTCGAGTGGTACTGAAGAGGCAAGTAAAATTAAACAGCCCTTTACTCGTGCACCCCTTAAAAATCAGAAGATATCAGCAAAGAAGAAGACCTCTAGGCGTTGATAGTGATATCAAAGCAAGACCCCTCTGGCTGTCTGACTGAAGTAAAGTTAGCCCTTTAATTGCGTTATTACCCGATACTTTTACGGAAGTAAGTTTGGCATATTATGTAATCTAAACTAGTATGCTTATATTAGATTATCTTTTAATATTCAACAGAGTATTTAAATCAATTGTTTGAACTTAGTCGTTTTTCGTTCAGTTTCGCGATGGGCTGCGTGATGTTTGTCATGTTGTCATTCAGTACGCTTGCCACAGCCAATCATGCTGATGATTACCCAAGCCAAGAAGTTGCTGAGCTTATTTTAGGCATCATTCATTTCAGTCGTTGGCCTGATAGTAAAAAGGATCTTCAGTTATGCATTGTTGGTGAAACAAAGCATGCAGACTTTTTACTTAACACCGACCTAACGGTAGGTGATTATCATATCGATAGTCAGTGGATTGATGATGCGCAGTTATTAGAATACGTAAGTTTATGTCAGGTGATTTTTTTCGGTCACTATAATGTCAGACAGATTAATGACTTTTATGCACAGCTATATGGAATGCCTGTGCTAACTATTGATGAATGGAATGAAGACTGTCGCATCGGTGGTATGTTCTGCTTACATAATAACCAAGGTCGGTTAGGCTTTAAGGTAAATTTGGATGCAGTGGGTCGCAGCCAAGTTAGGGTCCAGCCTAATGTTCTAAGATTAGGCCAGCATAGAGCAAATAAATGAGCCAACTGCAATTTAACATCTCCTCTGACTCATCAAACTTAAATTCTCTATTGTATTTAGTGATGCTGTTCATTCTATTTGATTTTAATGATCGTCAATGATTTTTATCCCGTAATCGTTGCAATTCGGCCCTCTTCTGACGCCCAACAAGAAACTAAACTACCTTGTGTTTCGTGAACGGCTGGGCGTTGCTGTTTGCACTTGGCATTCGCGAATTCGCAGCGTGGGTGAAAGGTACAGCCTGATGGGGGATCGATGGGGCTGGGTATCTCTCCAGTCACTTGCTTACGTCGACGACCGCTCATCTCGTGATCAGGAATGGCATCCAGCAGCATCCGCGTATAAGGATGTGCTGGTTGCTTAAATAATTGATCACTGGGCGAATTTTCAACCATAGAACCTAAATATAATACGCCTATACGATCTGCCATGTGTTTAACGACCGATAGATCGTGGCTGATAAACAGGTAAGTAAGTCCAAACTCATCTTGCAGATCCCGCATCAAATTAAGTATTTGAGCTTGAACGGATACATCGAGGGCAGAAGTCGGCTCATCACATACCAAAAAGTCGGGTTGAGCTGATAACGCTCTGGCGATGGCAATTCGTTGACGTTGACCGCCTGAGAACTCATGAGGGTATTTGTGCCTATCTCGACCAGCAAGACCGACTTTATCCAATAGTTCTTCAACTGTCCTAGTCACTTCAACCTGGCTTTTTGCTAACCCAAAGGCATGGATAGGTTCAGCAATAATATCACCTACCCGCCAACGTGGGTTCAGACTGGCAAAGGGATCTTGGAAGATCATCTGGATTCGTCTTCTGAGTGTTTTGAAGGCCTCGCCACGAGTGTTCGGTAACGACTGACCATCAAAACGGATATCACCTGATGAAGGATGAATTAAATCCACAATTAACTTTGCAATAGTTGATTTTCCAGAGCCAGACTCACCGACTAAAGCAAAGGTTTCGCCACGATTAACGCTGAATGAAACCTGATCGACGGCGGTTAAAAAACGCTGTGGCTCACGCTCGATCATACGGTTCAGCCAAGGCTTTGACACATCGAAGTGACAGGACAGCTCGTTGACTTCAAGTAATACTTGCTGAGTCATGGCTTATCTCCCTCATAAAGCCAACAGGATACCTGACCTTGATCGGTAGCAATCAAGTCGGGTCTGTCTTCTGTGCAACGATCAATTTTTTGAGTACAGCGAGGATTGAAGGCACAGCCTGTGGGTATGGCATCTAAACGCGGCATACTTCCGGGAATCTGTGTCAGTCGTTCAACACGCTCGGTGATGGATGGGATGGAACCCATTAATCCTTGAGTGTAAGGATGCTGGGGCTGTTTAACGATCTGTCGCACTTCGCCAATTTCTGCAATCCGACCTGCGTACATCACGGCAACACGATCACAGGCTTCGGCAATGACACCCATGTCATGAGTAACCAGCATGACAGCGGTTTTATGCACGTGGCACATACGTTTTAATACATCAATGATCTGTGCTTGAACTGATACATCTAAAGCGGTGGTTGGTTCATCTGCAATGATAAGCTCTGGCTCCCCTGCCAAGGCTAAGGCGATGACCACGCGCTGGCGCATACCGCCAGAGAATTGGTGTGGATAATCATCAATGCGCTTACTGGCCGCTGGGATACCGACTTCATCCAGTAGTTGAATAGCACGTGCACGTGCTTCTTTATCATTTAAAGGCAGATGAGTTTGAATGGTTTCAATGAGCTGATTGGCAATGGTTAAGATTGGATTAAGCGAGGTTAAAGGGTCTTGAAAAATCATCGCGATACGTTTACCGCGTAAGCGACGCATCTGATCATAGGGTAATTGATCGATACGCTGATCTTTAAGCCATATTTCGCCAGAAGCAATATGCCCAGGTGGTTCCAGCAAACCAATAATAGCCGCGCCCGTTAATGACTTACCGGCGCCTGATTCACCCACCATGCCGAGTATCTCACCAGGATGTATATCGAATGAAACTTTATCAAGCGCTGTTAGACGCGTTTTACGTTTTGGGAACTCGACAACAAGGTCCCTGACTGAGAGCAGTGCTTGAGTCATATTAGCGTAACCTTGGGTTGAGAGCATCGCGTAACCAGTCACCTAGCAGGTTGACTGACAATGCTAAAATTAACAACGTGAAGCCAGGAAACAAGGTAATCCACCATTCGCCAGAAAATAGAAATTCATTACCCACTCGAATCAGTGTACCTAAGCTTGGTTGAGTTGATGGAACGCCAACTCCCAAGAAGGAAAGGGTCGATTCTAAAATAATGGCTAGGGCGAGGCCTATGGTGCCGATAACTAATACGGGTCCCATCACGTTAGGAAGAATATGGCGTGCCAGAATACGTAAGGAAGAAACGCCAAATAAGCGTGCCGCTTGTACATACTCTTTATTTTTTTCCGCTAGGGTTGAGCTGCGAACTGTTCGAGCATATTGCACCCAGTCGCTTAGGCCGATGGATAGAATCAGTACATAAATGGCGGCTTGTTCTTGCATTTCGTTGGGTATCAAGCTTTTGGAAATACCGAAAATGAGCAAAGCAACTAAAATAGCGGGGAAGCTCAGTTGTACATCGGCAATACGCATAATAACGGTATCTATCCAGCCACCTTTGTAACCAGCAATCAATCCCAGTGTGATACCTAAAATAGCCGCAAAGGCGACTGCTGCAAAGCCGACTAGTAGGGAAATACGAGCTCCGTAAAGAATCGCTGAGAAAATATATCGGCCCTGGCTATCGGTGCCCATCCAGTAAACATTGCCGGTAAAGGCGTTTGGTTCCATTGGTGGCGTAAAGCCGTCCATTAAATTCAGGGATGCTGGGTCAAACGGTGTATGAGGTGCAATCCAAGGTGCGAAGGCTGCAGCCAGAATAATTACCACCGTCAGGAGAGCAGACAGAATGATAATGGGTCGGCGACTAAAATCGTAAAATAGATCGCTATCTAAAAAGCGACGAAACACACCACTTTCAGCAGGAGGTGTTGAGTGTGTCGTTTGGTCAGTCATAAAGGTCTCTCATATGCTGTTAACTAATCACTTGCTAACAATAATTCTTGATAAAAGCACGCTAACACTAACGACCAGCACTTCGCTTAGTCGCACGTAAGCGCGGATCAACCGCAAAATACAACAGATCCACGATAAGGTTGATCACCACAAATACCAGTGCAATTAAGAGTAAATAAGCAGACATAAACGGGATATCGACAAAGCGTATGGCATTGATAAAGAGTAAGCCTACGCCGGGCCACTGAAAGACGGTTTCAGTAATAATCGCAAAGGCGATAATGGAGCCTAGTTGTAATCCAGCAATGGTGATAACTGGCAGTAAGGTGTTCTTTAACGCATGATGGAAATGAATCGAGCGTTGTTTAATACCGCGAGCACGAGCGAATTTGATGTAATCGGTGCGAAGCACTTCCAGCATTTCAGCACGAACTAAGCGCATCAATAACGTCAGTTGGAACAGGCCCAAGGTAATCGCTGGTAATATTAAAGATTTCCAGCCGGATACGGTTAAGAGTCCCGTACTCCAGTTTTCTGTAATCTGGACGGTTTCACCTCTGCCAAAGGATGGCAGCCATTGTAACTCCACTGAAAAAAGGTAGATCAGCAGGATACCGATTAAAAAAGTGGGTAAGGACACGCCAATTAAAGAAGAGGACATTATAAAGTGACTAAGCCATCCATCTCTTCTCAGTGCAGTGTAAACGCCAAGGCCAATCCCCAAGCTAATCGCGAGAACGCCAGAAATTAAGGCCAGTTCAAGCGTGGCGGGTAAGCGCTCTGCGATCACTTCTGAGACAGGTCTTGCCATGCGATAAGAGATACCAAATTCGCCTTTTACTGCATTACCTACAAAACGAAAGAATTGAATTGGGATGGGATCATTTAAGCCTAATCGCTCTCGTAATTCAGCACGATCCTGTTGGCTTGCTTCTTGGCCGACCATATTATTAATGGGGTCGCCAACAAACTGAAATAAACTAAAAGAGATGAAGGCAACGACCAACATCACTAAAACCGCTTGAATCAAGCGGCGTATTAACATGGCAATCATAATGCTGTGCTCATCTGAAACGGATGACCTCCGCCTTGATTAAGGCGGAGGTTATTAAGTTTACTTGAAGGATAAGTACTTCAGCATAGGCTGGTTCTGGGACTGCACAGCAAAGTCGATATCCTGACGGACGGCCCAGTTAAGTACCTGATGATGAACCGGTAAGTAAACGATTTCATCCTGCACAATTTCCCATGCGCGAGCGATTTTTGCATTACGCTCATCTAGGTCTGTTTCAGTCGGTAGTGCACGCGATAAGCTATCAAACTCTTCATTTGACCAGCCAGTGAAGTTCCAAGCACCGGTATCTGGGGTTTTAGTTTCCAAAAGGAAATCAAATACATAGTGTGAATCTAGGGGTGGAACCGCCCAGCCAAGGATGAAGAAGTCGAGCTCGCCCTGCTGAAGTTCAGCAAAGTGTATGCTATTCGCACGTGCATCTAAGCGGACGTTGATACCCGCTTGCCCTAACATGCCGGTCACTGCCTGACAGATAGCTTCATCATTGACATAACGATCATTGGTACAAGTCAGTGTTACCGTAAATCCATTGGCATAACCTGCTTCAGTCAGGAGTTCTTTAGCACGGTTAACATTGGTTTCAGGAACGGTATCCAGTTCAGCTGTCCAGCCATTCACGAAGGACGGTGCAATCATTCCTGCTGGAACGGATTGGCCACGCATCACTACTTGCTGAATAGCATCGCGATTGATGGCGATATTCATTGCTTCACGGACACGAATATCCGCAAAAGGATTGGCCCCTTTGACATCTGATGTGCGAAGTTCTTCCCGGCCCTGATCCATACCAAAGAAAATGGTACGGTTTTCAGGTGCAGATAGCATGGTAATATTCGCTGAGTTATTTAAACGATTGATATCCTGAACAGGCACATCCTGTAGAAAGTCAATTTCGCCTGATAGCATCGCCGCAGCTCGTGTAGCTGCTGATTGAATCGGCGTGAGTACTATGCGGCTGATTTCCATTGGGAACTCGCCCATGCCCCAATATTCGTCGTTACGAACCATCTCAGTGCGGACGTCTGGGTCACGACTGACCAAGCGGAAAGGCCCCGTACCGTTCGCATTTCTGACAGCAAAGTTTTCTTCACCTGCAGAGTAGTCTTGAGGAGTTAAGACGTTATTGGCTTCTGCCCAAACTTTACTCATGATGAACAAGTTAGTTAGGTTGTTGGGAAGGAGTGGTGTGGGTCCATTCGTTTCAATATGAACCGTTAGGGGATCGACGGCACGCACTTCTTTAACCGAACTGATCAGCGTACGCATATCCGAATTAGGGTGTTGTGCGCGTTGGAAAGAGAAAACCACATCATCTGCAGTAAACGGAGTGCCATCATGGAAGGTCACGCCTTCACGCAGCTTGAATTCCCAGACACTGGGGTCGTCAGTCACTTCCCAGGAAACCGCCAAGCCTGGCTGCATTTCTGAGTCTAAATCTAAGTAGATTAACGGATTGTAAATTTGGTGTGCGACTGCGTGAGTTTGTCCGTGGTTTTGTGAGTGTGGATCAAAGGTGAGTGAGTCACCTGCACTTGCCCAGCGTAGAGTTTGAGCATTTGCGCTGGCTATCATAATCATAGAAATGGCAGTACCAAGTGTAACGGCACGAAGTGTCTTCTTCATGTGGATTCCTCATGAAATTATTATATCCTAGCAGCAGGGTTTGCAGCTCAGGCTGAGTTTGTTTTCGAACAGCTTAAAGAGTAGCCTTACAATAGCCTATTATCTAGTTTGATCTTATGGATCATAACCAACAAAATACACCGGTCGGAAATTATTTTTAATGACAATTTCATTCAGGATAACGGTATGAACACGCCAGGAACACTTTTTATTGTCTCCGCACCTTCGGGAGCAGGTAAAACTAGCTTGGTTAAAGCCTTGCTCAAACTCGATGAAGGTATCCGAGTGTCGGTTTCTCATACCACTCGTCTCCCTCGTCCCGGTGAACAAGACGGGCAAGACTATAACTTTGTTTCCCATGCTGCTTTTGATCAAATGATCGGAGAAGGTGCTTTTCTGGAGTTTGCTGAAGTATTTGAAAACAAATATGGCACTTCTCAGATCTGGGTTAAAGAACAGTTAGCTCAGGGCGTTGATGTGATTCTGGAAATTGACTGGCAGGGTGCTCAACAAGTTCGCCGTCTAATGAAAGGTGTCATATCCGTATTTATTTTGCCACCGAGTCGCCAAGTGCTTGAAAAGCGCCTGCAAGGGCGTGGACAAGATGATGAATCTGTCATCGCGCTGCGAATGTCCAAAGCGGTTGATGAAATGAGCCACTATCCTGAGTTCGATTATGTTATAATCAACGATGATTTTGATCAGGCGGTTGCTGAGTTGCACAGCCTGTTTCTGGCTAGGCGTCTTAGACAAGAAGCCCAGCAACTTCGTCATGAGGGTTTGCTAACAGAACTCTTGTCGTAAAACTGATCATTTTGTAAACTATTTCTCCTTTTTTGCCCCACATTCTGAGGTTGGTATGGCTCGAGTAACTGTAGAAGACTGTCTTGATAATCTTGAAAATCGTTTTGAACTGGTAATGGTTGCATCAAAACGTGCTCGCCAGTTAGCGATAGGTGGCAAAGATCCCAAGGTTGAATGGGAAAATGACAAGCCAACCGTTGTTGCATTACGCGAAATTAGCGCTGGCTTCATCGATCGTTCCGTTCTACTGGATGCAGACGACTTCTGATTCTTCCAATTGTCTTTCGAATGCGGCATCATCACAAATGAGCAGTGGAGTGGTTAAATCCAACTAGCTCAACAGGAGTGATGATGCCGACCATAGATGACCTTTCTCAGCGATTAACTGAATATCTCGAACCGGACCAGATCAATTTGGTGCGTAGAGCTTATTTTTATGCTGAACAAGCTCATGACGGGCAACGTCGAAAAAGTGGCGAGCCTTACGTCACGCATCCTCTAGCAGTCGCATCTATCCTCGCCAACATGCATATGGATCATCCGAGTTTAATCTCGGCAATGTTGCATGACGTTATTGAAGATACCGAGATCAATTATCAGGGTATTTCAGAGCAATTTGGTCAATCCGTTGCTGATATAGTGGATGGCGTATCCAAGCTAACTCATCTTGAATTTGAAACCCGAGCAGAGGCACAGGCCGAGAACTTTCAAAAAATGGTTCTGGCGATGGCAGAAGATATTCGTGTCATTATCGTCAAACTGTCTGATCGTCTTCACAATATGCGTACCCTAGGTGCGATGCCGCCTGAAAAGCAGCGACGTATCGCTCGCGAAACCTTGGATATTTATGCGCCAGTCGCGGCAAGATTGGGGATGCGAGATCTTCAAGTGGAGCTAGAAGATCTGGCTTTCCAAGCCTACCATCCTATGCGCGCTAAATATATTCGTCGCGCCGTCGTCAAGGCGCGAGGGCAACGTAAAGATGTGATTAGCAGCATCGAAAAAGCGATTGATAACCGCTTAAAAATGGAAGGTCTACAAGGCTCAGTTACCGGTAGAGAAAAACACCTCTATAGCATCTATAAGAAGATGAAAACTCAACGAAAAGCCTTTGTCGACATCATGGATGTATTTGCTTTTCGCGTCGTCACCGAAAGTGTTGATGACTGTTATCGTGTGCTCGGTGTGGTACACAATTTGTACAAACCAGTGCCAGGTCGTTTTAAAGACTATATTGCCATACCCAAAGCCAATGGTTATCAATCTTTGCACACCGATCTATTTGGCGCTAAAGATATTACCATCGAGGTACAAATACGTACCCGTGAGATGGATGCCGTTGCCAGTCAAGGTATTGCCGAGCACAGTCACTATAAGGTTTATGGTGATTCAGACAGTGCTGTCGGCTCTTATAATCGTGCTCGTAAATGGGTGAAAGGCTTGCTGGAAATGCAAGAACGTGCCGGTGACTCGATGGAGTTTATCGAGCATGTTAAAAAAGACCTTTTCCCCGATGAAGTCTATGTGTTCACCCCCAAAGGTCGTATTTTAGAGCTTCCCAAGGGCGCCACTCCAATCGACTTTGCTTATGCAGTGCATACCGATGTAGGCAACTCCTGCGTATCTTGCCGCATCGATCGACGCTTAGCCCCCTTGTCGCAA
Organism: Nitrincola schmidtii; assembly: GCF_008973715.1. GTDB lineage: Bacteria > Pseudomonadota > Gammaproteobacteria > Pseudomonadales > Balneatricaceae > Nitrincola > Nitrincola schmidtii. The sequence continues at coordinate 13,485 of NZ_WBOL01000011.1, forward strand.
CCTTTAGAGAGTGGTCAAACCGTTGAAATTATTACCACGCCTCGTGCTCAGCCTAATATGGCTTGGCTGAACTTTGTTGTTACCGGTAAAGCGCGTTCAAGTATTCGACACTTTTTGAAAAATCAGCAACGCCATGAATCAGTTGAGTTAGGTCGACGCCTGTTGAATCAGTTCTTGAGCAACTATGGCACCAGTTTGGAGTATGTCGATCCAGAAAAATTGGGCGAGCTTTTAAAAGAGGCAGAGCTTAAATCATTGCAAGATCTGTTAGAAGATATCGGCATGGGTAATCGTATGGCCTATGTTGTGGCCAGACGCTTAAAACCTGACACGACTGAAGAAGACACTCCAACCAAATCGAAAGGTAAGCCTATAGCGATTAAGGGTGTTGAAGGTGTGGTGTTGCAATATGCTCGCTGCTGTCATCCCATACCTGGAGATGCCATCGTCGGATATATCAGTGCCGGTAAAGGAATGGTTGTTCATCGTACAGATTGTGGAAACCTCGGTGCAATGCGCGATGATCCAGAGCGCTGTATCTATCTTGAGTGGTCTGGTAGTGACAAGGATGAGTATCCTGTGGTGTTAATGCTAGAAGTAGAGTCTCAGCGTGGCATTATTGCCAATCTAGCGTCGGCAGTGACAGAGGCTGGAGCCAATCTTCTAAAGATTGATAGCGGTGAGCATGAAGGACAAATTTATAAGGTGCAGATGGATCTTGCTGTCAATAATCGAGTGCATTTAGCGGCGGTGATTAAAAAGCTGAGACGTTTACGCGCCGTTTTAAAAATCATCCGTCCCTAGTAGACACGATCAGTTAGATTGATTTAGTTTGGTTTTTGTAAGCTTCTGTTACACTTAGCTGTATGAAAGCAGCTTATTACAATCTAGAGGGGTAGTAAATTGTCTGTCGGCGCAAGACCATTAGGTCAAATGGAAAAAAATGTGGTCAGAATCGCACTGGTACACGACCAGCAGGGAAAGGCATTAGTAGTCCTGCCGGCACATGCGCTTCTTAATTTAGCTGCACTTTGGCGACTCACTGGGCGTCAATTGCAACCGGTCAGTGGTAGTGACTCGCAACGTTTCTTTGCTCAAGAGGGATTGAAAACGGCAAAGGGTCAAGAGCAATTGATGAATATGCCTCTGATCTTGGATTCTGATGTAAATGTTTCTAAATCAGAAGTCTGGGAGCCATACACCGGGCTTCGTTTCTCTATCCAAGACGATCGGCTTAAGAATGCTCAGTATGTTGGTTCCTTAAGCTTAACCTCCGAACTCATCTACGAAAAAGTGACAATGCAGAGCGATGTCGAAGCCATTACTCAGGCGCTAGAGCGTTTCTCTGCCCTCCGTGTTCGCCAACGACTAGAAGATACCCTAAGTTTACCTGGTTTCAGCCAAACTACGCGTAAGTTGATCATGCTACGTAGCGATCCAGACGCAGAGGTTGAAGAGCTACTAAAGATTGTAAAAGTGGATGCTCCTGTCGGTGCTCAGGTGATGAGTTGGGCTGCATCACCCTATTATGCGGCACCCGGTAAGGTAGAGTCGATTGAAGATGCAGTGATTCGTGTGCTTGGCTTTGATCTAGTGCTTAACTTAGCTTTGGGGGTAGCGATGGGGCAGGTGATGAGTATGCCTGATAATACGCCTCGTGGTGGAACACCCTTCTGGTTGCAATCAGTCTCTTCAGCCGTGTTTGCAGATCAGTTAGTACGCGCTTCAAAAAGTGAAAACCGTCCAAAGCCTGGACTGATTTATTTATCGGGTTTACTACATAACTTCGGCTATTTGTTATTAGCACATCTATTCCCAGCACAGTTCTCTACACTATCCCGGTATATTGAAGCTAACCCTCACTTACCCTATACCTTGATCGAACAGCAAGTCTTGAGGCTGACTCGAGAGCAAATTGGTGCGTGGTTATTAGAGAGTTGGTCGCTGCCAGAAGAAGTGTGCGTCGGAGTTCGTCAGCAGAATGACGTTAACTACGATGGTCCTCATGCAGAATATGCTAAGTTTGTTCAAATCACTAATCGCGTTTTGCGCGAGTTGGGTTATTGTGATGGACCGATTGAACCTGTTTCAGAGCAAGAACTTGCCGCTATTGGTTTGACTATGGAGAGTAAAAATAAAGCGGTTGAGTCTTTCTTACAGAATCAAGATAAGTTAAAAGAGTTGGTAAGCATCTTCGGGGCACGAAGTTCTTAATTAGGGATAGCTAGCTGATATCATCAGAGGCAGATAGCTCCGCTTCTTTGCTTTCTAGTGCCTCTAGCTGTTCCATCCACTCGATCTCAACCTGATCCAAAGTTTGTTTATGGTCAGTTTGCTGTTGTAGCAATTTTTTTAAGCTATCTTTTTGCTCAGCAGTGTACAGATTTGCATCGGCTAACTGAGTTTCAATTTGAGACAGACTTGAACTCAGCTCGGCTACTTTCTGTTCTAACTTCTCAACTTGCTGCCTTAACGGACGTAACGCTGCTCGCTTCTCTGCTTGCTGGCGCTTCAGCTCTTTCTTTTCATTAGCGCTAAGTGATCGCTCACCAGTTCCTCGAGCACTTGTCGATTGGTTTGCGGTTTCTTGACGGCGATATTGACCTAACCACTGTTGATAATCATCCAGATCACCATCAAACGATTTGACCTCTCCTTCTGCAACCAACAAAAAGCTATCAACGGTGTTACGTAATAGGTGTCGATCATGCGAAACAAGAATTAAGGTGCCTTCGAACGCTTGCAGTGCCAGTGTGAGTGCGTGGCAGACTTCCAAGTCTAAATGGTTAGTAGGCTCGTCCATTAACAGTAGGTTTGGCCGTTGCCATGCAATCAGTGATAGGGCAACGCGAGCTTTTTCACCGCCGGAAAAGCGTGCAACGGGTGTTAGCGCTTTATCACCAAAGAAGTCAAAGCTTCCTAAGAAGTCACGTATGGATTGATCCGTAGCTTTGGGATTGATGCGCTGTAAGTGTAAAAAGGGTGATGCTTCAGGATCGAGGGCTTCTAATTGATGCTGAGCGAAGTAGCCAATACGCAAATGCTCGCCACAGACTCGCTCTCCGGTTAAGGGTTCAAGGTCTCCCATCAGGGTTTTGATGAGCGTCGATTTACCTGCTCCATTAGGGCCAAGTAAGCCAATACGTTCACCTGGCGTCAAGGTCAGCGACAGTTCCTTCAGAATACAGCTGCCGTTATAGCCTAATTCAGTATGCTGAAGAGCCAGCAGTGGTGATGATGTTTTATCGCTGTTAGCAAAGCTAAAGGTAAATGGGCTATCGATATGGGCAGGAGAAAGCTGCTCCATCCGCTCAAGTTCTTTTAGACGACTTTGCGCTTGTTTGGCCTTAGAGGCTTTCGCCCGAAAACGTCTGACAAAGCTCTCGATCTGCTCGATACGCTCTTGTTGTTTTTCGAATGCTGCTTGTTGCTGCGACAGGCGTTCAGCTTTTGCCCGCTCAAAGGCGGTATAGTTACCCTTGTATAGCGTCAATTGTTCAGCCGACATGTGCACGATGTGGCCGACGACATTATCCAAGAAGTCGCGATCATGAGAGATCAGTAATAAGGTGCCAGCATAGCTTTTTAGCCACTGCTCTAACCAAAGGGTGGCGTCTAAGTCCAAGTGGTTGGTGGGTTCGTCCAATAACAAAATATCAGAGCGACACATTAAAGCTCTGGCTAGATTAAGACGAATTCGCCAACCACCTGAAAAAGACGCGACGGGCTTTTCTGCATCACCGACTTTGAAGCCAAGTCCGTTGAGGAGTTGGTGGGCTCTGGCTTCGGCACGATAACCATCGATGCGCTCCAATTCAGCATGTAACTCTCCCGTTCTTCCGGCGTTATGCGCTGCTTCCGCTTCAACAAGTGCTGCCTGAATGCTACGGAGCTCTTTGTCACCATCGAGCAAAAACTCTAGCGCCAGTTTGGAGGTAGCAGAGACTTCCTGAGCCATATGAGAAATGATGGCTGACTCGGGCAGTTTAAGCTCACCGGTATCGGGTTGAAGTTCGCGGAGTAACAACTGAAATAGGCTGGATTTGCCCACGCCATTGCTGCCGATGATGCCAACTTTCCAACCTGAGTGGAGGGTTAAATCGGCATGATCGAGTAGACGAGTTGTTCCGCGTTGTATGCTAAGCTGTGAGATCTGAATCATGGCGGGATTTTATCACAAAATGCAGTTAGACAATCCACTTTGGCACTATGTATCAGCAGTTTATTCGCATTCGGGTGTTGAAAATGTGTGCTTACAAGCACAGGCATTAGGGTTGCAGGTAAACAGTTTGTTACTTTGTATTTGGCTGGCGCATCAGCAACAACAATATGATCCTTCGGCTTATCTTCATATTGATCAGCAGTGGCGAGATCCGTTATTAAAGCCGGTACGAACATTACGTTACTGGTTGCGTGAGCGAAAAGAGTCAGATCCAGAGTTGTTAACATGTTATGAGTCGATGAAGCAAACAGAGTTGGAAATGGAGCGAGTTGATATTGCACAGCTTTGGGAAGCGTCTTTAAAAACACCTAAGCTTGAGCAGCAGGATTTCTCATCACTTGCGTTAATGAATATGTCAGCCTATGTTAGTTCTGTAAAAATCAAAAATCATGATGCCTGTCAACATTGCTGCCGGTCTTTGGTTGATCTTTTGAGCTAATCTTGCCTATTCAGTGAACTTTGGCGTTAAATAGTTAACTAAGCCGAACAGGTGAACGTGTTACACACATCAATATAGGAATACTTTATGAAAAAAATTGCACTGGCCGCTATGTTAGCTGGCAGCGTCAGCTTAGCCCAAAGCGTGCAGGCACAAACCTTAGACACCGATGCAGCCAAACTGAGCTACAGTCTTGGTGTGATGATAGGTGAGAATATTCTGATCCATGATTTCCAAACGCTCGACACAGAAGCTTTTCGCTTAGGTATCGATACCGTTTATGGTAATCAAGATGCATTGATGACGCCTGAAGATATAATGGCGACCATGCAGGCGTTTCAACAAAATCAAATGGAAGCACAGCGTGCAGCTTTTGCAGCACAGGCTGAAGAAAACCTAAACTTAGGTCAAGCTTATCTAACTGATAACTCTGCTAAAGCGGGCGTAACAACAACCGATTCTGGTTTGCAGTATGAACAGCTAGAAGCAGGCGAAGGTGCATCACCTGTTGCCACCGATGTGGTTAAAGTTCACTACCGTGGTCATTTGATCGATGGTACTGAGTTTGACAGCTCCTACTCTCGTGGTGAGCCGATCTCTTTCCCACTAAGCGGTGTTATTCCGGGTTGGACGGAAGGTCTTCAGTTGATGCAAGTGGGTGAAAAAGCACGTTTAGTGATTCCTTCTGATTTGGCCTATGGCCCGAATGGTATGGGTAATGCGATAGGCCCTAACGAAACCTTAGTGTTTGAAGTCGAGTTGCTTGAAATCAACCCTGAGATGAATTAATAGCGCTTCGCTTAACGAACGCCTTAGATTTTATTCACATACGCACGTGAATTCAGCCTAAGGCGTTTTGCTATTTGGACCATTTATCTCAACTGTCACTCAGCGTGAAGATAAGGTTAAAAATTATCGTAGTTCGTTTAACAGTCCATTCGAACCTATCGCAACAAAACCACCTGCCCTTGAAAAACCCACTGCATTAGCGCCTGTTTGAACCGGTCCGGTTCGGCCACGTTGCGCCAGTCGCCAGTTATTCTCTAAGCGTCCTGTTTGTGTATTCCACAGCATCACTTGTCCCGAAGCGGTTCCCGTTAGGAGTTGGCTGCCATCAGGGGAGAAGCGTGCAGAAATGTGACTTAGACGACGAGTAATGAAGGTTTCATCACCACTTAAGGAATGCAGTATTTCACCCGTTTGCCCGTTCCAAATTCGAGCACTACTCAGTGTTGCTGCGCTAAAGGCAAGTTGTCCATCTGCACTTAACGCTACACGATTAACGATATTATCAAAAGCTAGCTCGCTAATGACCGTCTCATTTTGAAGATCCCAAAAACGAGCAATATAGTCGTCCGCACCGGTTAGGGCGAAGCGTCCATCGGCACTTAAGGCAACACTTCGGACTCTGGCAGGATGGCGTAAGGTGCGGCGTACGCCGCCATTTTTCACATCAAAATACACGGCAGTATGATTAGCTAAACCAAGAAGGGCATAGTCACCATTACGAGACAATGCCATGTCGAGTATTTCACCAGGACTACTCCAGAACCAAATAGGCTGGCCATCGAGGGTTTGCCACAACACCAAATCTGTTGCAGTTGCTGTGACTACAAAATTACCTTCAGGAGAAAATGCGCTAGAGATCAAATCTGAAAAACCACCTTGAACGTGATTCCAATCATATAAGCGCTCTTGACGCTGTAAATCCCAGAAATGGCCACCCATCTCAAACGAACCTATGACAGCAAAGCGACCATCGTCAGAGAGTGATGCACCGAAGCTACCTCTGGCTGTCAGAGGGTAGTTGTTTTCGGGTGACTTAGCTGAGTCACATCCTACCAGAATCAGGAGTAAGCTCAGCAGGATCGCTAGACGTTTCATGCCATTGCTTGTGCTTGTTCGCTGTGGGCGTTATGTAAAATTTCTATTAACTGATCTTCTATAGAGAAGCGCTCTTCCAAAGACTCACCTAAGTGTGACAGTTGGTTTGAGAAGTCTCTTAACTCACGTAATGTTGGTTTGCTAAAACCATTACAAGCATCATTAAAGTCTAGAGCAAAATCAGTGGTAGGCTGAATCAGAGGTAACAGCATTTGTGCTTTTTCAACGCTACCATCTTTAAACTCTCTACCTTCATTAAGTAGCTGCTCATAGACCTCGAAGTGCCCAGATGAGATGTAATCAATCAGCACAGAACAGAAGTTATCGATTTTGGCATTCAGTGACTCACCCACTTCTGCATCTGGAAGGTTGATAAACGCGCTGATCAGCTGTTGGCGCTGTTCCAGCCAGTGGTCGATAATTTGACTCACGCCACCCCAACGTTCACGGGCATTGCGACATTTTTCCAACATGGCTAAATTTCTCCTATTCAAACGCAAACGGTTGGCGAGATATATCATCTGTGGTATCTATGATAATCAGCCCTTAAAATTAAATAGCTTATCGAACTGCTTAATTAAGTACCATAGTAATCTTAGACCTAGGCTGCGGCAACCTAACAAACACACACTTGTCTGATTTGGTATGACAATGAGTTTTAAAAATTTATCCAAGGAGAGCGAAACATGGCGATAAAACGGTTTTTATGGATGGTGGCTTTACTGATAGCGCCGCTTAGTTGGGGGCAAGCTCTAAGCAATCCTTATGTGGAGCTTGAAGCGTTCGTCACTAATTTTGGCGAAGTCCAGTCAGGTCCTTTACGCTTTTTGAAAGCGGATGTCACCCTGCATATTGCCGAGGGTGGTAATCGCATTGATCTTGAAAAACACAAGGCTCAGATACGTAATGATTTGATTTTTCTGTTTAAGTCACAAAAAGAAGCAGATTTGGCAACGGTAGAAGCTCAGACAGTGTTGGCTCAAAGAGCGTTACAAATTGTGCAAGAAGCGATGGTGAAAGAGACAGGTCATCCTCAGGTAGATGACCTGTTCTTTACCAGTTTAGTGATTCAATAAACCGTTTACGATTTATTATATTGATCAAGAAAGGCATCGAAACTGAGGGTATCAGCCGCTTCGATGCTGGCTTGCTCTAGCAATGAGGTTTGTGCCTCGGTAATTAAGCGCGCTTTCAGACCCGCTTCTAGTGGCTCAGAGAGTAAGGTGTTTTTATGCTGCTGACTGAGTTGTGTTACCCATTGCTGGTAACTGCCACCACTGTCACGCAAAGATTCCAGAACCTGAGCTGAAGGCGTAAGTTCAGGGTGTTTGATCTTTTCTCGCTGCAAGGCGACAGAGGCAGTGTAACGTTGGGTGTTATGTGCTTCATCCAACACACTGGCAGTCCGTTCAATCTGATCCAGAATCGCCATGCCCAAGCTTTCACGGCTTTGTTCACCCTCATCGCTTAAGAGCGTTAGACCGGGTTCGCGGCCACGGGTGACAATGCGTTGATGATTTTCAGCAATCAAGTTGCACTCTAAATCACTCAGTTCAGCGTCATTACAGAACAAGCAGGTGACTAAGAAAGCATCCAAAAAGTTACTTTGCTCGATACTGATACCGGTGGGCAGCAGAGGATTGATATCCGTATTACGTACTTCGATATACTGAACACCTCGGCTCAATAACGCATGAATAGGCTTTTCGCCCGATTCAGTGACGCGTTTAGGGCGTATATCACTATAGTATTCATTCTCGATTTGCAGAATATTGGCATTCAGCTGGTGGTATTCGCCATCCACTTTTACGCCAAGTTTTTCATAGCTAGGATGGGGTGTCCGTATCGCCATTAACAAGGAGTTGGTGTAGGTATTTAGACGGTTAAAACAGATATTCAACGAAGACTGAACTTTATTAGAGTAGCCTAGATCGCTCATTCTTAATGAGGTGGCCCAGGGTTGAAACAGGGTGTCTTCTGCCAAAGTATCAAGATTATGCTGTTTATTGCCCATAAAGCTTTTGCTGAGCGCAGGTGATGCGCCAAACAGATAAAGTAATAACCAGCTGAAACGGCGGAAGTTTCGAATCATGCGGAAATAACTGGCGGAGCGAAAATTCTGCATCGTGCCGCTATCGTTACAGATACGCTGATAGGCTGGCCATAGTTGCTCTGGTAATGAGAAGTTGTAATGAATGCCTGCGATAGTCTGCATCATTTTGCCATAGCGATTCTGCAAACCTACGCGATAGACATGCTTCATACGACCCACATTACTTTTACCATAATAGGCAATCGGGATCTCATCTTCGCCACTGATATCGCAAGGCATACTGGCACACCAGATCAATTCATCATTTAGCATTTCGTAGCTGAAACGATGCAAGTCATTAAGATGATTCAGCATTTCACGATTATCTTGGAAAACAGGCGTGATAAATTCAAGCAAGGCTTCAGAATAGTCGGTGGTAATTTCACTGTGTGTAAGTGCTGACCCCAAGCCTTTCGGGTGTTCAGTTTGAGCTAGACGACCCGAAGCGTTAACGCGCAAGCCCTCTTTCTCAATGCCATGCTGTAACTGGGTGAGAAGATGGCTGCTACCGTCACGTAACAGTTGATTTAGGTTGTATTCGAGGGTGGCTGGCAAGGTGTTATTCCCTATTGCAACGATCCCCTAATCAAGATCGTGAATTGTATTTATGGTCGAAATATCGTCATTATATGCATGATGGGGGCAGAAAGTGGCTCAGACAAGAGCCATCATTCGGTTTTTTTCATACTCAGTGCAATTCTTCGGCGTTTGCTGTCCACTTCTATCACGCTGACCGAGACAATTTGACCCGTGCTGACAATACTATGAGGGTCTTTCACAAAGCTATCTGCCATTTGAGAGATGTGCACTAAGCCGTCTTGATGTACCCCTAAATCAACAAAAGCACCGAAGTTGGTAATGTTGGTGACAACGCCTTCTAGTCGCATGCCGATTTGTAAATCATCAATGGATTCGACACGCTCATCATAGTTTACCGAGCGAAATTCGGGTCGTGGATCACGTCCCGGTTTTTCCAGTTCGTTAAGCACATCTTTCAGCGTATAAGTGCCATATTCATGCAAAGATTCAGCTGGAATCTTACGCAAGGTTTCCGGCGATTTAAGCAGCTGGGATATGCTCATATCAGCTAATGACGCTATTTTTCGCACCAGTGGATAGGACTCTGGATGGACAGCGGTATTATCAAGAGGCTCTTTGCCCTCACGAATACGTAAAAATCCGGCACATTGTTCGAAAGCTTTTGGCCCTAAACGCGGCACTTTTAAGAGTTGTTTTCGATCCGCAAAACGCCCTAATTCTTCGCGACTTTTAATAATGTTATTCGCCAGCGTGGTGTTTAAACCGGCCACACGAGTCAAGAGTGCCGGTGATGCGGTATTTAAATCGACGCCAACATGGTTAACGCAGTCTTCGACCACGGCATCCAGTTTAGTTGCGAGCGCTTTTTGGTCGACATCATGTTGATACTGACCGACGCCAATAGCTTGAGGATCGATTTTTACCAACTCAGCTAAAGGATCCTGTAAACGTCTGGCGATGGACACTGCACCCCGCAAAGTGACATCAAGGTTAGGAAATTCTTCCGCGGCTAACGCCGATGCGGAATAAACGGATGCACCTGCTTCGCTAACTAACATACAGGCGACCTGTTTGAACTCAGCGGCACGAAGCAGGTTTTGTACCCAGCGTTGTGTTTCGCGAGATGCGGTACCATTGCCGATAGCAATCAGCGTTACCTTATGCCGCTTAATAAGCTCAGCCAACTGCTTTGACGCTGCTTCCTCTTGGCGTTGCGGAGGGTGAGGATAAAGTGTGGCGGTAGCCAGTACTTGACCGGTTGTATCAACGATTGCTGCTTTGACACCGGTACGTAAGCCGGGATCTAACCCGAGCGTCACATGGGCACCCGCTGGTGCAGAAAGCAGTAGGTCTTTCAGATTACGTGCAAACACATCAATGGCAGCGACTTCTGCCTGCTGGCGTAGTTGGCGTAACAATTCATTTTCTAGCATCGGAGCAAGCTTGGTTTTCCAGCTTTGCTCGATGGTGTGCAATAGCCAAGAAGAACATTCGGGTAAGCGCAGCTGATTGTAGCGAGCGATAGCTTGCAGCGGCTGATCAGCTTGGTCCTCCGGTAGGTTGACTTTATAGCTAAGCTCACCCAATTGTTTACCACGTAATATCGCTAACGTGCGGTGTGATGGAATCTTGGATAGCGTTTCTGAAAAGGCATAATAGTCACGAAATTTACTGTCAGGGTCTGTTTTGCCCTTTGCCGCACTGACTTCTAGCAACCCCTGTTGCCAAAGTTTCTGTCTTAATAAACCTATCAGGTCAGGGTGTTCTGTCAGTTGTTCTAACAAGATGTGCCTGCAACCTTCTAAAGCGGTTTCTATCGAATCAACGCCTCTAGCTGGATCAACATAGGGCGGTGCAAAGGATTCAGGCGCAATACGAGGTTGTTTTAAGACCTGTTCTGCAAGTCCCGCTAAGCCAGCTTCTCTTGCCTCTTGTGCTTTATTCCGGCGTTTGGGTTTGTAAGGCAGGTAAAGATCTTCTAAGCGCGCTTTGCTATCAGCATCGTTAAGTGCTTTTTCAAGTTCGGGTGTCAGCTTATCTTGGCTACGAATCTGATCCAGAATCGTGCTGCGGCGCTCTTCTAGTGCGGTACAGTATTCCAGTTGCTCAGCGAGTTCTCGAAGCTGGGTATCATCTAACCCTCCCGTTGCTTCCTTGCGATAACGGGCAATAAAGGGAATTGTTGAGCCTTCCTCAATCAGTTTTAACGTTGCACTGACTTGTGCTATTGGAAGTTTCAGTCGACTTGCGAGCTGTGGAGCAAGATTCATAATAATCCTTAAATTCGTTATTGAACCTGAAGAATTTGCATTAAATTGGTTTGACCATGCGCACCGATTAAGCTGCCTCGGGTGAGGAGTACGATGTCACCGCAAGTAACACGACCGTCTGCTTTTAATCCTGCCAATATCGCATCATTAATCCGATCTTTATCCAAAGCAGTCACATCAAAAAAGATGGGCTGTACGCCGCGATAAAGTGCCATACGTCTTAGAGTTCGGCTATTACGAGTCAACGCATAGATAGGTAATCCCGAGCGAATCCGCGACATCCACAAGGGTGTCGATCCCGATTCGGTTAAACAAACGATGGCGCGAACACCATTTAAGCCATTAGCGGTATACATCGCCGATCGTGCAATCGCTTGATCAATGCGCTCGCAAATTTTAGTGGGCGAAGTGGGTACAGGTGCAACCAGTTGTTGTTTTTCGGCACCTTGACAGATACGAGTCATGGCCTGGACAACTTCAACGGGATAGTCACCGGCAGCCGTTTCTGCTGACAACATCACCGCATCGGTACCATCTAAAATCGCATTGGCGACATCAAATACCTCGGCTCGTGTTGGCATAGGGTTGTGAATCATCGTTTCCATCATCTGCGTGGCGGTAATAACAAAGCGGTTTAACTCGCGCGCACGTCGTATCAGGTGTTTTTGTACCCCAATTAACTCCGCATCACCAATTTCTACCCCCAGATCCCCTCGGGCAACCATCACTCCGTCTGCAGCTAAAATAATGGAATCTAATGTTTGGTGATCTACGACCGTTTCAGCGCGTTCGACTTTGGCAATAATTTCAGCACGACTTTGGCTTTCATCTAACAGTCGTCTCGCTTCGATCAGATCTTCAGCGCTGCGTGGAAAGGAAACGGCAACATAATCAAAATCTATCTCTGCGGCAAACTTGATATCGAATCGATCTTTATCAGTTAGGGCATCGACAGATAGGCCCCCACCTAAACGATTAATCCCTTTATTATTGGATAGAATGCCACCAATGATGACTTTGGTGTGAATTTTAGAACCATCGATACTGAGAACTTCGAGTTGAATTCGACCGTCATCTAAGAGCAACTGATCTGTTGGTTTGCAGTCATCGGGAAGCGCTTTGTAATCTATACCAACGCAAGCATTTGTTCCTGCTGCGGGGTCCATAGTGGCATCTAAAGTGAAGAGATCACCGGGAGCTAGGGTAATCTTCTGATGCAGAAATCGAGCGATGCGAATTTTAGGACCTTGCAAATCTGCCATCAGAGCAACAGGTATGCCCGTTTTCCGTGACGCTTCCCTAACGCGTTCAACACGCTTGCGATGGTCGCTACTGGTACCATGCGAAAAGTTTAATCTAAAAACATTTGCACCCGCTTTGAGTAAACGCTCAAGAATTCCTTCAGCGTCAGTTGAGGGGCCAAGCGTGGCAACGATTTTTGTACGTTTTAACATAGGCGTTACCTTGTTGTGTGAAACTGCTTTTCAATGGGCAATTTAAACTTACTAGTGATATCGATAGCGATTAAGCGCTAAACTCGACACTATTATAACGATAGAGCTAAGCTCTACCTAAGTTTTGCAAGTGCATTTCTGGACACCGTGATGAAACCCTATTCTCAGATAGCAACAACTAGTCGCTTTTCTAGACTGCTCATTGGACTCAGTGTGTTGGTGCTTTTTGTCGTGCTGATGATGCAAACGGCTGCGATTAGTCGTCATCAAGCACTTCAAGAATTGCAGCATAAAACCGAAGCTGACCTAAATCGATACATCATTACGGTACAGCAAAAGCTTGATCGTTTTAAGGATCTTCCTAAGCTTCTCTCCACTCACCCTGATCTGCTGAGTATCCTTCCGCATCCCGATACCGAGGAGAATAAGCTACGTTTGAATCTGTTCTTAGAAGAGGTAAACGATATTATCGGTGCCTCAGATACCTACTTGATGAACAGAGAAGGCTTAACGGTTGCCGCCAGTAATTGGTCGATGGAACGTTCCTTTATCGGTGGGAATTTTAGCTTTCGTCCTTACTTTATCGATGCCGTTGCGGGTGGTGCTGGCAGTTATTTTGCGTTAGGGACAACGTCACAGCAGCGCGGTTATTTCTTTAGCTATCCGGTTTACAGTAACAATGAAGTTGTCGGTGTGATCGTTGTTAAAATCGATTTGAATGATGTGGAAGACCATTGGAATGATCCGTTACAAGATATTTTAGTGACGGATAATGACGATGTTATCTTTATCTCTACGCGTCCAGATTGGAAGTTTAGAAGCTTAACGCCGCTTTCGGTAGAGGATCAGCGCCGTGTGCAAGAAAGTTTGCGCTATGGTGATAACCCGCTGGTCTCCTTAGATATCACGCTGCGTGAACCCTTGATGGCAGGCGTTGAATTGGTGACGATGAAACCCGCCATAGATTCCGATGCAGAGGGCGATAATCGAAACCAGCAGCAGTATCTATTGATGACACAGTCGATCGAAAATGCTGGGCTGAATGTATCGATGCTTTCTAACATGAAAGTGGTCGATCAAAAAGTCTTGGCGGCCATGGTACAGGTCGCCTTTATCTATATTGCCCTGATGCTGCTCATTTGGGTGCTTCGCGTTCGCTATCGCTTAAAGCTTCAGCAGCGTGACTTTCAACTTCGAGAGCATAAAGCGCTTGAAGAGAGCGAAGCGCGAATACGTGCCATTATCGATCATACCCATGCCGGACTGATTACCTTAGATGAGGCGGGTACCGTTCGCTATATGAATCCTACCGCAGAAAAGCTGTTTGGTGTGACTGCTGATGAGTTGCGCGGGCAGTATCTCAGTCCACTTTTTTCAGAAGCCGCTAGAACACTCTGCTGGCGCTATATTATGGATGAAACCACGGATACGGCGGAATTGACTATCGAAGCAGACGCATTGCGCAAAAATCGACAGTCTTTTCCAGTAGAGCTGACCTTAGGGCGCATGTCTGTCGCGGGTGAAAAACTGTTTATGCTAACCATCCACGACATTACAGAGCGTAAACAGTACGAGCAGAAACTTCGTGATGCCACTGAGGCGTTAGAGTATCGGGTTCAAGAACGTACCAAAGATTTAGTACAAATCAATGCGCGCTTAATGGAAGAGATGACCCAGCATCGCAATACCCAAAATGAGTTGATTCAAACGGCTAAGTTAGCAGTGCTTGGGCAGTTGTCTGCAGGTATCAATCACGAATTGAATCAACCTCTCACGGCAATTCGTAATTATGCTGACAACGGTTTGGCGTTTCTTGAGCGTGGAAAGCTAGAGCCTGTCAGCAATAATCTGATGGAGATCAGTGGGCTGACGGAAAGAATGGCAAAAATCATTCATCCTCTGAAAGAGTTTTCTCGAAAGAGTACTAACTGTATTGAGCCTGTCTCCTTAAAACAGATACGCGATGGTGTGATGTCTGTCATGTATGGACGTTTCGAAAAAGAACAGGTCAAAGTCAGTTGGCCTGAAGGAGTTGATCAGGTGTGGGTTATGGCAGATAGACTGCGTTTAGAGCAGGTTTTTGTCAATCTACTGACCAATGCTCTACAGGCGGTATCTGATCAGCAAGATAAAGTTATTGCCGTGACCACTCACTCTACAGAGGTCGTAACTGATATTTTTGTCAGAGATAATGGTCCGGGAGTGATCGATCCAGAGCGCGTTTTTGAACCTTTCTACACCACCAAAAGCTCCGGGCAGGGCATTGGTTTAGGGTTGCCGATATCACAACGTATCATTGAATCTTTTTATGGAGAATTGACCGTTCAAAATCATCACCAGGGTGGTGCAGAGTTTTGCGTTCGATTACCCTGTGCAATCAATCAAACTCAGCAACACACGGTTCTTGTTGATCAAGGCCAATAAGGTATTTGGGAAAGGTAATGACAGACCAGCAGGGTGTGTGTCCAGTTCTTCTGATTGATGATGAAAAGCATATCCGCTTAGCTGCAGGGCAAACTCTGGAACTGGCTGGGCATGATGTGGAGCTCATGAGCAGTGCTGAGGGTGTGTTGGGTCGCATCCATGAAGCATGGCCGGGAGTCATCATCACCGATATTAATATGCCAGGTATGGATGGATTGGAGTTAATGCGATCGATCCATGCTAAAGACCCCGATCTTCCCGTTATTTTAATCACCGGGCATGGTGATATCTCCATGGCAGTGAATGCGATTCGTCAGGGGGCCTATGATTTTATTGAAAAACCCTTTGCCTCTGAATTGCTGCTCGATGTGGTGAGGCGAGCACTCGAAAAGCGTCGTTTGACCCTAGAAAACCGTCAACTCCGTTTTGAATTAGAAGCTCAGTCAGCACCTGGCCCAAAAATCATTGGTAAGTCTGCTCAAATTCAACAATTGCGTCGTTTAATGGCAGCCATTGCAGATACCGCAGCAGATATTTTGGTGATGGCAGAGACAGGTTGCGGTAAAGATCTGTTAGCGCGTTTTATCCACGAGCATAGTCAGCGACGGGATAAAAACTTTGTTGCTATTAATTGCGGTGCTGTGCCAGAGGCGCTGATAGAAAGCGAGCTGTTTGGGCATGAGGCCGGTGCCTTTACCGATGCAAGAAATCAACGCATTGGTAAGTTTGAATATGCTAATGGCGGTACCTTGTTTCTTGATGAAATCGAAAGTATGCCGATGTCCTTGCAGATAAGACTATTGCGAGTGCTAGAAGAGCGCAGTATTGAGCGACTCGGTTCTAACAAAACCATAGATCTTAATTTGCGTGTTATTGCCGCCACCAAGGTTGATCTATTGGCGTTGTGTGAACAAGGTGGTTTTAGAGAAGATCTTTATTATCGTTTAAATGTTCTCCGCGTTGATATTCCTCCGTTGCGCGAAAGGCGTGAAGATATTCCGCTACTGTTTCAGCACTTTGCCCTGATTGCCTCAAATCAGTATGGTCGTGAAGTCATGCCCTTGCCGGCTGAACGAATGCACAGTTTGATGCTGCATGATTGGCCGGGAAATGTTCGAGAGCTTAGAAACCTTGCCGAGCGTTATGTGTTGCTGGGCGAGAGCTGTACCTTTGACTTTGATAATCGCCCCATTACGTTAACGGGAGCGGGATTAGGTATGACATTGCCTGAGCAGGTGGAGCGCTTTGAAAAAATGTTGATCCATACTGAGTTAGGTCGTCATGGTGGTTCGATTAAAGATACTCTGGAATCCCTAGGGCTTCCTCGTAAAACCCTGTATGACAAAATGCGTAAGTATGGGTTAGATAAGAGTCAGTATAAGTAGCATAAACAAGAACAAAGGGCTGGTCGATGACCAGCCCTTTGTTTGTATTGAAAAGCATTTATGCTAAATCATTATAATTTAAAGCGTTGTAGCATAGTTTCCAATTCGTGAGCCAGTGACGTTAGCTCACTGGAGACTTGGCTTAAATGCTGTGCATGCACTGAACTGTCCTCAGAACTATCATTGATGGCCATAATATTACGCTCGATATTACTGGCGACGATGCTTTGTTCATTCACCGCGTTAGCGACTTCATGATTCATGTTATTAATACGACGAATCTCTGCAGCGATGGTATTCAGCGCCTTAGAGGTGTTTTGAACTTGCTCAACGCCTTTGCCAGCGCTCTCCAGCGAACTTTGCATTACATCGACGGCATTTTTAGCATCGACCTGCAGGCTATCAATAATTTTATAGATCTCTTCGGTTGAAGCCTGCGTTCGACTAGCAAGAGTGCGAACTTCATCAGCCACCACTGCAAAACCGCGACCTTGTTCACCGGCACGTGCAGCCTCAATCGCGGCGTTCAGCGCCAATAGGTTAGTTTGTTCGGCAATGTTTTTAATGACCTCAAGCACGGTGCTAACGTTCTGAGCCTGATCATCCAGTTTCTGAATAACGCCAGAGGCCTCATCAATATCCTTACGCAGCTTCTCGATCGCTTGAATAGCATGTGCGGTAACTTTAGTGCCTTCATCACTCTCACGCAAAGCTAAATCAGACGCTTCAACACTTTGATTCGAGCTACTGGAAACACTGCGGGTAGAGGCTTCCATCTGTTCGACCGCAGAGGCTACCGAGCGTGTTTGATCTTGCTGATGCAATACGGCTTGCGTTGTTTGATTAGCAATATCATTAATACGGTTGCTGGAAGAGGAAAGCTTTAACACCGTACTACTTACCTGTTTAAGGCTTTGATGGACATTACCTAGCAGTGAATTCATTGCGGCGGACATTTTGCCTATTTCATCATCTGACTTTACGTCAACTCGAAGGCTAAAGTTGTGGCTCTTTTCAATATCATGAAGTGTGGTGGCAAACTCATTAATAGGACGAATGACAATGCGGTTAAGAATATAGCTAATCACCAAAATACCGATGATGAACAAGACTAGCTCAACCAGAGCAACATTGATCATATTGGCGCGAATCGTTGCGTTCATCTTGTCTAACGAATAGGTCACGCGCACCGCACCAATGACGGTTCCCTCTGGATGTTGGTGGCATAAAAGGCAATTGGTGCCTTTGTAGTTAGGTATCGCTTTCATGGGTAACAGCACAGTTAGGCGGTGGCCATTACTATCGCGTGATTCCTCAATAACACGTTCTCCACTCATGGCGCGTCTGTCTAACTCATCTCGAACCACTGAGTCTTCAGAGCCTGGACCATAGACTGAATTGAGTTCAGGACTACGAAGGATTCTTGCTTCAACTATCGACTCATTGCTCAAAATACGTTGTTGCAGCTCGCCGCGATTTCCCATGGCACCACTTAGCATCAAAATATTAATGCTATCAAAATAGGAGTCTGCTGCATCAATGGTGGTTGTTCTGGCGACATCGGCGACCAATGAGGTTTCGCTTCGATAGATCACCGTGAGGGAGCTGATCAGTACAACCATGAACACGATCAGCAGCGATACGTTTACTTTAGTTTTAATTGACATGTAAGCCTAACCAGATAAAAGGTTTGTCATCTATTTCTAGTGTGTTTTTCAAAGAAATTCAAGAATACCTTAAAGTGTCAGTGCTGTAACCTTTGTTTGAATAGGGTTTTTGAACTTTTTGCAAAGTGGCGGTTTTTCACCCTTATACCCTAGAGCGATTGGCGGGTATTCACTCAAATAGATGGTGTTTGAAAATAACTAGAAAGCAAGTTGATTGTTTACTTTAAGTTTTTTGAAACTGGCATGACCTGTGCTTAGTAGAAACCTATCTTGATGATCGCATGTAAGACTGTAAATTTGCTGTTTAAGAGCTAGGCTTACCCATGATGTGATCAACGATAGAACATAACAATATTAGGTGGAATGAATGGCTCAATATAAAACAATCCTTTTTGCAACCGACTTTTCTGAAGGCGCTGAGAAGGCTGTTGCACATGCCCGTACCTTGGCGAAGTTGACTGGAGCAAAGCTACATCTGTTTCATGTCATTACCGAGTTATCCGATAAACGCCGTAAACGCGTACCTGCAGATGTGATTGATACCTTCATTCGAGAAGTGACGCGTCAAGCAAATGAAGATATGGAGAGCTTCTGTCAATTGCATTTTTCAGGTGAATCGGCCGAAGGAATAGAACTGAGCCACAGCATAGACGTAGGTAGTGGTTATACCGCCATTTTAGATGAAGCCAAACGGATCAATGCGGACATGATTGTGATGGGCACCCATGGTCGCTCTGGTATCGAAAAAGTATTAGTAGGTTCCACCGCAGAGCGAGTGGTTCGCAATGCACTGATTCCTGTGTTGACGGTTAGATCCTAACTGCAGCGCAAGAGGTTAACGCGTAAACATCATAAGAAACTCAAAACAAGTAATACAATCAGGAGAACTATAAGAATGAGAATTCTATCCAAACAAGCCCTAATTGCAGGTTGTGTCGGTTTAGCGATGGCCGCCGGTGCGGTTCAAGCAGCAGAAGATCGTAGCGATTGGCCACGCAGCATCACTGTCGGTACCGCTAGCCAAGGTGGTGTTTACTACGTTTATGGTGCGGGTTGGGCAAACTTAGTCGGTGAAGCCCTTGGTATTTCTGCTGGCGCAGAGGTAACCGGTGGTCCCGTTCAGAACGCTACATTGGTTCAAATGGGCGAGCACGCGTTTGGTATGGTGACAACCGGACCATTGATCGCTGCTTTGAATGGTGAAAGTGAGTTAGCACCCGGTATGCCGCATGATGATCTTCGTGCTGTTTTTCCTATGTACCAAACCACGCTGCAAATCATTGCGTTAAAAAGTTCAGGAATCAATTCAGTTGATGATCTGGATGGTAAAACCATCGGTGTAGGCCCTGCGGGTGGTACCGCTGACATGTATCACAGCCAGCTGTTAGAAAAGCTTGGTATCAATGTTCGTACTCGTAATGGTGGTGCAGCTGACCAAGCAGGCCAATTACAGGACGGTTTGATTGACGCTTTTGCTTTTGCAGCAGGTATGCCTATTTCTGCGTTTAGCCAGTTGGAAGCTCAAGCAGATGTTAATATCTTCTCTTATGAGCCAGAGCATTTTGCACGTATCACTGAGCAGTTTCCAGAGCTAAGCGCTGCGGAAATTCCAGCATCTATTTACTCATCTATGCCTGAGGATCGTGCTGCAATCTCTTTGTGGAACTGGGCGATTACGCATAAAAATATGCCGGAATCCTTGGTTTATGGTGTCACCAAAACCGTGATGGAAAATCATGATCGCATGATGCAGATCCATGCAGCATCCTCTGAGACTATTCCTGAAAATTTCAAATACAACAATGTTCTACCATGGCACGCTGGTGCAGCACGTTGGTTTGAAGAGAAGGGTTTTGAAATACCAGCAGAGATGAAAGACTAATTCTGACATTAGTTGAGTAACATGGGTGCTGATCAACAGATCAGCACCTTCGCCATACATGCCTTAAACTAGGTATCTTTCTCATGACAGAAAAAACTCCTGCGTCAATTGATGCTGCTGAAGAAAAAATTGGTGCGGAAGGTGTTTCCGATGTTCCTTTGGGTCACAACGAGCGTGACTTAACAGGTGTTGTCGGCAAGATCATCTTTTTTGCCTGCGTTTTTTATACAGGTTTGCATCTATACGCCCTCAATATCTCACCTATTGAAACCTGGACTTTCCGGATTATTCACGTGGCGGGTGGTTTAGTCGTTGGCTTTGCGCTAATTGCGGCCTATACGCTAGATAGACAAAAAGAACCGCAACCTTTATGTGCTATTCAATGGGCTGCAATGCTGCCTGTTTCAATAGCAATGCTATTTGCAGCGGCCGGCATCACCTTTGCTTGGATTAGTCGTGAATGGATGGGGCAAATGCCACCTGCTTGGCTACTGCCTCAGGTAGCATGGGCACTGGCTATCTCAACATCGGTTGCCATCTTGGCAGGTTGGATCTGGAAATCGGGTGGTAACAAGCGAATTTTCTGGGGTGACCTAGTCTTGATGGGTGCTGCTGTCGTCGTCGCTGCTTACTTAATCTTTGTGTTACAAAGATGGCGCTTTGCGGCGGGCACACCGATGGTTAGCCAAACCGATTTCTTGGTTGCTTTAGCCGGCGTTATTTTGATTATGGAACTCACGCGTCGCGTGGCAGGCTTGGCCTTAATTGTTATCACGGCCGTCTTTCTTGCCTATGCCTTTGCTGGTCCATATCTACCTGGTATTTTGGAGCATCGTGGTTATTCAATGGAACGCTTCTTTACCTATATCTATACCGATAATGGTATTTTAGGTCCAACCACAGCGGTATCTTCAACTTACATTATTTTGTTTATCACCTTTGCTGCCTTCTTGCAGGCATCACGAGTAGGTGATTACTTTGTGAATTTCGCCTTTGCTGCAGCAGGTCGCGCAAGAGGGGGGCCTGCTAAAGTAGCCGTTTTTGCCTCAGGTTTAATGGGGATGATTAACGGCACTTCGGCTGGTAACGTGGTGGCGACGGGTAGTTTGACCATTCCACTAATGAAAAAGGTCGGTTATCACCCACGCAGTGCTGGTGGTATTGAAGCGGCTGCATCAACGGGTGGGCAGATTGTACCGCCAATTATGGGTGCGGGTGCCTTCATTATGGCGGAAATTACCGGTATTCCTTATACCGAAATCGCCATTGCTGCTTTGATTCCTGCTGCATTGTATTTCTTATCCATCTACCTGATGGTAGATCTTGAAGCCCGTCGTGAAGGGATGTCTGGCTTGTCGCGTGATCAGTTGCCAGTATTCAGCAAAATGGTTAAGCAGGTGTATCTGTTCTTGCCCATTATTATCCTGATTACAACGCTATTTATGGGTTATTCCGTCATCCGTGCGGGTACCTTAGCGATGGTCAGTGCGGCAGTTGTCTCTTGGTTTACACCCTATCGTATGGGGGTAAGAGAAGTCCTTGATGCGCTATCGCTAGGTACGCGGATGGCCATTCCGTTAATTGCGGTGTGTGCTTGTGCGGGTATTATTGTTGGTGTCATCAGTCTGACTGGTGTGGGCGCTCGCTTCGCTTCTATGCTACTAGGTATCGCAGATACTAGCCAAATTCTAGCGCTGTTCTTCGCCATGTGTATCAGTATTTTGCTAGGCATGGGGATGCCAACAACAGCAGCATATGCGGTTGCGGCATCGGTCGTTGCGCCTGGTTTACAACAGATAGGCATCCCGCCTTTAGTGGCACATTTCTTCGTGTTCTATTATGCGGTGTTATCTGCGATTACACCGCCAGTGGCGTTGGCAGGTTATGCGGCAGCGGCAATAGCGGGAACTGATCCACTGAAAACAGCAATGACCTCATTTAAGTTTGGTCTGGCTGCGTTCATCGTACCCTTTATGTTCTTCTACAGTCCTGCGCTGTTGATGGATGGTACTTGGACAGAGATACTCAGCGTAGTGATTAGTGCCTCAATTGGGATCTACTTGCTGGCGGCCTCGATTCAAGGCTGGTTCTTGAAAGGCGGCGTAAATCTAGTCCAGCGCGCTATTTTGTTGGTTGCTGCAATCTCAATGATTGCCGGTGGTTTGATGACTGATGCGATAGGCCTAGGTTTAAGTATTGTCGTTCTGGTGTGGCAGATTGCGATGCAGAAAGCGAAAGCTTAATAACGGCTGATAAAACTATAAAGGCGCAACTTGATTATCAGGTTGCGCCTTTTTTATCCATTCGCTGAATGGATTTAAGCACTCTTTAGTGCGTGTGCCGATAGGGTGTAAATCCCTATTAACCTAAAAATAGCTTATAAGCTTCGTTATCGGTTTCTTCCGAGTAGCTGTAACCAATATCATCTAAGAAGCCATGCACCAGATGACGTTCCTCTTCCGGTACTTGCATACCGAGTAAAACACGGCCATAGGCAGCGCCATGATTTCGATAATGGAACATTGAGATATTCCAACGACCACCCATTTTATTCAAGAACAACATCAATGCACCGGGACGTTCTGGAAATTCAAAGCGATAAATGACCTCGTTATTGACACTCGCTGGCGCATGACCACCGACCATATAGCGAATATGAATTTTTGCCATTTCGTTGTCGGTTAGGTCGACTACATCGATTTGATGCTTTTGAAGGTTTTCCAGTAGCTCTTTACGTCCGTCATTATTCGGCTTGATTTGTACACCCGCAAACACAATCGCTTCATTGTCATTGCCATAGCGATAGTTAAATTCGGTGATATTTCGTTGGCCTAGTGCTTTGCAGAACTTTTTGAAGCTGCCGGGGTGCTCCGGAATCTTAGCGGCAATAATGGCTTCACGTTTTTCACCTAACTCAGTACGCTCGGCAATATGGCGCAAGCGATCAAAATTAACGTTTGCTCCCGATGCAATAGCCACGAGGGTTTCATTTTTCGCCTGGGTTTGTTCAACATATTTTTTGATACCCGCAACGCCTAAAGCGCCTGCGGGCTCACAAACTGAACGCGTATCATCAAAAATATCTTTGATCGCTGCGCAGATCTCATCGGTTGTGACGGTAATGACTTCATCAACAAATTGTTTAGCGAGTTCAAAGGTATGATCACCCACTCGAGCAACGGCTACACCATCGGCAAATAGACCGACTTGTGGAAGAGTGACGGGTTCTCCGGCTTCTAAGGCAGCTTTTAAGCAGGCGGCATCTTCAGGTTCAACACCGATAATTCGCGTTTCTGGACGTAAATATTTGATATAGACTGCTATACCAGCAATCAAACCACCCCCACCCACACAGACAAAGACAGCATCGATATTGCCGCCATGCTGACGCAGCAGTTCCATGGCAATGGTGCCTTGTCCAGCAATGACATCGGGATCGTCAAACGGAGGAATATAGGTCATGCCTTTCTCTTCAACGAGCCTACGAGCATGAGCTTGGGCTTCATCAAAGGTATCGCCATGAAGGACCACGTGGCCGCCACGTGCACGGACACTGCTGACTTTAATATCGGGTGTAGTCTTTGGCATCACGACCGTCGCTTTAATGCCCATCGCTTTGGCTGACATCGCCACCCCTTGAGCATGATTGCCAGCAGAGGCGGTGATAACACCGGCTGCTTTTTCAGCGTCACTGAGTTGTGCCATGCGGTTATAAGCACCGCGTAACTTGAAGGAGAAAACCGGTTGTAGGTCTTCGCGTTTCAGTAAAATGCGATTGCCGAGGCGAGCTGACAGCGCAGGGGCCTCATCCAGTGGCGTTTCGATAGCAACGTCATAGACGCGAGCTTCCAGAATTTTTTTGATATACCTGTGTGCCATAACAAAAGCCGTTGAAACCTGTGTAAATAATGAACGGGGTACTGATGGTATCGGCTATGTGCTCTAACGTCTATAAGCTAACTGCGCTAGAGCGTATAATTCAAAAATTGTTTGTTCTTAATGTGGGTGAAAGCAATGAACCAAGATGAAATGAAGCGTGCTGTCGGTATCGCAGCTGCAGAGATGATCCGTCCTAAGCTGGACCGAGAGACTATCATCGGTGTTGGAACCGGTTCAACCGCCAATTGTTTTATTGATGCACTGGCTAAGTATCGTGACGAATTTGCCGGTGCGGTTGCCAGTTCTGAAGCGACGGCTGCTCGGTTACGACAACATGATATCGAAGTGTTTGACCTTAACTCCGTCTCACAACTCGAGTTTTACGTTGACGGCGCTGACGAATTCGATGCGCGTTTTAACTTGGTAAAGGGTGGAGGCGGTGCCTTAACACGTGAAAAAATTGTTGCAGCGGTGGCGAAAACCTTCATCTGTATTGTTGATGAAACCAAGCAGGTTGATGTTCTGGGTAATTTCCCATTACCGGTGGAAGTGATTCCGATGGCTCGCTCCTACGTGGGCCGTCAACTAGCTGGGCTGGATGGGCAACCTATCTATCGAGAGGGTTTTGTGACCGATAATGGCAATATCATATTGGACCTGCATGATGTTGAAATCATGGATCCAAAAGTGTTTGAACGCCATTTGAATAATATCGTAGGGGTGGTCACCAATGGTTTGTTCGCCAATCGTGGTGCGGATGTGATTCTAATGGGCACGCCCCAGGGTGTAAAAACCCTGACACGTGACTGACCAGATTCTTTGGGTATGTAATTACAGTTTATGCACTTCTTAGCAAACGATAACACTGTGATAGTGTCAGGCGTCTTCTGAGTAAGAAGCCACTGATGACAAAGAAAAGCGTGGATGCCAGCGGTAGCAAGATCCACATCGTGGGGTGCAAGCTGGCTTGAAGGTTTAATAGGTTTAGGTAAAGCAGCGCTAAGGTTAACTCCGCGGTGATGACCGCCAATAAACCGCAGACAAATCCCAGTAGCAGCAGCTCAAGCAGATCTAATCTCTGAGTCTGTTGAGCTGTTGCACCTAGGGTTTGTAACAGTGCGCTCTCATAACGCCGCTGCTCCAGAGCTTGATGCAGCGTCAGTAACATCAATAACGCACCACACAGCATCGTTAATCCCAGTATCAGCGCAGAGCTGTCACCCAATCTTTCTAGCCATCCTGCAATCTGCTGCAACAGTTGACCTATATCGATCAGGGTAAGTGAGGGAAACTCCCTTACCAACTGAGAAGCTAAGGCTTGTTCGCTTTCACTTAGTCGGAAACTAGTAATAAAGGTTGCTGGCATCTGTTCTAGGGCGGCGGCATTAAAAATGACATAAAAGTTGGGCTGAAAAGAAGTCCATTCCACTTCACGCAAATTGCTAATTCGCGCTTCTACCTCAATACCGCCAAGATTAAAGCCTAAGATATCACCGGGCACTAATCCAAGAATCTCTGCCATCTCTCGTTCAACCGAAATTTCCGCCTCGGTGGTATCGTGTACCCACCAACGCCCAGCAATAACATTGTTGTGTGACGGTGGTGTATCACTCCAGCTGAGGTTTAATTCTCGATTAAGCGTATTGTGTTCTAGTTGCTGAGGCGACATTTGCGCATGAATAGAGCTTCCGTTTAGAGTTGTTACCCTGCCTCTGACCATCGGGTAGAGTTGGCTAACGATGGAGTTTTCTGTTAAAAAATCTTGCAGCGGTTCTGTCTGCCAAGGCTGAATGTTAATAACAAAATAATTCGGCGTATCGTCTGGAATCTGCGTTTGCCAATCTGCCAGTAAATCAGTTCGACTAATCCACACTAGGCTCAATAGCGTCATTAACAGAATGACAACACCCGCTTGCAGACGGTGCCAGCGTTTTTGCTGCTCCAAACGCATGGTTAACAGACGGCCCAAGAGTAGCTTTTTAGCTAAAGGATAGGCTAGTAACCTCAATAGCTTTTGCGCGATCCAACCAAATACAGCTCCGCCGACTAAGATAAGTATAAGGAGTGTTAAGGCGGCTAGCGGTGCGCCTAAAAACGCGAGCAGTGTGGCAGCGAGCAAGCCGAAGCAGAAAAGTTGAATCATCAATGCACGTTTATCACCGCCTACGATCTCATCACGGAAAAGTGATGCAACCGAGATTTTAGATAATTGTAAAATGGGAGGTAAGCCGAGTAATATCAATAACGCAAAACCCATCGCAGGGCCGCTGAAGTAACGCCATAAAATCGGGCTAGGTAAGGCTTCAGGTAATAGATCTTTTAACCAGCTGAGAATCAGCTGCTCAAGTAGCACCCCTGTCAAGGTTCCCAGTACTGACAGTACTAGCCATGCAATAATCAGTTGATAAAGATAAAGTTTAACCAGATCTTTACTGTTCAAGCCAAGGCTGAGTAGTAAGGCGCAGCGTTTATGCTGACCATTACTGAAACGTCGTAAACTTAAAAAGATCGTCAAAGCAGACAATAATAGAGCAATTAAGGCTGTCAGCTTTAGATAACTTAGTGCACTGCCTAATGCGGCTCCAGTCATAGGCTGATCTGCTTGCAGGCTAAATAAACGTTCCTCGTCACCAAGGTTGTCACGCCAAGCCAGCTCTAGAGCTTCGACTCTATCGCTATCGCCGGCCATCAATAGTCTAAATTCTGCTCGGCTTCCGGGTGCAAGTATTCCTGTGGCTTCTAGATCATCTTGATGCATCACCAGTTGTGGGCTAAAGCTGCGAAGTCCTGAACCTCTATCGGGTGAACTCAGCATTTCCGCAGTGACCTTAAACTCGCTATAACCCAAGGTGATTTGATCACCAATCGACAACTCAAGCTGTGATAAAATTCTCGATTCTACCCACACTTCACCGGCCTGTGGTTGCGAATGGGGTTGTTCTGGTCGCGTTCGTATCTCACCACGAAGTGGGTAGGGGGAAGTAGCAGCGCGAACAGACACCAACATCATTTCTTCATCGATATTGATCATGCTAGGAAACTGCACCACTTCACTAACTTGTAAATCGCTTGTTTTAGCTTGTTCGATGCGTTCGGTGTTGATCGGTCGTTGGCTGCTCAGAATAAGATCTGCACCGAGCATGGCGGCACTTTCACGAAGCAAGCCTCTTTCCAGTCGGTCTCCAAGTAAAGCAAGCAATGTTGCTAAGGCAATGGCAATCCAGGTAGCAAATAACAGCGCACGCCATTCGGCTGTCCGTAATTGACTGCCGAGCTGTCGAAGTACAATGAGCTTAAATCCTTTCATTATGCGCTCTCATACACTTTTTCATGCAGTTGACCTGCATGCAGTGAAACACAGCGTTGACAACGAGCTGCAAGCTCAGAGTCATGGGTAATCAAAATCAACGTGGTGTTTTCTTGCTTATTGAGATCGAACAGCTGCTCAATGATTTGATGCCCAGTTTCTTCATCAAGATTTCCTGTTGGTTCATCTGCAAAGAGTAAAGAAGGGCGAGTGGCGAAGGCTCTAGCGATCGCTACACGTTGTTGTTCACCACCTGAAAGCTGAGCTGGGAAATGATCTGTGCGTTGACCTAAGCCAACTTTACCTAACCAACGGTCTGCTTGAGCAATGGCGTCTTTACAGTCTTGGATCTCTAGGGCGAGTCTGACGTTGTCTAAGGCGGTCAGTTCCGGCAGAAGATGAAAGGATTGAAAGATAAAGCTGATTTGCTTAGCTCGTAGTTCAGCGCGAGTAGCATCATCCATCTCAGCAAGAGAACGCCCAGCTAACAATATATTGCCAGCACTAGGTTGATCCAGCCCGGCTAGTAAGCTCAGTAGTGTTGACTTACCTGCTCCGGAACGTCCTACAATTGCCAGTGTCTCACCTTCAAGTACTTTTAAGTTCAAATCGTGGAATAGCTCAAGTCGTTGGTCTTGTGTTGTAAACCATTTTGCGACATTCTGAGCTTCAAGTAGAATTTTTTCAGTCGTCGGGAGCGTCATGCGTTATCTCATTTCCGTGTTATTTATGATCTCAACATCGTTACATGCCAACACCCTTTTAGTCTTTGGTGATAGCTTATCAGCCGCTTACGGTATCCAGCCTGAAGAGGGTTGGGTCGCGTTGATGGAGCAGCGGCTCGATGCTGAGCAATATACGCTAATTAATGCCAGTGTCAGTGGTGAAACGACTGATGGTGGTTTGACACGACTGCCGGCATTGCTTGAACGTCATCAGCCTGATTATGTGTTGTTACAGCTGGGCGCTAATGACGCGTTAAGGGGGCTACCCATTAACAGAATTCGTACCAACTTGACCGCCTTAGTCGAAATGATTCAAAAAAATGGCGCTCAAGTGGCTATTGTCGGTATACGAATACCTCCTAACTATGGACCTCAGTATACCGAATCCTTCTTTAATCTCTATGCAGAGATAGCTGACCAGTTTGATCTGGTTAGAGTTCCCTTTTTGCTTGAAAATGTTGCACTGGACTGGAATCTGATGCAGTCTGATGGACTTCACCCAAATGCAGAAGCGCAGCCCATCATCTTGGACAATGTGTGGCCCTATGTGGAGTCGTTTCTTACTGTAACTGAGTGACCCAAGACTGGCTAGAAATGGATTGATTAAAATGAACAAAAGCCCCGTGAAAACCCTAACAAAAACGCTTGTTCTGCTTGGCTTAATGGCATTAATGACGGCTTGCAGCAATGTGCAGATTCCCGGTATGGGAAACAGAGATAGAGCGCCGACTCAGCCGGTAGCCTCTCCGGTGGTCCAGCCACCTTTAATTACCACATTAGATTGGGCACCTAATTACACACAGCCTATTCGTTATTTAGAAGCGTTACTGCGAGATCAAAATGATCAACAAGCAAAGACACAAACAATCACTCAGATCGCTTATCTATATGATGCTGAGTTGTATGTGCTGTTTCATGAATTGTTAGATTATCTTCCGGATAGCGCTAGAGTTCGTGAAATTGAAGAGCAAAACGGCTGGTTAGATACACGACAAAATGCTGTCAGCGAAGCCTTTACCCGAAATGGTGGTGGCGATCTAGGCGCCTATCATGCTGCGGATATGTTTATCGCGCAAACGCGTCAGAGAACTGCTTTGGTTGAAGAGCGTTTGTCACGTGTAAAAATTGATTAAGCTGATGGGTTTTACGAAGTAAATACAAAAATGCCGCGCTCATTTCAAAAGCGCGGCATTTTTTTAATCGTGATTAGGCTGCAAAGTTTTCGTTTGCGAAATCCCAATTGATCAGTGACCAGAAGCCTTTCAGGTAGTCTGGACGCACGTTGCGGTAATCAATGTAGTAAGCGTGTTCCCAAAGATCAACAGTCAGAATTGCGGTTTGACCATTGGTCATTGGAGTACCCGCGTTGCTGGTATTGGTGATCTCTAAAGAACCGTCCGCGTTTTTAACTAACCAAGTCCAGCTAGAAGCGAAGTTGTTCACAGCGCGATCATTGAACTCTTCCTGGAATTTCTCGAAAGAACCCCATTTAGCGTTAATCGCATCAGCCAACGCACCCGTTGGAGCTCCGCCACCATTGGGTGACAAGCAATGCCAGTAGAAAGTGTGGTTCCACACTTGAGCAGCATTATTGAATACAGGACCTGCTGGCGCTGCTTTGATGATCTCTTCTAGTGTTTTGCCTTCAAACTCAGTACCTGGGACTAAACCGTTCAGCTTAACGACATAGGTGTTGTGGTGTTTGCCGTGATGGAAATCAAGTGTCTCAGCAGAGATGTGTGGTTCCAGTGCATCTTTAGCATAGGGTAGTGCTGGTAATTCAAAACTCATAATCTGCTCACCTTATTATTGACAGTATTTGACAGGGTTAGGATCAACGAGACGAAATAATAGCATCGAATTTTGCATCTATCATGATACAAAAAGTGTGCGAATTAACCTCTTTAACCCTAATCATAATATTAATTGGGGTTCTCGACGCAAAAAACAAGGTTTTTCACTGAAAGAGATCGGAGTTTTAATCGATTAAAGTAGACACCCAGTCAGGAATAGGCTGAGCCATGGCGATAAAACTGGGATTGTTGATGTCCTCTTTTTCGTTATAGCGCATCGGTATTGCTTCGGGAAGCGTTAAAATACAACCGCCGGCTGCTTCTAAAACTACCTGAGCTGCAGCGGTATCCCATTCGCTGGTTGGAGCTAAGCGAAGATATAAATCGGCTTTGCCTTCGGCAATGTGGCAAAACTTTAAGGAGCTACCCATGGATAAGCTCTTCATTGACGTATATATGCCCTCATCAATCAGTCGTTGCAAAGCTTGGGTTTCATGTTGACTGTGACGACGACTGGTCAGTAGCGTGCATTCAGAAGAGCTAGGTTTGACTTGAATTTTCTCAGCCTCTCCATGACGGTGTGTTTTCCATGCTCCTTTTGGCTTTAACTGTGTGCCATCACTGCCCCAGTAGAGTGTTTCAGTGGCAGGTGCATAAACAAGGCCCAATGCGGCTCGCCCCTGATCTATCAGGGCAATGTTGACGGTGAATTCTCCATTGCGCTGCAAAAACTCTCTCGTTCCATCCAATGGGTCAAGCAACCAATAGCGTGACCAGTGTTGGCGGATTTGCCAGTCGGCCATCAATCCTTCTTCGCTTAAAATTGGCAGGTTAGGCGTTAATGAAGATAACCCTTTAATCAGTACCTCTTGCGCAGCTAGGTCTGCGGCAGTAACCGGTGTGTCATTGGATTTTTGCTGTGTTTCCCATAAGGATTGATCAGCATAAATTGACATGATCGCATCGCCAGCCCTATAGATCAGCTGTTTAAGATCGAGCAGTTGATCAGGAGTGATCATCATGTATGGTTTTTCCTTATTCAGTTTACGCAAAAGTTTACCTAGGAATTCGATGACTTTAAAAGTAGGCAAACTGAGTTCATACTGATAACAATTATAAAGGAGATTAGCTTCGGATGATGCTACGTTCATGACACAGCACTACTTTCATACAGATCATAAAATAAGACTAGATAAATGGCTTTGGGCTGCTCGTTTTTATAAAACTCGTGCACTGGCAAAGCAGATGATTGATGGCGGAAAAGTGCAATACGACGGCGCTCGAACCAAAAGCAGCAAAATGGTCGAAGTCGGCGCTGAAATTACCCTAAGACTGGGTTTGGAAGAGAAAACGGTCAAAGTGTTAGCTTTGTCTGATCAGCGGCGTGGAGCAGTAGAAGCTCATTTGCTTTATCAAGAGACAGAACAAAGTATCAAAGCCAGGGAAGAACGTGCCGCACAGCGTAAATTACTG
Organism: Nitrincola schmidtii; assembly: GCF_008973715.1. Lineage (GTDB taxonomy): Bacteria > Pseudomonadota > Gammaproteobacteria > Pseudomonadales > Balneatricaceae > Nitrincola > Nitrincola schmidtii. The sequence goes on from NZ_WBOL01000011.1 coordinate 44,921, forward strand.
GGTAGTGCGCCAGATCACCGCCCAGATAAGAAAAGTCGCCGCGAATTACTGCGCATCAAAGGCAGTTGGGATTAACGGAAAATAGGTTTCACACTCTGTTTTTGCACAGATTACGATCCTTTTAGCTTTTAAAAAAAGGTAGCTTGCCAATCAAGGGGAGACGCCCCACCAGTGTAAATAAGGGTACAAAACCTTTCTCTAGCCAGAGTGTTAAGCGGTAGACAATCGGAGAGTAAAATGCCCAAGCCAAGACAGGAAGCGCAACGGCAAAACCGCCGACAGCAACATCGCTGAACCAATGTGCACCGCCAACCAGTCTTGGCAATATCATCAATGCCGCTAACCCCACCGCCATAAAACTTCCGATGCAGCGTTTATTCATCACTAAATAACCTGCCCACAAGAGTAAAACCGTGGCGTGATCACCAGGGAAGCTGCGGCTTGAAGCGTCTTTGGCTGAAATATTTGGAAAGAGCTCTGTCAGCATATAGGCGGGTATAACAGAGATAGATGGGCTAGGTCCGGTTAGATCCAAACTTTTAGAAAATTCGTAAAAAAAGTATCTTAAGGGAACCATGACAATCATCAAGGCAAGAAAGCCGACCAAGGCTTGTTGTAATTGACTTCGTTGAAAGCCGAACCCTGGAAACACCAAAAACAGCAGCATGATGATGGCTAAGGCCATATCCTTATAGCGCGTATTTGCCCATGCCCATAGCCATGCCCAAGTTCCGCCCTCGGCGAGAGTGCCGTTAAGAGAGAAAAAAATGTGGGTATCCAGTTGTCGCCAAAGTTCAAAGCCGGCACCTGAGATAAAGCTGAACATTAATAAGAGGGCAATTAGGTGCATGCTAAAAAAAGGTATTGGGCGCCAGGTTGTGCCAAACACAGGAGGTGTCAAAGTCATGCGGTTATCTTTCTCTGTTGTGGTAAAATTGAACAAATAGTAACAGTCATTAATGCTTGTCTAAAAGTCTAACTTCAAAATCTATGCGGAAAAGTCCTTATGAGTTCAGCTGATACCATCCAGAGAATCCTGTTCGAAGATGCCGACGTGCGTGGCGTGGTGTCACGGTTGGATGACAGCTATATAGCGGTAATGCAAAGAAATCACTATCCGCCCATCGTGCGTCAACTCTTAGGTGAAATGTTAGCTGCAGTAACCTTGATGAGTTCGACACTGAAATTTGATGGTCGTTTGATTCTTCAAGCACAGGGTGAAGGAGCGCTTCGCCTATTAATGGCTGAATGTAGTCATCATCACCAAGTTCGTGGTATTGCAAGAATAGATGGTGATTTGCCAGATGCGCACAGCTTTGCTGATATTTTTCAATCGGGTCGATTAGCCTTAACTATCGAACCGTCTCAGGGGCAGCGATATCAAGGTGTCGTTCCGATGGAAGCCGGATCTTTGGCAGCCTGTTTAGAAGACTATTTCAGTCGTTCAGAGCAACTCCCTACGCGCATTCAACTGGCATGTGACGGAACTCGGGCTGCAGGTATGTTGCTGCAAGTGTTACCCGCAGCACAAGGAAAAACTGAAGATTGGAATCGTATTGGACTGTTGGCAGAAACATTAAAAGTTGATGAACTGCTAGCGTTAGATAATGAAGAGATGCTGTATCGGCTCTTTCATGAAGAGAACTGCAGGCTTTACGAACCGCAATCGCTGGAGTTTCATTGTGATTGTTCGAAAGAGCGATGTGAGCGTGCCTTGCAGTTAGTCGGTCGTGATGAGTTGCTGCAAGCGGTTCAAGAACAAGGTGGAACTATTAAAGTGGACTGCCAGTTTTGCAATGAGGTCTATATATTTGATCAGCAAGATATAATGTCGATGACTCATCTAGATAGTCCTGAAAACCCAATATTGCATTAAAATGTATCAATCCGACTTTAGTCAGGAGGTATATTCTTAGCCAGTTGCGGTTGTCCACATAAAGGATTTTTTATGTAATAATAGCCGCCTTAATTTTAATAATAGATTGTTCTGCAACCCAGTAGACCAACAACGCAAAGCGCATTAGATATCATCATGTAGACTGCTAATGTGCATATTTACTTTCAGAATTAGATTGGCACAAGCCAAGGGAAAGCGTAATGACTACAGAAACTGCCACAATTGCACATCTGAATTTGAGCCCAGCGGAACTCATCGAGCGTGCGCTGCAGCGTCAAGAAGGCGTGCTGGCTGACACAGGTGCGCTGGTAGTGACCACCGGTAAGCGTACAGGTCGTTCACCGATGGATCGATTCATTGTCAAAGAGCAAACGACTTCAGCTCAAATTGACTGGGGTAATGTGAATCGACCATTTGATGCTGATAAGTTTGATGCGCTTTGGGCGCGAGTTGAAAGCTGGCTTGAGGGCGTTGAGCGCTTTGTCTCTCATGTGCATGTAGGTTCTGATACTAACCATTATCTTCCGGTTAAAATGACTACGCAAACGGCTTGGCAAAATCTGTTTGGTCTTAATTTATTTATTCGTCCACACACCTATAACCCCAAAGGTAAGGGTGAGTGGCAAATCATCAATGCTGCGGGTTTTGTTTGTGATCCTGAGCGTGATGGCACTAACAGCGATGGTTGTGTGATCTTAAACTTCGCAGAGCGTAAAGTGCTGATTGCTGGCATGCGTTACGCTGGCGAAATGAAAAAAGCGATGTTCTCGGTACAAAACTTCTTACTACCAGAGCACGATGTATTACCTATGCACTGCTCGGCAAACATCGGTGAAGATGGCTCAACCACGCTTTTCTTCGGCTTGTCTGGCACTGGTAAAACAACCCTATCCGCGGATCCTGAGCGTTACCTAATCGGTGATGATGAGCATGGTTGGGGTAAAGGTGTAGTCTTCAATATTGAAGGTGGTTGCTACGCAAAAACCATCAACCTAAGCAAAAAGAATGAGCCTATTATTTGGGATGCGATTCGTTTTGGCGCCATCGTTGAAAACGTCACCTTAGATGGACATCGCAAAGCAGATTACAACGATACCAGTTTAACTGAAAATGGTCGTTGTGCTTACCCGTTAGAACATGTTGATAAGCGCTCTGCGACGAATATGGGTGAAGAGCCAGATTCGATTGTCTTCTTAACTTGTGACTTAACCGGTGTGTTGCCACCCGTTTCTGTGTTAACCAAAGAAGCAGCCGCTTACCACTTCCTATCAGGTTACACCGCATTGGTGGGTTCAACTGAAATGGGTTCAGGTGGTGGTATTAAATCTACCTTCTCAACCTGCTTTGGTGCACCTTTTTTCCCACGTCCAGCACACGTATACGCAGATCTTCTCATGAAGCGTATCAGTGAGTACGGCTCACGTGTCTATCTGGTTAATACAGGTTGGACGGGTGGTTCTTACGGAACGGGTGAACGTTTCAGTATTCCAACAACGCGCGCCATTATCAGTGCTATTCAAAGTGGTGCATTGAAAGATTGTGAAACACAGATGTTGCCAGGTATTAATTTGGCTGTGCCCGTATCAGTTCCGGGCGTTGATGCTAAGTTACTTAATCCTCGTGAAACCTGGGCGGATAAAGCGTCTTACGATGCGGCAGCTAAAAATCTGATCAGTCAGTTCGTGACAAATTTCCAGAAGTTTAGTGGTGTGTCCGATACGATTGTTAAAGCAGGTCCACAGCTTTAATAGGTTGTAATAAAGATCAATAGAGCGCGCCGTCACAAGCGCGCTCTATTTTTTCTATATCTTTTTGTTTAGTCTCTTCGCAACAAGTCTTTATTAGATCAACAGTGAATTTTTAGTTAAATTTCAGCTTGTAATCAACGCTCTTCAAATACTCTGCCTCACTTTCTAAATCAGCCAACGTCAGTGGATGATGGTTCAGCCAGTCTCTAGGAAAGTTCATAGAAATTTTTTGACCATCAACCTGTAGTGATATAGCAGGTGTGCGTAATTTGCTCCGGCTGCGGTGAAGAATGACCGCTAAGCGTAATAAGATGCTCAGTCTTAAATAGGGTTGCTGCTTGTTATCAGGTAATAACTTCAGTTCATCTTTTGGCAGTTTGCGTCGGTGTGCCCGAGCTAAAAAAGCCAGTAATAACTGCTCAGTATTGCTGAAGCCGGGTAAGTCGCAGTTTTGCAGCAGGTAAGCACTGTGACGATGGTAGCGGTTGTGAGAAATATCTAGGCCTATCTCCAGAGTGCGTGCAGACCAGCAGAGCATATCGTGAAATTCATCGTCTGCTAGACCCCAGCCATCCTTAACCTGAGCCAGCATAAATAATGCTGAAGCTTCGACGTTTGATGCATGGCGGCTATCGATGTGATAACGCTTCATTAAGGCGCCAATAGTCCGCTCGCGGACATCTTCATGGCGAAGTCTGCCTGCCATATCATAAAGCACGCCTTCTCTCAGGGCGCCATCAGAATACTCCATCACTTCGATGTCGAGTGACTCAAAAATTGCGCACATAATCGCGGTGCCAGCCGTCAGTACAGCTTTTCGCTCTGGTTTGATCGATGTTAAAGAGATCTCATCAGCATGCTTAAACTTAAGCAGGTATTGTTTAAGCTGTTTCAAACTTTCCGTTGTGATGCTGCCAGAAGAAAAGCCAAGCTCAGCACACGATTGACTGATTGCTTTAGCGGTACCAGAGGAGCCGACACAACTGTGCCAGCCCATGCGGCGATAGTTGCGACGAATAGATAAGAGTTCCTGCATGGCAGCCATTTTGGCCTGCTGAAAGCCTTTGTCAGAGATTTCGCCATTCGGAAAGAACTCTTCATTGAAACTGACGCATCCGAGTTGCAAGCTTTCCAGTAAGCGAGATTCAAAACGCTCGCCAATAATGCACTCGGTGCTGCCGCCGCCGATATCGATAACCAAGCGTCTTCCGGTATCGTCAGCTAGGGTGTGTGCCACACCTAAATAGATTAGACGAGCTTCTTCATAGCCCGAGATAACTTCCAATGGCAGGCCTAAGATGCCATTAGCTTGTTCGATAAACTCACCACGGTTGGATGCTTCACGCATAGCATTGGTTGCCACGGCTCGAATTGCTGTGCGTGGGAGTTCTTTGAGGCGTTCAGCAAAGCGTCTGAGGCAATCAAGGCCACGTTGTTGGGCTTCATCGGACAATAATCCCGACTCATCTAAACCTGCTGCAAGCTGAACTTTTTCGGACATAATGTCTAAAGGCTTGAGTTCGCCAGCGACCAGTCGAGCCACCACCATGTGAAAGCTATTAGATCCTATGTCGATGGCTGCTAGTAATGAGCCCTCAGAGGGCTGATCAAAACGGTCCGTCTGTGCGTAAGATTCCATGAAAGCTCCAATCACCTGCAATTAATGTGCTGTATTTTGCCAGACCAATGGGTGTAGAAGAACCCATTTGTTTAAATACTTGGTCAACTAAGCTTTCGGGATAAGTTCACAAGTTAGGGTGGCAGGTGTTATGATCTAGCTATTAGAACGATTACAAAGCATGTGCTGCTATGGAGAACGAGAGACATGAGTGAAAATATAATTAATGTGACCGATGCCTCTTTCGAAGAGGATGTATTGAAAGCAGACGGTCCAGTGCTCGTCGATTATTGGGCAGAGTGGTGTGGGCCTTGTAAAATGATCGCTCCTGTCTTGGAAGAAATTGCCAAAGAGTATGACGGTCAATTGAAAGTCTGCAAGTTGAATATTGACGAGAATAACGAAACACCACCCAAGTTTGGTATTCGTGGCATTCCAACGCTGATGTTATTTAAAGCAGGAAATGTCGAAGCGACTAAAGTCGGTGCCTTGTCTAAGTCGCAGTTAGCAGCGTTTATTGATGCCAATCTTTAATCAGTAGGTGTTAAATGTAAGGGTGTTAGATTTAACACCCTTTTTAAAGCTTGTTCCAGATCAATTTAGACCTATTTATGATCTTATAAACTGGACACTAGGCATTAAACGCTTTATATTCGTTTTGTTATTTCGAAGTTTTTACTTCGAGGTTCTTTCCAACTCAATCCTCCGGCTTACCATTCAATTATCAGTCAATGTTGGCTGCATCCTAAAAAACTATGAATCTATCAGAATTAAAACTTAAAAGTGTTCCAGACCTGCTGGAAATCGCAAATACCATGGGCATCCAAAACATGGCCCGTTCGCGAAAGCAGGATGTTATTTTTGCCATCCTTAAAAAGCACGCTGTCAGCGGTGAAGACATCTATGGCGACGGTGTACTAGAGATTCTCCAAGATGGCTTCGGTTTTTTACGTTCGGCTGACTCGTCTTACCTCGCTGGTCCGGATGATATTTATGTTTCACCCAGTCAGATACGCCGATTTAACTTGCGTACTGGCGATACCATTGCAGGTAAGATTCGCCCACCTAAAGATGGCGAGCGTTACTTTGCCTTATTAAAAGTCAGTGAGATCAACTTTGATCGCCCTGAAAATGCCAAGAACAAAATTCTATTTGAAAACCTGACGCCTCTGTTTGCGCAATCACGTATTCGCATGGAAGTCGGTAATGGCAGTACCGAAGATATCACGGCACGTGTTATCGATCTGGTCTCTCCGATGGGTAAAGGGCAGCGTGCCTTGATCGTATCACCGCCTAAAGCTGGTAAGACGCTGATGTTGCAAAACATCGCCAACAGCATTACCCGCAACAGTCCAGATTGCTATCTAATTGTATTGCTGATTGATGAGCGTCCAGAAGAAGTAACCGACATGCAGCGTACCGTGCGTGGTGAAGTCGTCGCTTCTACCTTTGATGAGCCGCCATCACGTCACGTGCAAGTTGCTGAAATGGTTCTGGAAAAAGCCAAGCGTTTAACCGAGCATAAAAAAGATGTGGTTATTCTGCTCGATTCTATAACTCGTCTAGCGCGTGCTTACAACACTGTGATTCCATCATCCGGTAAAGTATTAACCGGTGGTGTGGATGCGCATGCATTAGAGCGTCCAAAACGCTTCTTTGGTGCCGCACGTAATATTGAAGAAGGTGGCAGTTTAACCATCATCGCCACTGCTTTGGTGGATACCGGCTCTAAAATGGATGAAGTCATCTATGAAGAGTTTAAAGGTACCGGTAATGCTGAAGTCCATCTGGATCGTCGTATTGCTGAAAAGCGCGTCTTCCCAGCGATAAATATTCGTCGCTCGGGTACACGTCGTGAAGATCTTCTGACCACAGAAGATGAGCTTCAGCGTATTTGGATTCTGCGTAAATTACTTGATCCCATGGAAGATGCTGCAGCAACCGAGTTTGTCATTGATAAGTTAAAAGACTTTAAGACCAATGACGAGTTCTTCATGTCAATGAAGCGTAAGTAAGCGATCCATTTAGGGATTAACAGCGTAGGTTTTCGCTGTTAATCCTTATCACTTAGCCTGCTGATCGCAGCGCGCCAAAGATCGGTACCTAGATATGTCTTCTCCTAAATATAAGGATCTACGTGACTTCATCGATATGTTGGAGAAGCGTGGTCAGCTAAAACGTATTACTCAGCCCGTCAATCCTGTTCTTGAAATGACAGAAATTGCAGATCGTACCCTCAGAGCGGGTGGGCCTGCCTTGTTGTTTGAAAATCCGGTTGGCTATGACATCCCGGTATTGGCCAATCTATTTGGTACGCCAGAGCGTGTCGCCTTGGGAATGGGTGAAGAGTCAGTTACCGCCCTTCGTGAAGTGGGTAAACTGCTGGCGCAGCTTAAAGAGCCAGAGCCACCCAAAGGCCTGAAAGATGCTTGGGAAAAGTTACCCATGTTTAAGCAAGTCTTAAACATGGGGCCTAAGATGGTTAAATCGGCACCTTGTCAGGCCGTCGTGATAGAAGGTGACGACGTTGATCTTTACCGCATTCCTATTCAGACTTGTTGGCCCGGAGATGCAGGTCCTTTAGTGACTTGGCCCTTAGTTATCACGCGTGGCCCAAATAAACCGCGTCAAAATTTAGGTATCTACCGCCAACAGTTAATTGGGCGTAATAAGTTGATTATGCGCTGGTTGGCCCATCGTGGCGGGGCGTTAGATTTCCGTGAATGGAAGCAACAGCATCCTGGTGAGCGCTTTCCAGTAGCGGTTGCGCTTGGTGCAGATCCAGCCACGATTCTGGGTGCCGTGACACCTGTTCCCGATACTTTGTCCGAGTATGCTTTTGCAGGTTTACTCAGAGGCGGTAAAACGGAATTGATCAAGTGTATGGGTAACGATCTACAAGTGCCGGCCAGTGCAGAGTTTATTTTAGAGGGTTATATCGACCCCGACGAAACGGCTCCTGAAGGCCCTTTTGGCGATCATACTGGCTATTACAACGAAGTGGATCATTTCCCTGTTTTTACTGTTGAGCGAATTACACATCGTAAAGATCCCATCTATCATAGCACTTATACGGGTCGTCCGCCCGATGAGCCAGCCGTGCTAGGGGTTGCTTTAAATGAAGTGTTTATCCCTATTTTGCAAAAGCAGTTCCCAGAAATTGTTGATTTCTACTTGCCGCCAGAAGGTTGCTCTTATCGTTTAGCGATCGTGACGATGAAAAAGCAATATCCCGGGCATGCTAAACGTGTGATGCTGGGTGTGTGGTCTTTCTTGCGACAATTTATGTACACTAAGTTTGTTATTGTCTGCGATGATGATGTCAATGCGCGTGATTGGCAAGATGTGATCTGGGCCATGACGACACGTATGGACCCATCTCGTGATACGGTAATGATTGAAAATACGCCTATCGACTATTTAGATTTTGCCTCACCTGTTTCAGGTTTGGGATCTAAGATGGGTTTAGATGCAACCAACAAATGGCCAGGAGAAACCCAGCGTGAATGGGGTGAACCTATCCAAATGTCAGATGATATAAAAACCAAGGTAGATGAAATATGGGATAGCCTTGGGATAATTTCAGGAGTGAAGGGTGACTAGATACCAACTGCGTATACTAAACTGCGAGCGTCTTAATAGAGATGTATTTTGTATTCGGCTTAGTTATCAAGAGATCGCTAATCAGGGTGTGAGTTTTAAAGCGGGTCAGTATTTAGAACTGTTTCTTCCTGATGGTAAAGGTGCTTATTTTTCCATAGCCTCTTCGCCAGAAACTACGGAATATCTCGAATTACATATTCGATCCATGCCTGAAAGTGAACTAAATCAGGCCCTGCTAACACACCTTCAGCATGAAGATAGCATCGACGTGAGTTTAGCCATGGGACAATGCCACCTTGTTGCTGAAGAGCTGGCGGCTGGGCAGGCAATCTATTTTGTCGCGGGTAGTACAGGTTTTGCGCAAATTAAAAGTATGGTCGAGCATTTACTTCACAGTGGCATCTCTCAACCCATGCGTTTGTTTTGGGGTGCCCGTGAAGCAGATGACCTTTACATGCAGGATTTGGCAAAAAGTTGGTCTGATCAAAATGAGCACTTTGAGTTTTTCCCGATTATCTCTGGCCCTGAAACAGATAATCTAGGCGAAGAGCAATCATTGCCTAGTCTGGTTGCTAAGAGTATTACAGATCCTAAAAATGTGTTGTTATTCGTCTGCGGATCACCAGGTATGGTTTATGCCCTCGTGGATGCTGTTGAAGCGCGAGGTGTCAGTGAAAAACAGATACATGCTGATGTGTTTGCTTATGCCCCAAGACCAAAACCCAAAAGCTAAAACGAAGATCTATATCAGGTAAAAAGCCATTACAAAAAAGCGCTAAGGATGCGAGACCCTTAGCGCTTTTTTTTACAGCAAACGTCTTTTATTCAGAAGTTTCTACTTTACCGAAGTTGCTGCTAACGCAGGCTTAGGGGTTGGTAGATTAGGTAAGTGACTGCTGACTTCGTTAAAAGCTTGATTCATCACTAAGGCCGCTTTTTCAGGTTGATCCAGTTGATGTAGCAGTCTTGCAAGTTCGGCGCAGACCTCTAAATCAGGGTTAATCGCTAAGCTAGCCTCATAGAAAGCAACTGCTTCCGTCCATAACTCGCACTGACAGGCTAAACGAGCCAGCGCTAACTGTAGGCCCGCACTTTGTTCGTGTTTGGCTAGCCATTGTTGAGCTTGCTGATACAGCTTGCGTGGCTTTGCGGTTTGCAACAGACCATAAAGAGGAATGAGCTGTTCGCTCCACTTTTGCTCTAATCGCTGCTTTAACAATTCTTCTGCTGGCTTATCACCTTTTGCATCGATCAGTTGAGATACATACTCAGCGACCACTTCATCATAGTTCGCAGCGGTTTTAGGCATGGTGACCCAAACACTTTGAAGATGACGGACTTGATGATCAGGCTCTGGGGTTTTTCCCGCTGCAGGCGTGCGCTGTTTTTTCAGCAGAGCGAGCAGTGTGGTACGTTCTAAGTTTTCTAGTTGTTTCGCAGGCAAGGCTTCATATTGACGAAGTGCTGGCAGTATATCAGCAACACCCTGCCAATCATGAAGTTGACTGCAAACATCTGCTAATAAAGCCAGTATCTGCTTATTCTTCGGTTGCTTGCGTCTTAGTTTCAATAAATTAGCTAGCGCAGCTTCCAACTGTCCACGAGAAACCTGGATTTGTGCTTGAGTGATGCTGATAGCGAGAGAGGCGTCTGGAGAGGCTTCCAAGGCTTTTTTTAGCATCTCATCTGCAGAGCCAGCATCACCATTCTCATGGGCTGCTTTAGCCGCAGCTATATAGTTGACGAGAGGGATATCAGCGTCTTCTGCTGATCGTGTTAAGGCATTTTGAGCCTTTTGCCATTGTCCCTCTGACAGAGCCAATAGCCCCTGAAGTGTTTTCTTACGTGCGTTACGTTTTCTACTTGCAGAGCGCCAGAGGCGCCATTTACCCGTGGGTAGATTCAGGTTAAATAGCAAATTAAAAACCACATGAAAAATCATGAAGGCTAGCGCAATCCCTACTAAGAATACCCAAAGGGTGGTTTCTACCGTAGTTTGATTGTACGCCATTAATACATAGCCTGAATCGGTCATCATCATCTGGCCGGCCCATGCGCCTAGCACTAATGCAATAAGAAGAAGTAGAAAGATGCGTTTCATCCTTGGCCTCCTTCACGTTTGAGACGGCGTAGCTCGTTGATATGTTGCTGAAGTGCGCTTAAAGAACCATTAATTGCGGGTACTTCAACAGATACTTGTACTTGCTTTAGCGACTCAATACCTTCTAATAAGGCGATGGTCGTGCCATCATTTGCTTCAAAATAGTCCTGAATCCAACGACCTGCTTTAGCAAGACTTTCATCAAAGGCTGCTTGACGACGCTGTAGCAGTGCATGCTGAGCTTGTTCAAACATTAAATGAAGATTTTGTTGCAGGTAGTAGTTTTGCTCTGGAGACAGTAAGGGTTGAATCGGTTCATCGCGATGTTGAATGACAACCAGTTGTTCAAATTTCTGCATCGCATTGGCAAAGGCGTCACGCGCACCTGCCCCCCAGGTTTCACGGACTGCTTCAGGTGTCATTTCATCGATGATGTTTGGCAGTTGATGACGGTCGGTAATAGGAACCATTCTGAGGTTAGGAACCTGAGAGCTCAGTGCGCTGAGTCGTAAAAACACACCTTCGGTATCGATGCGTGGAATTGATTCTAGACTTGATATATCGCGAGCTAAGGCTTCTCTAACCTGATAAAGAGCAACGTCATCTGCTTTAACTAAGACTTCATCCGCCGCTCTAAGTAACGCTAACGCCCCAGATGCATTTTGTTCCATCAAAATACGTTGGTTGGCTAGACGAAGTAGGTATTCTGCTTCAGCGAGTAGCCAGTCCGTTTCTGAGATGGTTTGCTGTGCCTGCACTTGTTGGATGCTTTGTGTCAGGCGCTGTTGCAAGCTATCTATATTCCGTTGACCTGCTGCGGTTTGTTCTTGCAGTTGACCGAGTTGCTGGTTGACGCTAGCGGCTTGTTCACTCACGGTGGCAACTGTTCGAGCTACTTCTGATGCATTATTGGCTAAACGAGTTTCAACTTCTGCACCCAGTGTTACAGTTTGGCTATGCATCTCCTGCTGTTGTAAAAACAGATAGCCAGATAAGCCCAGCGCAGCGAGTGCAAGCACTAATGCAGTTTTGCCCGGCCAGCCGGAAGGAATGTCATCTTTGCTAAGCGTATTTCCATTGGTAGATGACTGCTGTTCAGAAGAAGATGGTTTAGGTACATCCTGTTTCGGCGCTTCTGATGTAGCTTCTTGTTTTGGAGGCGCAGTGTAGGGTATGGGATCTTCTGATTTCACTGTATTTTCAGTGCTGGTTTCATCAGTTGGGTTGGTTTCTGTTTTAACCGGGGTAGTGTCTTCAACACTCGTCTTGTCCATAGAGGTATTCTCTTCAGACTTTGTCGAGTTATCTTGCGAAGTAGCGTTTGTTTCTGTGCTGTCAGTATGATGCTTCTGGTCGTTGTTATCCGATTTGTTTTTCATGCCAGCTGTTCCAATTCTTTTCCGGGAGAATGGCCCGGACCATTGATTTATCATCCGGTCCTGTTGCAACTGTGACTCGCTGAAATCCCAATTCACGCGCAAGCTTCGCTATGCGCTCGCTCGGTACAACTAACAGCGTGCTATACAAAGGCTGAAACCGGTGTGCCGAAACTGCAAAAAGTATCGTCTGCAGGTTAGTCAGTCCTTCACCACTGGTGATCAGCAAGGCTGACGGTAATCTATCTAAAAGCTTGAGCTGAATACTTTCCTCAGAATAACTGGGCAGGCTGCGATAGTAAACCGTACAATAGTCAACTTTTGCTCCACGAGCGACAAAGGTATCACGCATCAGGTCGCGCCCACCATTGCCTCGGATGATCAAAATACGTTGATCATTAACGGATTGCATAGAAGGATGCGCTAACAACGCTTCCGAGTCATACCCATCCGGGCAGCACCAGGCTTGAAAGCCTAATGAATCCAGTTGCTCGACGGTTTGTTGGCCAATGCCAATCCATTCGATACCGAGAGGTAACTGTGGCCAAAAGGTATCAATCCAGTCGAACCCTATCTTTGCCGCATTAGGGCTAACAAAGATCACTTTCTGGTATAGGTCTAGATCGAGAATACAGCATTTGAGTGCATCATAATGCTGATCAGATTCGCTAACAGGGGTTATTTCAATTAAAGGGAAGGAGATGGCTTCTCCTCCCAGAGAGTTGACTAGGTCGCAACATTTTTGGTTTTGCGAAGCAGGCCTTGTCACTAACACTCTCTGGTGCTGAAGAGGAAGTGACTCAGTGATGTTATCACTACTCATTTCAGCCGCGCTCGGTATAAACCTGTTTCAAGATTTTGTCTGCTCCGGCATCAAGGAGTTTCTCGGCTAGCGTGATACCAAGGGCTTCGGCATCGCTGGCAGCTCCTGTGATCTCATCCCGTAACACTTGGCTGCCATCGGGTAAGCCAACTAGACCGCGTAACCAAAGTTGATCATTAGGTTGAAGCAAGGCGTAACAACCGATAGGCACCTGGCAGCCACCTTCAAGGCGTCGATTCATCGCTCGCTCTGCAAGCACGCGTTTAGCTGTATCAGCATGATGAAGCGGTTGCAGTAAATTGATTAACTCAGCGTCATCGCTGCGGCACTCAATACCCACAGCACCTTGACCCCCTGCAGGCAAGCATTCTTCAGCAGGAATTTCACGACGGATGCGTTCATTCAATTTCAAGCGCAGCAAACCGGCTGTGGCTAGAATAATGGCATCAAACTCACCGGCATCCAGTTTTCCAAGACGCGTTTGCACATTGCCTCGTAGGCTGCTGACTTTCAGATCGGGACGACGTTCTCTTATCTGAACTTCACGACGCAGTGAAGAGGTTCCGACATGTGCACCTTCAGGTAGTTCGTCCAGTGAGTTGTAGTGATTACTGACAAACGCATCTGTTGGGTTTTCTCGCGGGCAGATCACGGCTAAGCCTAACCCTTCTGGAAATTCCATCGGTACATCTTTCATAGAATGGACAGCAATGTCGGCACGGTTTTCCAGCATGGCAGTTTCTAGCTCTTTCACAAACAAGCCTTTACCACCAATCTTAGCCAAGGGGGTATCCAGTATCTTATCGCCTTGGGTCACCATGGTTAGCAGTTCAACATTTATGCCTGGGTGGTGCGCTTCCAATTCGGCTTTTACATACTCAGCCTGCCAGAGTGCAAGTAGGCTGCGACGTGTTGCGATACGGATCGTTCTGCTCATTCTGGAGTCCTGTAGATCTATCTGGATAAATTCAGTCACAAATTGTAGCAGATTAAAGTCAGTGACAATAATCTGCACGGCAATGTTGCTTTGATGTTGTTATAATGACTCGAATTTTTAGCATGCCAGTTTTTATAGCTTTTTTTTAGCAGTTCTATTAGCGCAGTTTTCTAGGGAGTCTCCGTATGAGCAATAAGACCAATCAACAGTGGGGCGGACGTTTTTCTGAGCCAACCGATGCCTTTGTCGCTCGTTTTACCGCATCTGTGGATTTTGATAAGCGCTTGTACAAGCAAGATATTCAAGGGTCTGTTGCGCATGCGCGTATGCTGGCAAAAGTAGGCGTGCTGACTCAAGCTGAATGCGATGACATTATCCGTGGGTTAGGTGAAATTCGTGTGCAGATCGAGCGCGGCGAGTTTGAATGGTCTGTGGCGCTTGAAGATGTGCACATGAACATTGAAGCGGCTCTGACACAAAGAATTGGCATCACTGGTAAGAAGTTACACACTGGCCGCTCGCGTAATGATCAAGTGGCTACCGATATTCGTTTATATTTGCGTGACGAAACGGATCTTATCTTGGATGAAATTTCTCGATTACAACAGGGTCTGTTAGATCTAGCTGAGCGTGAAGCCGATACGGTGATGCCTGGCTTTACGCATTTGCAAACGGCACAACCCGTAACGTTTGGTCATCATTTGATGGCGTGGTTCGAAATGCTAAGTCGCGATTACGAGCGTTTCGTGGATTGTCGTAAGCGCATTAACATCATGCCGCTAGGTGCTGCAGCACTGGCGGGTACGACCTATCCCATCGACCGACACTATACGGCTGAGCTTCTACAATTTTCTGCCCCTGCAGGCAACTCTTTGGATGCGGTATCAGATCGTGATTTCGCCATTGAATTTTGTGCGGCCTCCAGTCTGTTGTTGATGCACATGACGCGTATGTCAGAAGAGTTAGTGCTATGGGCTTCTGCGCAATTTAATTTTGTCAATTTACCGGATCGTTTCTGCACCGGCTCATCGATTATGCCGCAGAAAAAGAATCCAGACGTGCCAGAGTTAGTGCGTGGTAAAAGTGGACGTGTCTATGGTCATCTCTTTTCACTGTTAACCTTGATGAAATCACAGCCACTGGCTTACAACAAAGATAACCAAGAGGATAAAGAGCCTCTGTTTGATACGGTTGATACGGTGAAAGGTTGCCTGCGTGCCTTTGCAGATATGGTTCCAGCACTTGAAGCGAAGAAAGAAGTGATGCGTGAAGCGGCTATTCGTGGTTTCTCGACGGCCACAGATTTAGCTGACTACTTGGTGCGTAAGGGCGTTGCTTTCCGTGACGCACATGAAATAGTGGGTCTGTCAGTGGCTTATGGTATCAAGACAGGTAAGGATCTTGGGCAAATGGCGCTAGAAGAGCTGCGTCAGTTCTCTGAAGTCATTGACGCGGATGTCTTTGACGTGCTGACACTGGAAGGTTCGGTTTCAGCACGTGACCATATTGGCGGTACGGCTCCTAATCAGGTGCGTAAAGCAGTTGAGGTAGGTCGTCAGTTATTATCAAGTCGCTAAGACGATTTCGAAAAAACCAAGGTTAATTCTATAACAACTTAATTGGCTATAAGAGAAAGAAAGGCACGGGCTATTCTCGCGCCTTTCTTTCTTACTTTCGTTAGACCTTAAAGTGCTTAATCTGATTTTGTAAATCATTTGCCAGTCTAGCCAATTCATCGGCAGCAATATGGACTTGTGATGTGCTACTAGAAGTCATTTCAGCAGCATCGGTAATCAAGCTGATATTATGATTTATTTCGTCAGCCACTTGTGACTGTTGTCTTGCAGCCTCTGCTATTTGCACATTCATGTTATTGATCGTTTCAATCGCCTCGACGATTTGATTCAGCGCGATGTCGGCCTCTTCAGTACTATCAACACTCGAGATCACTTTGCTGTTACTTTGTGTCATTGAAGTTACCGCATTTTCAGCGCCTTCCTGTAAGCGAAGAATCATCTGTTGAATATCAACGGTAGCAGTTTGAGTTCGGCCAGCTAGGGTTCGGACTTCATCTGCTACCACCGCAAATCCTCTGCCTTGTTCGCCAGCTCTGGCCGCTTCGATGGCGGCATTAAGCGCAAGAAGGTTAGTTTGTTCAGAGATATCTCTAATCACATCCAGAATACGAGTAATTGCTTGGCTGTGGTCGGATAAGTGATTGATGGTCTGAGCTGCAGAAGCCAGTTCGGATGCCAATTCTGTGATGGTTTTTTGTGTTGTCGCGAGTTTTTGTTTACCGCCTTGAGCTAGCGTGTTCGCAGATCCCGCACTAAAGGATGTTTGATCGGCGTTATCGGCGACTTCAGCAACAGTAGCCGTCATTTCATTCATCGCAGTGGCCACTTGTAAGGTTTCTGCCTGCACGCGCTGTGCTTGATTAGACGTTTCGGTACTGGCTGCTGAAAGTTGTTCTGCCGCTGCTGCCAATTGTACGGTGGCGGCACCGACTTGTTTAATGATATTTTGAATATGCTCAGCAAATTGGTTAAATGAATTAGCAAGCTCGGTGAGTTCATCCTGTCCTTTTGCCTCAAGTCGTGCGGTTAAATCGCCATCACCTGCTGCAATATTGCGTAAGCTTTGAGTGGTTTGAGTTAACGGCTGAATGATACTTCGTGCCAGTGCAAGGGCAAGAAGTAGACTCAACACTAACGAAAAGGCACCAATTGCCAATACTCTAAACAAGGCTTGTTGGTAGCTTTGAGCATACTCTGAGCGGTCAATATGAAGTTCGAGTACGCCGATAGGATTGCCTGCGAAATCCAAAATGGGACGCGCTAAAACAGCCCTGTTTTCATCAGCTATCTGCAGTGTGTTTTGGTAAATATCACCTTGCTGGATTCGAGATAAATCGGCTGGATTGATTTGCGAATCAAAGCCTAATGTCGATGCAAAAGTACTGAAGCCTCCGTCTGATGGAATATGTAAGGCAGCCCTTGCATCAAAACGCTGGGTAAACTTGTCAAAAAAGTCCTGACCGAAAGATAAGCCTACTTCAGCAGATCCGATATGTCTTTGTTGATAATAGACAGGGATCACGCCACGAAGCCCAATGCCGGCCACACCTGACTCTAAGCCGCTTTGAGGTTGTTTTTGTAGATTAGCTTGTACAACTGTTTGTCGAAAGCTGCTTAAGTCATCATCAAATCGACTGAGTTGATGTAAGCGCAAGAAAGACGTTGCTGGGGGTAAATGGAATTGAAATTGTTGAATGTTGTATTCCGCTTTGAGGATATCGTAAATGGGCAAGGTGAGTTCAGTTAAACGATCACGATCTTGGTTCGCAAAAGCCTCAATGATGCCAGTGGCAGCGATAGAGGCAGTAGTGATTCGTAAGGCCTGATCTGATGTTTCTTCAATAGATGAAAGCAACGCCTTGTGAAGATCTTCAAGTTGACGAGTTTCGGCTCGTTGTGTGATATTGCCGAGAATAGATAAAGTGGTTGGAATGATGATTGCGATGACTAAGATCAGCATTATTGCGATACCTAGTACCAGTCGAACAGAAATTCGGATATTTCTGAGCATGAGGATGGTTCCTTGATCTGGAAACCGCAGTCTTTGCGGCCTGTATTGATAAGTAAGCTATTACTAATTCAAGCACATTTTGTAAGTATATCAAACTTGTCTTTTAGTTCTGTTTGAAAGAACTAAACACACTAAAGAGAAACGACTATGTTAGCTGTGTTTGCAGTCCTTTGGCCTGTGTTTGCGTTATTGGTTAGTGGTGCAATTATGCGTCGCTTTCGCTTTCCTGCTGATGAGTTTTGGGCGCCTGCAGAAAAGCTAACCTATTACTTTCTATTTCCTGCGCTACTGATTCATAGTTTGAGTCAAGCCAGTTTGTCTGGACAAGAATCAATTACACTCATGTTGGCAGTATTGCTGCTTTTATCTTTAGGAGGTGTGGCGTGTTATTGGGTGCAACGATTTATCCAACTGGATAATCCAACGTTTACTTCTTTTTTTCAGGGAAGTACCCGATTCAATACCTTCGTTGCTTTAGCCGTGACCTCAGCACAGCTTGGTCCAGCAGGATTAGCCTTAGCGGCTGTTGTCGCAGCCGTGATGATTCCAGTGTTGAATTTAATGTGTGTGCTGGTTTTTGCGAAACATTCAGACCGTCAACCGTCATTCTTAGGTGTACTAAAAACCTTAGTGACCAATCCTTTAATTTTAGGATCTATTGCCGGTGTTTTAATCAATTTAGGCGGTGGTTTACCTGAATTAATGCTGCCTTTCTTTGCCTTGTTAGCGCAAATGGCATTGCCCTTAGGGCTGCTGGCTGTTGGAGCAGCGTTGAATTTATCTGCGCTACGTCGTTCAGGTAAAGGGATGTTCTATTCGATGCTGATCAAACTAGTACTCTTCCCGCTATTGGCATGGCTGATAGCATGGAGTTTAGGTTTGTCTCAATTAGCCGCAGCAACGTTAATTATTTTTTCCACCATTCCGACCGCAACCTCAGCCTATATTTTAGCGAGGCAGTTAGGCGGTGATGCGCCTTTAATGGCTTCTATCATCACCGCGCAAACCTTAATGTCTATGTTAACCATTCCTATCTGGCTGGCATTGTTACCTTAAGGTTATTCAATTAGCCCGCGTAGGCTCAACGGTAAACCTAGTTTCCGACGTCTCAATGCTGGAATGATTTTCTCTTTCAGCGTGTCTTCTAGGGGTTGGCTGTTTAGATTCAGCAGTTGAAGGTATTCGTTTAAGTACAGGCTTTTTGCTGAGATCTCCTCTTTGTGCAGTATTGATCGGACAATGCTAGCAATGTATAGGATAGCCACAGACTTCCTCACCGTTTCGGGCAAGCGGTCTGGATCAGCAAACGTAGGATAACCTTTATATCCCAGAGGTTCATGAATGCTACTTGGAAGCGACCAGGATTTCAGTAGCGCTGAGCCCATCGAGGCAGCATCCACTTGACCAAATAAACTTGCTAACTTTGGACTTTGGTTTTTCAGAAGCTCTACAACGACTTCACCAATTTGGCTCATGAGACCTAAGGTTGCTAGTTCAGCCGACTTGCCCTGTTGCGAAACTTGAGCAATCACAAATGCCAAGTGAGAGATTTCTAGCGATAAATTATGGTTGGTTCGGAAAAACTCAGTGTCAGGCAGGCTGCTGCGCATACTTTCTGAAATAACTATTTGATAAACGCTATCTATACCAAGCAAGGATATGGCGTGCTGAATATCAGAAATTTTATTCTCTAACCCGTAACTTGCAGAATTAATTGATTTTAACAGAGTGCTAGTCAGGGAAGGATCTTGACGTATCAGTTCAACCACTTCGTTATGGCTACTATTAGGATCTAAAAGCTTTGTTAATAGCTGCATGGACGAAACGGGTAGTCGAGGCACTTTAGCCAGTACTTGCTGGGCAGTCGCGGAGCTTACAAATTCACCCTGATGCTGGGTGTTGGCTCTGAAAAGTGCTTCTTTCAATTGGCGATTTTGCTGAGAGATCTGCTGGGTTGATCGAAAGCTGCCTTCATAGCGCTTTTTCAGTTGTTTAAATAACCCTTTTTTAAGATAAAGCTGAAGCTCACTGGGTAATAGATCGTATTTGGTAAGGCTCAAACTCAGAAGCGCAGTTGGTTCGTTTGCCTGGATGGTCAGCTGATGAGTGTCACCTGAATAAAAGGCTACATCGGTTATCCAGTCTCCAACTGAGAAGACTTGCCGGTCTTGTTCAGACGTCAGGCTGCCTTTGGTGACGAAAAAAAGTGCATCCACAGGAGAGTCGGCAAAGAACAGTACCTCACCGCTTTCTAACGCTTTGGGTTTTAACTGTGAGTTGATTTGCTGAATCAGGTTGCCATCAAGTTCACTGAAAAGACTCGTTAGAATACTTGAGCTATTGCTCGAACTTGTTTCAGTGGAGCTTATGGTGCTTGCATTGTTTGGGTTACGTTTCCATGGCTTCAGCATAACAGGTCCTTCGCTAAAAGAGGTTACTTACACTTGGGTGAGTATAAAACGTTTTTAAAAAAAGCGATATTTTACTTCAGTAGCCTCCATTAGCAGGATTTATGTCAATCAACAATATATTGTTATAAATCAATTCACTATTCTTTAGGCTTGAGTAATGCTCTTAAGAGTTGCAAATAAAGTGCTGCCATCAAATGAAAAAAATGGTTAACGCACTTGCAATAATTCAGAAATATGAAACACTATAGCCTATAGGGTCATTAGGGCAAACGAATGTTTGAACCTCCCCTGTAGCGCCCTTGATTTAGTCGTTCTGTAGTTATTACAGATAATTCAAACTATTAGTATAAAAAGCAGATGAGATGTCGCAATGAAACGGAGCCCAGATCTACTTTTGATTTTAGTGATAGTGTTTGTCGTTGGTACGGTGATGACAGGTGTATCTCAAAGCGCTCCAGAGATAGCATCCGTGGTTCAACAGGTATTTAATAGTTAAAAAAGATGAAGGTGTTGTTCTGTGGCAACTCCCGCTAACGGAACATCCCACTCCTCGATAGGTAATTGATCGACTTGTTGCAGTTCGTGTGCAAGTCCGATGAGATGTGGTCCGCGCAAGCCTTTTTCGTTACACTTGAAGCCAAAAGTACGATCATAATAGCCACCACCCATTCCCAGTCTTCCCCCGTTTTGATCAAAAGCGACCAGTGGTAAACAAACCAAATCTAATGCCCACGCTGGCCTCATAGGACCATTTTCAATCCTTGGTTCTTTAATCTTATAGCTATTTAAACGCATTCTAGACTGGGGTGTGTAAGGAATGAACCATAAACAGTTATGTAGAATTGGGTGCAAAACCGGTAAATAAACTGTTTTCTTTAGTTTCCAGCAGAGTTGTATCAAGGGCTCAGCACTGATCTCGCCGTCATTTGGTAGATACAGCGCAATATGCTTCGCTCGTCGAAATAATAACTGTTGGCTTAGATGTTTACAGACTTGGTGAGCATGCTGACGTTGAGTCGACGCTGATAGGTTGCGACGCTGTGATCTTAGGTGGCGGCGAAGTTGTTTACGATCAAGATTGATATGGCTATCAGATGGCATGAATTGAAGATCCCCCAGAGTGCCGTTTACTGATTCTGGCCCTGAACCGTGAGGTTCAGAGAGGGAACGTTGTCTAACATATTAGGCTTTCCGTCAAGCGGACATGCACACAACACTAAACTTCGTCCCCGTTTAGAAGGATATAGGCTCGAGGGACTTAACCAGCTCTCGAACACTCCAGGAGATACCCTCATTATAACAGAATAGATTTATTTGTCAGTCGTCTCGGTCGATGCGATTGAGTGAATCATCAATTTTGTGAGCGATGCGCCGTAACTGAGTTTCAATATGATAGCGGTTTTGTTCTTTAGCCTTCAGTAACTCATGCGACATATTCAGAGCTGCCATCACCGCTATGCGCTCTAAGCCAACAATTTTTCCGGTGCTACGTATGTCACGCATTTTTTCATTCAAATAATCGGCTGAAGCTAACAGCTCCGCTTCAGCACCATCTGGACAGCTGATGGTATATTCTTTATCAAGTAGCTTTACGGTAACGCTTCGCGCTGTGGTCATGATCCGTGCTCCAAGGACTTCAGCCGTGAAATCATTGCTTCTATCTTACTTTGAGTTTGAGCGTTAATCTGCAATAGCTGGGTGCGCTCTTCCTTAAGACGATGCTCGGACTCACGCAAACGCTTATTCTCGACTTCCAGTGCATTGAGTCGACTAATCAACTGATCAACTTTGTGTTCCAGTGCATTGAAAAGATGTTCGCTCATGTTGATGTGCTTCCTGATCGCTTTAATTTTCTATATTAACAGCCTGCAACAAGGCGTCAATGCAGCTGGCTATTCATACCCTTACGCGTAAATGCTAGCATAGCCTGTTAACGAATGATTGATTTCTTAATGGATAACATGATGTCTGCCGAAAAAACACCCTTAGTGATACCTATCGAACTGCCTGATTTTGATCTGCTTGCAGATGTGATGATTAGTGAAGGGGTATTAACACTCTCACCTTCTGAGCTGCATGGGCTAATAACAGGGCAGCTTTCAGCGGGAGCACGATTTGATAGTGATACCTTGCTTCGTGTTCTCTGTGAGCTAATGAACGTCACTCAGCTTGATCATGAAGTGACGAAAGTGACCTTGATTGAGTTGTATCAAGCGACACTTTTTCAGCTTCAAGATGAAGATTTTGGTTTTCGCCTTCTGTTACCCGATGATGATCAAGAAATAAGTCAGCGAGTCGACGCCTTAAGTAGCTGGTGTAGTGGTTTTCTGGCCGGTTTTGGTATGTACTTGGGTGATCATTCCATGTCTGAAACGCTTAAAGAAGGGTTGCAGGATCTATCAGAAATTGCTCAAGTTTCAAGTGCCCCAGAGGAATTGAGCGCTGAAGATGAGGCGGGATTGCTAGAGTTGCAAGAGTATGTGCGCATGGCCGCACTATTTATGTTCACAGAATGCAATCCCAACGTTGACCCCGAAAGCGAAGATTCACGTAGTAAGTTGCATTAAAGTTCAAATGTAGACGACATCTTCATTTGGACTAAAGACACTTAAAGAACATTCGAGAAGAGCGATCGAGATATTCATGAAAATTACACAGGCTGACTTTAAACAACGTCGTCAGGAGTTATTAGCGTTACTGCCGCAAAACTCTATTGCGCTGATACCTGCCGCATCATTAAAAACGCGTAACCGTGATGCTGAATATGCCTTTCGCCAAGATAGCGATTTTTACTATTTAACGGGGTTTAACGAGCCGGATGCCGTGCTGGTCCTGATGCCAGGGCGCCTTGAAGGGGAAAGCGTCATGTTTTGCCCACCCAAGGACCCTGCCATGGAAATTTGGACCGGTTATCGTGCTGGTCCTGATGGGTGTGTGAATGCATTGGGTATGGATCAAGCTTTTCCATTAGATCAGTTAGATAGCCAGATGCCTGCATTAATCAACGGACGTTCAGTGTTGTGCTATTCCCAAGGACATGATGCGCCGTTTGACCTTCGGGTGAATGCTTGGCTTGAAGCGCTTAGATTGAAGGTTCGACAAGGTGCTGTGGTGCCACAAATTGTCATGATGCTAGATAGCTGGCTGCATGAAATGCGTTTGTACAAAGATGAAGCTGAAATCGCTGTCATGCAACGAGCCGCGCAAATATCCGCCGAAGCGCACAGTGCGGCGATGATGAAATGCCAACCAGGTATGTATGAGTATCAGTTGGAATCGTTTATTCAGCATTACTGCGCCATGTCTGGTGCCCGTTTTCAGGCCTATTCACCCATCGTGGGTGGCGGTGCTAACGCCTGTATTCTTCACTACATCGACAACAATGCCGAGTTAAAATCAGGCGATTTAGTGCTTATTGATGCCGGTTGTGAGCTAGACAATTATGCCAGTGATATTACCCGTACTTTCCCCGTGAATGGTCGTTTTTCCGAGCCACAAAAAGCACTTTACCAAGTGGTTTTGGATACCCAAATAGCTTGTATTGAAGCGATGAAGCCCGGTGTACCTTGGGGTGAAATCCATGACCTATCGGTGCGTTTATTAACGGAAGGATTGCTTAGTCTCGGTTTACTCAAGGGTGACTTGGAAGAGTTAATCGCGACAGAAGCCTACAAGCCCTTTTATATGCATCGAATCGGCCACTGGCTAGGAATGGATGTGCATGATGTCGGGCTTTATAAGCAGCAAGGAGAATGGCGCCCCTTGCAAGCCGGTATGGTGATGACGATTGAACCGGGTCTATATGTTGCACCAGATAATATGGATGTTGATCCATGCTGGCGCGGAATCGGTATTAGAATTGAAGATGACGTGTTGGTTACTGAAACAGGTCATCACGTACTAACCAGTGCCGTACCCAAAACAATCGAAGATATTGAAACCTTGATGCAAACCGGAGCTTAATCATGAAATCACACTATGACTTGGTCATCATTGGCGGCGGCATGGTGGGCGCCAGTTTAGTGTGTGCATTATTGCCTGTGGCAAAAAAGTTCTCTTTAACTATCGCACTGATAGAACAGCAACCGATTCCCACGCAAGAAGGTCAGCCTTTTCAGCCGAGTTATGACGCTCGATCTACCGCGCTGGCCTATGGTGTTAAAAGCTTTTACCAAGCCACGGGTGTATGGGATCGACTGCAAGAGCATTTAACTCCCATCGAACATATTCATGTATCAGATAAAGGTCGCTTTGGCGTTACACGCCTTCATGCCAAAGATGAAGGCGTTTCCGCGCTTGGTTATGTGGTCGAAAATCATTGGCTTGGGCAGGTGTTACTGGATCACATTCAGCAAGACAAGCAAGGTTGCGTGGATCTTATCTGTCCTGCTTCAGTCAAAGCCGTTTCCCCTTCATCTGAACTGACTCAGCTCAAAGTGGAACATCAGCAAGCCGAGTATGATGTCACTGCGGAATTGGTAATTTTAGCTGATGGAGGCCGCTCAGGTTTGAGGCAAGCACTCGGTATTCACTTTAATGAACAGTCTTATTATCAACATGCACTGGTCGCTAATATCAGTGTAGATAGACCGCATCAGGGTATCGCCTACGAACGTTTTACTGAGCGCGGCCCTATGGCCCTATTACCCAGTGAAACCCTGAATGGTGAAGTGCGTTGTGGTTTAGTCTGGACCTTACCTGATGAAGAAATCGGGGCCTTGCTTTCATTAACGGACGCAGAATTTTTGGCTGAGTTACAGCAAACCTTTGGTTATAGAGCGGGTCGTTTTACTCGCGTAGGTCAGCGTTATCATTACCCATTAAAACTTACCCTAGCGGAAGAGCAAGTGCGCAGCGGTTTGGTGGTGTTGGGTAATGCCGCTCATGCGCTGCATCCGATTGCTGGACAGGGTTATAACTTAGCCTTACGGGGCGTGACTGATTTGGCGGAAAATATCATCGTCTCACGTCAACAGGGCATAAGTATTGGCGATCTGTCCAGATTGCATGCTTATGAACAACAACGTCGATTAGATCAGCAGCGTACCATCATGTTTAGCGACCGAACCATGCGCCTTTTTTCCAATGCCAACCCATTACTCGGTCTAGGTCGTTCGATAGGATTGCAAGCGATGGATCTATCACCTATGGCCAAAACATTGTTTGCGCGTTCTGCCATGGGGCTGGATTCGCCCGCACTAAAACATCCTTAAAGGAATTGCACATGACTTCGCAAAATTGTCTTCAAGCCGATGTGGTAATTAACGGTGCAGGTATGGTCGGTGGTGCCCTCGCGGTTCTGCTAGCGCAAGCAGGACTCAATGTCGTTGTCCTAGAAGCCCAGGATCAATCGCCGGACATGCTAATAAGTGAATTGCCATCTCAGCTTGACGCCGGTTATCAGCCGCGAGTTAGCGCACTGACGCTCGCTTCTCAAATAGTTCTTGAACGTGTTGGCGCATGGCAAGCGATGCAGGCATGGCGAGTCACGCCTTATGTAGGCATGCAGGTTTGGGATGGGATGGGTTCAGGCAAAATTAGCTTTAACGCTGCCGAATTACATGAACCATATCTAGGGCACATCGTAGAAAACTCGGTAACCGTGGCAGCTATTTACCAAGCGATGCAGTCCTATGATGAAATTACGCTATTAACCGGTGTGCAGATGACCGCTTTGTCAGCACCGGATCGTCAGGGTGGGCGAGTGGTTTCCCTGAGTAATCAAGAGCAATGCTATGCACTCGTATTAATTGGGGCGGATGGCGCTGAGTCACGTACCCGTCAATTAGCCGGTATTCCTGCTACGGCTTGGGATTATGGTCATCATGCACTTGTCACCACCATCACCACTGAAAAGCCTCATGAATGGCAGTGTTGGCAGCGTTTTACCGAAGATGGTCCTCTGGCATTTTTACCCTTAGCGGGTGGTGTTGAGGGTCATCAAGTCTCCGTTGTCTGGTCAACGTCCCCAGAGCATGCTCAGCAGTTGATGTCATTATCGGATGAAGCGTTCTGCCAAGCATTAACCCAAGCATCGGATACTTGCTTGGGTCAGGTGATGACCACGGATCCTCGTCATGCCATTAACCTGCGACAACGTCACGCTCATCATTATGTTGAAAGGGGTGTCGCGTTAGCGGGTGATGCTGCACACACTATCCATCCATTAGCGGGTCAAGGTGTTAATCTGGGCTTTTTAGATGTTGCGGCGTTGGCTGAAGTGCTGATCGATGCATCGGAACAGCAGTTACCTTTAGGGAGTCTAGAGGTTCTTCGCCGCTATCAACGTCTAAGACGCAGCGATAATCTGCGTATGTCTGCAACCATGGAGCTTTTCCGCAGGCTCTTTGGGGATCGTCCAGCCCCGATTCGGCTACTCCGTAGCAGTGGCATGAACTTCGTAAACCGTTTATCGCCGGTGAAAAATCATTTGGCCATGATGGCGATGGGGGTTAAGGGGGATTTGCCAAAGTTTGCTCAGCGAGGTGTTTAGTCAGTCAGAGTGTTAACAGAAAGATTGAACTGATCCTCATTTGTCGCTACATTAGTTTCCCTTTTTTTGCATTCAGGCGCAGTGTGTCGTCAAAACGCGTGCTGAATGATGCAGAGATAATTTCCTATGGGCAATAAAACAATACTCTATACGCAACACGTCGCCATGGGAGCCAAAATAGTTGATTTTGGCGGTTGGGACATGCCACTCCATTACGGTTCTCAGGTAGAAGAGCACCACCGCGTGCGCCAACAAAGCGGTATGTTCGATGTATCACACATGACGGTCGTCGATGTCACGGGTCCCGATGCGCGTGACTACCTGCGTCGCTTGCTTTGCAATGATGTTGAGCGCCTAAAGCAAAAAGGTAAAGCGTTATACAGTGCCATGCTGAATGAGCAGGGTGGCGTGATCGATGATTTAATCGTCTATTTGATGACCGAGCCTGGCGTTTCAGGGGAGTGGTATCGTGTAGTTGTCAACTGCGCTACCCGTGAAAAAGATCTACGCTGGATGTCCGATCAAGTCACCAAAATGGACGTGGCGTTAACAGAACAACCAGACCTTGCAATGATTGCTATTCAAGGTCCCGAAGCACTGGAACGTGTAAAATCGGTACTAAGCCCATTTCGTCAGAACCTGATAGATCAACTCAATCTTTTTCAAGGTCAAGAGTCTGAAGGTTGGTTTATCGCTCGCACCGGTTACACCGGAGAAGATGGTCTTGAAATCATGTTACCGGATGATGAAGCCGAGGCTTTTTGGAAAGCCTTGGCTGAAGCAGGTGTTGCGCCTTGCGGTTTAGGTGCCAGAGATACCTTGCGTTTAGAAGCCGGTATGAATCTATACGGACAGGATATGGATGAAACGGTTAGCCCATTAGTATCGAATATGGGCTGGGTCGTGGCGTGGGAACCCAGTGATCGTTTCTTTGTAGGACGCGATCCGCTCGAGGCTGAAAAAGCGGCTGGGGTTACATTCAAGTTGGTCGGTCTTGCCATGGAAACCGGTAAAGGTGTTTTACGCCATGGTCAAACCGTGGTGATTGATGAAGAAAATCAAGGTTACATTACCAGTGGTGGCTTTTCGCCGACTCTGGGCTATGCTGTAGCTTTAGCAAGAGTGCCCTTTGCAACAGCTGATGAAGCAGAGGTTGAAATGCGTGGAAAGCGGGTCAAAGTGCGCGTTGTGAAACCGCCTTTTGTCCGTAACGGTCAAAAAGTCTATTCCTGAAACAGGTAGGAAAACATG
This sequence comes from Nitrincola schmidtii, assembly GCF_008973715.1. Lineage (GTDB taxonomy): Bacteria > Pseudomonadota > Gammaproteobacteria > Pseudomonadales > Balneatricaceae > Nitrincola > Nitrincola schmidtii. The sequence continues at coordinate 72,767 of NZ_WBOL01000011.1, forward strand.
AGCAATATTCCAAACGAACTCCGCTATGTTGCAAGTCACGAGTGGATCCGCGATGAAGGTGATGGCACCGTAACCATCGGTATTACTGATCACGCGCAGGATCTTTTAGGTGACGTGGTTTTTGTTGAGTTACCCGAAGTGGGTGATAAAGTGTCTGCCGGTGATGATATTGGCGTGGTTGAATCCGTCAAAGCAGCCTCCGATGTCTATGCCCCCTTAACGGGTGAAGTCGTTGCGGTGAACGAAGATCTTGAAGATGCGCCTGAATTGGTCAACAGCGATCCTTATGGTGACGGCTGGTTCATTCGCCTTCGTTTGACCGATGCAGATGAACTAGAAGACCTTCTCGATGCAGATGGTTATGCAGAACATTGTGAATCTGAAAGCTAATCTCTAACAGACTAGTGGAAGAATCTACGTACCCCGGCAACTGCCGGGGTCGTCTTTATTGGAACCGACCCAAATGAATTTTCAATCTATCACTCTCAATACCGGTTCAGACCGCCGTCTTAAAGCGGGGCATGTGTGGATCTACAGTAACGAGATTGATACACAGCAGTCTCCACTGAAGCAGTACGCTGCAGGTGAGCAGGTGATCGTGCAAGATGCCAAAGGCAAGGCGTTAGGTATCGCTTATTTGAATCCAGCTAATCTGATCTGTGGACGTTTGGTCAGTCGAGATGTGCGCTATCCTCTAGATCGTTCTCTGATCGTACATCGTTTAAAAATCGCGTTAACGTTGCGCGAAATGCACTTCTCAGCACCCTGCTATCGTCTTGTCTATGGCGAATCCGATGGGCTTCCCGGGTTAGTGATTGATCGCTTCTTCGATATTTTTGTAGTACAGATCTCGACTGCGGGTATGGAAGCGGTGCGTGATGAGATCGTCGATGCGCTAAATAAAGTCTTTCAACCACAAGCAATCGTGTTCCGTAACGATGGCAAAATGCGGGCGATGGAAGGCTTGGAAAGCTATATCGAAGTGCTGCAAGGTGAAGTACCTGAGCTGGCGCCGCTTGAAGAGAATGGCGTTAAGCTAGTTGCTCCCGTATTAGATGGACAGAAAACAGGTTGGTTTTATGATCATCGTGATAATCGCGCTCGCATGATGCATTTGGTTAAAGGGAAACGTGTTCTGGATCTGTTCAGCTATGTCGGTGGCTGGGGTGCGCAAGCACTTGCTGCGGGTGCTTCAGAAGTCGTCTGTGTCGATGCATCACAAACCGCCTTAGATGTCGCAGCGGAAAATGCACGACTCAATCAAGGTGAAATCCGCTTTAAAGGATTGCGTGGTGACGCCTTTGATATTTGCAAGGCGCTGATTGCTGAGGGTGAAAAGTTTGATGTGATCATCACCGATCCACCCGCCTTTATTCAGCGCAAAAAAGATATTCGCAATGGCGAGCGTGCCTATGCTCGAATCAATAATTTTGCCATGCGATTACTGGCGCGAGATGGGGTGCTAATTGCCGGTTCCTGTTCGATGCACTTAACCCGTGAAAGTTTGGTTAACATTCTGCGTGGCAATAGCCGTGAATTAGATCGAACCGCACAGCTTTTTGTGCAAGGGCATCAAGGAGCGGATCATCCGATTCATCCCGCAATCCCCGAAACGGAATATTTGAAAGCTTGCTTTATGCGTGTGCTGCCTGCGAGTTAATCAGGCAGCAGATCAAAAGCATAAACCTAGGACTAGACGCGCAAATCCAGCACCGGCCAGCCGCGAGAGGTAGCGGTTTCAAGCAGTATGGCGTCAGGGTTGACCGCGACAGGGTAATCGACCACTTCAAGTAGAGGTAGGTCGTTACACGAATCACTGTAGAAATAGCTGTCTTTTAGACTATGGCCGGTTTCTGCTAGCCACTGGTGTAAACGAGTGACCTTGCCCTCTCTGAAACAGGGGACTCCAGCGGCCTTGCCGGTGTATTCACCGTCTATCTCTTCAGGGTCGGTGGCTAGCATAGCATCAACACCTAGCTTCTCGGCGATGGGAGCGGTAATGAAGGAGTTAGTGGCGGTGATGATTAGCAAATAATCACCCGCTTCACGATGTTTTTTTAGCAAGTCATGAGCAGCTGGCAACATCATCGGCTCAATAACCGTCTGCATAAACTTTTGGTGAAGCGCATTCAGTTGACTACGAGGAAACGTTTTTAGTGGCTGCAGAACAAAAGTCAAAAATTCATTGATATCCAATGTTCCTTGTTTGTATTGCTCATAAAAATGATCGTTCGCATTACGATATTGCTGGCGATCAACTAGACCTTCATTGCATAAAAACTCTCCCCAAGCATGGTCGCTATCACCGTGTAGCAGGGTGTTATCCAAATCAAAAATAGCCAGTCTCACGCAGTCGCTCCTATTCAAGGGTTGTCATGTTTTTGAAAGATCATTAGCTTAGTCTCTGCAATCTAGTCGTGCAATGTATGAAATGGCTATTTGAACTAAGTCGTATCTGTGGAACAATAAAAACTATTAGAAAGATAACTTAGGTAGTCGAGTGTGATAGATTCAGAAGGTTTTAGGCCCAATGTCGGCATCATTCTGGTGAATTCGCTCGGCCAAGTGCTATGGGCACGCAGAGTGGGGCAGGATGCATGGCAGTTTCCTCAAGGGGGTATTCATGAAGATGAAAGCCCAGAAGAGGCAATGTATCGAGAATTAAAAGAAGAGATAGGTTTACTGCCAAAAGATGTCGAGTTGCTGGCAGTCACCCGCGGTTGGTTGCGTTATCGGTTACCGAAACGCATGATTCGTCGTCATTCGTTACCTATGTGCGTAGGCCAGAAACAAAAATGGTTTCTGTTGCGTATGTTAAGCCATGACAGTGCCGTGCGGATCGATCAAAGCGCCAAGCCAGAGTTTGATGGGTGGCAGTGGGTTAGCTATTGGTATCCATTAGGGCAGGTAGTCTCTTTTAAACGAGAAGTGTATCGTAAAGCGATGAAAGAGCTTTCCCCAAAATTAGTTAAAGTGTTGCCTTAATGTTGGTCGACAGGAATTCAACCGAGTGAGATGGCTATGAGTATTCTAAAAGTACTGCGACAGATCGTTCAGGATGTAAGCACTGCGCCTGATCTGAATGCTGTGTTAGCCATCACGGTTGGTCGAGTACAAAAAGCGATGCAAACAGAAGTCTGTTCGGTGTTTCTACACAATCAGGACACGGCTCGTTATGTGTTGCGCGCCACTCATGGTTTGAATCCAGAAGCCGTGGGTAAGGTAAGTCTGTCTCCAGATGAGGGGATCGTCGGCTTAGTGGCCAAACGTGCGGAGCCCATCAACTTAGAAGATGCTTTTATGCATCCTTCATTCCACTACATCGATGCTATTGGTGAGGATCTATTTCATGCCTTCTTAGGTGTACCGATCATGCACCAGCGAAAAGTATTGGGTGTGTTGGTGGTACAACAAAGAGACAAACGTCGTTTCGATGAGAGTGAAGAAGCCTTCTTAGTAACCTTGTCGGCTCAGCTAGCCGGCATTATCGCTCATGCTCATGCAACCGGCTCTATGCAGACGGAATCTTTAGATGGTGCACCCAGTGAAATTCGCAAGGATATTCGCTATGACGGTGTTGCTGCCGCGTCTGGGGTTGTCATCGGTGAGATAGTTGTTGCTTCGATTCCCGCCGATTTAGACAGTGTTGTCGATCGAGATGCCGAAGATATTGAACAAGAAAAAGCGGACCTGAAACGTGCCCTTGTCGCGGTTAGAAAAGATATTAGCGAGGTTTCCAAAAACCTAGCGGGTCGTATCAGTAAAGATGAAAATGCGCTGTTTGATGTGTATCTGCGCATGCTGGATGACAATGCGTTACCCAGTGAAATCTATGCAAAAATAGATCAAGGCAGTTGGGCACAAGGGGCTTTGCGTGAAGTCATTTTAGAGCACGTTCGCACTTTTGCCGCAATGGATGACCCGTACTTAAGTGAGCGCTCAACCGATATTAAAGACTTAGGGAAGCGCATTTTACAGCATCTTCAAGAGGATATGGGCGATCGCCAAACTGTCTACCCGGAAAATGCAGTGTTATTGGCAGATGAATTAACCCCCGCGATGCTCGGTTTGGTACCGGACGGTAAGCTATCCGGCTTAATTTCGGTAACCGGTTCGGGTAACTCTCACGCTGCCATTTTGGCACGATCCATGGGCATTCCTACCGTCATGGGCGTAGTTGATCTGCCCTTCCGCCGTTTAGAAGGTGAGCGCGTCATCGTTGATGGTTACAGTGGACGCATCTATGTGAACCCATCGACAGAGTTAGTTCAGGCATTCAGTCGAATAGTGATCGATGAACAGATTGTTGCCGATGAACTAAAAGAGTTGCGCGATTTACCCGCTATTACGAAAGATGGCTATCGTTTACCCTTATGGGTGAATACAGGCTTGGCTGCTGACGTGGGGCGATCACTAGAGCAGGGGGCTGAAGGGATAGGTCTATATCGAACGGAAATCCCTTTTATGATTCGGGATTCCTTCCCAAGTGAGCAGGAGCAGATTGAAAGCTACCGAACTCAACTAGAAGCCTTTGCGCCACGTCCGGTTACCATGAGAACGCTGGATATAGGCGGAGATAAGGCACTTCCCTATTTTCCTATTGAAGAGGAAAACCCCTCACTGGGATGGCGCGGTATTCGAGTCACATTGGATCATCCTGAAATTTTCATGGTACAAGTCAGAGCGATGTTAAGAGCTTCTGAAGGGTTGGATAATCTTCGTATTATGTTACCCATGGTGACCAGCGTTAGTGAAGTAGAAGAAGCCCTTCGACAAATCGACAGAGCGTTAGCTGAGCTTAAAGAAGAAGGCTATAAGATCAAAAAACCACCGGTTGGAGTGATGATTGAAGTGCCTGCAGCGGTATACCAAACGCGTCGTTTTGCGCGTTTGGTCGACTTTATTTCAGTCGGCTCCAATGATTTAACTCAGTATCTATTAGCCGTTGATCGAAACAATCCAAGAGTCGCGGGTCTATATGCCAGCTATCACCCTGCGGTACTGAAAGCGCTAGATTTTATCGTCCATGAAGCACACAAAGAGCGGAAACATGTTTCCATTTGTGGTGAAATCGCAGCTGATCCCGGTGGTGCGTTGTTATTGATGGCGATGGGATATGACGTGTTATCGGTGAATGCGAATAACCTACCTAAAATTAAGTACGCGATACGCAATGTTAGTTTTTCGCGTGCTAGGCAGCTTCTTCTTTCGGTTCGATCTTTACACGATGCCGAAGAGATACATCAAGAGTTACGACAATCATTGAAAGCATTTGGTTTGTCTCGACTTACCCGTCCTATGATTCCTGAACAAAAAAAACACTGATGTGAGACTCCCTCAATGTTAATGACATTGTTACTTTATCTAGTATTAGGTGCCTTTGCGGGCGTGGCTGCTGGCCTGTTTGGTATTGGCGGCGGCTTATTAATTGTTCCTGTGTTGATTTTTACCTTCACTCTACAGGGAGTCCCTGTTGACGTCTTGACACATATGGCGGTTGCGACCTCGTTAGCAACCATCTTAGTGACCTCGATCAGCTCCGTTAGAGCCCATCACAAGCGCGGTGCAGTAAGCTGGGATCTATTCAAGCCACTCGCGGTCGGTATTCTGTTTGGCGCGGTTCTTGGCGTGAATACAGCCATTATGCTGCCAGGACATGTGTTGCAGATCATTTTCGGTGTATTCGCCCTCTCTGTGGCCATCCAGATGGGATTTAACCTGCAACCCCCTCAAAGCCCATCAGCGCCGAGTAAAAAAGAACTAGGAGCAGCCGGCGGTATTATTGGCTGGGCATCAACCATCTTTGGTATTGGTGGCGGTACCTTAACCGTGCCTTATCTAAGCTGGCGTCGACAAGAGATGCGTATCGCGGTGGCAACCTCAGCTGCTTGTGGTTTACCCATCGCTTTGATGGGAACCCTGACGAATCTCTGGGTAGGTTGGCAAAAAGCAGATCTGCCCGAGTGGACCCTAGGTTATATATACTTACCGGCCTTTATTGGCATTATTATCACCAGTACGCCCTGTGCAAAACTTGGTGCTCGCTGGGCGCATAGTTTGCCTCAGCCGTTATTGAAAAAATTCTTTGCGGTCTTCCTGTTGCTGGTGGGTCTGCGTTTTTTACTTAGCAATCTTTAGTGGTGTCACTATGTGGGAACACGCGATTAATCCAGTCGCTCTTAACCTAGGATTTATTCAAATTCATTGGTACGGTTTAATGTATGTGGTCGGTTTCGGAGCCGCTTGGTGGCTTGGGAATCGTCGTGCATCTCAACCCAATTCCGGCTGGACGGAACAGCAAGTAGCTGATCTGATATTCTGGGGTGCGATAGGCGTTGTTCTGGGTGGTCGAGCAGGCTATGTGCTTTTTTACAACTTCTCTTATTTCTTGCAGGACCCGCTATGGCTATTTGCTGTTTGGGAAGGGGGGATGTCGTTTCACGGTGGTCTGTTGGGCGTTGTCATAACGCTGCTGGTTTTCTCTAGTCGCTATCACAAGAATCTCTTCGATATGGGCGATTTCGTTGCTCCATTGATCCCTATAGGACTAGGTGCGGGTCGTTTAGGTAACTTTATCGGTGGAGAGTTGTGGGGTAGGCCTACCGATCAAAGCTGGGGTGTGATCTTCCCTTATGCCAACGATGGACTAGCGCGACATCCTTCGCAGCTCTATCAAATGGTGTTGGAAGGCATCGTTTTATTTACGCTGCTTTGGTGGTTTTCGTCTAAACCTAGACCGCGAATGGCAGTTTCTGGGCTATTCTTGTTGCTTTATGGCAGCTTTCGTTCGCTGGTGGAGTTCTTTCGCGAACCCGATTCACAACTGGGCTTTATCGCCTTTGACTGGCTCACTATGGGGCAAGTGCTTTCTTTGCCGATGATGCTGATCGGTGCTTTTATGTTGCTATGGGCCTACCGAAAGCCGCAAAATAGACATTAATAAAGTTTGTTAAAGCTGAATTCTGGAAATACAGCGCCGAAGGTTTCAGGAGTCTTAGGGTAATGCGCCAATATTTAGATTTAATGCGAGATATCCGTGATAACGGAGTGGATAAAGGAGATCGCACCGGTACTGGGACGCGTTCAGTTTTTGGTCGTCAGCTTCGCTTTGATCTTCAGGAAGGTTTTCCATTACTGACCACTAAAAAGGTTCATTTAAAATCGATTATCTATGAGTTGTTGTGGTTTCTATCTGGTAGTACCAATAATCAATGGTTGACCGAACGAGGTGTCACCATTTGGAATGAATGGGCGCTAGAAGATGGTGATTTAGGCCCGGTTTATGGCAAGCAGTGGCGCTCATGGGCGTGTCCTGATGGTAGTACTGTGGATCAAATTTCACAGTTAGTTGAAATGATTCGTACTAAACCTAACTCGCGCCGTTTGATTGTTTCAGGTTGGAATCCAGCCGATCTACCTGATGAAACTTTAAGTCCGCAAGAAAACGTTCGTCGTGGAAAGGCAGCCCTGCCGCCCTGTCATACCCTGTTTCAGTTTTATGTGGCAGAAGGTCGCTTAAGTTGTCAGTTGTATCAGCGCAGCGCCGACTACTTTTTAGGCGTGCCGTTCAATATCGCCTCATATTCTTTGCTAACCATGATGCTGGCGCAGCAGTGTGATTTAGAGCCCGGTGACTTTGTGCATACCTTTGGTGATGTTCACCTTTACAGTAATCATCTAAACGATCCTGCCATCGTTGAAGAGCAGCTATCACGCACCCCCAGAGCCTTACCGCAAATGAAAATTTTGCGTAAACCAGAGTCCATCTTCGACTATCGATATGAAGATTTTGAGTTGGTTGGCTATGATCCACAACCCGTTATTCGTGCGCCCATCGCGATTTAGAGGAACTCATGCTGTTATCCATTATCGTTGCTCAATCTGAAAACAGAATCATCGGTCGAGGAAATAAGTTACCTTGGTATCTTCCTGAAGACTTGAAGTATTTTAAGCGAATTACGCAAGGTAAACCGATTGTCATGGGCCGTAAAACCTACGAGTCTATTGGCCGCCCATTGCCAGGTCGAACGAACATAGTAATCAGCCGTAATCCTGAATATCAATCACCCGGTATCCATGTGGTGGCCAGTCTAGATCAAGCCTTAGCCTTAGCTGAGCAGCAAGCGCTGATTGATGGTTCTGAAGAGATGTTGGTGATCGGCGGTGCCGAAATCTACAAACAAGCGATCCAGCAAGCCGATCGTCTTTATGTTACTCAGGTACATGCCACGATAGAGGGTGATGCTTCATTTCCAGCAATAGATGAATCAGTCTGGCAGCAAGAAATGCGAGAAGATTTTTTTGCCGAGGGTCCCAATCCCTATGACTATAGTTTTGTGGTTTATCAGCGCAAGCATTCTGAAGAGGAAAATGTGTGACGCAGCGTAAACTACTTGAGCTTCTCTCTGATGGTCAGTTTCATTCAGGGCAGCATTTAGGCGATCATATTGGCATCAGTCGCACGGGTGTGTGGAAGCAAATCAAGGCATTGGAAGAGCTTGGGTTGGAAGTCTATTCCATCAGGGGTCGTGGCTATCGAATTCCAGGTGGTGTTGACTTAATAGAGCTTCAACATTTCGTCGATCAGTTGCCAATGGATGTTGCTAAAATGTTTGACGAGCAAGAGTTGCACCTTCAAACAGGATCAACCAATGAGCTTGCACTTAATGCCTTAAGAAAAGGTGTTAATCGCGGTATCTATATCGCTGAGCAGCAAACAGAGGGGCGCGGTAGGCGAGGCAGGCGTTGGGTCAGTCCCTTTGCATCCGGTGTGTATTTTTCCCTGGCGTGGCGTTTTCGCTGTGGTGTCAACGAATTAGAAGGCTTGAGTTTAGTCGTTGGTTTGGCCGTAAAGCGTGTCCTTGATCGGGCAGATGTCAAAAATGTTAATGTTAAATGGCCTAATGATTTATTGATTAACGGCTCTAAGCTGGCAGGCGTACTGATCGAGGTTCAAGGAGATACCTCCATCGAGTCACAGTTAGTCATAGGTGTCGGTATTAACGCCTTTATATCTCAGGGTATGGCTGAAGCGATTGATCAGCCTTGGGCAGATATCAAGCAGCAAGGCATAGAGTTATCGAGAACCGATTTGTTGGCACAAGTGGTTATCGAATTAGTGGACATATTGAAAAAATTTGAAGCACAGGGTTTTGCGGTTTTTCGTGATGAATGGATGGCTGGAGATATTTTTTATCAGCAGCCTGTCAAAGTGCAAACGGGTGCAGATGCTTTCATCGCCGGTATAGCGAAAGGCGTCAGCGAGACGGGAGCGCTATTGCTAGAAACCGAGCAAGGGTTGCGTAACATTCATGGTGGAGAGGTAAGCCTAAGAGGGCTTAGTTCGCAGGGGCTGTAATTGAAACCTATCACAGAGCTTGAATTAGACGCTGGCAATACCTTTATTAAATGGCGGATCTGTCGTGATGGTGTTGCTGAGCCACAGCAGCGCTGGTTTACTGACGAAATTCGATGTCGCAGCGTGCAAATTCCTGCTGAATGGATAGGGTTAGATTCAGCGCGCTACGTCAGTGTTGCCGGTGATGAAGTCAATCAATGGTTAAATCAGACCTTTCAGCGATTATCGATTCCGTTTATTACTGCTGAAGTTCATTCGGAGTATCAAGGTCTTAAAAATGCTTATAAAAACCCCGAGCAGATGGGAGCAGATCGTTGGGTAGCGATGCTTGCCGGTTGGCAAAAATTGCAATCATCTTTTTGCGTGGTTGATGCCGGTAGTGCCATCACGATCGATTGGGTCAATCATCAAGGTCAGCATTTAGGCGGTTATATACTGCCAGGTGTGGCTATGTTGAAAAAAAGTTTATTAGGGCAGACGGCAAAAGTTAGGTGGGATGAGCAGCATCAAACTACCCGTATAGCGCCAGGAAAATCCACCGCGGAATGTGTTGAACACGGCTGTCGCTATCAAATAGCAGCCTTGATGAAACAGTTGGAGCGTGATTGTAAGGAGCGACACATAGATAAGATGTTGGTCACAGGGGGCGATGCGTTTGACTTGATGGCATGGCTTAACGACGCTGAATATCATCCCTTGCTGGTTCTGGATGGTTTGAAGTACCTGGACATGCCAACGTTAGATGATAATACACTCGCTAAGAAACAAAAGGAGTGTTGATGTGTGGAAGTGGCTGTTCATTCTATTGCTCTTAGCGAATTCCCTGATGTTTTTTTGGTATGCCCAGCAGCGAGCCAGTCAACAGACGTTTGTCGATACTCGACTACCAGCAGTTCAGACAATTGAATTAGTTGACGATAATTAAATATTGCGCCAAAGTAAGAGTGTTCCTTCTTTATCAAACGAATGACAGATGGAAATGAAAGGTTCATATAGATTAAAAAATGACCTTGGCAGACAAAAAGCCTAAAAAAATATAAAAAAATCAAAAACAGGGCTTGCATCAATAAATCGCTATCAGTAAGATACGCACCACTTCGACGGTTATGCCGGTATAGCTCAGTAGGTAGAGCAACTGACTTGTAATCAGTAGGTCCGGGGTTCGACTCCTCGTGCCGGCACCAGTTGATACCGTGAAGTTGTGGTGGGGTTCCCGAGTGGCCAAAGGGATCAGACTGTAAATCTGACGCGCGAGCTTCGGTGGTTCGAATCCACCTCCCACCACCATCCTCAATCAGCTGAACTCGGCGGGTATGGTATAGTGGCTATTACCTCAGCCTTCCAAGCTGAAGAGGCGGGTTCGATTCCCGCTACCCGCTCCAGATTCGCTCATGTAGCTCAGGGGTAGAGCACACCCTTGGTAAGGGTGAGGTCGGCGGTTCAATTCCGCCCATGAGCTCCATGTATTAATGAAAGGGTAGATATAGTAATATGTCTGCCCTTTGTTGTATTTAACGACCTGTGGTCAACCGGAAAGATTGGGAACTCATCATGGCTAAGAAAGCTTTTGAACGTAACAAGCCGCACGTCAACGTAGGAACCATTGGCCACGTTGACCACGGTAAAACAACCCTAACAGCTGCACTGACTCGCGTATGTGCAGAAGTGTTTGGTGGTACTGCGGTTGCATTTGACGGTATCGACAATGCACCGGAAGAGCGTGAGCGTGGTATTACTATCTCTACATCACACGTAGAATACGAATCAACGATCCGTCACTATGCACACGTAGACTGCCCAGGGCACGCTGACTATGTTAAAAACATGATCACCGGTGCTGCACAGATGGACGGCGCGATCCTAGTATGTTCAGCTGCTGACGGCCCAATGCCACAGACGCGTGAGCACATCCTGTTGTCACGTCAGGTAGGTGTACCTTACATCGTTGTGTTCCTGAACAAAGCGGACATGGTTGATGATGAAGAGTTGATGGAACTGGTTGAGATGGAAGTTCGTGAGCTTCTAGATCAGTACGATTTCCCAGGCGACGACACGCCAATCATCATCGGTTCTGCGCTAATGGCGTTGAACGGTCAAGATGACAATGAAATGGGTACGACTGCTGTACGTAAACTGGTTGAAGCATTGGATACTTACATCCCTGAGCCAGAGCGTGCTATCGACAAGCCATTCCTAATGCCAATCGAAGACGTATTCTCTATCTCTGGTCGTGGTACTGTAGTAACTGGCCGTGTAGAGCGTGGTATCGTTAAAGCAGGTGAAGAGATCGAAATCGTTGGTATCCGTCCAACGACTAAGACCACTTGTACTGGTGTTGAGATGTTCCGTAAGTTGCTTGACGAAGGTCGTGCAGGTGAGAACATTGGTGCGCTGTTGCGTGGTACTAAGCGTGATGACGTTGAGCGTGGTCAGGTTCTATGTAAGCCAGGTTCAATCAAGCCACACACCAAGTTTGAAGGCGAAGTATACGTACTGAGCAAAGAAGAAGGTGGTCGTCACACGCCATTCTTCAAAGGTTACCGTCCACAGTTCTACTTCCGTACCACAGACATCACTGGCGCTTGTGAGCTACCAGAAGGTGTTGAGATGGTAATGCCGGGTGACAACGTACAGATGACTGTTACGCTGATCAACCCAATCGCGATGGAAGAAGGTCTGCGCTTTGCGATCCGTGAAGGCGGTCGTACAGTGGGTGCAGGCGTTGTAGCAAAAATTGTTGAATAATTTTTGTAAATACGCTTGCTAGTAAATGGGGAGGTCTCTATAATGTGCCTCCCTATTATGCAGTAGGCCAGTAGCTCAATTGGCAGAGCAGCGGTCTCCAAAACCGCAGGTTGGGGGTTCGATTCCCTCCTGGCCTGCCACTTTCAGTCGAAGGTGGCGTCACATAGCGTAAGCTTACCTAATTAAGCCGAGGCTTCTAGCGTGAACACAAAAGTACAAGCTGAAGAGTCTAAATACGACAGCATTAAATGGATTGCTGTTGTTGCGATTGTCGCCGCAGGTGTTATCGGAAACTCTGTGTTTTCTGGCGAATCGCTGTTGTATCGAGTATTGGCACTGTTGGTGCTAGCTGTGGTTGCTGGTTTTATCGCGCTGCAGACGGCAAAAGGTCGTACTTGGTTTAAGTTGTTTAAAGATGCCAAAGGCGAGATGCGTCGAGTTGTATGGCCTACGCGTCAAGAAACTCTACAGACGACATTAATGGTGCTAGCTGCTGTTTTAGTAGTGGCGCTGATGCTGTGGGGCATGGATACATTCTTCGGCTGGATAGTTTCCAGTGCGATAGGTTAGGGGTATAGCATGAGTACAGAAGAAAAAAAGCGCTGGTATGTCGTACATGCTTACTCTGGTTATGAAAAGCGAGTCATGTCAGGCCTAAGAGAGCGTATTGAGCTCCAAGGCGTGCAAGATCTGTTTGGTGAAATATTAGTACCAACAGAAGAAGTGGTAGAGATTCGTGATGGTAAAAAACGTAAATCTGAGCGTAAGTTCTACCCAGGTTACGTTTTAGTCAATATGGTTATGAATGATGAAACCTGGCACTTGGTGAAAAGCACACCTCGAGTACTAGGTTTTATTGGTGGTACAGCAGATAAGCCTGCTCCTATCACCGAGCGTGAGGCAAATGAAATTTTGCAGCGTGTTGAAAGTGGTGCTGATAAGCCCCGTCCTAAGACAGTGTTTGAGCCGGGCGAGATGGTTCGTGTTACCGATGGTCCGTTTGCTGACTTCAATGGTGTTGTTGAAGAAGTCAATTACGAGAAAAACCGTCTTCAGGTCGCTGTTCTTATTTTTGGTCGTTCAACGCCAGTCGAATTAGAATTTCGTCAAGTCGAAAAGGCTTGATCTTTTTTTTAAATGAAGCTCGAATGTAAATTCGGGCTATTTTTGTAACGACGGGGAGCCGAAAGGCGATTGTACCCAAAGGAGTAGCTTAAATGGCTAAGAAAATTAATGCTTACATCAAGCTGCAGGTAAAAGCCGGTCAGGCTAACCCAAGTCCACCAGTGGGTCCTGCACTAGGTCAGCACGGCGTCAATATCATGGAGTTCTGCAAAGCGTTTAACGCTGCGACCCAGGGTATGGAGCCAGGTCTGCCGACACCAGTTGTTATCACTGTTTATAGTGATCGTAGCTTTACTTTCATCACGAAGACACCTCCTGCAGCTATCCTGCTGAAAAAAGCAGCTGGCCTAAAGAGCGGTTCTGCGCGTCCTAATACTGAGAAAGTTGCAACCGTAACTCGCGCTCAGTTAGAAGAGATCGCTACTGTTAAGATGCCAGATCTAACGGCAGCAGATATGGATGCCGCAGTTCGTACTATCGCAGGTAGTGCACGTTCAATGGGTATCATTGTAGAGGGTGAACAGTAATGGCTAAGCTATCCAAGCGCCAAAAAGCAATCAACGAAAAAGTAGTTGCTGGCAAATTGTACCCAGTTCAAGAAGCGGTATCTGTATTGGCAGAAGTCTCCACTGTAAAGTTTGCTGAGTCATTTGACGTTGCAGTAAATCTTGGCGTTGATCCACGTAAATCTGATCAGGTTGTTCGTGGTTCTACAGTGCTACCAAACGGTACGGGTAAAGATGTACGTGTTGCTGTTTTTGCTCAAGGCGATAACGCAGAAAAAGCAAAAGCTGCTGGTGCAGACATTGTTGGTTTTGAAGATCTTGCTGAGCAGATTAAAGGCGGCAATCTGAATTTTGACGTCGTTATTGCAACTCCAGATGCCATGCGTATCGTTGGTCAGTTAGGTCAAGTGTTAGGCCCACGTGGTTTAATGCCTAACCCTAAAGTGGGTACAGTTACCCCTGATGTTGCAACTGCCGTTCAAAACGCTAAAGCAGGTCAAGTTCGTTTCCGTACTGATAAGAACGGTATCATCCATTGTTCAGTGGGTAAAATCGGTTTCAGTGCAGACGCAATCAAAGAGAATATCGCAGCGCTTGTTGCAGATCTGAAGAAGCTTAAGCCTTCTTCCTCAAAAGGCGTTTACGTTAAGAAAGTAACCCTGTCCACTACGATGGGCCCAGGGGTAGTTGTTGATCAGTCTTCTTTAAGCTGATTTCAACAATAACGTTTTTGAGGGTCTTCGTGACCTGTCAGACAGATACGAAGACCGTCAAAGACCGCAGGTGAGGATGCTAAACCATCCTCTTAATGGTTTTTCCGGCCTGCGCAGACGGTGAGATTCAAACGAATCACAGAACCACCGTACTCACCGCTTGACTATAGTGGTCAGGTGTTTGGTTTGGTAAATGGTCGAAAGACTCAATCCAGGAGTAAATCGTGGCATTAGGACTCGAAGACAAAAAAGCGATCGTCGCTGAAGTCCAGGAAGCTGCTAAATCAGCTGTGTCAGCTGTTGTTGCCGACTCACGTGGCGTATCTGTTACAGATATGACTGCGTTACGTAAACTGGCTCGTGAAAACGGTGTTTGGTTGCGTGTCGTTCGTAACACTCTGGCGCGTCGTGCTGTTGAAGGAACAAGCTATGAGTGTCTACAAGATACTTTCGTAGGTCCTTCAATTATTGCATTCTCTACAGAACACCCAGGCGCTGGTGCGCGTATTCTGAAAGAGTTTGCGAAAGGCAACGAAAAGTTTGAGCTGAAAGCTGCAGCCTTCGAAGGCGAGAAAGTTGATATCTCCCTACTGGCAAGCTTGCCTACATACGACGAAGCAATAGCCAAGTTGATGAGCGTCCTCAAGGAAGCTTCAGCTGGCAAGCTGGTACGTACACTGGCAGCAGTTCGCGATCAGAAAGAGCAGGCTGCATAATTACCTTTCAGGTAAGCAGGCTGATTAATCGTTTAATGGGCGCAAGCTCAAAAGAAATTCAGGAATTTAGACAATGTCTCTGACTCAAGAAGATATCATCAATGCAGTAGCTGAAATGTCTGTAAAGGACGTAGTTACTCTGATTGAAGCTATGGAAGAAAAATTCGGTGTTTCTGCTGCTGCTGCAGTAGCTGCTGGTCCTGTTGCGGCTGAAGCTGCTGAAGAACAGACCGAATTCAACGTTATCCTAGCTGAAACTGGTGATAAGAAAGTTAACGTGATCAAAGCTGTTCGTGGCGCTACCGGTCTTGGCTTGAAAGAAGCTAAAGAATTGGTTGATGGAGCTCCTGCTACTATCAAGGAAGGCGTATCTAAGGAAGAAGCTGAAGAACTCAAGAAAGCACTGGAAGAAGCCGGCGCTAAAGTTGAGCTTAAGTAATCGCGACTATGCGCTGCGAGCAGCGTAAACTGCTTTGAAAGCGTATGGCTGGTGGCTGTGAGCCACCGGCCTTTTTCCGTTATTAATGACAGCAACAGATAACGGAATCTACAGACTGGAAGATCCCCTTCTGGACTGGCTTGTCAACTAGGTGCACATGCTGGGGAACACTGATGGCTTATTCATATACTGAAAAGAAACGTATTCGTAAGGATTTTAGCAAGCTGAACCAGGTAATGGATGTTCCATTCCTGTTAGCAACGCAGCTTGATTCTTACCGCAAGTTTCTGCAGCAAGGAGCGGACGCGGCTTCACGCGACGATACCGGACTCCAAGCGGCATTTAATTCTGTTTTTCCAATTGTTTCCTATTCCGGAAATGCGGCACTGGAATACGTTGGTTACCGCCTCGGTGAACCCGTTTTTGATGTCAAAGAGTGCATGCAGCGTGGAATAACCTATGCCGCTCCTTTGCGCGTCAAAGTGCGTCTGGTCATTTATGACCGTGATTCATCGACGAAGGCGGTTAAGGATATCAAGGAACAGGAAGTTTACATGGGCGAAATGCCCCTGATGACCGATAACGGTACCTTTGTAGTTAATGGTACTGAGCGTGTTATCGTTAACCAATTACACCGTTCACCCGGTGTCTTCTTTGATCATGATAAGGGTAAAACCCATTCATCGGGTAAATTGCTCTATTCTGCTCGTATTATTCCTTACCGTGGATCTTGGTTGGATTTCGAATTCGACCCGAAAGATGCACTGTTTGTTCGTATCGACCGTCGTCGTAAATTACCTGCGTCTATTTTATTACGGGCGCTGGGTTACAACACCGAAGAAATCCTAGAGATCTTCTTTGAAAATACTGGTTGGAACCTGGAAGACGGCTTAATTTGGATGGATTTGGTTCCTGAGCGTCTACGTGGTGAAACCATGTCGTTCGAAATCAAAGACCCTGAAGGCAATGTCATTGTTGAAGCGGGACGTCGTATTACACCACGTCACACGCGCCAAATGACTCAATCAGGTATGAAGCAGCTCCAGGTTCCGGCTGAATATTTAGCAGGAAAAGTACTGGCTCGCGACATGGCGGATCCTGCAACTGGCGAAGTTATTGCCGTTGCTAACACCGAAATTACAGAAGAGTTAATCACTCGTCTGCAAGTCATAGGTATTGAGCGTTTCGAAACACTCTACACCAATGATCTTGACTGTGGTCCATATATCTCTGACACCTTGAGAGTGGATACCACCCGCAACCAGATTGAAGCGCTTGTCGAAATCTATCGCATGATGCGTCCTGGTGAGCCACCAACGAAAGAATCTGCTGAAGGTCTATTCGAGAATCTGTTCTTCTCTGAAGAGCGTTATGATCTTTCTGCCGTGGGTCGCATGAAGTTCAACCGTCGTTTAGGTCGTGACGCTGAAACCGGTAGTCCGATTCTTGAAAAAGACGACATCCTCGACGTGATGAAGACGTTAATCGGTATCCGTAATGGTAAGGGTATCGTTGACGATATCGACCACTTAGGTAACCGTCGTATTCGTTCTGTCGGCGAAATGGCTGAAAACCAATTCCGTGTGGGTCTGGTTCGTGTCGAGCGTGCTGTTCGTGAGCGCCTCAGCATGGCGGAAGCAGACAACCTGATGCCACAAGATTTGATCAATGCGAAGCCGGTTGCGGCAGCAGTGAAAGAATTCTTTGGTTCCAGCCAATTGTCTCAGTTTATGGACCAAAACAACCCGCTTTCAGAAATCACGCACAAGCGTCGTGTCTCTGCATTAGGCCCAGGTGGTTTGACGCGTGAGCGTGCAGGCTTCGAGGTTCGTGACGTTCACCCGACTCATTATGGTCGCGTATGTCCTATCGAAACTCCTGAAGGTCCAAACATCGGTCTAATCAACTCATTAGCGGTGTATGCCCGTACCAACGATTATGGTTTCCTTGAAACGCCATACCGTCGCGTTATCGATGGCAAAGTTACCGATGACATCGACTACTTGTCAGCGATTGAAGAAAATAACTTCGTTATCGCTCAAGCGTCAGCAAAATTAGACACAGAAAATCGTCTTGAAGAAGATCTGGTAGAAGTTCGTCACGCTAACGAATTTACCGTTATGCCACGTGAGAAGGTTCAATATATGGACGTATCTGCTCGTCAGATCGTATCCGTTGCTGCTGCCTTGATCCCGTTCCTTGAGCATGACGACGCTAACCGTGCCTTGATGGGTTCAAACATGCAACGTCAGGCTGTGCCTACACTGCGCGCTGAAAAGCCGTTAGTTGGTACAGGTATCGAGCGTAGCGTGGCCCAAGACTCAGGTGTCTGTGTCGTAGCAACGCGTGGTGGTGTGATTGAATCTGTTGATGCCAGCCGTATCGTTGTTCGTGTAAACGATGATGAGACTGCAGTTGGTGATGCTGGTGTAGATATCTACAACCTGACTAAATATGTTCGTTCAAACCAGAACACCTGTATTAACCAACGCGCTATCGTGCGTCCTGGTGAAGTGGTTTCTCGTGGTGACATTTTGGCTGACGGTCCTTCAGTTGATATGGGTGAATTGGCACTTGGCCAAAACATGCGTATCGCGTTTATGCCGTGGAACGGTTATAACTTCGAGGACTCGATTCTTATATCTGAGCGCGTCGTTCAGGAAGAGCGTTTCACCACCATCCATATTCAAGAACTGACTTGTGTGGCTCGTGACACAAAACTGGGTTCTGAAGAGATTACTGCGGATATTCCAAACGTAGGTGAAGCAGCACTCAGTAAGCTAGATGAAACGGGTATTGTTCACATCGGTGCTGAAGTAGGTCCTGGCGACATTCTGGTTGGTAAAGTAACACCTAAGGGTGAAACCCAGCTGACTCCAGAAGAGAAGCTGCTACGTGCAATCTTCGGTGAAAAAGCCTCTGATGTTAAAGACACTTCGTTACGTGTTAAAGGCGGCACCATCGGTAAAGTTATCGATGTTCAGGTCTTCACTCGTGACGGCGTAGAAAAAGATCCACGTGCAGTCGCTATTGAAAAATCTGAACTCGATAAGATCCGCAAGGACTTAAATGATGAGTTCAGAATTGTTGAAGCGGCAACTTTCGAGCGTCTGAGCAAAGTGCTGGTTGGCTTGAAGGCAGAAGGCGGTGCGGGACTGAAGAAAGGTGATGAAATCACTGAATCCTTCTTGGCCGAATTGAAGCACAGCGAATGGTTCAAAATTCGTATTGCTGATCCTGAAGTTCAAGAAATGCTGGAACAAGCTCAAGCGCAATTACAAGAGCGTCGTGAGAATCTTGATAAGCGTTTTGAAGACAAGAAGAGCAAGCTTCAAACTGGTGATGATTTAGCACCGGGCGTATTGAAGATTGTTAAGGTCTATGTAGCTACCAAGCGTCGCGTACAGCCTGGTGACAAGATGGCAGGTCGTCACGGTAACAAGGGTGTTATCTCGGTTATCATGCCAGTTGAAGATATGCCTTATGATAAGAACGGTGAGCCAGTTGATATCGTTCTTAACCCATTGGGTGTGCCGTCACGTATGAACGTCGGTCAGATTCTTGAAACACATATGGGCGCGGCTGCAAAAGGTTTAGGTCGTAAGATCAATGCGATGTTGGAAGAAGAGCGTGAAAAAGCTGAAAAGCTGAAAACCGTTCGTGAATTCCTGCACCAGATCTACAACACTGAACATGCAGGATTGCCAGTGGCTCGTAAAGAAGATCTCGACAGCTTCAGTGATGCAGAGATTCTTGAGTTAGCCAATAACTTGCGTGGTGGTGTACCCTTGGCGTCTCCTGTATTTGATGGTGCTAAAGAAAGCGAAATTAAAGCGCTTCTTCGCCTAGCAGATATGAGTGATACAGGTCAGGTAACGCTTTATGATGGCCGTACGGGTGATCAGTTCGACCGTCCAGTGACCGTAGGTTACATGTACATGCTCAAGTTGAACCACTTGGTTGATGATAAGATGCATGCGCGATCAACCGGTTCTTACAGTCTGGTAACCCAGCAGCCACTGGGTGGTAAAGCCCAATTCGGTGGACAGCGTTTCGGTGAGATGGAGGTCTGGGCGTTAGAAGCCTACGGTGCTGCATACACGTTACAAGAAATGCTCACTGTTAAGTCTGATGACGTAAACGGCCGTACCAAAATGTATAAAAACATTGTGGATGGCGATCATCGTATGGAACCTGGCATGCCAGAATCGTTTAACGTTCTGATCAAGGAAATCCGCTCTCTCGGTATCGATATCGAACTAGAAAGCGATTAAGACCTTAACTGATCACAGGGCTTGCTGACATTAGGTCAGCAAGCCCCCAGAGAACTCCGTCAGGAGCTATAGACAATGAAAGATTTGCTGAATCTGCTCAAGAACCAGGGCAAAACTGAAGAGTTTGACTCGATCCGTATTACCTTGGCATCACCGGATATGATCCGTTCATGGTCTTACGGTGAAGTGAAAAAGCCGGAAACCATCAACTACCGTACCTTTAAGCCGGAACGTGATGGTCTGTTCTGCGCCAAAATTTTTGGTCCTATTAAGGACTATGAGTGCTTGTGTGGTAAATACAAGCGCATGAAGCACCGCGGTGTTATCTGTGAGAAGTGTGGTGTTGAAGTCACCATGACTAAAGTTCGTCGTGACCGTATGGGTCATATCGAACTGGCTTCTCCAGTTGCACACATCTGGTTCTTGAAATCTCTGCCATCCCGTATCGGTTTGATGTTGGATATGACGCTTCGTGATATTGAGCGTGTGCTCTATTTCGAATCATTCGTCGTCATCGATCCGGGTATGACAACGCTTGAGCGTGGTCAACTGTTAAACGATGAGCAGTACTTCGAAGCCTTAGAAGAATTTGGTGATGAATTCGATGCCCGCATGGGTGCTGAAGCTGTTCAGGAGCTATTGGGATCGATTGATCTTGAAGCTGAATCCCAGCATATGCGTGAAGAAATTCCACAAACCAACTCAGAAACTAAGCTGAAAAAGCTTTCTAAGCGTCTGAAGTTGATGGAAGCTTTCATCAAATCAGGCAACAAGCCTGAGTGGATGATTCTCAACGTACTGCCTGTATTGCCACCTGATTTACGCCCTTTGGTTCCCCTGGATGGTGGCCGTTTCGCGACTTCAGATCTAAACGATCTGTACCGTCGTGTGATCAACCGTAACAACCGTCTGAAGCGTCTTCTTGACCTGAACGCACCTGATATCATTGTACGTAACGAAAAACGTATGTTGCAGGAATCCGTTGATGCACTGTTAGACAACGGTCGTCGCGGTCGCGCAATTACCGGTTCTAACAAGCGTCCATTGAAATCTTTGGCGGATATGATCAAAGGTAAGCAAGGTCGTTTCCGTCAGAACCTGCTTGGTAAGCGCGTTGACTACTCTGGTCGTTCGGTTATCGTAGTTGGTCCTTCGCTGCGTCTGCACCAGTGCGGTCTGCCAAAGAAAATGGCACTTGAGCTATTCAAGCCCTTCATCTTCTCTAAGCTAGAACTACGTGGTCATGCGACGACGATTAAAGCTGCGAAGAAAATGGTTGAGCGTGAAGAAGCATTATTATGGGATATCCTCGACGAAGTTATCCGCGAGCATCCAGTATTACTAAACCGTGCTCCAACACTTCACCGTTTGGGTATCCAAGCGTTTGAGCCTGTGTTGATCGAAGGTAAAGCGATTCAGTTGCACCCATTGGTCTGTGCGGCTTATAACGCTGACTTTGACGGTGACCAGATGGCGGTTCACGTTCCATTAACTATCGAAGCTCAGTTAGAAGCACGTGCGTTAATGATGTCAACCAACAACATCCTATCGCCTGCCAACGGTGAGCCGATCATCGTTCCTTCACAAGACGTGGTATTGGGTCTGTACTATATGACTCGTCATCGTGTTGCCGCGAAGGGTGAAGGCATGTCTTTCAGTGACACGAAAGAAGTTTCTCGTGCTCATGGTGCGGGACAGGTTCACTTGCAAGCTCGTATTAAAGTACGTGTCCGCGAAGTGATTCGTGATATTCACGGTAATGTTGAAGAAATCACTGCCATCCGTGACACTACGGTAGGTCGTGCACTGTTATTTGATATTGTCCCAGAAGGTTTGCCATTCGAGCTTGTCGATCAGGCGATGAAGAAAAAGGCAATCTCTAAATTACTTAACGAAGCCTACCGTCGCTGCGGTCTGAAAGATACGGTTATCTTTGCTGACCAATTGATGTACATGGGCTTCCGTCAAGCAACCTTATCAGGTGCTTCAATCGGTGTTAACGACTTCGTTATCCCAGATGAAAAAGCACAAATCATCGCGGCTGCGGAAGCAGAAGTGACTGAAATTGAACGTCAGTTTGCTGAAGGTTTGGTAACGCACGGCGAGAAATACAACAAGGTTGTCGATATCTGGTCGCGCGCTAACGAAGTGTTAGCGAAGCGTATGATGGACAACTTAAAAGTTGATGTTGTTAAAGATGCTGACGGTAACGATGTAGAACAAGAGTCCTTTAACTCTGTTTACATCATGGCCGACTCCGGTGCTCGTGGTAGTGCTGCACAGATTCGTCAGTTAGCGGGTATGCGTGGTCTGATGGCTAAGCCGGATGGCTCGATCATCGAGACACCGATCATCGCGAACTTCCGTGAAGGTTTGAACGTACTTCAGTACTTCATCTCAACTCACGGTGCTCGTAAAGGTTTGGCGGATACCGCACTTAAGACAGCGAACTCAGGTTACTTAACACGTCGTCTGGTTGACGTAGCACAAGACTTGGTGATCACTGAAGTCGATTGTGGTACTGAAAACGGCATCCTAGTTCAGCCAATCATTGAAGGTGGCGATATCATTGTCAGCTTGGGTGATCAGTTATTGGGTCGTGTGGTAGCAGTTGATGTGCTTGATCCATCCAATGGCGATGTGCTGATCGAAAAAGGCACGTTAATCGATGAGTCTTGGGTAGATCGTTTAAGCACGGATGAAGCCTTAAGCAAAATCGACGAAGTATTAGTTCGCTCTGCCATCACCTGTGACTCTGTACAGGGCGTCTGTGCGAGCTGCTACGGTCGTGACTTGGCACGTGGTCACTTGGTTAACCAAGGTGAAGCAGTCGGCGTTATCGCTGCTCAGTCAATCGGTGAGCCAGGTACACAGTTAACCATGCGTACATTCCACATCGGTGGTGCGGCATCACGAGCAGCGGCAGTAGACAGTATTCAGGTTAAAAATGGCGGTATCGTTCGTTTACATAACCTGAAGTATGTTGAACGTACCGATGGTAATCTGGTTGCAACCTCACGTTCTGGTGAACTGGGTGTGACTGATGAGCATGGTCGTGAGCGTGAGCGTTATAAACTACCATACGGTTCTATGATCAAGGTACGTGAAGGTTCAACGGTTGAAGCCGGCGCCATCGTTGCTAACTGGGACCCGCATACACATCCAATCGTATCTGAGATAAAAGGTAAGATTGTATTCGTAGGACTGGAAGACGGTATCACGGTTAAGCGTCAAACAGACGATTTAACCGGTCTATCTACCGTAGAAATTCTGGAAGGTAAAGATCGTCCACAGGCGGGTAAAGATATTCGTCCGATGATCAAGCTAGTGGACTTTGATGGTAAAGACTTGTGTTACCCAGGCACCGATATGCCAGCACAATACTTGTTACCACCTAAGGCAATTGTAAACCTTAGCGATGGTGCAGAAGTGCAGATCGGTGATGTATTGGCGCGTATTCCTCAAGAAGGTACCGTCAACAAGGATATCACCGGTGGTCTACCACGTGTTGCTGACTTGTTTGAAGCACGTAAGCCAAAAGAGTATGCGATCCTTGCGGAAATTTCCGGTGTTGTTTCCTTCGGTAAAGAAACCAAAGGCAAACGCCGTATTTTGATTACACCACATGATGGTGGTGATCCATTTGAGATCATGATCCAGAAATGGCGTAACCTGAACGTATTCGAAGGTGAATCGGTTGAGAAGGGTGAGGTTATCTCTGATGGCCCATCTAACCCACATGATATCTTACGTATCCTGGGTGTGAACGAACTGGCTAAATACATTACGACAGAAATCCAAGACGTATATCGTTTACAGGGTGTAGTCATCAACGATAAGCACATTGAAGTGATCGTTCGTCAAATGGTTCGTAAGGTTGAAATCATCGAATCGGGTGATTCTGGCTTTATCCAAGGCGATCAAGTTGAGTACATTGCCGTTCGTCTCGAGAATGAACGTCTGCTAGCAGACGGTAAGTTCCCGGCGAAGTTTGAACGTGTACTGTTAGGTATTACGAAAGCTTCGTTGGCAACTGAGTCGTTTATCTCTGCGGCTTCTTTCCAAGAAACCACCCGTGTACTCACCGAAGGTGCAGTCAACGGTAAGAGCGATTACCTGCGTGGCTTGAAAGAAAACGTCGTAGTGGGACGTCTGATCCCAGCCGGTACCGGTTTGGCTTACCATAACGAACGTAAGCGTAAACGTCGTATGGGTAGCGCAGATAGCAACAGTGTTAGTGCAGAAGAAGTGCAACAGGCACTAACCAAAGCACTGAATGCGTCAATGTCTGGTTCTGATTAAAAAACAGACAGTAATTGACGATAGGGCCTAGAATTGGTTAAAATTCTGGCCCTCTTGTGGACTGGGTAGAAATACTCAGTCTTTTTATATGGTAAATCCAAAGGTGGAGAGTTTGCTGAATGGCAACAATTAACCAGTTGGTACGTAAACCACGTAAGCGCAAAGTTCAGCCAAGTGACGTTCGTGCACTTGAAGCTTGTCCTCAGCGTCGTGGTGTTTGTACCCGTGTTTATACAACCACACCGAAGAAGCCTAACTCAGCTTTGCGTAAGGTCTGCCGTGTGCGCCTAACCAATGGCTATGAAGTGTCTTCTTATATCGGTGGTGAAGGCCACAACCTACAGGAACACTCTGTTGTTCTGATTCGTGGTGGTCGTGTTAAAGACTTACCAGGTGTTCGTTACCACACAGTTCGTGGCGCGTTAGATTGTTCAGGTGTGAACGATCGTAAACAAGCTCGTTCTAAGTACGGTACTAAACGTCCTAAGTCTTAAGATGTCGTTAAACGGCAAAGTTGTTACAGCCCTGTTTTCTTAAAACGCATGCTGTTGCGCTAAACCGAATAAACGATAAGAGTAAGGGCAGGTGTCTTTGACATCCTGGCTAAACCTGAAGACCTAATAATTGAGGGCTTATCATGCCTAGAAGACGCATAGCTGCGAAACGCGAAATTCTGCCGGATCCTAAATTCGGTAATATTACACTGGCTAAATTCATCAACCATCTGATGGTCAGTGGTAAAAAATCAGTTGCTGAAAGTATTGTTTACGGTGCCATGGACAAAGTCCAAGAGCGTACTAAACAAGATCCTTTAGAGTTGTTTGACAAAGCACTCGAGACAGTTCAGCCCGTGGTTGAGGTTAAGTCTCGTCGTGTAGGTGGTGCTACCTACCAAGTACCTGTTGAAGTTCGTCCATCACGTCGTATGGCTTTGGCTATGCGCTGGTTGGTTGACTCTGCGCGTAAGCGTGGTGAGAAGTCTATGGCGTTGCGCTTAGCAGGTGAATTGATTGATGCATCTGAAGGTCGTGGCGCGGCTGTTAAGAAACGTGAAGATGTTCACCGTATGGCCGAAGCTAACAAAGCTTTCGCACATTACCGTTTCTAATAGCTAGAGGAAGACGTCGTGGCTCGTAAAACACCGCTCTCTCGTTACCGTAATATAGGTATCTGTGCACACGTAGATGCTGGTAAAACCACCACTTCGGAGCGAATTCTATTTTACACGGGGTTATCTCACAAATTAGGTGAGGTACACGATGGTGCTGCCACTACAGACTGGATGGAACAAGAGCAGGAGCGTGGTATCACTATCACCTCTGCTGCCATCACTGCTTTCTGGAGTGGTATGGAAAAGCAGTTTGAAGAGCATCGTATCAACGTTATAGATACGCCGGGGCACGTTGACTTCACCGTTGAAGTTGAACGTTCTTTGCGCGTCCTTGACGGTACGGTTGTTGTTCTTTGTGCTTCTTCAGGTGTTCAGCCTCAAACCGAAACGGTTTGGCGTCAGGCTAACAAATATGAAGTGCCACGCATGGTTTTCGTTAATAAAATGGACCGTGCGGGTGCTGATTTCTTTCGCGTAGAAGATCAGTTACAGAAGCGTTTAAACGTCACCACTGTTCCTATCAACTTCCCTATCGGTTCAGAAGACAGCTTCACCGGTGTGGTTGATGTGTTGCGTATGAAGGCGATTCTGTGGAACGAAGCTGATCAGGGGATGACCTTTAAGCTAGAGGATATTCCTGCTGATCTCGTTGAAAAAGCCGAAAAGCTTCGCGAAAATGTTATAGAAGCCGCTGCCGAAGCAGACGAAGAGTTGATGGATAAATACCTAGGTGGCGAAGAGCTAACCCTAGAGGAAATCAAATCAGGTCTGCGTAAGCGCACTTGTAACAATGAAATCGTTTTGATGTTGTGCGGATCTGCATTCAAAAACAAAGGCGTTCAAGCGGTGCTTGACGCAGTTATTGAATACCTACCGTCACCCACTGAAGTTAAAGCGATCGAGGGTGTCTTAGACGATAAGGACGAAACTGTCGCAACGCGTGTTGCAGACGATGACGAGCCTTTCGCTGCGTTGGCATTCAAGATTGCGACTGACCCGTTCGTCGGTACCTTGACTTTTATTCGTGTTTACTCGGGTGTGCTCAACTCAGGTGATAGCGTTTATAACTCCGTTAAGGAGAAAAAAGAGCGTATCGGTCGTATGGTGCAGATGCACGCTAATGCCCGTGATGAGATTAAAGAAGTCCGTGCGGGTGATATCGCTGCGGTAATCGGTCTGAAGGATGTGTCCACAGGTGATACGCTATGTGACTTAGACAAGCGAATTATTCTAGAGCGCATGGAATTCCCAGAGCCAGTTATCTCAGTAGCGGTTGAGCCAAAATCTAAAGCTGATCAAGAGAAAATGGGTGTCGCTTTGGGCAAGCTTGCTCAAGAGGATCCCTCTTTCCGTGTTGCAACCGATGAAGAAACGGGTCAAACCATCATCTCTGGTATGGGTGAGCTTCACCTCGATATCATTGTTGATCGTATGAAACGCGAATTCAAAGTTGAAGCAAACATTGGTAAGCCGCAGGTAGCTTATCGCGAAAAGATCCGCAAGCCAGTCGTAGCAAATCACAAGTTTGCTCGCCAGTCTGGTGGTCGTGGTCAATACGGGCACGTTGTTATCGAATTTAGTCCAAGTGAAGCTGAAGGGCTAGAGTTCGTAAACGAAATCGTGGGTGGTGTGATTCCTAAAGAATACATACCAGCTATCCAGAAAGGTGTTGAAGAACAGATGAAGAACGGTGTTATTGCCGGCTATCCTCTGATCGGTCTAAAAGCACGACTCTACGATGGTTCTTTCCACGAGGTTGACTCTAACGAGATGGCATTTAAAATTGCAGCATCCCAAGCGCTGAAGAAGTACGCTCAGGAAGCGAGTCCATGTCTACTCGAGCCGATGATGAAAGTCGAAGTTGTGACGCCTGAGGAATACATGGGCGATGTAATGGGTGATTTGAATCGTCGTCGTGGGCTGGTTCAGGGTATGGAAGATACCATATCTGGCAAGGTCATCGACGCTCAGGTACCCCTGGGTGAAATGTTTGGTTACGCAACTGATTTGCGCTCTGCTTCACAAGGTCGTGCAACTTACTCCATGGAGTTTGATTGCTACAGCGAAGCGCCGCAAAACGTAGCTGAAGCTGTCATGAAACATTACTGATTTAGTTAAATATTATTAAGAGGATTTAGCCGTGGCTAAGAAAGCTTTTGAACGTAACAAGCCTCACGTCAACGTAGGAACCATTGGCCACGTTGACCACGGTAAAACAACCCTAACAGCTGCACTGACTCGCGTATGTGCAGAAGTGTTTGGTGGTACTGCGGTTGCATTTGACGGTATCGACAATGCACCGGAAGAGCGTGAGCGTGGTATTACTATCTCTACATCACACGTAGAATACGAATCAACGATCCGTCACTATGCACACGTAGACTGCCCAGGGCACGCTGACTATGTTAAAAACATGATCACCGGTGCTGCACAGATGGACGGCGCGATCCTAGTATGTTCAGCTGCTGACGGCCCAATGCCACAGACGCGTGAGCACATCCTGTTGTCACGTCAGGTAGGTGTACCTTACATCGTTGTGTTCCTGAACAAAGCGGACATGGTTGATGATGAAGAGTTGATGGAACTGGTTGAGATGGAAGTTCGTGAGCTTCTAGATCAGTACGATTTCCCAGGCGACGACACGCCAATCATCATCGGTTCTGCGCTAATGGCGTTGAACGGTCAAGATGACAATGAAATGGGTACGACTGCTGTACGTAAACTGGTTGAAGCATTGGATACTTACATCCCTGAGCCAGAGCGTGCTATCGACAAGCCATTCCTAATGCCAATCGAAGACGTATTCTCTATCTCTGGTCGTGGTACTGTAGTAACTGGCCGTGTAGAGCGTGGTATCGTTAAAGCAGGTGAAGAGATCGAAATCGTTGGTATCCGTCCAACGACTAAGACCACTTGTACTGGTGTTGAGATGTTCCGTAAGTTGCTTGACGAAGGTCGTGCAGGTGAGAACATTGGTGCGCTGTTGCGTGGTACTAAGCGTGATGACGTTGAGCGTGGTCAGGTTCTATGTAAGCCAGGTTCAATCAAGCCACACACCAAGTTTGAAGGCGAAGTATACGTACTGAGCAAAGAAGAAGGTGGTCGTCACACGCCATTCTTCAAAGGTTACCGTCCACAGTTCTACTTCCGTACCACAGACATCACTGGCGCTTGTGAGCTACCAGAAGGTGTTGAGATGGTAATGCCGGGTGACAACGTACAGATGACTGTTACGCTGATCAACCCAATCGCGATGGAAGAAGGTCTGCGCTTTGCGATCCGTGAAGGCGGTCGTACAGTGGGTGCAGGCGTTGTAGCGAAAATCGTTGAATAATAATTAACGTTATTATTTGATAAAACAAAGCCCTCTTTGGAGGGCTTTCGTTTTTATAAATATTACTGGTTAAAATTTATACTTTTAGGGTTGATCTCACTTGACTCTGTAAGTATAATTTGCGTCCCCTCATGTAAGGGGAGGTCGGCTATTGCCGTAACAAAATCAACAGGAAATGCGTGATCAGAATGCAGAACCAAAAAATCAGAATTCGTCTGAAGGCTTTTGATCATCGCCTGATCGACTCGTCCGCGCAGGAAATCGTAGAAACTGCTAAGCGTACGGGCGCACAGGTGCATGGTCCGATCCCACTTCCTACTCGCAAAGAGCGTTTTACCGTTCTGATTTCACCTCACGTGAACAAAGATGCACGTGATCAGTATGAAATCCGTACGCACAAGCGTGTTCTAGACATCGTTGAGCCAACAGAAAAAACTGTTGACGCACTGATGAAGCTAGATCTTGCTGCGGGTGTAGAAGTGCAGATCAGCCTGGGCTAATCAAGCTGCGCAGAATTAATAACGTTAATGAAGCGCTATTTGAGGAATGCTCTGTAATGGGCAACCATAGTGGGTAACAGTCCCGTACTCAACTGGCAAGAGGTATTAAAATGTCTGTAGGACTTATCGGACGTAAAGCGGGCATGACCCGTATCTTCACAGAAGATGGCGTGTCCGTGCCAGTCACTGTCATCGAGGTGGATCCGAACCGCGTGACAGCTGTTAAAACCGTAGAAACTGACGGTTATGCGGCTATTCAGGTGACTACCGGTGCTAAGAAGGCTAATCGCCTGACTAAGCCGGAAGCTGGAAACTTTGCGAAAGCAGGAGTTGAAGCTGGTCGTGGTTTGTGGGAGTTCCGTCTCTCCGGTGATGAAGAAATCAATGTTGGCGATTCGCTAACAGTTGAGCGCTTCGAAGCAGGTCAGAAAATTGATGTGACCGGTCGTAGTAAGGGTAAGGGTTTCCAAGGCGGTGTTAAACGCTGGAATTTCCGTACTCAAGATGCGACTCACGGTAACTCACTTTCTCACCGTGCTCCGGGCTCCATAGGTCAGTGTCAGACTCCGGGGCGTGTGTTCAAAGGCAAAAAGATGGCAGGTCACATGGGTGACGTTCGTTGCACAGTTCAGACTCTTGAAGTCGTACGTGTAGACGCTGAACGTAACCTACTATTGGTAAAAGGTGCTGTTCCAGGCGCTACCAATGGCGACGTCATCGTTAAACCTGCTGTTAAAGCACGCGGCTGAAGGGGTTAACATGAATATAAATCTGACAGGAGCCAATGGTTCGGTAGAAGTTTCCGAGCTAATTTTTGGCAAAGAGTTTAATGAGTCTCTGGTACACCAAGTCGTCACTGCTTACATGGCAGGTGGTCGTCAAGGTACTAAAGCTCAAAAGAATCGTTCCGCGGTTTCTGGTGGTGGTGCTAAGCCATTCCGTCAGAAAGGAACTGGTCGTGCCCGTGCGGGTACCATCCGTTCACCGTTGTGGCGTTCCGGTGGTGTAACCTTCGCAGCTAGTCCACGTGACTACTCGCAAAAGGTTAACAAGAAAATGTACCGCGCTGCGATGCGTTGTATCTTTTCTGAGCTTGTTCGTCAGGATCGTTTGGTAGTGGTTGAAGGTTTCCAAATGGAAGCTCCGAAAACTAAGCAATTCATCGCTAAGATGAAAGAGCTTGAGTTAAGCAACGCACTGCTGATCACTGAAGAAGTTGAAGTAAACCTGTATCTAGCTGCACGTAACGTCCCACATGTAGACGTTCGTGATGTTGCTGCGATTGACCCAGTCAGCCTAATTGGCTTCGAAAAGGTTGTCGTAACATCTGCAGCTCTGAATAAAATCAATGAGGTGCTGGCATGAATCCTGAACGCATTTATAAAGTGTTGTTGGGTCCACACATCTCTGAGAAGGCAACAATTGTTGCCGATGGATCGCAGCAGGTTGTATTTCGTGTAGCTTCCGATGCTACCAAGCCCGAAATCAAAAAGGCCGTAGAACAGTTATTCAACGTTAAAGTTGATGGCGTAAACGTATTGAATGTCAAAGGCAAAACTAAGCGCACTCAGCGTGGCTTAGGAAAGCGTAATGATGTTCGTAAAGCCTACGTTCGCTTAGCTGACGGTTCTGAAATTGATTTCATGGCTGGCGAATAAGAAGGGGTTAGATCATGGCACTCGTTAAATCAAAGCCGACCTCTGCCGGACGTCGTCACGTCGTTAAGGTAGTCAGTGCTGACCTACATAAGGGTAAACCTTTTGCAGCGCTGGTCGAAAAGAAAAGCAAGACCGGTGGTCGTAACAACAATGGACGTATCACAACACGTCACATAGGTGGTGGTCATAAGCATCATTACCGTGTAATCGACTTCCGTCGCAATAAGGATGGGATCATAGGTACTGTTGAACGTATCGAATACGATCCTAACCGTACAGCGCACATCGCTCTGATTAAATATGCAGACGGTGAGCGTCGTTACATCATTGCACCGAAAGGTCTGCAGGCAGGATCTGTAATTGTTTCTGGTGAAGCAGCTGATATCAAAGTCGGCAACACCATGACATTACGTAACATCCCCCTCGGTAGTACCGTACACTGTATCGAACTGAAGCCTGGTAAAGGCGCTCAGATGGCACGTTCTGCTGGTGCTTCTGCACAGCTAGTTGCACGTGAAGGGGCTTATGCCACTCTGCGTTTGCGTTCTGGCGAAGTGCGTAAAGTATTAGTTGATTGTCGCGCCACACTGGGTGAAGTCAGCAACTCCGAGCATTCCCTACGTCAGTTGGGTAAAGCTGGTGCTAAACGCTGGCGTGGTGTGCGCCCGACAGTTCGCGGTGTAGCAATGAACCCAGTTGATCACCCGCATGGTGGTGGTGAAGGTCGTACATCAGGCGGTCGTCATCCTGTTACTCCATGGGGTGTGCCAACCAAAGGTTATAAAACCCGCAAGAACAAGCGTACTAATAAACTTATCGTACGCCGTCGTAGCGCTAAATAAGGGGATACAGCTGTGCCACGTTCACTGAAGAAAGGTCCATTTATCGACCTTCACCTGTTGAAGAAGGTAGAAGCTGCAATTGATGCAAATGAAAAACGTCCGATCAAAACTTGGTCGCGTCGTTCCACGATTTTTCCAAATTTCGTGGGTTTGACAATTGCAGTACATAACGGCCGCCAGCACGTTCCAGTGTTTGTCACTGAGGATATGGTCGGTCATAAATTAGGTGAGTTTGCTGCTACACGTACATTCCGCGGTCATGCAGCCGACAAGAAGGCCAAAAAGAAGTAAGGGAGGATAGATGATGGAAGTAGTCGCCAAACATATCGGCGCCCGCATCTCCGCCCAGAAGGCCCGTCTGGTCGCTGATCAGATCCGTGGTAAGTCTGTGGGAGAAGCTCTCGATATCCTGACGTTCAGCAACAAAAAAGGTGCTGATCTGGTCAAGAAAGTGCTTGATTCTGCGATTGCAAATGCAGAGCACAACGAAGGTGCTGACGTGGATGAACTCCGCGTATCGGCCATCTTTGTTGATGAAGGTATGACCATGAAACGCATTCGGCCACGTGCCAAAGGTCGCGCTGATAGAATACTAAAGCGCACCTCGCACATCACTGTTAAAGTGGCTGACTAAGAAGCTGACGGCTAGGAGATTTCGACATGGGTCAGAAAGTTAACCCAACTGGCATACGTCTCGGCATCGTCAAAGATCATACTTCGGTATGGTACGCAGACAAGTCAGACTACGCGAGTAAGCTGCTTAATGATCTCAAGGTGCGTAGCTACCTTGAGGGCAAGCTAAAGAATGCGTCTGTAAGTCGCATCGATATTGAGCGTCCGGCTCAAAACGCAAAAATTACTATCCATACTGCACGTCCTGGTATTGTGATTGGTAAGAAGGGTGAAGATGTTGAAGTGCTTCGCTCATCGCTTTCTGAAATGATGGGTGTGCCTGTGCACATCAACATTGAAGAAGTGCGTAAACCGGACCTTGATGCCAAGTTAGTTGCGCAAAGCGTAGCTAGTCAGCTAGAGCGCCGAGTAATGTTCCGTCGTGCGATGAAGCGTGCGGTACAAAACTCAATGCGTATCGGCGCAAAAGGTATCAAAATTCAGGTTAGCGGTCGTCTTGGCGGTGCCGAGATTGCGCGTACTGAGTGGTATCGTGAAGGTCGTGTACCTTTGCATACACTGCGTGCAGACATTGACTATGCTACCTACGAGGCGCACACAACTTACGGTGTGATTGGCGTTAAAGTCTGGGTCTTCAAGGGCGAGATTTTTGGTGGTATCGAACAGGTACGTGCCGAGAAAAATGCACCTAAGAAGAAAGGAACTAAGTGAGGTAAACGTCAATGCTGCAACCAAAACGACTTAAGTACCGCAAGGTGATGAAAGGCCGTAACCGCGGCCTGGCGCAGCGTGGCAGCAAGGTCAGCTTTGGTGAATACGCTCTGAAAGCGACCGGTCGCGGTCGTATTACAGCGCGTCAAATCGAAGCGGCTCGTCGTACCATGACGCGTCACGTAAAGCGTGGTGGTAAGATCTGGATCCGTGTTTTCCCGGATAAGCCGATCACGACTAAGCCCCTTGAAGTACGTATGGGTAAAGGTAAGGGTAACGTAGAATACTGGGTCGCACAGATTCAGCCAGGTAAGGTGCTGTTTGAAATCAGCGGTGTTAACGAACAGTTAGTATCTGAAGCCTTCGCCTTGGCTGCTGCAAAGCTGCCTGTAACTACAACCATAGTTAAACGGACGGTGATGTAATGAAAGCGACTGAACTGCGCGAAAAAACCGCAGAAGAGCTTCAGCAGACACTTCTGGATCTGCTGAAGGACCAGTTTAATCTGCGTATGCAGAAAGCGACCGGTCAGCTGGCTCAAAATCACCTTTTAGGCCAGGTGCGTCGCGATATCGCTCGCGTCAAAACTGTTCTTAAGCAAAAGGCAGGTGCATAAATGAGCGCAGAAAAACGTATTCGTATGGTGACCGGTAAGGTCGTCAGTGACAAGATGGATAAAACCATCACGGTGCTTGTTGAGCGTAAAGAAAAACATCCTATCTACGGAAAGTTTGTTCGTCGTTCAACTAAGCTGCATGCTCATGATGCTGATAATGTATGCCGTATTGGTGACGTAGTTACCATTCAAGAATCACGTCCTTTGTCTAAATCTAAGACTTGGGTCCTGGTTAAAATTGAAGAACAGGCAAATAAAGCATTAATGGCAGTTGAAGAGCCTGCCGCAGAGGTGTAAACTGTTGCACCTTTGCTCCATTATGCTGGCTGTCTTTGATGGCCAGTTTAACAGTTTTGTGGGGTAGACCATGATTCAAACTGAATCGATGCTTGATGTTGCTGATAACAGCGGCGCTAAGCGCGTGATGTGTATTAAGGTCCTAGGCGGTTCTCACCGTCGCTACGCCGGAGTTGGTGATATCATCAAGGTGACCGTTAAGGAAGCCATTCCACGTGGTAAGGTGAAGAAAGGTCAGGTACTTAAAGCAGTCGTAGTACGTACCCGTAAAGGTGTTCGTCGTCCGGATGGTTCAATCATCCGCTTTGATGTTAACTCAGCAGTTTTGTTGAATAACAACGGCGCACCAATCGGTACTCGTATCTTCGGCCCAGTAACGCGTGAACTTCGTACTGAGAAGTTCATGAAGATCATTTCCCTGGCGCCTGAAGTGCTCTGATTTAACTGCTTCAAGAGTGGTTACATCTTCAAAACGCCATTCCCGAAAGGGTTTGGCGTTTTTGAGCATGAGAGGGTAGTAGGAAAGGAAGGTAACTAATGCGTAAAATTCGTCGCGACGATGAAGTCATCGTGATCGCAGGAAAAGATAAAGGCAAGCGTGGCAAAGTCATGCGTGTTCTTGAAAACGATCGCCTGATCGTATCCGGCATTAACATGATCAAGAAGCATGTTAAGCCAAACCCAATGTTGGGTCAGCAGGGTGGCATTGTTGAGAAGGAAGCAGCGATTGCCACTTCCAATGTCGCTATTTTCAATCCTGCTACCGGCAAGGGTGATCGTGTAGGCTTCAAGAAGCTTGAAGACGGCACCAAGGTACGCTTCTACAAGTCTAACGGCGAAACCGTCGTTGGTGATAAGTAAGAGAGGTTGGTGCAATGTCTAGATTAAAAGCGCTGTACAATAACGAATTGAAGCAACAGCTGAAAGAAGAGTTGAAAAGCCCTAACATTATGGCTGTTCCACGCGTTACCAAAATCACCCTAAACATGGGTGTTGGTGAAGCGTTAGGTGACAAAAAACAACTTGAGAATGCTGTTGCAGACTTAACGTCAATCGCAGGTCAAAAACCTGTGGTCACTAAAGCTCGCAAGTCAATCGCTGGCTTTAAAGTACGTGAAGGCTGGCCGATCGGTTGTAAAGTTACACTGCGCGGTGAGCGTATGTGGGAATTTCTTGACCGTTTGGTTGATATCTCTATCCCACGTATCCGTGACTTCCGTGGATTGAATCCAAAGTCTTTTGACGGACGCGGAAACTACAGTATGGGTGTGAAAGAGCAGATTATCTTCCCTGAGATCGATTACGACAAGGTTGATAAGTTGCGTGGTCTTGATATCACGATCACAACTACCGCTCAGACTAACGATGAAGGACTTGCTTTGCTTACCGCTTTGCAGTTCCCTTTCCGTAAATAATCAGGGGTAGAAAATGGCTAAAACATCAATGAAAAACCGTGAAGCGAAGCGTACTAAGCTGGTAGCAAAATTTGCGACTAAGCGTGCTGAGCTTAAGGCGATCATTTCAAGCCCAGAAGCTTCGGAAGAAGCTCGTTGGGACGCACAGGTAGCTTTACAGAAGATGCCACGTGATGCCAGTCCTGTACGTCAACAACGTCGCTGCCAAGTGACTGGTCGTCCTCACGGTGTCTACCGTAAGTTCGGTCTTTCACGCATCAAGCTACGTGAAGCCGCCATGCGCGGTGACGTTCCAGGTCTGAAAAAAGCAAGCTGGTAAGCTTGTCAATGGTAAGCACAGCGGTCTGGGCAGGATAATCCTGCTACCGCGCTGCGCTGCACAACTGAGGAAATAAGCATGAGTATGCAAGATACCCTCGCGGATATGTTCACACGTATTCGTAACGGTAATATGGCTGAGAAGCCAGCTGTCTCTATGCCTTCTTCAAAGCACAAAGTTGCAATTGCACAAGTGCTAAAAGATGAAGGTTACATCACTGAATACAGTGTTGAAGGTGACAGCAAGCCAGTTTTGACCATCGAACTTAAGTATTTCGAAGGCAAACCGGTTATTGAAGAGATCAAGCGCGTAAGTAAGCCTAGTTTGCGTATTTATCGCCATGTTGCAAAACTGCCAAAAGTTTCTGATGGCCTAGGTATTGCGATTATCTCTACCAGTAAAGGTCTCATGACCGATCGCGCAGCCCGTCAGGCTGGTATCGGTGGTGAAGTCATCTGTACGGTATTCTAAGGGGAGTTCTGATGTCACGTATAGCAAAGAATCCCGTTGTATTACCTGCAGGTGTTGAGGTTAAGATCCAAGGGCAGGAAGTTTCTGTCAAGGGTAGCAACGGTCAATTAAGTTTGGATGTTCACCCTTCTGTTGGTGTTGAGCAAAACGAAGGTAAGTTAACTTTCGTAGCGCGTGATGGCAGCAAGCAAGCGGTTGCGTTATCAGGCACAACTCGTGCATTGGTCAATAACATGGTAACGGGTGTCAGTACTGGTTTTCAGAAAACCATGCAACTGGTCGGTGTAGGTTACCGTGCTGCAGTCAAAGAAGACGTTGTCAACCTAACATTGGGTTTTTCACACCCTATCGATTACCAATTGCCAAGCGGCGTAAAAGCTGAAGCTCCGAATAACACAACAATCATTCTTTCTGGTGCTGATAAGCAACTAGTGGGTCAGGTTGCTGCTGAGATTCGTGCGTTCCGTCCACCTGAGCCTTATAAAGGTAAAGGAGTTCGTTATGCTGAAGAGTACGTACGCCGTAAAGAGGCTAAGAAGAAGTAAGGCTGGGTCATGAACGAAAAAAATATTGCTCGAATTCGTCGTGCGCGCCGCTCTCGCCTAAAAATGCGTGAACTAGGCGCAGTACGTCTGTGTGTTAACCGCACACCACGTCATATCTATGCGCAGATCATTTCCGCTGATGGCGCAACAGTTATTGCTTCTGCATCAACTGTTGAAAAAGAATTGCGTGCTGGTTCTACCGGCAACGTTGAAGCCGCTAAGAAAGTGGGTGCATTGATCGCAGATCGTGCTAAAGCTGCTGGCGTTTCACAGGTGGCGTTTGATCGCTCCGGTTATAAATATCACGGCAGAGTCCAGGCTCTGGCTGATGCGGCCCGCGAAGGCGGACTGGAATTCTAAAGGTTTCTATTATGGCAAATCACGAACAGAAAGACGGTGAACTCCAGGAGAGACTGGTCCAGGTAAACCGCGTTGCTAAAGTGGTGAAAGGTGGCCGTATCTTCGGTTTTACAGCATTGACAGTGGTCGGTGATGGTAATGGCCGTATCGGTTTTGGCCGTGGCAAGGCACGTGAAGTTCCTGTTGCAATTCAAAAAGCAATGGAACAAGCGCGTCGTAACATGGTTAACGTTTCACTGAATGCTCATACATTGCAGTATCCAGTTAAAGCACAACACGGTGCTTCACGCGTTTACATGCAGCCAGCTTCAGAAGGTACTGGAATCATCGCCGGTGGTGCGATGCGTGCAGTGCTTGAGCTTGCAGGCGTGCAAAACGTATTGGCTAAGTGCTATGGCTCAACTAATCCGGTTAACGTAGTGCGTGCAACAGTTAAAGGTCTTGCATCAATGAATGCACCTGAAGACGTTGCTGCTAAGCGTGGCAAAACCGTTGAAGAGATCCTGGGGAACTAAGCAATGGCTAACAAAATTAAAGTTACCCTAACTCGCAGCACAATCGGTACTTTGCCGAATCACAAGCTGTGTGTTAAAGGTCTAGGACTGCGTCGTATCGGTCACGTTGTTGAAGTGGAAGATACTCCGTCAGTGCGTGGAATGATTAATAAAGTCAACTACATGGTTCATGTAGTTGGTGAATGATAGGAGTCACCCAATGCGTCTAAATACATTGCGCCCGGGTGCCGGTTCCAAACAGGCTCCAAAGCGTGTTGGTCGTGGTATCGGCTCCGGTCTGGGTAAAACCTGTGGTCGTGGCCACAAGGGTCTAAAATCCCGCTCAGGCGGAAGCGTAAATCCGGGTTTTGAAGGCGGTCAGATGCCAATTCAGCGTCGTCTGCCAAAATTCGGTTTTACATCACGTAAGTCACGTTACGTTGCTGAAATTCGTTTAAGCGAAATTTGCAAAGTTGTGGCAGACGTTGTTGATCTAGAAGCGTTAAAAAATGCTGACATCATTCGTGAAGAGATTAAAGTCGCACGTGTGATTCTGTCAGGTGAAGTCACGAAGCCTGTTACTGTTAAAGGTCTAAAAGTGACCAAAGGTGCTCAGGCTGCGATTGAAGCTGCTGGCGGTAAAGTCGAGGCGTAAATGGCTAAGATAGGACAAGTACCAGCAAGACAGAACGGCTTAGGTGAGCTTTGGGCTCGCCTACGTTTTGTTCTGATTGCGATCATCGTTTACCGAATTGGTGCTCACATACCGGTTCCTGGTATTAACCCAGATCGCCTTGCTGCGCTGTTTGAACAGAATCAGGGTACTATCCTGAGTTTGTTCAATATGTTTTCGGGTGGTGCACTTGAGCGTATGAGTATTCTTGCGCTGGGTGTTATGCCGTACATCTCTGCATCGATTATCATGCAGTTAATGACGGCGGTCAGTCCCCATCTGGAGCAACTAAAGAAGGAAGGTGAAGCAGGTCGTCGTAAAATCAACCAGTACACGCGTTACGGTACGGTTGTATTAGCGACAATCCAAGCATTCGGTATGTCTGTCGGTCTTGCTAGTCAAGGCGTGGCATTTGCAGCCGATGCAAGCTTCTACTTTGTAGCGGTCGTAACCTTTGTTGCGGGTGCTGTGTTCCTGATGTGGTTAGGCGAACAGGTTACAGAGCGTGGTATCGGTAACGGTATATCCATCCTGATCTTTGCTGGTATTGTCGCAGGTCTTCCAGGCGCAATAGGTCAGTCTTTCGAGGCTGCGCGTCAAGGCGACTTGAATATCTTGGCTCTGCTGTTGATCGCTGTATTAGCGATGGCAACCGTTGCTTTTGTTGTGTTTATGGAACGTGGCCAACGCCGCATCACCATCAACTACGCAAAACGTCAACAAGGCCGTCGCGTATATGCAGCACAAAGCAGTCACTTACCTTTGAAGGTGAATATGGCGGGTGTAATCCCACCGATATTTGCCTCCAGTATCCTACTGTTCCCTGCATCAATGGGACAGTGGTTTGGGCAAAGTGAAGGTCTTGACTGGCTGCAGGATATGGCACTGGCGTTAGGTCCAGGTCAACCATTACATATTCTGTTGTTCGGTATCGCGATCGTGTTTTTCTGTTACTTCTACACTGCGCTGATGTTTAATCCGCGTGAAGTGGCAGACAATTTAAAGAAATCTGGTGCATTCATCCCTGGGATTCGTCCTGGCGAACAATCCGCCCGTTATATTGACACTGTATTGTCGCGTCTAACCTTGTTTGGTGCACTCTACATAACTGCTGTATCACTGATGCCACAATTCCTAGTGGTTGCTTGGAACATACCGTTCTACTTCGGTGGTACTTCTTTGTTAATCGTCGTGGTGGTAGTGATGGACTTTATGGCTCAGGTGCAATCACACTTGATGTCCCATCAGTATGAATCACTGATGAAAAAATCGAATCTTAAA
Organism: Nitrincola schmidtii; assembly: GCF_008973715.1. Lineage (GTDB taxonomy): Bacteria > Pseudomonadota > Gammaproteobacteria > Pseudomonadales > Balneatricaceae > Nitrincola > Nitrincola schmidtii. The sequence continues at coordinate 112,205 of NZ_WBOL01000011.1, forward strand.
GGTGGCGCAGGTTCACTGCGTTAGACCTGTTAGAGGTGGATCATGAAAGTACGCGCGTCTGTTAAAAAGATTTGCCGTAATTGCAAGATCGTACGTCGCAACGGTTCCGTGCGCGTGATCTGTAAAGTGGAACCCAGACACAAACAGCGTCAGGGTTAATCCACAAAATTATAGCCGTGGAGGCCGCTCGACTTGATTTATTTTTGATCAAGTAGTAGAATTGCGCGCCTTCCACGAACGATGAATGATTTGTCTCTGCTATGTGCAGAGCATTAATATGGAGTAGATTGAATGGCCCGTATAGCTGGCGTCAATATTCCTGACAATAAGCATGCGGTAATTTCTCTAACTTACATTTATGGGATTGGCCGCACTACAGCCAAACAGATCTGTACTGCAGTAGGTATTCTGCCGACCGTTAAAATCGGCGACCTATCTGAAGAACAGCTCGATAATGTTCGTGGTGAAATTACCAAGTTGACCGTCGAAGGTGATCTTCGTCGTGAAGTCAACATGAACATCAAGCGTCTTATGGATCTTGGTTGTTTCCGTGGTCTGCGTCACCGTCGTAACCTACCGGTTCGCGGTCAACGCACCAAAACGAATGCGCGTACCCGTAAAGGTCCGCGTAAGCCGATCCGTAAGTAAGCGATAGGAATTCCCGAATATGGCAAAGCCAGGTAATCGCACACGTAAAAAGGTTAAAAAGCAAGTAGCGGATGGCCTCGCGCACATCCACGCTTCTTTTAACAATACCATCGTCACCATTACCGATCGTCAAGGAAATGCACTTTCTTGGGCGACTTCTGGTGGTTCAGGCTTCCGTGGCTCTCGTAAGAGCACGCCGTTTGCTGCACAGGTTGCAGCAGAGCGTGCTGGACAAGCAGCTCTGGAATACGGACTTAAAAACCTAGACGTGTTTGTTAAAGGACCGGGACCCGGTCGTGAATCTGCAGTTCGTGCTCTAAACGGTTGCGGATACAAAATTAACAACATCACGGATGTGACGCCCATTCCACACAATGGCTGTCGTCCTCCGAAGAAACGTCGTGTGTAATCAGGAGACGGAATAATGGCTCGATATCTTGGACCCACGTGCAAGCTGTCCCGTCGCGAAGGCACAGATCTCTTTCTGAAGAGTGGTGTTCGTGCGCTGGATAGTAAGTGCAAAGCGGAAGTTGTTCCTGGTGTGCATGGCGCACGCCGTGGCCGTCTCTCAGAGTACGGTTTACAGCTTCGTGAAAAACAAAAAGTACGTCGTACTTACGGTGTACTGGAGCGTCAGTTCCGTGGTTACTACAAAGAAGCCGCTCGTCGTAAAGGCGCAACTGGTGAAGTTCTATTACAGCTTCTAGAAGGCCGTTTAGACAACGTAGTATACCGTATGGGCTTTGGCTCAACGCGTGCAGAAGCTCGTCAAGTAGTTTCTCACCGTCAAATTACTGTGAACGGTCAGGTTGTTAACATTCCTTCGTTCCAAGTTAGCGTTGGCGATAAGATTGCTGTACGTGAAAAGTCTAAAAACCAATTGCGTATCAAACACGCATTGGAATTGGCTGGTCAGCGTGCTCCAGTTGAGTGGATTGAAGTCGATGCTGCGAAAATGGAAGGTGAGTTCAAAGCACTTCCAGAGCGTAGCGAACTGGCTCAAGACATCAACGAACATTTGATCGTCGAGCTTTACTCGAAGTAATTTGAACTCTTGACTGGTGATACTATGCAGCGTTCTGTAAACGAGTTTCTTAGTCCACGTCATATTGACGTACAGGAAATCAGCAAAACTCGCGCTAAGGTGACATTAGAACCACTAGAACGTGGTTTTGGTCATACCCTTGGTAATGCGCTGCGCCGTATTTTGCTCTCTTCAATGCCTGGTTGTGCAGTAACCGAAGTCGAAATCGACGGTGTACTACATGAATACAGTAGCATTGAAGGGGTTCAAGAGGATGTCATTGAGATCCTTTTGAACCTCAAAGGGGTCGCTTTCACACTACACAATGGTGATGATGCGACTCTTACCCTGAGCAAATCTGTAGCAGGCGTAGTAACCGCAGCTGATATACAGCTTACACAAGATGTTGAGATTGCCAATCCTGATCATGTGATTGCGCATCTTAACGGCGATAACAGCTTGAATATTCAGCTTAAGATCACTCGTGGTCGTGGCTATGTTCCTGCTGATTCGCGTATGGCTGATGAAGATGAAAATCGTACTATTGGTCGTCTGTTACTGGATGCCAGTTACAGCCCAGTATTACGTGTCTCTTATCAAGTTGAAAGTGCCCGTGTTGAACAGCGCACTGACCTTGATAAGTTGATCATTGATATTGAATCAAATGGGACCATCGATCCTGAAGAGTGTATCCGTCGTGCGGCTACCATTCTTCACGAGCAATTGGCGGTCTTTGTAGACTTGAAAGATGCCAGCCAGCAGTCGCGTACAGAAGCTGACGATCCAGAGATCGATCCTGTTCTGTTGCGTCCGGTTGATGATCTTGAACTGACAGTTCGCTCGGCTAACTGTCTAAAAGCAGAACAGATCTACTATATCGGTGACTTGATCCAACGCACCGAAGTTGAACTGTTGAAGACTCCTAACCTAGGTAAGAAGTCGCTGACTGAAATCAAGGACGTCTTGGCCTCTAAAGGGCTGTCACTTGGTATGCGTCTTGAGAACTGGCCACCTGCTAGTCTCAAAAATGACGATAAAGCGGCATCCTAAGTTAGCCTTCTGACACTAAGTTGTTAAGGATTTTGAATAATGCGTCATCGTAAATCTGGTCGTCACTTTAATCGTACAAGTGCACACCGCAAAGCGATGTTCAAGAATATGGCTGTGTCTTTGTTCGAACACGAATTGATCAAGACTACTCTGCCAAAAGCTAAAGAACTTCGCCGCGTGGCTGAACCACTTATCACTCTGGCTAAGTCAGACAGTGTAGCAAATCGTCGTTTGGCGTTTGCTCGTACTCGCAGCGATGCCGCTGTTGGTAAACTGTTTGGTGAATTAGGACCTCGCTATGCGAATCGTCCTGGCGGTTACATCCGTATTCTAAAATGCGGTTTCCGTAGCGGTGATAATGCACCCATGGCTTATGTAGAACTTGTTGATCGTCCGCACAATGCGGAAGCTGTTGAAGATAACAGCGAAGATTAAGATCTACTTGCACACAAAAAGCCCGGTCATACCGGGTTTTTTTTGGATAATTTTTAGCTGTTTATTTTAGTCTAGCTTCCATCTGTATCGAATGAATGCAAGATGGAAGCCATTTACACTACCCAATTCAGTCGAATAGGGATTCCAAAACACTATTGCTACCCTGGCCAGGTGCTTTGGTTCTTTGTCTCGGTAATGTCTCAGCAGTAAAGTACTCTACAATAGCATCCGATTGGCCGTCATACGCAAGCAGTCCTGTTGCAGGGTCAACTCGCGCTTGTACCACATTCTCGGGTCTTGGAATAACAGCGTTCTCTTTACCCTCAAGCGCTACACGCATAAAGTCAATCCAGACAGGTAGAGCCGCAGTGCCACCGTATTCGCTACGTCCTAAAGGTGCCGGTTGATCGAAACCTATCCAAGCAGTCGTCACCAGATTTGGGTTATAGCCTGCAAACCACGCATCTCGTTGTTGGTTGGTGGTGCCAGTTTTACCCGCAAGATCGGTTCTATTCAGTGCTAAAGCCCGTCGTCCAGTGCCTCTGCGAACAACATCCGCTAAAACATCACTGATAATATACGCAGTGGATTCCGATAGAATTCGATAGTTTTCAGGATCGGCACTATTTAATCGTGCATTGGTATGTTTAAAGGCATCACCTGCTTCTAAGGGTAGCTCAACTGGACGACCGTCAACATGCGTCACCTCATCTATAAACCAAGGCACTACTCGATAACCGCCATTAGCAAAGGCAGCATAGCCGGTATTGACTTGCAGCAGGGTGGCATCTGATGCCCCTAAAGACAGCGATAAATTCTGTGGCGTACGTTCCGCGTCAAAACCAAATTCCAGTATTTGTGGATAGGCATCAGCCAGTCCTATGTCACGCAATAAACGAATAGATACTAGATTCTTAGAACGATATAGGGCTTCACGTAAGCGAATGGGGCCTTCAAAGTCACGAGAGTGGTTTTCAGGTCGCCATTCTCCACCCAAGCTGACATCATCTATGACGATGGGTGAATCATTGACGATGCTGGCAGCTGAATAGCCCTCTTCTAAGGCAACAGCATATAAGAAAGGTTTAAAGGTTGAACCGGGTTGACGCCATGCCTGGGTGACGCGGTTAAAATTGTTGTGGTTAAAGCTGAAGCCGCCAGAAAGAGCGCGAATGGCGCCCGTATCGGGTTCCATAGCCACTAGGCCACCCTGAACTCGTGGTAATTGAGTTAAGCGCCAAATCTCATCAGGTTGCTGATAAACGCGAACCACATCACCCGTTGACAAGACATTCCCAGCATTTTGCGGAACGGGTCCCATCGCGTTAACAGAACGAAACTCTCTAGCCCAGCGAATCGCATCCCAATCCAGTGTTACCTCTATACCATCACGCAGTAGCAGCGTAGCAGCACGTTCTTCAACACTAATCACCAGCGCTGGATGCATATTGCCTAGTAAAGAATAATTGGATAATTCTGCCAAGCGTTGTTCCAGTGTAAGGTTGCTGATATCAACCTGTGCTTCTGGACCGTGATAGCCATGACGCTCATGATAGGCGATCAAACCCGCTCTTAATGCAGCATCGGCGGCTTCTTGCTTCCTGCTGTCAATTGTTGTGGTGACATTAAAGCCATCCGTATAAGCATCATCACCATAAAGCCTGAACATTTCAGCGCGAACCATTTCGGCGACATAGAAGGCAGATAACTCAATGTCGGCGAAATGATAACGAGCGACTTCGGGTTCAATCACAGCTTCCTCATACTCTGCTTGCGAAATATACCCAAGGCTAAGCATTCGGCCAAGAATCCAGTTACGACGCTCAGTCGAACGTTGTGGATTGCGAACAGGATTGTTTGCTGACGGTGCCTTAGGCAGTCCAGCAATCGTCGCCACTTGCGCAAGACTCAATTCGCTGATGTCGCGGCCATAATAGATGTTAGCAGCCGCTTGAACACCATAAGCCCGTTGTCCTAAATAGATCTTATTAACGTAAAGCTCAAGTATCTCTTCCTTAGATAGCTCTTTTTCGATATTAAGAGATAATAAGATCTCATTAAATTTTCGAGTAAAGGTACGTTCGGGCGTTAAAAAAAAGTTTTTAGCCACCTGCATGGTTATGGTAGAACCACCCGTCTGTATTTCTCCTGAAGAGGCTAATTGAAACGCAGCTCTGGCAAGTCCTTTTATATCGATACCAAAGTGCTCATAAAAGCGACTATCCTCTGCCGCCAAAATGGCATGTCGAAGACTGTCAGGTATCTGATCATAACGGATGGGCGTGCGACGCTGCTCACCATACTCAGCCATCAGCTTGCCATCTGCAGAAAAAATTCTTAAAGGAATCTGGAATCTTACCTCACGAAGTTCGTGTACATCTGGAAGATTGGGTTTATATTGATACAGGGCAAATAAACCGACGCCAGCAACCAGTAAAATGGCAACGAAAAAAAGTGCTATAAATAGCTTGATTAAGGATAAAACGTTGCGCATGGTCACCTTTTGGTCTAATTTGAGGCTAAAAGAGGCATTATATCTGTCTAGGTGCTTTACAGTACAGTTGACAAGCGTTTTAATTAAGTATGGCTCTTGTGCTGATATATTAAAAGCTTCCGTTTGACTCGGAAAAGGAATGAATTGTGGTCAGCTTATTTGGAAAGAAATCATCTGGCTGGATAGGAATAGATATTGGTTCTTCATCCGTTAAGCTAGTATCCATGTCTTCTTCAGGCTCTCAGCGACAAATTGATGCATATGCAATAGTCCCGTTATCACCCACCGCGGTGATTGATGGAAATATTGAAGAAGTTAATGTTGTTGCAGCAGCGATTGAGCGTGGTTTAAAAATTTGCGGTGGAAAATACAATGCTGCAGTTGTCGCAGTTCCTTCCTCTGCCGTGATCACCAAGAAAATTCAGATCAGTAACCTGTTTGTCGGTATCGACTTAGAAGATCAGGTCAAGATCGAAGCCGACCAGTTTATACCTTATCCGCTTGAAGAAGTGGCCTTAGACTTTGAAGTGCTTGGGCCTGTCAAGAAAGATCCTAATTTGAACGATATTTTATTAGTTGCTTGCCGCAAAGAAGCAGCAGAAACTCGTGAAGAAGCAGTGTCAAGTGCGGGTGTTAAGTGCGAAGTCGTTGATGTCGATACCTACGCGATGGAACGAGTGGTTAGCATGTTGGATCAAGAGCCCGATGATCGACTGTTTGCGGTGATTGATATCGGTGCATCTACTCTGTGTCTGAACGTCATTCAAAACGGAAAAGTGGTTTATAACCGTGAACAAGCCTTTGGCGGTAATGACCTCTCTCAAGCCATTCATCAACAGCATGGTATGTCGATGGAAGAGGTTGATCTTGCTTTCCGCGAAAACTCCTTGAATGACGATATAGTTTCACAAATGGTCGTTCCTTTTACCAATACCGTGGTACAACAGGTATCCAGAGCCTTACAGTTCTTCTATTCGTCAGGTGTGCACGGTCAGTTATCTCATGTTTATTTGTGTGGCGGGGTTTCGGGTCTGCCTAACCTCAGTAGCCGATTGAGTGAAGAGTTAGAGTTGACAACTGATGTGATGGCTCCGTTTGATCACTGTGCTGTGAACCGTAAGTTAAATTCAGAGCGTCTTAAACGCGATGGGGCAGTCCTGGTCAAGGCCTGTGGTCTTGCGCTACGAAGTTTTAATCAATAGGACTTGATATATGGCACTTATTAACCTTAGACCTTGGCGAGAACAGCGGAACGCCCTTCTGCAGAAAAGGTTTATTTCGAATCTAGTAGGCTCCGCAATATTGGCGGGATTAATCGTTTTCGGCATTAGCTATTATTACGATATGCAGATGAACCGACAGCAAGAGAGAAATGCCTTTCTTAGGGCAGAAAATGCAAAGCTTGATAGGCAGTTGGCGGAAATTAACGAGCTTAATAGACTGCGCGCACAGCTTCTTGAACGTTTAGAGGCCATTGAAGATCTTCAGGGTACTCGTCCTTTGGTCGTCCGTAATTTTGATGAATTAGTCAGAGTGTTACCGGATGATCTTTATTACTCGTCAATTAGAAGGGCTGCCGATGTGATAACGATTGACGGGTTCGCAGTGGTCAATGTTGATGTATCAAATCTCATGCGGAACTTAGCAGCCTCTAAATGGTTTGGTGAACCAAATCTCACTCGAGTAGGGACGTCCAACAATCTTCGCCAATTCAACCTCTCCGTACCTATGGTAAGACCGGCTGAAGGAGGGGATGAATAATGAATATGAATGGATTGCAAAACGCATTTAAAGGTTTTGATATTAATAATCTTGATTTCAAAGCATCGGGTTCATGGCCGGTTGGCATTAAGTTTATTTGTTATCTGTTAGTCATGGCCGCAGTCATTGGGGCTGGCGTGCATTTCCTTATTACCGATAAGCATCAGGCGGTTGAGCGTGAAATTGCCAGAGAAGCAGATCTTAAAAGAGAGTTTGAAAATAAATCTTTTCGAGTGGCTAACTTAGATGCTTTAAGAAGACAGATGGCCGACGTTGAAGAACGTTTTTCTGAAATACTTAAACAATTGCCTACTGAAAAAGAAGTACCTAACCTTCTTGAAGATATTTCAGATATTGGCAGGCAAGCGGGTCTAAATATTCAAACCATAGCATTGCAACCAGAAAGACGTGCTCAGTTTTACATTGAACTGCCGATAAATATCGAGGTAACTGGTACCTATCATCAGATGGGCGCATTTGTAAGTGGTGTTGCAGAGATAGAGCGAATTGTCACTCTGCATGATTACAACATACAACGCGGATCTGGCGAGTTACTATCCATGACAATCAATGCAAGAACGTATCGCTATGAACAAAACTGAAATGAATATCAGGCGCTCATACCCGCAGCAGTTCAAAGGCGTAATGGCTGTATCCATACTGGCCTTTACTTTACAGGGTTGCTTATGGGTTGAAGATACCAATGATCTGCGCGCATTTGTCGCCGAGCGGTCTTCACAACCAACCGGGGAAATTCCTCCGTTACCAGAATTTAAACCTTATGAAGCATTTGTTTATGAAGGATCTAGCCTAAGGAATCCTTTTGCTCCCTTGGTGCCACAGGCAGAAGCTATCGAAGAAGTTTTATCAGATGTTTTTCCTGATTTTGAAAGACCAACTGAATATTTGGAAAGCTATGCTCTAGACAATCTACGCATGGTTGGTTCAATTACTTCCCCAATTAATACAGACCAGTTTTTTGCGCTGGTTCGTGATCCTAAAGGGGAGGTGCATCAAGTGGTACTTGGTGATTATCTAGGTCTAGATCACGGTCAGGTGATCGGATTAGATGAGAGGCGGATTGAGATATCCGAAATAATTTCAAATGGCCGTGGCGGTTGGATGAAACGTCCACGCACCATTGCGCTTCCCGAGTCCAATTAAGGGATATTGACCGTGAATACAATAGTGATGAATCAAAAAAATACTACCAGCCTGTTTAAACGCATCAGTACCTATCTAGTGACTGCATGTACCTTGTTACTGACAGTCAATGTGATGGCGCAAGAATCAAGGTTAATCAATACAGAGTTCGTCTCACTTCCTAATCAGGGTGTGGAGTTACGCATGGAGTTTGATACACCTCCATCTACACCGAACAGTTACATGATTGAAAGCCCACCACGATTTGTGATGGACTTTAATGGAGTAACAAACTCACTAGGTCAAAGAAACCTTAGCGTTAACACAGGAGTCGTTGACAGCGTCAACTTTGCACAGGCACAAGATCGTCTTCGTGTAGTGACAAATTTACTAGGAACGGCATCGAGTGATGTGCGCATGGAAGGTAACGTTCTTGTGATGAGATTCCAAGAATCGGCTGCGGTAGCTGCGCCTTCTCGTGCAACTCCGGTGTCTGCTCCAGTGCAGCAGGTTGCAGATGGACGTACACAGATTCAATCGATTGATTTTCAGCGCATAGAAGGAAATCAAGGTCGTGTCATTATCAATATGAATAATGATCGTGCGTCAATGAATATCAATAGAGAGGGTGGTAACGTTGTTTTAAATCTAAGTGATGCATCTCTAGAGTCTTCACTTGCAAAACGTCTGGATGTTCAGGACTTTGCAACGCCGCTTTCATTTATAGATAGTATGGCTTCTGGTAGAGGTGTAACAGTCCTGATGAGACCTACATCTGAGCCTTTCGACTATATGGCTTATCAGACTGGTAATCAGTTGATAATTGATTTCAAACCTATGACAAGTGCAGAACTTCAGGCACAAAGAGATAATCAATTCCCATTTACGGGTGAACGCATCGATTTAAACTTCCAAAATGTTGAGGTTCGTGCTGTTTTACAGATTATTGCTGAAGTAGCAGAGATGAACCTTGTTGTCAGTGACAACGTTAGAGGTGCAACAACCTTACGCTTGAAAAATGTTCCTTGGGATCAGGCTTTAGATATTCTCTTAAAATCTGAAGGATTGGATAAGCGTGAAGTGGGGAATGTGCTGATGGTTGGTACGGCAACAGAGATTGCAGAACGTGAGAGAATTGAAGCTGAAAGCCAGATTCAAGTTCAAGAGTTAGCACCATTATTAACAGAATTTATTCAAGTAGATTTCCGTCGTGCTTCCGATATGCGGGAAAGGCTTGAGGGTGCGCGTTTGATTTCTGATCGAGGTTTTATACTTGCAGATGATCAGACAAATGTACTAATGATTCGTGAAACAGCCCGTCAAATGGAAGAAATAAGACGCACGCTACGTAGATTTGATGTACAGGTAGCACAGGTATTAGTTGAAGCTCGTTTGGTCACGGCTTCCACTGAGTTCGCTCGCGAGTTGGGTGTTCGCTGGGGTGCTGCTGGAAGTGCTAATACCAGAGTCAGTGTAGGTGGTGGGGCTGGTGTTACACCAGGAATTCAAGGGGTTGCTGGTACAGGAATAGGTGCCACTTTGTCAGGAGCACAACCGGCTGTTCCTGGTATGGTTGATTTTGGCGTTGGTGGGGCTACTTCGGCTATTCGAATTGGATACTTGAGTAGTGGTCTGCTTTTATCTGCTGAACTATCAGCACTACAAAGCGACAATAAAATTGAAATTGTTTCTCAGCCAAAGGTCATTACAACTAATGGTATGCCGGCATTGATTAAATCTGGTCAAGAGGTTTCTTACAGTACATCAAGCACTGATGGAACTAATGTTGAATTCAAAGAAGTGGTATTAAGTTTAGAGGTAACACCACAAATAAACCCTGGCGATAGAATCTCCCTAGATCTTAAAGTTATTCAAGATTCGTTAGATCCGAACCGTTTTGGTGATGAGCTTCTAATCAATACCAACCAGTTAGAGACAACCGTTGTTGTTAATGACGGAGAAACGATCGTACTCGGTGGTGTCTTCAGAAATGATACCAGTAGCGAAACACGGAAAACTCCAATACTGGGTGACTTGCCAGTTCTTGGTGGATTATTCCGCTACAGAGCAGAAAATGAAAGAAAACGTGAGTTGCTCATCTTCATCACACCGACTATGATTCGCGAGTCCCTAGCCATACAATAGGTCTCGTGCGTTGAATGTATATCTGATAGGCCCTATGGGTGCTGGTAAAAGCACCATAGGGCGTCTTCTTGCTCAAGAGTTAAATCTAACCTTCTACGATTCCGATAAAGTGATCGAAGATCGCTCCGGTGCCAATATCCCTTGGATATTTGATGTTGAAGGTGAAGCGGGTTTTCGCGAACGTGAAACTGCAGTAATAGATGAACTCACTCTACTTGATAACTGCGTGATGGCCACCGGTGGTGGTGCGGTGTTGCGTGATGAAAATCGCCAATACCTGCAAAGCCGTGGTACGGTCGTTTATCTGCAAACCTCAATCGAGCAACAGCTGGAACGCACTGCGCGTGATCGCAACCGTCCTCTTTTGCAGACAGATGATCCAGAAGCGGTGCTAAGAAAACTCTTAGATCAGCGTGATCCTCTTTACAAAAGCTGTGCAGACATTATCATCCAAACTGATAAGCGTCACCCTAGGGGTGTAATCAAAGAAATTCTGCGTCAACTCAAGCAGCCTTGTTCGTCGCTATCATAAATCAAACATCACTCAAATCTACCTATGATGAGGTGTGCCATGCAAACCCTAACCGTCGACTTGGGCGACAGAAGTTATCCAATTACGATCGGAACTGGTGTGTTGCGGCAGGAGTTTATTGCGCCCTATATACGCAGCAAACAGGTGATGCTAGTCACGAATGAAACAGTCGCACCGCTTTATCGCAATACCGTTTACGAGGCCTTGCAAGGATTTCAAGTTGATGAAGTCGTTTTGCCCGATGGCGAAGCCTACAAAGATTTAACCCATTTAAACCTGATTTTTGACCAGTTATTACACAAACGCCATAACCGTACAACCACCTTGATTGCCCTAGGCGGTGGTGTGGTGGGTGATATGACAGGCTTTGCTGCGGCTTGCTACCAGCGTGGTGTTAACTTTATTCAAATACCGACAACGCTGTTGTCTCAAGTCGATTCATCCGTTGGCGGTAAAACGGGCGTTAATCACCCTGCAGGTAAAAATATGATCGGGGCGTTTCATCAGCCGGTTGCCGTTTTAGCAGATACTCAGGTGTTAAATACGCTACCTGATGTGGAGCTATCAGCCGGTATTGCCGAAGTGATTAAATATGGCTTGATCTATGATGAAAACTTTTTTGCATGGTTAGAGTCCAATATGCAAGCGCTTAGACAGCGTGATCCCAATGCGATAGCCTATGCCATCTACCGTTCTTGTGAAATTAAAGCAGAAATGGTGCGACTAGATGAGCGAGAATCCGGTGTTAGGGCCTTGTTAAATCTCGGTCACACCTTTGGTCATGCCATCGAAACTCATGCAGGATATGGTCAGTGGTTACATGGTCAAGCTGTCGCAGCAGGCACGATGATGGCAGCAGACCTCTCCTGTCGTATGGGATGGATAACCGCTGCTGATGTCGTTAGAATTGAACAACTGTTTAAGGCCGCCGATCTGCCCGTAAAACCACCATCAGACATGACTCCTGATCGTTTTTCAGAGTTGATGTCGATCGACAAAAAAGTGATGGATGGCAAATTAAGATTGGTACTGATGCAGCGTATAGGTCAGGCGATTGTGACCGATCAATTTGATCAAGCTGCACTGATGCAAACACTTCAGGGACAGAGTTAATAACGCCGTTTACGCAGGGATACACCATGTCTATCAATGATTTCGAATATGTAGAGCCGGCATCACGGATGCAATTGGCTGAAAAGCTCAGTCATATGACCAGCTATTCTGCCTTCATGATCCTATTGCTAGGAGAGGAAGGCAGTGGTCGTTCTACGCTGTTGGATCAGCTAGAAGAACTGCATGAACCACGCACTCAGCGCCTGGCTAGGATTGATCTTAGCGAAAAAACCGATGTGAGTCGTTTGTTGTTGGCCTTAGTGGACGCCATGCAATTAGATGCAGGCTTGCTTACCGACAATCGTCTGCGCTTAGCTGCGGTGCATAAACAGGTGCGTTCCTTATCAGAAGTGGGCATTTCTTTGCACTTGTACATCGATGATGCTGACTTTTTAACCGATAATGGGCTTGAATTGCTGTTAAGTCTATTTCAGCTCGGTGATTCCGCTCCTCGTATTTTACTGTCAGCTTCGACAGAGTTTGAACAGCGTGCAATCGATAAGGGCATACTGGATCGATTTGAAAATAAAGTCCATATTCAGCGCCTGGCACCCTTTGAAGAAGATGAAGTCGAAGATTTTGCTCTATCGTTGCTACCAGCACACATAGAGCTAACACCTAAGCAGTTGAAAAAGTTAGTTGAGCTGAGCAACGGCTATCCTGGCAATATTATTGCCTCTGTAGAGACCCTGTTGCGTCAAGGTGGCGGGAAGTCAGCCGTTAAAAGCTTCCCGATACCTCCAGTGCATTTGGCAGCGGTTGCCGGTATCTTGATGGTAATCACAGGTTTTGCGGTATGGCATTACCTGCCTAGCTCGCCCACCGAGACGGAAACCACAACCCGCATTCAAGTCATCCCTGAACCAGTTGCGGTGAATACTCAACAGGCTGCCGTAGAGATTGAAGTACGCGAAACCCTTGCGCAACGTTTGGCGGAACAAGAAGCCCGCTTAGAAGAGGAGCCATTGGAGTTTCCATTGTTAGAAAGCGTGGTGGAAACAGGCGTTGAAACAGAAACAGTCAGCGAAGATCCCGTTGCAGAAGTTGAAATGTCTGATTCAGTGGTTGTCGAAGAGCCTGTAGTCGCAACCGTAACTGCGCCTGCACCGCAAGTGGTCTCACCCGCACCGACTCCAGCACCCACACCAGTACCAACGCCTGAACCGGTATCTCAAGCGCCTGCCCCTGCTGCGACGCCAACTCCAGCTCCGACTCCAGCGCAAGCACCGCCACCTGTTCAGAGATCTGAACCGCCTACTGCTAGCGTAACAGAAGCAGCGCAACCGGTAGCGAGACCCACAGTAGCAGCAGGAAATAATGCCGAGCAACTACTTAGCTGGCCAGATAACGGTTTTACCCTACAAATGCTGGGGGCACGTTCGGAAGAAAGTGTGATAAGATTCATAAATTCACAAGCTCAGCCACAACGTTTTTATCGGTTTGTAACCTTGCATCAGGATGCGCCTTGGCATGTGGTGGTTTATGGTCAATACCCAACTCGTGCAGCGGCAACAGAAGCAGTTCGTAGCTTGCCAGCAGAGTTAAGAGATCGTAACCCTTGGGCTAGAACGATTTCGAGTGTGAAAGAAGATATTAGAAAGATCGATCAGTAAATAGCTGAATCGGCAAAAAAGATATGCCCCTAAGACGATAAAACACGTTATTACAACTAGCTTAGGGGTGAAACACTGATAAATTTTCAGTGCCCCTACATGTGCCAAAAATTGTTCTTATCCCAGCGGGGGTGTAGCATTACTACCCCTTTTTTTGACTCTGGGATGAGGGTTTTTGAGTGTCCGGAATTTAAGATTCTGATTTCAATGGTTTTTGTGTGTTTGTACAAAAGTCGTTTGACAGGTTTTCATTTACGTTTTTCACATCAGTTTTAGCGAGAAAGTTTTTATGAGCAATGGTCTGTACCGCCCAGATGAATTTAAGGACAACTGTGGCTTTGGTCTGATGGTGCACATGCAGGGAACGGCAAGTCACGGTCTCCTGCAAAAAGCTATTCAGGCACTTGCCTGTATGACGCACCGTGGTGGCATTGCTGCGGATGGTAAAACCGGTGATGGTTGTGGTCTGCTGATGCAGAAGCCCGACGCCTTTATGCGCGCTATCGCCAAAGAAACACTGAAAACAGATTTAAGTGATCTGTATGCCGTCGGCATGGTGTTTTTATCGCAAAATCCAGTGTTGGCAGAAAAAGCACGCGAAGCCTTGAATCAAGCCTTAACTCAAGAAGGCTTGAAGGTCAAAGGCTGGCGTGAAGTGCCAACCGATGATAGTTGCCTTGGTCCTATCGCCAAAGATACTCTGCCTCGCATCGAGCAGGTGTTTGTCGATACCGAAGAGAAAACCGAGCGCGAGTTAGTGATTAATTTATTCACAGCACGCCGCAAAGCGGAAATCGCACTCAGCGACGACCCCGATTTTTATATCTGTAGCTTGTCTGACAAAGTCATTTCCTACAAAGGCCTGATGATGCCGGTGGATCTGCCAGTATTCTATAAAGACCTGGGAGATGAACGTCTACAAACGGCTATCTGTACCTACCACCAGCGTTTCTCAACCAATACCGCACCGCGTTGGCCGTTAGCTCAGCCGTTCCGCTTCTTAGCGCATAACGGCGAGATCAATACCATCGAAGGTAACCGCGCTTGGTCACGTGCGCGCAGCACCAAATTTGCGACACCACTGCTGCCCAACGTCGATGAACTTCAGCCGATCGTTAATACCACGGGTTCAGATTCATCCAGTATGGATAACATGCTGGAATTCTTGATGGTCGGTGGCATGGATATCTATCGTGCCGTGCGCATGATCGTTCCGCCCGCGTGGCAAAACGTTGAAACCATGGATTCCAATCTACGTGCCTTCTACGAGTTTAACTCGATGCACATGGAGCCTTGGGATGGTCCTGCCGGTATGGTGATGACCGATGGTCGCTATGCGGTCTGTATGTTGGATCGTAACGGCCTGCGTCCATCGCGCTGGGTCATGTTAGAGGACGGTTTGCTTTGTACTGCGTCTGAAATTGGTGTATTCGACTACGAGCCAAGCAGTATTGTCGGTCAAGGTCGTGTCGGCCCGGGTCAAATCTTGGTGGTCGATACCCAAACCGGTGAGCTGATGCACACCGCCGATGTCGATAACTTGCTGAAGTCACGCAACCCTTACCGTAAATGGCTGCGTGAACATTCTATTCCGCTAGAACAAACCATGAGCTTCGTGGAAGAGTCGACTTCTTTCCGTGAAATGAGTCCCGAAGAGACTCGCACGCACATGAAGATGTTTCAAGTCACCTTTGAAGAACGTGATCAGGTGATTCGCCCGCTAGGTGAATCAGGTATGGAAGCGGTCGGTTCCATGGGCGACGACAAACCCATGGCGGTGCTGTCGAACAAGGTTCGTTCAGTGTATGACTATTTCCGTCAACAGTTTGCACAGGTCACCAATCCACCGATTGATCCCCTGCGTGAAGCGATTGTTATGTCGCTGCAAACCTGTATCGGTCGCGAAAAAAATGTCTTTGAAGAAACGCCAGAACATGCACGTCGTATCGTTCTGAAATCACCAGTGCTATCAGCGAGTAAATTCCGTCGTCTCAGCAATATGAATATCGACGGCTTTGAAGCTGAAACCATCGGTATGCAATACGATCCCGCGACGGGCCTAAAGCAAGCCATTGTTGAACTGTGTGAAAAAGCAGAAGCCGCAGCACGCAGTGGTAAAGTGATTCTGATTCTCAGCGATGCCTACATTAAGCAAGGCATGTTACCGATCCATGCAGCCATGGCCACTGGTGCGGTGAACCGTCATTTAGTCTCTAAAGGCTTGCGTACCAATGCTAATATCGTGGTGGAAACCGCCACAGCACGTGATCCGCATCACTTTGCGGTACTGTTTGGTTTTGGTGCAACCGCGGTTTACCCTTACTTAGCCTATCGCGTACTGAATGATCTTTGCCGTACCGGTGAAATCACCGGTGAACCACTACAAGCGCATGAAAATTTCCGTAAAGGCATCAACAAAGGCTTGATGAAAATCCTCTCTAAAATGGGGATCTCCACCATCGCTTCCTACCGTTCTGCACAGCTTTTTGAAGCCGTGGGACTGTCCAGTGACATTGTGGAGATGTGTTTCAAAGGCGTTGCCAGCCGTATCGAAGGTGCTAAATTTGAACACTTCCAGCGTGATCAAGAATTATTAGCTGCCGAAGCTTGGAGCGTGCGTAAGCCGATTCAACAGGGTGGTTTGCTCAAGTATGTTCACGGTGGCGAATACCACGCCTATAACCCCGATGTGGTCACCACTATTCATAAAGCGGTCACCTCGGGTGATACCCGTGATTATCAGCGTTATGCCGATCTGGTGAACAAGCGTGGCCCGGCAACGTTGCGTGATCTGTTAGGGATACGTAAAGACATTCAACCTATTCCATTATCTGAAGTGGAACCGATTGAAAATCTCTATCCACGTTTTGACACCGCAGCGATGTCCTTAGGTGCCTTGTCACCGGAAGCGCACGAAGCACTGGCGGTGGCCATGAACGAACTGGGTGGTCGCTCTAACTCTGGTGAGGGCGGTGAAGATCCTGCACGTCACGGCACCATTAAACGTTCAAAAATCAAACAAGTCGCGTCAGGTCGTTTTGGCGTGACACCCGAATACTTGATGTCTGCGGAAGTGATGCAGATCAAAGTCGCACAGGGTGCAAAACCGGGTGAGGGTGGTCAGTTACCGGGCGGTAAAGTAAACGCCTTGATAGCGCGTTTACGTTACTCAGTGCCAGGCGTAACATTGATTTCACCACCGCCGCATCACGATATCTACTCGATTGAAGATTTGGCGCAGTTGATCTTTGACTTAAAACAGATCAACCCTGAAGGCCTGGTCTCGGTCAAGCTGGTATCTCGTCCTGGTGTCGGCACCATTGCTTGCGGTGTGGCGAAAGCCTATGCTGACTTGATCACCATTTCCGGTTACGACGGTGGTACCGCGGCTTCTCCGTTGACCTCTATTCACTATGCCGGTTCTCCTTGGGAATTGGGCCTAGCGGATGCGCATCAATCCCTGCGTGGTAACCAGTTGCGCGGTAAAATCCGTCTGCAAACAGACGGTGGCTTAAAAACCGGTTTAGACGTCGTGAAAGCAGCGATGCTGGGTGCGGAAAGCTTCGGTTTCGGTACCATGCCGATGGTGGCGTTGGGTTGTAAATACCTGCGTATCTGTCACTTAAACAACTGTGCGACCGGTGTTGCGACTCAGCGTGCCGATCTGCGTGAAGAACACTTCCGTGGTACCGTCGAGATGGTGAAAAACTTCATGCGCTTTGTCGCAGAAGAAACCCGTCAATGGATGGCGTTACTGGGTGTTCGCACCATGGAAGAACTGGTCGGTCGTACCGATTTGCTAGAAATACTGCCGGGTGAAACCGATCGTCAGCAGTCGTTAGATCTATCGCCGTTGCTGAGTCATGCAAATATTCCAGCGGATGCGCCGCACACCGTACAGCAGCATCGTAACGAACCTTACGATCCAGGTTCATTAAACAACGAGATGCTGGCGCAAGCATCGGCTGCGATCCACGAGAAAACCGGTGGTGAATACCTGTTCAAAATCACCAACTGCGACCGTTCCGTCGGTGCGCGTACCTCGGGTGTTATTGCTAAATTACATGGCAACTTGGGTATGTCTGATTCACCGGTGATCTTTAACTTTAAAGGTCATGCGGGTCAGTCCTTTGGTGTCTGGAACGCGGGTGGACAGTATCTATACCTAGAAGGGGATGCCAACGACTATGTCGGTAAAGGCATGGCAGGCGGTAAGATCGTATTGCGTGCATTTGATGGTGTGACCTACAAAACCAACGAAGCCTCCATTATGGGTAACACCTGCTTGTACGGTGCGACCGGTGGTAAGTTATTCGCAGCCGGTCAAGCCGGTGAGCGTTTTGCAGTGCGTAACTCAGGCTGTCATGCAGTCATCGAAGGCGCAGGCGATCACTGCTGCGAATACATGACCGGCGGTATGGTAACGGTGCTGGGTAAAACCGGTTATAACTTCGGTGCCGGTATGACCGGTGGTTTTGCTTACGTGTTGGATTTAGATAACAGCTTCGTGGATAAATATAACCACGAACTGGTCGATATTCACCGTATTGCAACCGAGCAGATGGAAGCACACAAACACTATCTGCGCTCAAGCATTATTGAATTTACGCGCGAAACACGCAGCGCTTGGGGTCAAGAGATCTTGGACAACTTCGATGATTACATCGGCAAGTTCTGGTTGGTTAAACCCTACGCGACTGGCATTAACGATTTGCTCAACAGCATTCGTAAGCGCCCTGAGTAATAGCGTTAAGTCTTATATTCGTCCGTAAATTTTTTAGATTAACGCAGTTCTTCACAACCTAACCCTGAAGAACTGCGAAAGAGGTAACAAGATGGCTGACCGTCTGAGTAATGATTTTCAATTTATGGAAATCGGCCGCAAAGGCCCTGAAAAAATCCCTGCTGTGGTGCGTAAAAAACAGTTCGCAGAGATCTACGAACCCTTCAAACCACGTCAAGCAGCGAACCAATCACACCGCTGTTTAGAGTGTGGTAACCCCTATTGCGAATGGAAATGTCCGGTCCACAACTTTATCCCTAACTGGTTAAAGTTGGTGTCTGAAGGCAACATTCTGGAAGCCGTTGAACTAAGCCATCAAACCAATACCCTGCCAGAAGTCTGTGGTCGAGTTTGCCCACAAGATCGCTTATGTGAAGGCGCCTGTACCCTGAATGATGGCTTCGGAGCAGTGACCATTGGTTCGGTAGAAAAGTACATCACCGACACCGCCTTCGCGATGGGTTGGAAGCCCGACATGTCTAACGTGATCTGGACCGATAAAAAAGTCGCCGTCATCGGCGCGGGTCCTGCAGGTCTAGGCTGTGCGGATGTCTTGGTGCGAAACGGTGTAAAACCCGTGGTATTTGATCGCTATCCCGAAATCGGTGGCCTACTGACCTTTGGTATTCCAGAATTCAAGCTGGAAAAAAGCGTCATGGTGCGTCGTCGTAAAGTCTTCGAAGGTATGGGTATTGAATTTCGTTTAAATACCGAAGTCGGCAAAGATATCAACTTTGAACAGTTACTCAACGAATACGATGCCGTATTCCTGGGTATGGGCACCTATACCTCCATGAAAGGCGGCTTCCCTGGTGAAGACCTTGAAGGGGTACATGAAGCGCTGCCGTTCTTAATCTCTAACGTTAACCACTGCTTGGGTTACGAAAAAGATCCATCAGAATACATCAGCCTAAAAGGCAAGCGCGTGGTGGTACTCGGTGGTGGTGACACGGCGATGGACTGTAACCGCACCTCCATTCGTCAAGGGGCTAAGTCAGTGACCTGTGCCTATCGTCGTGACGAAGCCAATATGCCCGGTTCGAAAAACGAAGTAGTCAATGCCCGTGAAGAGGGTGTGAAATTCGTCTTTAACCGCCAGCCAGTCGAAATTGTCGGTGAAAACGGCAAAGTCGTGGGTGTTAAGGTGGTGACCACGCAAATGGGCGAGCCTGATGAAAATGGTCGTCAACGTGCTGAAGTGGTCGAAGGTTCTGAAGAGATTCTAAAAGCCGATGCGGTCCTGATCGCTTTCGGTTTCCGCCCCAGCCCAGCGCCTTGGTTTAGCGAATACAACATCGGTATGCATGATGACGGTCGTATCGACACCAGCCCACAACCGAAACAAGCCGGACGCTTTGCTTTCCAAACCACTAACGCGAAAATCTTCGCCGGTGGTGATATGGTCAGAGGATCGGATTTAGTCGTGACTGCGATTGATGAAGGGCGAAAAGCGGCTGAGGGGATGTTGGATTATTTGGGGGTTTGAAATGACTGCTCTGGCAACAGTATGGTTTACTGTTGCCAGTTTTTTTGATACACAGGGTTTAGTAAATAACTGACTGAGCTAGTGTATGAAAAAGGAACGAGATGCCGCGCTTACTACAATAAATTTATGTCAGCAAAGTGTTCTAATACGTGTTCTTCTCCTTTCACAGGCTCTTGGCCTGTTACTTGTTATATCTCCTATTAACAGTCAATACGATTTCCTTATCGTTTGGTCTGCTGTTACTTTTAGCTGCTTATGGGTTTCCATTGTTAGTTTGCTTTTATCTTGTGTTATAACAAAAGCACTAAGAGTAAAGCGTGCTTACTCTGTGTTTTTGATAATATTTGTCGTAGTTGCTCTTGTAACCTTAGTATTTAGCTACTTCAGTTTTCCATTTGTTAGTGGATCAGGTGTCATATCAGATATGACAGTTACTGATTTTGTTCTGAAAAGTGTGGGTGTTTCTATCATCATGACACTTGTAGGCGCTTTGTATTTGAGTATGTACTTTGAAAGTATAGAGCGAATTAATGCCCAAGCAAATGCAGAGCTTGATGCACTTCATGCACAAATTAGACCCCACTTCTTATTTAACTGCTTAAATACAGTAGCTGAGTTGATTCATGTGTCTCCAAAAGATGCTGAAAAATCAATTATGAATTTATCTGGTCTTTTTCGTGCGGCCTTGGCCGCTAAAAGCAGTTCAACATTAGAGGAAGAAATAGAATTAACCAAGCAATATTTAGAGCTAGAAAAATGGCGGCTGGCAGAAAGATTATCAGTGCACTGGAAATTACCTTCGGAATATCCTGCTGTGTACTTGCCCGTGTTAACCATACAGCCCTTAGTTGAAAATGCTGTTAAGCATGGCATTGAGCCTGGTGTTTATGGTGGAAAAGTTTCTATTGAAGTAAATATTGGAAATAAATGGGTAACTACTATTATCACGAATGCTATAAATCAAGACTTCAGTCCACACCAAAATGGCGCAGGAATTTCAATATTAAATATCGAAAGGCGGCTCCAATATTTCTTTGAAGGCAGAGCCAATTTAGCATGTTTTACTTCTGAAAATGAATTTCGTGTAAAACTAACCATTCCTTACGGTGATTAATTGTGAATTTCCTAATTGTTGATGATGAACCATTAGCTTTGTCACGCGTTAAACGACTGTTAGTAGATAATAGCAATATTGACGAGATTTATGTTGCGAATAATGTGAATAAAGCTGTTGAGATTATGGATAGTGCGCTAATAGATGTCGTCGTTTTAGATATTGCAATGCCCGGTAAAAGTGGTTTAGATTTCGCTAGATTACTAAAAACATATAATACTTCACCTGCTATTATTTTTTTAACGGCTCATCCTGAATATGCACTAGAGTCATTCGATTGTGCACCGGTAGATTATTTACTTAAACCAGTGAATCTTGAGAGACTTAATGAGGCAATAGAACGTGCTGTGCTTTTTAGAAAAGCTTCATTAATGCACGATCAGATTAATTTTATTTTTAATATAGGGAATAAGAAAAATAAAATAAATATTGATGAAATTGTATGCTGTTTAGCTGATGAAAAGTATGTTCGAGTTTTTTATCGCAAAGAATCTGCATTAGTCTCTGAAAGCTTAAATCAGCTTGAAGAGAAGTGTGCAGGGTATCTTTTGCGGGTACATAGAAATGCACTCATTAATCCCACATTAATTACTGTATTAGCGCACAAATTGGGGAAGCATTATGTCGAACTTGAGGGTTTTGGTCAGAAAATAGAAGTAAGTAGACGAAGAGTGAGTAATGTTAAGGCGGCGATGAATCATAAGTTTGGCTAGTGTAGGTGCCAGTTGCTAAATATGGCACCTACACTTGATATGTTAAAATTTAAGGTAAAGTCAGTCCTGTTCTCTGACACCAACCATCACTAGGCGAATTATTCATGTGGATAGCACCAATGTTAAATGTGTTTGTTGAACTGCCATTTTTACGAGTAACATTAATTCGAATGTTACTACCATAAGCAACTTCAGTCGTAATATTACAAGAGTAGACGGTCTGGCCTTGATTGCCGCTACTGTTACAGCTGAAATTACTTGAATTGAAGGTCGCGTTAACCAAATTAATGTTGTTGCTATTTACTGCATTAAAGACTAGTTGAACACCTGCACAGCTTGTGATCACATCGCCACCGTCAGAGCCACCGTCAGAACCACCCGGTTCATTGATCGTGAAGTTAGCCAGCGTTTTGTCATGCAGATAATCCAGTGGATCAATGTTGGCATAGCTTTCCGGATCAAACGAAACATTCACAGCTCTCGGACGAATCAAACCTTTTTCAGTAGTTAACGACACACTCTCACTAAGTGCGCAATGGTAAGCACCACCAAATGCACCAAATGCACCTAATGCGCTGCAAGCACTATCAAGTCGCGCTCGAGTGATAAATGTCAGAAGATTACCTTCAGGTGAAAAGCTACTTACATTGTTGATCATGAATCCACTGACCTTTGTTGTGGAATAGCAATCACTCATAAACTCTTGCTCATCGGAAGTTGGAGGCGCACCAAGGTCAATGGTGTATTGTTTATCATTGGAACAATATGTTTTGTGAGGATTACGGAATAGAATTCCTCTATAGCTGGTACCTAATTCGGTATCAATAGTATTGATGATTTCCATGCTGTCAGCACACAGAACATTTTTATCAAAGGGCCTGACAAAAAAGTGATGACCGCCAGGTATCCATCCACGAACATTTTGATCATCTGACCAGCAGGGTTCATCTGGTTCACATAAACTACCAATGACAGACCCACCAGGTTCATCACTACCGCGCATGCCGGTTGCAACTCGTCTAGGTGGATTAGCGCTGCTCATACCATAACCAGTGTACTGACGACCCCCAGAAAGAAGAACATCTTCTATCTCTGTAACGTCAGGTGTACCCTCATCTAACTCCTCTGCAGGGGTCAAATTCTCTGAAGTCTGAAGGTTTGGGTGTCCCACACAGCTTTGATAACCATTTGGCAGTCTTAAGTAAATTGAGCGCCTCCAGCCATCAGAAACAATACAACTATATTGTAGGTAATGTAATTTATTGGGAGAGTTACCAATAAAAGGCATAGGCTTGCTTACATCAAAGCTACCACCTTCTAAATTTGAATTTGGGTAAAACAGCCTACAGAATGCTGCACCCTCAGTTAAAACCCTAAGAGGTCTAGCTTTATCAAAATTCCAAGTACTATCATCTATTAATAAATTTCCGTTGATTTGAGTAAACTTATAGGTATCGCCTTCGCTAGGTACTAATGACTGACCTGTATCAGGGTTATAGATTCCAGTTACTTTTCCATCTTTATCGGAGTAGATTTCGAATCCACCTGAAGTGCCGTCAGGTTCACCAGTGGGAGGTGTTCCATCGATGATTTTACCCTTGCCATCTGCCTTTAACTGATCTTCCAAATTTCGTGCTGATGCACGAGGGTCATGTTGAGCAATAAAGGTTGTTAAGCTTGCCAATTGTATGTCGTTATTAGCATTACACTGGGTATCACCGTTAAAAATGCTGACAGTTGCTCGTAGTAATGTTTCATCAGCAGTCCCGGTATCTTCTAGTCGCCAGCATCTAGTTAATGAAATTGGGCGGCTATTGTTTAACCCAGGAATGATCATTTCAATAACCGGGTCTTTCTGATCGGTTTCTTCGCTAATACTTAGGAGATCCGAGTAATCAAAAGTACGAAGTTCTTCGATTTTTTCCTGAGCTAATCCAGTAGATAACAACTCAAGTCGATTGGCTGTGTTCGTTGATGTGACGTGAGAGTGTATGCCAAAAATAGCAGCCGTACCCGCGACCATTATCCCAAGGGCTATCAAGGCTTCAATTAGCGTAACCCCTCTAATGTATCTGCGAGGTTTAGGGATATGTCTAAATTTAATAATGTTTTTCATTGTTATTATCCTCGCTAATTAGTTTTGGATTTCACGCCAAGATCCGATGCGAACAAAAGCGCTTCGATTACCATCTGAGCTAGCAAGGGAATCATCAGGATCAAAATCAGAATCGTTGGGTACAACACGATTAGCGTTGTCAGTATAAATAGCATTGTTACCGGTTAGATTAATTCCATTTTCACTGACAAGTCTTCCCATCAGTCTAAACGTTCCGGAAACATTCCCATCAACGACGTACAAGGTTCCCCATATAGTGGCATTACCACTAATTTCAACGTCACCAGTTACAACCATGATCACGGGGTTTTCTTGAGAGCCAATCACTTGATTGCCACCGGTGAGTTTAATATCACCGTTTACAAAAATTTGATTTCTGGACTTGTCAATTTCTGATGAACCATCTGCACCGGCACCAATACCATTGATAGTTTGGGTATTGGTAGAGTTGATAAATTCAGATTTTGTTACACCATTACCCACATAGGCTGCAAAAAACTCATCTGGAGTTAATGCAGCAACTTCATCGCTACCAGTAAAGGTTGAATCTGCAAATCGACCCTCACCTTCAGTTCTGCTTATACTTAATACACCATTCACATCATGAGTAATTAGGTTACCATCTCTATCAACTAAGGCAGAATTAGAACTATTGGACGCAGTCAAACTTGGACAGTCTGCGGTAGCACAAAAACCAATATCTGTGTTACCTCCAACACTCACATTACCTCTTCGAGATACTAGCGGGGCGCCAGTTGGATCATCCTCAAATGGTGCTCTGGCTGCTTGTGTGGAATAGTTCCATGCCGTAGTTAAGTCGATTTCCGAAGATAGAGTGCGGACCGCTTCTCCATCAGCAGAAAACCCTCTGGACCAGATGTTTGCACGTGTAATAATTTCAAATGGCAAGCCTAAGCATTCTGCGGATTGGATATTTGGATCAAAATCAAAAGCGCTTCCATTAGGGCCTGTGAAGTTGAGAAGAAAGTCTTCAGTAGTGTTGCCAATATTGACTACCCAATTGTCAGGGTTACATAAAGCAGTTTGATTGATCGTATTGGAGCCCATATGACCAAGGAAAAAATCAATCCCTGATTGAGCTGATTGAAACGCTTCTCTATTACGCTGATCATTCAGCGTCATGGATGTTTCAAGACGAGTGGTGCTTACCATGCCGAATGAACCAATGGTCATAGCAATAAGGATCAATACGACTACCAATAAAGTCATAGCGCCTTTTTGTTTATGTCGTGTATTGTGATAAAACGTATTCATAACGACCTCAAATCTTTAGTTTATGACTCTATCATTTCTGACTTTGATAGCATCCATAAATTGAAAAGGCTGATTGCCACCAGGAAGTGAAACTTCGCCAGATATGGTGATTTCAACAAAGATAACCTCAACTTTATTAGTGCTGTTAGCTGGGCAGCGACCAGACTGTAAGTCATCAGAGTCGATGTCTATATCCATACAAAGAGAATTTCCAACATTGAAATTCAAGTTATTCACTAAAATTCCTCGATCACTATTCTGGATGACGGTATGCCAGCCTTCGTCATCAGTGGTATTACATGCCTCAGAAGCCTTAATAGTGCCTGCTGGGAGCGTATCGTCAGGATCTGCAAAATCAATCAATATGTTTTCACTAAACCACATTTGTAACTGTGAATCAGTAAGGCGGAAACCTGATAAGTAAGGTTCATCATTCACATCTTGGCCATCAGGTGACGATGTAGATGCTACATACAGAATACAATTCGCTTCACTAACATTACTTGAACCATTTGCGCCACCAGAGTGTAAGTAGACACTAGATCTCTCTTCAGTAGGAAGCGCGCGCCTAATATCCTGTGATATGATTTGCATAACAGAGCGTAGATCATTGTTTAAAGCAGTAGTCGACAAGATGTAGCTATTGGTTCTTACTGTTAACGACCATGCAAATACTAGAGCAGTGATCAAAATACTGCCAACGGTCAGCCCCACTAATAGTTCAATCAGCGTAAATCCAGAAGCGTGATTACGTGGGTTAGTATTCATAGACATTCCTGAATCCCTCCAAGTAAGGCGTTATCAGCAGCACAGCGATTAACTCTTCCGATAATGTTCACACTGACGCGAGTTGTTCTGTTTCTATCAGAAACAATTTCATACTCAACAAATCGAGGTACACCAGCTGCTAGGCCAAGGTTAAGCAGACCACGAGTGGGCTCAAACGTTAGGTTTGGACTGCTCGGAAGATTCAATGTTACTCTCGCAAAGTCACTGTTAGTCATACTTGTTAAAAAACGTTCTTCATCAGTATCATCAGGGGCCGGCTGAGCTACGCCAACAGTGCACGCATTTGCCGCCTCAATATCGTCTACTAAACAGTCGCACCCCGTTGCACGATCTGTAAAACCAAAGCACCAGTCGCCATCATCTTCATCAAAGACCATTATAATTGGCTGGTTGCGGACAATCGCAGTTGACCGTGCAAGCTGAATTTGATCGCTAAGTGATTGAGTTGCATTAATAAGGCTACGGCGATCTAAATTATCGACAAAAGACGGTCCCGCAAGCGTCAACAAGATGACTAAAATGGTTATGGCTATTAATAACTCAATTAGAGTAAAGCCTTTGTTACTCGATATACTCATATTTTCGGCTCATGATAAGTATGTTTACTGAACGAACAGCATGATCTAACATAAGTATACATATCATTTTTAAATAAAGTGGGCTGTATCGACGAATGGTCTTTTTTTTGGGATAAACGGCACATACATATCTGTCCTGTATGATGTATTGAGATTACACTGAACGAAAATTAACTGGAGCAGACGATGAACACGCATCGAAGTGGAAAAGGTGGTTTTACCCTGATAGAGCTACTTATTGTCGTTGCTGTAGTCGGTGTGTTGGCGGCCATCGCTTTTCCTAGCTATACCAACTACGTCACTAAGAATAATAGATTTGATGCAAAAGAGGCTCTTCAGGGTATACAGATGGCACAAGAGCGCTTTCGACTTCGCGAAGGTGAGTACTCTACTAGCCTTGCAGCATTGGGTTTTTCTGAAACACAGCGAGGTTTATATACATTGTCGCTAAACAACGTAACTCGAAATGGTTACACAGTTACCGCAGTAGCTAGAGACAGGCAGCAACGGGACATTACCCCATGTCGGACGCTAACATTGCAAGTTACGATGGTAACTGAGAGGCGTTTGCCTGAAGAGTGTTGGTGATTTCCGCTTGGAACAACTCGATTTGTAACTGACTTTAGGTGTTGTGACAATAAAATTGGCAATCAGCATCTAGCTGTATTGGTGTTTAATCCCTTTAAAGCTCTATTAGTCAGGGTAGTAATGCATCAAATAAAACTGTTGCCCAATATTCTGAGTGTCAGTTAAATAACTGATTGTGAAGTTGAGCCTCTGGTAATTGTCCTTTACAGACAAGTTTCTTTTAGCTCAATAGATTGACTTCCCTAGTAATACAGTCGTTATCTTGGCAGGACTATTAGGCGTGGATTAGATTAGGTTCACGTTCAATCATCTAAGCAATCCTACGTCAGTGATATCGCTGTTTAACAAGTTGATTGCCAATTGGCTGTTAATTGAAAAAGTTACCTCAGATAACAAAAAAGGCCAGCATTGCTGGCCTTTTCTTGGTTAAGGATTATACTGGACTACTAATCATCACCAGCACCAGCACCAGCACCAGCACCTTCTTCTTCTTCGTCCTCAATTTCGATGCCAAGCTCAGCACTTGACGGTTCAAAATCTCTACAAGAACCTGGCATCCAGTTTTGTGGTACACCACCGCATTCCCAGCTAGTAATGTTGTTACCAGCAGTATTTAAATTGCCACGAAGTACAACAGAAGCTGTGGACATATCACCTTGACCTTGTGCCAAAATTACTACACGACTATCAAGAACTTGAACTCCGATGCCCTCAACAAATTGAGTATCAACTGCAGATCCACATGTATTTACATTAAGAGTAGAACCTGTTGATTGAACAATCTCTGTTACACAGGTTCTTGCAGAGCTCGCCGCTAAAACAATTTCAGACGCTTTAGCACGATTCGTATAATCCTGATATGCAGGCAGCGCGATAGCAGCCAAAATACCGATGATCGCAACTACGATCATCAACTCGATTAAGGTAAAACCTTGTTGTCTTTTCATAATCTCTCTCCCAAGAGTTAAGTTTAAATCCAAATGGATTAATTAATCCGTTTAGCTTTGTAGTGAATTCTAAGCAGTTTGCGTGCCAATGTGATGATGTAGATCAATTCTTTGGCTAAACCACTAAAAATCTAAGACATTTTATAGCATCACGACTGTTTTACTGCAATCAGACCAAGCGCTGATGCTTCAATGCGTCACATTTGGTCAAGAGGGGTGACAAAAATAGTCACACTGACGAGGAGGATTACTACGAAAGAATTAGTGAGAATTAGGGGTCAGATACCGTCTTGAACGTCAAGCTTTAACCCTTGTCTGATTCACAATTCCACTTACAAAAAAGAATTAGGGGTCAGAGTCTGTGGTATCCCCACGAATTATTAATAAATAACAACAATTTAGTCAAATAAGGGAACGTTCATAGCCCTTGGTGATCAATCATTTCGCCAAAAACTACTTACCACTAGAGCTATGAACGTAACGTCT
>NZ_WBOL01000012.1 GCF_008973715.1 Nitrincola schmidtii
ATCGAAGGTAAGGACGGGTATCTTAGTCCCTGAATTGGGATAGTGGGTAGCATGAGCCGTGTACGAGGCCCGTACGCACGGTTCTGTGAGAGGGATGAGGAGGTAACTCCTCACCCTACTCGATTATGTTCATGGATGAACGGTATGCCGCGAGCGCAGGGATGCGCAGGAGCGGCGAAGCATAGATGTAGTTACATCATTCAGGAATATCTTCAATGCTAATTCCAAAGCCAACACACCCATATCCACGTAAAGCATTTAATGCTCGTGGTTCAAAAGTTATTCGTTGTAAGTCCTGTTGTTTGCCAAAAGTGTCGTGTATTTGTGCTGATCTAAAACAGTGTGAATCTCAGGCAGATTTCTGGCTATTGATGCACCATAACGAATTCTATAAACCATCAAACACAGGTCGCTTGATCTGCCATACCTTTCCGTCTACAGGTGTTTCAGAGTGGCAGCGTCTATCTATGCCTTCAGACTTTGAGTCAGCTTTAATGGCTCGCAAAGAATCGGCGTGTATAGTTTTCCCTGCTGCGCCTGACTATCAGCATCGTATGATTGATGATCCGGCAGAATTACCGGATAGACCTTTATTTATCATCCCTGATGGTACGTGGCGTCAAGCACGTCGTATCTTTCGACATAGTGCTTATCTTCAAGATATGCCAGTGATAGAGCCTAAAGTACTTTCTCGAAGCCGATACTTTTTACGCAAAGCTGAGCTTGACCATCATCTTTGCACTGCAGAAGTAACGGTGGCATTGTTAGAGCAGTATGGGGATTTGAATGCAGCGGAAGCGCTGATGCATAACTTTAATCTGTTCAATCAAAAATATTATGCCGCTAAAGGAAGAAATTTGCAGGCAGCGAATGAAGCACTGCCTGCGGAAGAAGACTAATTAAAAATTAGTGTGTTTCTTCAGGAGATGCTTGCTGATCAGCGGCTTGTTGTTGAGCACGCTGTTGTAATTGCTGTGCATATAGAGCATCGAAATTGACGGGTGCAAGCATCAATGGAGGGAAGCTAGCACGTGTGGTGAAGCTGTCCACTGTTTCGCGAGCATAAGGAAATAGAATGCTAGGGCAGAAAGCACCTAATGTATGACCCATTTGTTGTGCATCTAATCCACTGATTAAGAAAACACCTGCTTGCTGCAATTCAATTAACAATGCTGTTTTTTCATTGTTTTTGATGGTCACGGTAATCGTTAGAACGACTTCATAGTGAGTATCATCTAATTGAGCTGTTTTCGTATTTAAATCCAGTTTAACATCAGGCTTCCAGCCTTGAGTGAAAACGTTTGCACCTTCTGGAGTTTCCAGAGAGGCATCTTTTAAATAAACCCGCTGTAGGGCAAATTGTGGAGTGACTTTTTCTTCAGCCATGATTAAGTTCCTTAAATAATTGTTATGCGGGTTGGTTGAGTAGTGGGTCAAGTTTATTGTCTAGGTCTAGATCGTAAAGATCATCACAACCACCGACATGATAATCACCAATAAAAATCTGCGGAACGGTATTTCGACCGCTGCGTTTTGCCATTTCTTGGCGCAGTGTTTGATCACGACCAACATCTATCTCAGTATATTTAGCCTTCTTCTTGTCAAGCAGGTACTTTGCTCGATGGCAGAAAGGGCAGGTGCTTGTAGTGTAAATGGTAACCTGTGCCATATTATTTACCTTATTTTTTCACAATCGGTAAATGTTGAGCTTTCCACTCAGTAATACCGCCAGACAGACGCGCGACCTGGGTAAAACCAGCCGTTTTTAGCTTTTTACCAGCAGAGCCGGCCGTCTGGCCTAGATTACACACCACAATGATTGGTTTTTCTTTGTAGTTGTCGAGCTCAGTAATGCGGCGATCTAGGTCGGCAAAAGGGATGTGGCGGGAGTTTGCAATATGCCCTGTATCCCATTCTTTCTTATTCCGAATGTCGAGAATCAGTGCCGATTCTTTATTAATCATTCGGGTTGCTTCCGCAGTAGTCACAGATTTGCCTGATTTACGTTTCTCAGTCCATAACAGGACTGTCAATGTGAGTAGCCAAGCCGTAACTAAGAGAGGATGATTGCCAATAAACTCAAAAATTCTTTCCATCTGGATTTCCGTTGTGTGAACTCAAAAAAACTTTGCCAAGTATACAATGTACAAGCCTTCGGGATAAGGGCAAAACGTATCTGTGTTAGCCTTAATCCTCTATAGGCAGTAAAATGGTGTTACTTCTCACTTTCATTAAATAGATGGCAGACCATGAGCGATACTCGATCAACTAAAGCACTCATTATCTTAGACGGGTTTGGAGTTGAATCTACACCCTCTTCTGCAATTGAAGCCGCTAATACTCCTGTATGGGATAAGCTGTTAGCCTCTAACCCTAACTCTCGAATTGCGACATCGGGTTTAGCTGTTGGTCTGCCTGATGGACAAATGGGTAATTCCGAAGTGGGTCATATGAACATCGGAGCGGGTCGAGTTGTTTATCAAAACTTTACCCGTATCTCTAAATCTATCGCTGACGGTGACTTTTTTACTAACCCAGCCATCACACAAGCGATGGATAAAGTTAAACAAAAGGGCACTGCGCTTCATATCTCTGGCTTGTTGTCTCCGGGTGGGGTTCATAGCCATGAGGATCACCTTTTCACCCTCGTTGAGATGGCGGTCGATCGCGGCATAACAGAAGTTTATTTGCATGCCATTTTAGATGGTCGTGATATGCCACCGCGTTCAGCTGAACCTTCCCTAGAAAAGGCTGATGCACTGTTTCGTCGCTTGGGTAGCGGTGCGGTTGCAACGGTGATTGGTCGTTATTACGCGATGGATCGAGATAATCGCTGGGACAGGGTTGAACAAGCCTATAGTGCGATGGTGAAAGGAAGTGCAAGTTTCTTTGCTCAATCTCCCCAGCAAGCCTTAGCAGAAGCCTATGTTCGTGATGAGAACGATGAGTTTGTCAAACCGACCGTGATCACGGATATGGCAGGCCATCCAAAAGGAGTTATTAAAGATGGCGATGCAGTCATTTTTGCCAACTTTCGCCCTGATCGAGCACGTGAAATCACTCGGGCTCTGATAGAAGGTGATAGCTTTACCGGTTTTGAGCGCGTATTAGTACCTCAGTTATCTGCTTATGTGATGATGACCGAGTATGCTGCGGATATTAAAGCTGACTGTGCATTTCCGCCCACGGCACTTCACAACGACTTGGGTGAATATCTGTCATCACTGGGTAAAACACAGCTCAGAATATCTGAGACTGAAAAGTATGCTCACGTGACTTTCTTTTTTAATGGCGGCCAAGAAGCTGTTTATCCGGGAGAAGAGCGTATATTAGTACCTTCACCACAGGTTGCAACTTATGACTTAAAACCAGAAATGAGTGCTTATGAAGTCACTGATAAGCTGGTTGAAGCAATCAAAAGCAAAAAGTACGACTTGATCGTTTGTAACTTCGCTAACGGTGATATGGTCGGTCACTCGGGTAAATTTGATGCTGCGGTTAAGGCTGTTGAAGTGGTTGATGAGTGTGTCGGTCGTGTACTAGAGGCGATGCGTAGTGTAGACGGTGAAACCTTGATTACCGCAGATCATGGTAATGTTGAGATGATGCAAGACCCTGAAACAGGGCAGCCGCATACCTCACACACCATTTGGCCGGTTGCCTTGATCTATGATGGTTCGCGCGCTGATAAGGTCTCTATCAAGGATGGAGCTTTGTGTGATCTTGCACCTAGCGTCCTGTATTTAATGGATTTACCAGTACCTAGTGAAATGACTGGAAAAACCTTGATTGAACTAAGTTGATCATCCGAATGTGCAAGTGGATTTTGCCTTGGATATTGGTGGGCATCGCCTGTATGCCCACGTTATTGCATGCTCAAGATGCGCAGGCTACAGCGGCTCAGTTAGAGCGCTTAAAGCGAGATGTTACGCAGCTTCAGGCACGTATTGCCACTAGAGAGAAAGAGCGTAAAGATGAGCAGCAGGCTCTTGCTGAAGCCGAGCGGGCTATCAATCGAGTAACTGCGGAATTGCGTTCACTCGATCAAGAGTTACTGCAGTTAAATGAAAATATGCAGGGGCTACAATCTCAACGTGCTGAACTTGAAACGGCTTTAGAAGAGCGGCGTGCGTTAATTAATCAATTGATTCAAGAGCAGTATCGCCAAGGCCGTCAACCTCGATTAGAGTTGTTGTTAAAGCAGGAAGATCCTGAACGGCTTGATCGTATGCTACGCTACTATGACTACTTAAATGCTGAACTGACACTGCAGTTACAAACGTATCAAGAGAAACTTGAAAGTTTAGGCAGTACAAGGCTCGCCATTGGTTCAACAGAAGAGCAGATTATAGAACGTCGAGAACAATTAACGCGTGAGCAAGAGCAGTTAGAAAAAGCTAAAAGTGATCGGCAAGCAGCGCTGACGCGTTTGGCTCAAGTTCAACAACAGGAGCAACAAAGGCTCACCAGTCTTCGTAGAGATCAGCAAGAGCTTGAATCGTTACTTGCTGAAATCCAAAAATCCTTAGAAGCGGCGAGATTAGCGCAAGATAATCAGCAGTTTGCTAGTCTAAAAGGACGTTTGCCTTGGCCTGTTGAGGGTAGTTTACTGAGAACCTATGGCAGTCAGCGCAGTGGAGTATCGTTTGAGGGCTTGTTGATTGGTAGTCAAACCGGATCACAGGTACGTGCTGTGCATCAAGGGCGTGTTGTGTTCTCGGATTGGTTGCGGGGCTATGGTTTGGTGATGATCTTAGACCACGGTGGTGGTTACATGAGCCTTTATGGACATAATCAAACCCTGTTGCGTGAACCCGGTGATTGGGTCAGTGCGGGGCAAGCTATTGCGACCGTTGGAAACAGTGGTGGACATGAAGAGATTGGACTTTATTTTGCCATACGGCATCAGGGTAAACCGGTTAACCCATCAGAATGGCTAAGCAGACCCTAGACAGGGCGGAGAGGATGAAGAGATGAAGCGTTTGCTAATCCATCCCATGTTATACGTTGTATCCCTAGCGTTCCTGAGTGGAGCCTCATCAGTCTATGCTGAAAACGATGAGTCATTTGAGATACCCACGATTCCAGTAGAAGAGATTCGTCTGTTTGCTGAAGTATTCGATCGTATCAAATCAGCTTATGTAGAACCGGTAACCGATCAGCAACTGTTAGAGGATGCCATCCGAGGTATGCTCAGTGGTCTAGATCCTCACTCCGCTTATCTTGATGCTAAAGCGTTCGAAGGATTGCAAATTAATACCTCGGGTCGCTTCGGCGGTCTCGGTATTGAAGTTGGATTACAAGATGGTTTTATTCGTGTGATCGCACCGATTGACGACACGCCTGCTCAGCGTGCAGGTATTCAGGCTGGTGATTTAATTACCAAAATTGGAGAGGAGTCCACCCAAGGGCTCTCTCTCAATGATGCCGTTGAAAGAATGCGCGGCAGAATTGGCACGAGAGTCACCATTACCATTGTTCGTGATGGCGTTGAAAAACCTTTTGAAGTGACCTTAGAGCGCGCATCAATCAGCGTGACCAGTGTGCGTCATCGCTTGTTAGAAACTGGCTATGGCATGATTCGTATTAGCCAGTTCCAGAACAACACTGCTGACCAGCTGAAAAACTCTATTGAGACGTTGCAGGGTATGGGTGAGCTAAAAGGTATTGTGCTTGATTTGCGTAATAACCCAGGGGGTGTGTTGCAGTCTGCCGTTCAGGTCAGTGATGCATTTATTTCTGAAGGCCTGATTGTTTACACAGAAGGGCGTTTGCCAAACTCTGAGCTTCGCTTTAATGCAACCAGTGACACGCTATTGCCTGATATCCCGATGGTGGTATTAATTAACGCAGGGTCTGCTTCAGCTTCTGAAATTGTCGCAGGAGCGTTACAAGATCACCGCCGGGCTGTGATTATGGGAACGGATAGCTTTGGTAAGGGCTCGGTACAAACGATACTGCCAGTCAGTTCTGGTCGCGGCGTTAAGCTAACCACTGCGCGTTACTTTACACCTGATGGCCGTTCAATTCAGGCAGATGGCATTCGCCCTGATGTCGTCGTTCAAGACGCTCGTATTACCAGTGTTGAATCAACTTCGGGTCAAATTCGTGAACGTGATTTAACAGGTCACTTAAGCGGAAGTGATGCTCAGCGCCAAAGCAATGAACCTTTGGGGCAGCGCGATTATCAACTTTATGAAGCGCTTAATTTGTTGAAAGCACTGAACATCGTTCAACCAGGAAGGAACTAAGCATCACGTGAAACAGAAACTTGCAGGGCTGTGTTGCCTGTTAGGACTTGTTTATACACTCTCATCCTATGCGGATGAGGTGTCACCACGTATGTTGTTAATTTTAGATGATCTAGGGGTTAATGCTGCGCAAGGATCAGCAGCATTAGCGCTTCCAGGTCCGATCACCTATGCCGTTCTTCCGTTTACACCAGATGCCAAAGCGTTTTCTGAAAAAGCAGATCAAGCACCTAGCAAAGAAGTCATCCTTCATGCGCCTATGGCTAATATAGCTAATCTTCCATTGGGTCCAGGCGGCTTATACCCGCATCAGTCTGAGGCTGAGTTTAAGCAGGTCCTTAGAAAAAATTTAGATTCTTTGCCAATGGTACAAGGGCTAAATAATCATATGGGAAGTCTGCTGACGCAGCAGGTAGAGCCAATGCGTTGGGTGATGGAGGTGGCGAAAGAGCGGGGCTTGTTTTTTATTGATAGCCGAACGACGGCTTTGACTCAGGCGGCTACTATTGCTCGAGAAAGCAATATTCCGGTGCTTGAACGCAACGTCTTTCTGGATCATCAAATAGATACTGATGCGATAGAGAAAGAGTTTTTGCGTGCAATTGATATCGCTTTACGGCAAGGGCAGGTCATCGTCATTGGACACCCATATCCTGAAACACTTGCGTATCTTCAGCGAGGTTTACCGATATTGGATGAATTGGGTATTCAGAGAGTCACCGCCTCAGCTTATTTGATGCAAGAGGCGGATTTAGAAGCGATAGATCAGCTAATCATCAAAGATACACAGCCCGAATCAGCTTTGCGCTTGGCGGCGGAATAATCCTTCAGCTAGCTTAGGCCATTGTTCTGGCCAGTGCTCTGTCGGACGACGACGAAACTCACTGCGTACAAACTGACGGATTTTTCCTTCAGCGGTTGCTACCAGTAAGCTTGCACAGGACCCCGCCGGGATTTGCGTCCGTATCCCTTCCCTTTGTTCAGCTTCACGCATGATCTGTTTGAGTTGAGTTTCCATGCGTTCAAATAGTTGATTGACCTGTCCACGCAAACGATCTGTTTCACCGGCTAAGGCGTCGGCCGTTAAGATGCGCGCCATACCAGGGTTTTTCTCGACAAATGCAAGCAGGAGGGTCAGGATCTGTTCACACTGACGAATACCGCTGGCATCCGATTGCGTAATGATCTTGATCCGCGTAAACAGAGTTTCCTCAATAAAACCAATCAGGCCTTCAAACATGCGTGCTTTGCTGGGAAAGTGGCGATACAGCGCAGCTTCTGAAACTCCCACTTCCCGAGCCAGTGCAGCCGTGGTTATCCGTTGACCAGGATTACCTTCAAGCATTTGAGCAAGTGCTTGGAGAATCTGCTCACGTCGTGAAATTTTCAGTTGCTGCTTGTCTGTCATGCCTACAATCCTAATGCTGAAAACGATTTGTTGGTGATTAGCGTTCCGACACCTTCATTGGTAAATATCTCAAGCATACAGGCATGTTCGACACGACCATCAATGATATGGGCTGTATTCACGCCAGATTTAACAGCACTTAAGGCGCAATCGATCTTGGGTAGCATACCACCGTAAATCGTGCCATCTTCAATAAGTGCATCCACCTGAGCAGTTGACAGTCCGGTTAGCACATTGCCTTCTTTATCCAATAAACCAGCAATATTCGTCAACAGAATCAGCTTCTCAGCCATCAAGACTTCAGCCACTTTACCTGCTACCAAATCCGCATTGATATTGTAGGCATGACCATCAGAGCCGACACCAATCGGAGCAATAACAGGGATAAAGTCTGAGTTTTCAAGCATGTTCAAGACTTTAACATTGACGCTTTCTACTTCACCGACATGGCCAATATCAATAATTTCCGGTGCTTCCATTTCGGGGGTTTTATGCTTCACGCGTAATTTACGTGCCCTTAGCAATTCACCATCTTTACCGGTCAGGCCGATCGCTTTACCGCCAGCGCTATTGATCAAGCCGACAATCTCTTTGTTGACCATGCCGCCGAGCACCATCTCAACCACATCCATGGTTTTTGAATCGGTGACACGCATACCATTAACAAAGTGAGATTCAATCTGCAATTGTTCAAGTAACTTACCGATTTGAGGGCCACCGCCGTGAACGACAATTGGGTTAATACCAATCAATTTCATCATCACGATATCGCGGGCAAAACTCGCCTTAAGCTTTTCGTCAGTCATGGCGTTGCCACCATATTTGATGACAATCGTTTTACCGACAAATTTTTGAATATAAGGCATCGCCTCACTTAGAATTTTCGAGGTATCAATGGCCTGTTTGCGTGTTAGCGGCATAATCCGATCACCTTATCTAATTGAATCTATCTAGTTGAACCACTTATTCATGCGGAATCATCAAGTCGGGTACAACCTGATGTAAGCGTTGTTGGAACGCATCACGAATGCGCTCCAGTGCTGACTGAGTTTCCGCTTCAAATCTGAGCACCAGCATGGGCGTGGTATTGGATGCACGAATCAGTCCCCAACCATCGGGGTAATCAACGCGAACGCCGTCAATATGGCTGGCATTACCGCCTTCAAAGCTGAGTTGTTGAAGCGCTTCAACAATATGGAATTTGTTGTCATCACGCACTTCAATATTGATCTCAGGTGTGCTGATATCTTCGGGGTAAGCTTTAAAAATTGCGTCAGCCGATTCTGTTCGTGTGGCTAAAATTTCCAATAAACGAGCGGCGCTGTATAGGCCATCATCAAAACCGAACCAGCGCTCTTTGAAAAAGATATGGCCGCTCATTTCACCCGCAAGCAAAGCGCCACAGGCTTTCATTTGTTGTTTAATCAGTGAGTGACCTGTTTTCCACATCGTCGCTTTACCACCCGCCGCTTCGATCACTTTCGGCAGTAAGCGTGAACACTTCACATCAAATAAAATCTCTGCCTTTGGGTTACGTGCAATCACATCTTCAGCGAAGAGCATCATCACGCGATCGGGGTAAACTACGTGACCTTGATCCGTCACCACACCCACTCTGTCACCATCACCATCAAAGGCTAAGCCAAGATCCGCTTTATGCTCTGCGACTGCTCGAATGACGTCTTGCAGGTTCTTTAATTTACCCGGATCGGGGTG
The DNA here is from genome assembly GCF_008973715.1 of Nitrincola schmidtii. Lineage (GTDB taxonomy): Bacteria > Pseudomonadota > Gammaproteobacteria > Pseudomonadales > Balneatricaceae > Nitrincola > Nitrincola schmidtii. The sequence continues at coordinate 9,376 of NZ_WBOL01000012.1, forward strand.
GTGATTAGGAAAGGTACCATCAACGTCACAAAATAATGGAATGATTTCACAACCCAAGCGTTTGATCAGCTCGGGAGCCAAATTTCCGGGAATACCATTGCCGCAATCCACCACCACTTTTAAAGGGCGCTGCAGTTTTACATCATCTGTAATTCGCTTAAGGTAAGTTTCACTGAAGTCTTGATGTACCAGTGCTCCCTGTCCTTCGCTGTAATCTTGATTTTCAATGCGAATGCGTAGGGCTTGGATATCGTCTCCAGACAAGGTGTGTCCAGCCAGCATCATTTTGAAGCCGTTGTAGTCAGCGGGGTTATGGCTACCGGTAATCATGATGCCGGTTTTATCAGCTTGCTGGTGGGCTGCAAAGTAAAGCGTCGGAGTTGGAACAAAGCCGATATCGATGACATCACAGCCGCCTGCCAGTAAACCTTGGCAGAGTAATGTTTTAAAATTGGGACTCGATAGGCGTCCATCTGCAGCAACAACAACGGTTTTTACCTGCTGTTGTAATGCTTGCGCAGCAAAGGCGCGCCCCAAGTGCCAAACGAATGCGTCGGTCAGCGCAGTTCCCGCAATGCCGCGAATGTCATAGGCACGAAATACTTCAGCATCAAAATTATCTAATGAATAGCTCACATCAACTCCATGACTGTGTATTGATTACAAAATTGTTTAGCGTTAAGGGTTAGCGATATTTTACCTTAATGTCTCCCTGAAGAACCAAAACCACCTTCACCGCGATGACTTTCAGAGAATTCATCGACCACGTCAAAGTCGGCTTGAACAACCGGAACCAGCACTAACTGTGCAATGCGCTCGCCCGGCTCTACAACAAAGCTATTTTGTCCACGATTCCAGCAAGAAACAAACAACTGCCCTTGGTAGTCGGAGTCGATCAAACCGACTAGATTCCCTAGCACAATACCGTGTTTATGCCCTAAACCAGATCTTGGCAAAATCATGGCGCATAGGCTGGGATCATCTATATGAATCGCCATACCGGTGGGAATAAGTTCAGTCTGTCCTGGTTGAAGGGTTAAGGCTTCTTCAAGGCACGCACGCAGATCTAACCCAGCTGAACCTGACGTGGCATAGCTGGGTAATGGAAAGTCATTACCGATACGTGAGTCTAAAATTTTAACCTGTAACTTTTTCATAACCTGCCTTAGTGACTGTAATGACCTGGGTAATTTTAGTGTGTGTTTAAGCCTGTTTAGATTTCAACTGCAGCGCAATCTGATCAATCAATTGCTTAGCTAATAAGCGCTTAGAGGTTTGTGGTAAGGTTGTGGCTTTATCAGCGGTCACCAGAGTGACTTGATTTTCATTGCTATTGAAACCGATACCGGGCACAGAAACATCATTGGCAATAACCAAGTCGAGATTCTTGCGGGTTAATTTATCTCTAGCATAATGAATCAAATCACGTGTTTCAGCGGCAAAGCCAACTGTAAAGGGGCGATGTGTGTGTTTAGCGACCGTGGCAATAATGTCGGGGTTTTTGACCAGCCGAAGCTCCATGATCTCTTCATTGCCTTTTTTGATTTTATGTTCTGCAATCGCAACTGGGCGATAGTCAGCAACGGCCGCTGCACCGATAAAGAGATCACAGCTTTCGAGCCCCTCCATAGAGGCTGCAAGCATCTGTTCTGCGGTTTCTATTTGGACACAGTCCACTCTTTCTGGTGGCATTAAGTTGACGGGCCCTGAAATTAACTTAACCTTAGCGCCGGCATCCACTGCAGCTTGCGCCAAAGCGTACCCCATTTTTCCAGAGCTGTGGTTAGAGATAAAACGAACCGGATCTAAGGGTTCGCGTGTCGGACCGGCGGTAATAAATACGGTTTTTCCGCTTAACGCTAAATAGTCGAACTCGGCAGCCAGTCTTTCAGCAAGATCGGTTGGTTCTAGCATCCGTCCAGGGCCTGTGTCACCACAGGCCTGTTCACCTGCATCAGGGCCCCAGATGTTAAAGCCAGCTACCCTTAAGGCTTCGATGTTGGCTTGTGTGTGAGAATCTCGCCACATCGCTTGGTTCATCGCCGGTGCTAAACTGATTTGTGCATCGCTCGCGAGGCACAGCGTGGTCAGTAGGTCATTTCCCATACCCGCTGCGCAGCGCGCAATAAAGTCGGCACTGGCAGGGGCAATCAGAATATGGTCAGCCCAGCGTGCCAGTTCGATATGGCCCATGCCTGCTTCAGCTTCTGGATCGAGTAGTTGTAAGTGCACCGGATGACCTGACAAGGCTTGCAGTGTCAAGGGCGTAATAAACTCGGTAGCTGCAGGTGTCATGACAACACGAACATCGGCTCCTGCTTTTTTCAACAAGCGCGTCAGTTCTGCACTTTTATAGGCAGCGATGCCGCCCGTGATACCCAGAAGAATCTGTCTGTTAGTGAGTCTATGCATACCCAGAGAGCCTGAAGATTCCATGTTATTAAGGAAGACGCTAAGATAGCATCTTGCTGACAATTTTCGTAGAGCAGTGCAGGAAGGAACCTGCAAATTTGATAACAAGGAGGTAATTTCATGTCGATTCGACTCTGGCCTGAATCAGAAAGGCCACGTGAAAAGCTTTTATCTCAGGGGGCAGCCAGTCTAACGGATGCCGAACTGCTAGCGATTTTTTTACGCACAGGCATCGCTGGTAAGTCAGCAGTGGATTTAGCGCGTGAGCAACTGCATCATTTTGGAGGCTTGCGCCCCCTAATGGAGTCTAACCAGCAAACCTTTTGTATGGCGCCTGGTTTAGGGCCTGCCAAGTACGCACAGTTGCAAGCCGTACTTGAGATGGCTAGGCGGCATTTGGAGGCCTCTTTGGTTCGCGAATCTGCACTGGAAAGTCCATCCATGGTGCGTCAATATTTATCGTCTAAACTTAGACACCAAACGCGAGAGGTGTTTGCCTGCCTTTTTTTAGATAATCGTCACCGAGTGATTCGATTTGAAGAGCTGTTTTTTGGCACCTTAAATGCCGCGGCGGTCTATCCAAGAGAAGTAGTTAAGCTTGCGTTAGAGGCAAATGCGGCTGCAGTGATTCTTTCACACAATCACCCATCAGGTATCGCAGAGCCTTCACAAGCAGATCGCCAGATCACTGATCGCCTAAAAGAGGCACTGGCGTTAGTGGATATTCGTGTGTTAGATCACATGGTGGTGGGGGATAATGAGGTGATTTCGTTTGCCGAAAGAGGGTGGTTATAGTCAGTTGGTGAAAAAATCATCAATTAAGCTGGTTTAATCTTGCCAGTTGGGTATAATATGCGCCCTTCTATCCCTTAATGGTACGGTATTTTGTCCGGTACAGTGGACGCTCCGCCTGAGAGAGCTAAGTATTTTTAGCGATTTGTTTAGCCTCAATAAACATCGGATAGGTTTTAGTAACTTACAGATTTCAGGATTAATGCAATGTCTAGAGTTTGCATGGTAACGGGTAAGCGCCCGATCACTGGGAACAACGTTTCCCACTCAAACCGCAAAACGCGTCGTCGCTTTTTGCCAAACTTGCACTGGCACCGTTTTTGGGTTGAGAGTGAAAACCGCTTCGTACGTCTACGCGTTTCTTCAAAAGGTATGCGTATCATTGATAAAAAAGGCATCGACCCAGTTCTAGCTGAACTGCGTGGCCGTGGTGAAAAGGTTTAAGGAGCTAGACAATGGCAGCTAAAGGCGCTCGTGAGAAAATTCGTCTGGTATCCTCTGCAGGAACTGGTCATTTCTACACAACTGACAAGAACAAGCGTAATACACCGGACAAATTTGAATTCAAAAAATATGATCCAGTGGTTCGCAAGCACGTGATTTACAAGGAAGCTAAAATCAAGTAATTGATTTTGGATACCTCAAGCAAAGCCCGGCATTAGTTCCGGGCTTTGTTTTTTATAGAGCGTGGTTTTTTGTATAGCATGATTTTTTTGCAGAGCATGGTTTTTTCTGGAGTTTAAAAATTGCTGATACGTTCCGTGCCATTTGTCTTCGTATTGCTCTGGAGCACCGGCTTTATCGGCGCACGCTTTGCGCTACCTTGGATCGAGCCTTTCAATCTTCTGTTTATTCGCATGTTGATGACACTGGCTGTCTTCTTTTTGCTGATCCAGTTCTTTAAAGCTAAATGGCCTCCGCTGAACGAAGCGGGACATCAAATGGTCGTTGGTTTGCTCATTCATGCGCTTTATCTAGGTGGCGTTTTTGTTGCGATTAAACTGTCCTTGCCGGCAGGTATTACCGCTTTAGTGGTTGGGCTACAGCCATTATTAACAGCCCTGTTTGCTTGGTTATTTATGGGGCAGGGGATGCGACTTCAGCAAGCACTTGGCTTGCTGGTAGGCTTGTTAGGTATTTCCTTGGTGCTGGGTAATGGGTTTGTTGGCCAATCGTTTGTGCTTCATCCGGCCGCTTTAGTTGCCGTCATCGTGTCTTTAGTCAGTATTTCTATCGGTACCCTGTATCAAAAGCGTTTTGGTGGTCAGACAGATCTGTTAACAGGCTCCTTTTACCAATATCTATCCACTGCATTATGCATGGGTATATTGGCGTTCGCTTTCGAAACGCGAGAAATCATTTGGCATTCCGATCTGATTTTTGCATTGCTTTGGTTAGTGTTTGGCTTATCGATCAGTGCCGTGTTATTACTAATGCTAATGATCCGGTTAGGCGAAGTGGCTAAAGTTGCCAGTTATTTTTACTTAGTACCCCCACTGACCGCTATTGAAGCTTGGTGGTTGTTTGATGAACAATTAACGGCAATGACGTTATTGGGTGTTGCGGTAACGGTTACAGGGGTCTACTTGGCTTTAAGGCGTCCAGCGTCGGCGACAAGGTGATTGGGCGGAAGGTTTTGGCTGAGGATTTTGAGTGGAGCGTTAAATGCCAGAATTACCTGAAGTAGAAACAACCTGTCGAGGCATTGCGCCTTATACAGAAGCGCAAACGATTACAGCGATCACCATACGCCAGCCCTCATTACGCTGGCCGATCCCCAGTGAGTTAAGTGAGTTGCTTCCGGGACAGCGTGTCGAGCGAGTTTCTCGTCGAGCCAAGTATATACAGCTAGAGATGGCCAGGGGTGTGTTACTGATTCATTTGGGTATGTCCGGTAGTCTTAGGGTGATGCCGTTGAACTCGCCTGTTGGTAAGCATGATCATGTCGATTTAGAGCTCAGTAATGGCCATCTAATACGTTTCACCGACCCCCGACGTTTTGGTGCGATTCTTTGGCAAGCGAACAATACACAGCATGCTTTATTGCAAACTCTAGGTCCAGAACCACTCAGTGAGGCATTTAATCCTGAGTATCTTTATCGTTGTTGTACCGGAAGAAAGCAGCCAATAAAGCAACGTATCATGGATAATCATGTCGTGGTGGGTGTCGGTAATATTTATGCCAGCGAAGCGCTGTTTGCCTCCGGTATTGACCCTCGTCGCGCGGCAGGACGTATCTCCAAAGAACGTTTAGAGCGGCTAGTGGGCGAGATAAAGCGCGTTTTAGACTACGCTATCACGCGTGGAGGAACAACGTTGCGCGATTTTGTCGGTGGCGATGGTAAACCGGGTTATTTTCAGCAAGAACTGTTTGTCTACGGACGCAAAGGTGAGCCCTGTAAAACCTGTGGTCATCCGTTAAAAGAAGTACGCTTAGGGCAGCGAAGTAGTGTTTACTGTCCCCAATGTCAACGATAAAGGTTCAGTAAACCAAGGTGGTTTTAAGTTATGAATGATTTTTTTAATCCAATGAACTTCTTCTCCGATAAAGTGGAAGAAAGTGCATCGGGAAGAGATGTGTTAAGAGAAAAGTTAGGGTTAGTTCCTTTCCTGAAACAGCGTGAAATTATTACCATCAATGAGTCGATTCACTGCGAGTTGTTTCATCACTCGGATGAAGCACCGGTAGTCATATTTTTGCCAGGTATAGGTACTTATTGTGAGTTGTATGCAGAGCTTTTAGCGGGTGTTTCCGCTCAGGGCTTTAATGTTGTGGGTATGGATCTTCGCGGTCATGGCTACTCAGCGGGCACTCGAGGTGACTACCGTGTTGAACAGATTATAGAAGATATCGGTGCTGTGATTGATCATCTATCTGTTCAATACAAAGGGCCTTTCGGTGTTTACGGTTACTCCATTGGCGGTCTTCTTGCTGTTGCTGCTGCAGAGCGCGACGTGCGAATACTCTCTGTTCTTTGCGGTACGTTATTGGTCACAGAGATAGCACCTGATTTAGTGCATCAGTTTGGCTGGTCTTGGACGTGGAGTAGCGCGCTGTTTTTTCCACACATGAAAGTACCGATGAAAACTTTTATCGATTATGAAGAGCTTTTAAAAGGTCATCCAGCGGCTGCTGAGATCAGTAAAGATCCTCGTATTGTCTATGATTATCCTCTAGGCACTTTGGCGAGTTTGTTTACCCATACCAGCGGTTCGATGAAAAAGTACTTCAATTTTAAAGCGGCGATCGTTCATGGTGAGCATGATGAAGTCTTACCTTTGAGTTACTCTAAGCAAGTTATTGAGTCGATGACACACCCCTTCGAGCTGATCGAGCTTAAAGGTGAAGGGCACATGGTGCCTTGGGATAATCCCAAATTGTTGATAAAAGAAGTGAGTGAGTGGTTTAAGAGGACGCTTTAACACGCAAATGTCACAGTAATGTCATCTATTTGTAAAAAAAAGCCCAGCATAATAAGTGATTATCTGGGCTTTTTGCGTTAAGGATATCGAATGAAGTTACTCTATGCAGTTCAAGCAACAGGGAATGGTCATATTACACGGGCCAGAGCCATGCTTCCCGCATTGCAACGAGCGGGTATAGAGATCGACTTTCTCTTTAGTGGTCGAGAAAAAGACAGGCTGTTTGATATGCAGTGCTTTGGTGACTTTCAGCATTATCAAGGGTTCACCTTTATTACCGCTGATGGCAAGGTTCAGTCTTGGAAAACGTTAAAACAAGCTAAGTTGAAACAGTTTTGGTCTGATGTAAACAATCTTGATCTGAGTCGCTATGATCTTTTATTGAATGATTTTGAACCCGTTTCGGCCTGGGCTGCAAGACGTCAAAGTATCCCAAGTATCGGTTTAGCACATCAATACGCGTTGCGTTATGCTTTGCAGGGAACAGAAAAGTCTTTTTGGTTAAAGCCCGCTATCGATTGCTTCACCCCTTTAGATCGTTACCTAGGTGTACATTGGCACCACTTTGATCAGGCGATTTTGCCTCCTTTGTTAAGTTTATCGAATCGTCACTCAGTGGGTGATGAAGGCGATAAGCAAGCATTTATTCTTGTCTACCTGCCATTTGAATCGCTAGACAAGGTTGTCCAATGGTTACAACGCTTTCCATGCACTCAGTTCAAAATATATGCTGATATAGTTGAAGCACGTTCTTTGGGGCATATCCAGATTCACCCACTTTGTCGTCAAGCTTTTCCACGTGACCTGAAATTGTGTGAAGGGGTGATTTCCAATACGGGATTTGGTTTGTCTAGTGAAGCGCTTATGCTGGGCAAGAAGCTACTGACTAAACCCCTTGCGGGACAGATTGAGCAATATTCAAATGCCTGTATACTTAAACAGATGGGTAAAGCTCAGGTGATGCATAGTTTAGATGCCAACAAACTTGAGAACTGGCTAACACAAGAATCGATAGCGCCAATTCATTACCCTAATGTTGCAGAGCATATCGCACAGTGGTTAGTATCAGATGAAGATAGTCGAGCAGAAACATTGGTCAAAACTGTTTGGCAAGAAGTTAACTAGAAGTGTTAAGCGAAAGAGTTAAGCAAAATATTAACAAGGAAGGTTAGCTAGAGAAGCTAATAAAAAGGCTAGATAGAAAAGAGTCGCTTGAAAATTAAAGTGAGCTGAAGCCTAAAAGGCAAAGAGGGCACACTATCCATAGTACGCCCCCTTTATTGGCTATCCTAATCCTTGCGAACCCAAAACATCATGTTTCTGCATCTGCATCCGTGGTCGCTGTACTTGCCGTCCTTCAATTCGTTCCATGAACAGGAGATCCATGGGTGTTATTATGCCAAGCTTTGAAAAAGTTGATATAGGAGTTTTTCCTAAAAATCGGTTTTTTTGCATCAACGTTAAGAACAGCGATTTGGCTACTTTTTCTTTTGTCACACTACTGTCATGATATTTTTGTCTAATTGTTACCCCTGAGGAGTGAAGCGTGTCATTTAACAATAGCCAGCGTTATTTTCCAGAAACACGTATGCGCAGAATGCGTACGGATGACTTTTCTAGGCGCTTAATGCGTGAAAATCGTCTGACGCCTGACGACTTAATCTATCCTGCATTCGTGATTGAAGGTCAAAATGAACGAGAAATCGTAAACTCCATGCCGGGTGTTGAGCGCTTGAGTATTGATTTGATGGTAAAGCAGGCGAAAGAACTCTTCGCCTTAGGCATTCCAGCCATCGCCTTGTTTCCAGTCACACCCTTATCAGCCAAATCAGAACTAGGTGAAGAAGCCTTTAATCCCGATGGCCTTGCTCAGCGAGCGGTGCGTGCAATCAAAGATGCCTGCCCTGAACTAGGAGTGATTACTGATGTTGCCCTAGATCCTTTTACCACGCACGGTCAGGATGGCATTATTGATGAGAAGGGTTATGTGCTGAATGATCGCACCATAGAAACGCTGGTTGCGCAAGCCGTCTCCCATGCAGAAGCGGGTGCTGATATCGTTGCTCCCAGTGATATGATGGATGGTCGCATTGGTTACATTCGCGCCATGCTTGAAGAGCAAGGTTATGTAAATACCAAAATCATGTCCTATGCTGCAAAGTATGCAAGTGCTTACTATGGGCCATTCAGAGATGCCGTTGGCTCTGCAGGAAATTTAGGCAAGGGCAATAAGTTTAATTACCAAATGGACCCCGCTAACAGCGATGAGGCATTGCATGAAGTGGCTCTAGACCTAGCAGAAGGTGCCGATATGGTGATGGTCAAGCCAGGTATGCCTTATTTGGATATCGTACGTCGCGTTAAAGATGAATTAAAAGTTCCCGTATTCGCTTACCAAGTCAGTGGTGAATATGCCATGCATATGGCGGCCTTCCAAAATGGATGGCTAGATGAACAGAGTGTGATGTTGGAATCGTTATTAGCCTTTAAACGAGCCGGTGCAGATGGAATTTTGACCTACTTTGCGGTCAAAGCAGCTCGGGCACTGAACTGAGGAGTTAGGAATGAGTGATGTGATCATCGATCAGGCAGAAGCAGAAGCAGCCGCCGCTGCCGCCTTATTAGAAAGTCGTGAAATCTTACCCACGATTGAGCCGATCGAAGAAGTACCGGTCGATTTAAAAGCATCAGAGCTTTACATAAACCGTGAGCTGAGTCATTTGCAGTTTAACGTCCGTGTACTCGAGCAAGCCTTGGACGAAGGTTATCCATTACTCGAACGCTTGATGTTTTTGCTGATCTTTTCAAGCAACCTGGATGAGTTTTTTGAAATCCGTGTTGCAGAGCAATTGCGTCAGTTAAAATATGACCGTGAAGACGTGGGTCCAGATGCAATGCACCCGCAGAAGGTGCTGGAAAAAATTCGTGAAATTTGTGAGGTCAATGTTGATCGTCAGTACAAAATTCTCAATGAAATTATGTTTCCAGCGCTTGATGCTCAGGGTATTCGTTTCCTTCGTCGTGGTATCTGGACCACTGACCAACGTCGCTGGGTAAAAGAGTTCTTTGAAGAAAAGATCGTCCCCGTCATTAGTCCGATAGGATTAGACCCATCTCATCCATTTCCTCGATTGGTGAATAAAAGTCTAAACTTTATCGTTCAGCTAGAAGGGAAAGATGCGTTTGGTCGAGAAACTGGCTTAGCCATTATTCCTGCGCCTCGTTCTCTGCCCAGGCTGATTAAATTGCCAGACGAATTGTGTGAAGAGGGTGATAACCTCATTTTCTTATCCTCAATTATTCACGAATTTGCAGACGAACTTTTCCCAGGCATGAAAGTGCGTGGCTGTTATCAATTTCGTATTACCCGAAATGCTGACTTAAGCTTTGACTTTGAAGAGATTGAAGATTTGGCGAGAACTTTGCGTGGAGAGTTGCACTCACGCAAATATGGTGATGCCGTTAGATTGGAAGTGGATCAGCGCACGCCTGCTGAGCTGATCGGCTTTTTGATGGAAGAGTTTAAGCTCAATGATAGTCAGGTTTACCGCGTCAATGGACCGGTCAACTTAACACGCTTAATGGCCGTTCGAGACCTCGTTGATCGTCCGAATCTTCTATGGAAGCCATTTACACCGGGCGTTCCAGGAAAGCTTAAAACGGATAAGGACATTTTCACTATCTTGCGTCGTTCCGACCAGTTGCTGATGCATCCTTTCCAGTCCTTTACGCCCGTCGTCGACCTGCTGCGCCAAGCAGCTAAAGATCCGGATGTTATTGCGATTAAACAGACGCTTTACCGCACCGGTGTAAAATCGGATATCGTTAACTCCTTAGTTGAAGCCGCTCGAAACGGTAAAGAGGTTACGGTTGTTATTGAGTTGCGTGCTCGATTTGATGAAGAAAGTAACCTACAACTCGCCAGTCGCCTTCAAGAGGCGGGATGCTTGGTCGTTTATGGTGTGGTGGGCTATAAAACCCACGCGAAAATGATGCTGATTATCCGTCGCGAGGGTAATAACCTTGTACGTTACTCTCATTTAGGCACCGGTAACTATCATTCTGGAACAGCACGTCTATATACGGATTATAGTTACATCACCAGTGATAAGGATGTGGGTGAAGATGTGCATAAGGTGTTCCAGCAGTTAACGGGCATGGGTAAAATTCAAAAGCTTAAAAAGCTTTTCAATGCGCCCTTTACCCTGCATGCGCGCATGTTGGAGTTGATGCAAAACGAGATCCGCCATGTTCAAGCGGGTAAAGAAGGCCATATCATCATTAAAGTGAATGGACTGACCGAACCCAAATTGATTCGTGGACTCTACGAAGCGTCACAAGCTGGCGTGAAAATCGATCTGATTATTCGCGGAATGTGCCGTTTGCGCCCCGGTCTGCCTGAAATTTCCGAGAATATTCAGGTTCGCTCCATCATTGGCCGTTTCTTGGAGCATACCCGAGTCTACTATTTCGGTAATGGTGGTGATCCTTTGGTCTATTGCAGCAGTGCGGACTGGATGGAGCGTAATATGCTGAACCGAGTGGAAACCGGCTTCCAGCTAACAGGGCGTAACGCTGAACGTATTTTGCGCGAATTAGAATATTACCTAAAAGACAATTGTCAGAGCTGGGTGCTTCAATCCGATGGTAGTTACTCCTTGCTACAACCGGCAGAAGGTGAAGAGCGCTTTAGTGCGCAACAAGCCTTGCTAGAAGAGTTTGCTAAGGTTTAACTTATCTTCGAGCTATCTGAAGAGTAAAAACGATGGTTTAACGCTGAATAAAGGTAGCTTTCAGCAGGCAGCCATCGTTTTTGCTGGATGGTACTGGATAGCTGGTTTATATTAAGGGCTTAGTGTAAACCTATACAGAAGGATCCGGCATGACACTGACCGAGTTGCGCTATATTGTGACGCTCGCACAAGAACAGCATTTTGGCCATGCAGCTGAGCGCTGCTTTGTATCCCAACCGACTCTATCCATCGCAGTGAAAAAGCTCGAAGATGAGTTAGGTGTAGCGCTGTTTGAACGCAGCAAAAGTGCCGTTCGCGTGACTCCTGTGGGTGAAAAAGTCGTTCGCCAAGCGCAAACAGTGCTTGAGCAAGCAGAAGCGATACGTGAAATGGCACGTGCTGGCAAAGATCAGTTGGCAAGCCCTTTACGTGTCGGCGCAATCTTCACCATTGGACCCTACCTATTCCCCTCCTTGATTCCTCAAGTACAGGAACTTGCTCCGCAAATGCCATTGTATATTGAAGAAAATATGACGGAAACTTTGCGTGGGAAAATTCGCAATGGCGACTTAGATGCGATTATTATTGCGCTGCCTTTCAATGAACCCGATGTATTAACCCGTCCCGTTTACGAAGAGCCGTTTCAGATGGTGTTGCCGAAAGGTCATCCAATGAGTAAGCAGAAAGAGATAGATCCAAAGGTAATCGGTGAACTCAGAATGCTGCTGTTAGGTGAAGGTCACTGCTTTAGAGACCAAGTGTTAGAAGCTTGTCCTACGTTAAATCAATCCTTCCATAACCAACATACGGTCACAGAGGGTAGCTCTCTGGAAACCATTCGTATGATGGTTGCCTCTGGACTTGGGTGCAGTGTTTTACCGCAATCCGCCATTGAAGGGCATCCATCCAGCAAACTGGTTGAGGTACGTCCTTTCAGCAAGCCTCAGCCAAGACGAACGGTAGCGATTGCGTGGCGAGCAAGCTTTCCACGACCTCAAGCCATTGAAATCCTAGTGCAAGCGGTGCAACGCTGTCAGTTTAGAGCACCAAAGCTGGAGGCTTAATGACTGCTGTGCCGATCACTGATATTAAGGGTGTTGGCACAGCGCTGTCGCTTAAACTGGCCAAGCTGGGTATTCACAGCCTGCAAGACTTGCTCTTTCATCTGCCTATCCGTTATCAAGATAGAACACGAATTAGATCCTTAGGATCACTGCAAATCGGTGAAGAAGTGCTGATTGAAGGTGAATTAAAGCTATCTGATGTGGTGATGGGACGAAGGCGCAGTTTACTGTGTCGGTTACAGGATGGCACAGGACAAATCACGCTCAGATTTTTTCATTTTAATGCGGCTCAAAAAAATGCCTTAAGACCGGGTGTGCGGTTGCGTGCGTTTGGTGAGGTCAGACCCGGAGGTGCGGGTTTAGAAATGGTCCACCCTGAGTATCAAGTCATGAGTTCAGGGCAAACGCTGGCTGCCCCAGATCAAGCCTTGACACCGGTCTATCCGATGACTGAAGGACTGACTCAAGTCCGTATGAGAAATCTGGTTCGACAAGCCTTAGCTCAATTAAGTAGCCATGATCTACCCGATTATCTACCCGAATCACTCCGGCAATCACGAGCCTTACCTGAACTACAAAGCGCATTGCGTTACCTTCATCAACCGCCTCCGAATGCAGATCAGCAAGCCTTGTTAGCGGGAAGGCACCCAGCACAGCGACGTTTGGCGCTAGAGGAGCTTTTAGCGCATCACCTGTCACTGAGCCGTGTTCGTCAACAAATCCAGCAGCAGGGCAGTTGGGCGATGCCAGAGGCGCCTGAGTTATCACAAACCTTTTTGCAGCAATTGCCTTTTGAGCTGACCGCGGCTCAACAAAGAGTCATTGCTGAGATTCAACAAGACTTACAGCGTCCTATCCCGATGCTACGTTTGGTACAAGGAGATGTAGGTTCAGGAAAAACTTTGGTGGCCGCCTTAGCTGCCGTTCAAGTGATAGCAGCGGGCTATCAAGTCGCGGTGATGGCACCGACGGAGATCTTAGCGGAACAACACTATCAAAACTTTAGCCAATGGTTTGCCACCCTGAATGTTGACGTTGCCTGGTTAGCGGGCAAGGTGAAAGGTAAACAGCGAAAGCATCAATTAGAGCAGATTGCTTCGGGTGAAGCGGCGGTCGTGGTGGGAACCCATGCCTTGTTTCAGGAAGAGGTAGCGTTTGCCCGTTTGGCGCTGGTGGTGATTGATGAGCAGCATCGTTTTGGCGTGCATCAGCGACTCAGTCTACGAGAAAAGGGCGCTGATGGTATCAGAGCCCCTCATCAGTTGATCATGACCGCAACACCCATTCCCAGAACACTCACGATGAGTGCTTATGCCGACCTGGATTGCTCGATTATTGATGAGTTGCCTCCCGGAAGAACCCCAGTCAATACGCTGGTGATAGCGGACACTCGTCGCGAAGAAGTGATAGAGCGGGTCAAACAAGCCTGTACGCAAGGCCGTCAAGCCTACTGGGTATGCACGCTGATAGAGGAATCTGAAGCCCTGCAATGTCAAGCGGCTGAAGTGACGGCGGCTAACTTATCCGAACAACTTCCCAATCTGCGTATCGGTTTAGTTCATGGACGCATGAAGCCGGCAGAAAAAGCCGCGGTGATGGCGGAGTTTAAGTCGGCTAACATAGATCTACTGGTGGCCACCACCGTTATTGAAGTCGGTGTCGATGTGCCAAATGCCAGCTTGATGATTATAGAGAATCCTGAACGTTTGGGGCTGGCGCAACTGCATCAGCTACGAGGACGTGTCGGTCGAGGTTCTGTCGAAAGCTTCTGTGTCTTGATGTACCATCCGCCGTTATCCAAGCAAGGTCGCGAAAGGCTAGCGGTGATGCGAGAAACCACCGATGGGTTCCGTATCGCTGAAAAGGATTTGCAGCTACGAGGGCCGGGTGAAGTGTTAGGCACCCGACAAACCGGCATGATGCAATTTCGTATTGCCGATCTAGAGCGTGATGCCGACCTATTGTCAGAAGTTCACCTAATAGCGCAACCCTTACATCAGCATCCTAAGCGAGTTGAAGCACTGATAAATCGTTGGATGGGCAGCAGCGAAAGCTACGCTCAGGTATAATCGCCTTTTTGTTTTAGGTTACAGGATTTGCTATGCAGCCCACTGAGCAACAATTAGAGATCATTACGCGTCAACTGGGGCGAAAACCCCGAGGTATCGCTGCCATTGCCCACGCCACAGAAGAAGGTGTGCCAGTGGTATTACAGATGCGTTCTTTAGTGGCGAATAAACCTTTCCCTACGCTCTATTGGTTGTGTAGCCAAGATTTGGATAAAGCGATTGCGCGTATCGAAAGTACCGGTTGGATTAAGGATCTTGAAGCTGAGTTGTTGCAGGACGAAGCTTTACGGCAGGAATATCATCAACAGCAAGCCAGTTATGTGGCGCGTCGATGGGAATTGATGTCCGCTGAAGACAAACAGGCGATCGACGCTCAAGGGTTTACTGAACTATTTAATACGCTGGGTATTGGTGGTATCGCGCAATGGGACAAAGTCCGCTGCTTGCATATGCAATATGCGCATCATCTGGTAGCTGATAACTTGGTAGGTAAGCGATTGGACGCAGAATTTGGCCTGAATACACTGAAGATCAGTTTTTAACCAGCCGATAACACTCAGGTTGAATGGCGCTCTGGCAATCCAACCTGATTAGACATGTATAAATAAGCTTAAGCTTGACCGGTCAGGCGTTTGTACTTATCCATCAGCATTTCTTCGGACTCAACGTGATCTGGGTCTTTAGGAATACAATCCACCGGACACACTTCTACGCACTGAGGGGTGTCGTAGTGACCAACACATTCAGTACATTTGTTTGGATCAATCTCGTAAATCTCTTCGCCCGGATAGATTGCTTCATTCGGACATTCCGGTTCGCATACATCACAGTTGATGCATTCATCGGTGATGATTAAGGCCATGCGGCTACCTCATTGACTCGTCGTTATAGGTTATTGATCTGAACTTAAATACGTAATTAATGCCTGAGATACCTCAGGATGTACAAATTTACTCACATCCCCGCCCAGTGACGCTATCTCTCTGATTAATGTCGAAGAGATATAGGTTAAGTGCTCAGCGGGTGTCAGGAATAAACTTTCGACATCAGGGCTAAGCTTTCGGTTCATATTTGCGAGCTGAAACTCGTACTCGAAATCCGATACGGCTCTTAGTCCTCGCAAAATAATATTTGCCTGTTGTTGATGTAATAGATCGGCCAGCAAGCAATTGAATCCGACTACTTTAACATTGTTTAAGTGACTTAACGCTGTTTCAGCTAGACTGACTCTTAGATCGAGTGGTAACAGTGGGCGCTTTTTAGGGCTTTCAGCAACTGCAACCACCACTAAATCAAATATTTTACAGGCGCGCTCGACTAGATCAGTATGTCCATTAGTAATGGGATCAAACGTTCCGGGGTAGACTACCGTGTTCATAAGGCCCTCAGGGAGTCTAATGAGTATTTGCGCGGATGTTAACGGAATCCTCACTAAGGTACAAATATAAAAAAAGCATTTGCTGAGTCGAATTTGCAATATAACTGAATTCTTATATAAATGAAGCAGCATGGCTAGGCTAATATTGACCTGCATCAGTCATATTGCAATTTAAGTGAACTACTCCCGCTAAACGGCATGAGCCGTTCTAGCGTTAGTTTCTGCCGACTCATACTGAGTAAACTCAGTACCTTTCGCCAAGTCACTTGATTGGGCAAGTCTCGACTTGGGAGAACACTTTACAGCACAGGTCGTACCGACCTGTTCCAATGCTTGTTTCAGACCTTGTTGCTTGATATTGATCGCAGCATTGAGATCTCGATCCATTTCCACGCCGCAATGATCACATGCATACCATCGGTCTGATAATTTCAAATCATGCTTAATACTGCCACAGCTTGAGCAAGTTTTGGAACTGGGATAAAACCGATCTATGGTGATGAGGTTTTTACCCTGCCATGCACACTTGTATTCAAATTGTCGTAATAACTCGCCCCAAGCTATATCAGCGATGTGTCGGGACAGTTTCTTATTGCGGATTAAGCCTTTTACATGCAAGTCCTCAATGCAAATACTGGTGGCTTGGTTCTTACTCACCAGATGATTGCTGACTTGATGCAATAGATGCTTTCGAATATTCGCCACCTTCTCGTGGCATTTGGCAATGATGAGTCGTTGCTTGGCACGCGATTTAGATCCTTTCTTCTGACGGGAAAGGATTCTCTGTTCTTTTTTAAGTGTTACAAGCGCAGCCTGCAACGGTTGTGTATTTTCAATCACGGTACCATCGGACGCTACCGCAAGCGATTTAATCCCTAAATCCACACCCACCGTCAGGTCGGGTTCAATCGTACTCGGAACGGGTAAATCAAGGCCATCATCCACAAGGATGCTGACTCGATATCGACCACTGGGCGTTAACTTGACCGTTGAGGTTTTGATCTTACCCTCGAAAGGGCGATGCAGTGTCGTCTTTACCCAACCGATTTTGGGTAATTTCACACAACCCTGTTCAAAATCCACATCGGTATGTTGCGGGTTTTGATACCCGTGCCAGTGAGAGGATTTTGACTTGAAGCGTGGATACTTCTTCTTTCCGTTGAAAAAGTCTGAAAAGGCTTGATCCAAATGATCCAGCGTCGCTAGATAGCTTTGTGCATTGACTTGGTATAACCACGCATAGCGATCTCGATTCTTCTTTTTCACCAACTGATCTTGCAGTTGACGTTTGGAAAGCGATTGACCAAAGCGGCGATAATAACGACTCTTCAGCGCCAACGCCCAATTCCACACAAAGCGATTGTGGCCAAAGCTCAATACAAAGAGATCAGCTTGCGCTTTAGTGGGTTTGAGTGAGTACTGATACGCTTTAAGAGTCATGTTGTCATTATACACCAAAACCAACAGTACTAACGCACTGAGCGCTATCCATACCCAGAGGGCATAATGTCACCACCCAAATCGTCGATTCCGGGTGGAGAATTCCGCGATGTTTGTTAAATAGACGCCCGAAGACTTGCCAAGTGAGTCTGTTTAAGCCTAAATTTATACTGATATTCAATTATTTAATAACAAGAAAGATAGGGAGCCCCATGGCAAGACGTACCAAAGAGGAGGCCGCACAGACTAGAGAAGCCTTGCTGATGATGGCAATGCAACTTTATGCTGAACAAGGTATTCATGCGGTTTCATTAAAACAGATAGCAGCCGCCTGCGAGGTCACTCATGGCGCATTATATTGGCATTTTCGTAATCGAGACGATTTGTTACAACAGCTTTACCTAGCAGCTGAGAAGCCATACGAGACTCAATACATTGAACAACGCCAATCAGCTAAACAAGATCCGTTACAAGCGCTACATGACTATTTGGTCGGCGTCATCAATGCTTATGTGAATCATGCTCACTTTTGTCAGACCTATCGCCTTTTTTTAACGCGCCCTCGAGTACCTGAACTCGCTAATCTTGCTGAGCAGATAGATGAGAGTCATCTCAGTGTGGTTGATCAAATCCATTATTTTTTGAAGCAAGCCAAGAAGAAAAAACAGCTACGTAAAAAAATATCGATTAAACCAGCGGCTAAGGTGTTGGCGGATGTTCTCGATAGTCTGGTACAGAGCATCGCGTTTTCGTCCAGCGATCAACGCAGCAGCACAGAAGCACTGCTGTTGATTGGTATTTTAATGGATGGGTTAGGCGAATAAATTAACGATGATTAGAACCGAAAGGCGGACTTTCTTCTTCTGAATAGGTTAAAGAGTCTTCTGAATCCTCGGGTTCTGTGCGTTGGTAAAGCCGATAGCAAACCTGACCTGCTTGCTTTTCTCGGTACAGTTCCCAGTTATGGGGAATGGCATCGGGTTGCCAGTTGAGCTCACTTTCGACGTAGATAAAGGCTTGATCATTTAGCAAACCGCGTGACTCTAGCAAGGTTGTCACGGGTGCGATTAGATTCTTGTTAAAAGGGGGATCTAAAAAAACCACGTCATAACGCGCTTCTTGATTAGCGATTTTAGTTTCTAGCCAGTCTAAAACACTGCTGGAAACCACTTCCCCGTGTTGAGCTTTAAGTAGATTCAAGTTGTGCCGAAGGTGATAAATCACTTCGGGAGCTTTATCGACAAAAGTGACCGATGCTGCCCCACGTGACAGGGCTTCAAAACCAAGTGCACCACTGCCACAAAACAGATCCAAACAGCTGGCTCCCGGAATGCTGGTTTGCAGCCAGTTAAATAGAGTTTCTCTAACCCTATCGGGAGTGGGGCGTAACCCCTCAATTTCTGGAAAAGAGAGTTTACGACTGCGCCACTCTCCACCAATAATTCTGAGAGAAGAGCTGGTTTCTTGAATTTTATTTGAGCGCCGTGCAGCGCTATTGCGTCGACTCATATCATCTCTTTTTTACATTAGTATGGCGTTAGTGTCAGGCTAAATTGATGTTGTCTATCCAGCATTTCAACTAAGTGTTGGCGAATCTCATCATTGGACAGTTGTTTGATTGTTTCGCTATAAATTAGGTCGCTGTTTAATGGAAAGCCTAACAAAGCGGATAGCTCAAACCACTCAACAGCATTTATCACTGATGCAGTCGCGGGTTGATATTGATCCACAACCTGCTTGATCGCATCTGATAATAGCCTATCAGAAGTTTCACCAAGAAGCAGGTCAAGTAATTGATCGTCCAACCTATTATCTGGTTGCCCTTGGGTAATAATAATCAGATAGCTTTTCGGCGGTAACGGATTCCAAATCAGACGGTAGTTTGGACGCTGAGGTAAATTCTCTAAGGCCTGTTGAATGGCATTAATGCTAGCACGGTGTTTAGCCAGCGTGCTGGAGTCTTCAGACAATGGGATATGCCAAGCCAAAAGATGGTGAACCTGGCTAACATGGGCTTGTTCGGTTAGTTCTTTTGCGCTGAGGATTGGCGTCAATGACGATCGAGGTGGAATGTCTGTTTCATTTGAAGTGACGACGTTTGCTCCACTGAGCAGAAAAGTCCACTCGCTGGTAAACGCATGAGAAGTCGGTTGATCACTGAATAACCAGTGTTCAAATTCTGCAAGCAGGCGGTTTTCCGCTTGGCGTTGATCTAGCTGCCAGGTCGCCATCAATCTTTGTTGTTCATTCAGTTCAACGTTAGGACGTTGATTGAGTGCTGATGTCAGCCAGGCTATTTGTTCATCGGACGGGGGCTGACTCATTGTAATGCTGAGCTGAACAGCAGATGTCAGACTTTGAAGAGTGGCTTGCCAGCTAAGTTCATCAAGCTTTTCCAAGGTGGACTCTTCATTAAGCCAGTGTTGCAGCGATTGTAGAAGATGTGCTCGTTCTAGCGTGTTAGGTAAGTTCCAACCCGGTGCGAAGGGCTTTAATGCGCGTAATTCAATATCCGGAAGTGTTTCATAGGATAAGCGCCAGTGATCGGGATCGGCATGCCAACCCAGTGAGAGTGGCGTTGCTGCTTTTTCACGTCCAGTTGTATGCAATAACAGAATGACAATAGGAATAATCCACATTAACGCAAATAGATAACGTCGATTGAACAAAGGTTTATAAGTTGATGCAGGCATATTCCTTCCGATCAGGTTTGTCAGCTGGCGGTCTGTGGTAAGATAGCGCAAATTTTCAAACTATATCTACTTTTAGCCAGCGGACAGAATAGCTTTATGGAATCACTAAATAACTGGATGCTCTCTATGGGCCTGAATCCAGCGCTTTTACCCATTGTGATAGCAGTCCTCGCTATCGCCATCTTTGCGGTTGTTATTTTGGCACGTAAGAAGCCAGAAGGTGCAAAAAATCTAGAAAAATCTCAACCAGAAGAGCAAAAAGCCGAGCCGGAGCCAGAAGTTCTTCCTGAGCCAGAGCAACCCGCTGAAGTAGCGGTTGAAGTAGCGGCTGAAACAGAGCTAGAGGTTGAACCAAAACCAGAAGCTGAGTCAGAACCAGAAGTTCAACCTGAACCTGAAGTTGAGCCAGAACCAGAAGTTGAGCCAGAACCAGAAGTTCAACCTGAACCTGAAGTTGAGCCAGAGCCTGAAGTTGAACCAGAGCCTGAAGTTGAGCCTAAACCAGAAGTACAACCCGAACCCGAACCCGAACCTGTTAAGGCGGCTGTCGTTCAAGAAGAAGCGCCAGAACAGCGTAAAAAACGCTTATTTGAGCGTATTAAGTCTGGCTTAAGCCGAACGAAAGCAACCTTAACGAATCAGTTAAGCGATCTCTTCAGTAGCCAAAGTGAAATCGATGATGATCTGCTAGAAGAGTTAGAAACACTGTTATTGATGTCGGATGTGGGTGTTGAAGCGACAACGGCGATCATGCAGACGCTGGCAGAAAAAGTAGAGCGCAAGCTGGTCAAAGATCCGGATGCTCTCAAGGCTGCACTTAAAGCAGAGCTAACACAGCTTCTATCCGCTTCTGAAGAGCCACTTGATCTATCTGATCAAGGTAAACCAAGGGTGATTTTAGTTGTCGGCGTGAATGGGGTAGGGAAAACTACCACCATTGGTAAATTAGCGAAACGTTTTCAGCAGCAAGGAAAATCGGTCATGCTGGCAGCAGGCGACACTTTCCGCGCTGCAGCGGTCGAGCAGTTGCAAGTTTGGGGTGAGCGAAACGATGTTCCTGTGATCGCTCAACATACCGGCGCTGATTCGGCGTCCGTTATTTTTGACGCCTTGCAATCGGCGACTGCGCGTAAGACCGATATCTTGATTGCAGATACGGCAGGGCGTTTACAGAACAAAGAAAATCTAATGAATGAGCTGAGTAAGGTCGTTCGTGTCATGAAGAAAATTGATCCAGACGCACCGCATGAAGTGCTGTTAGTTCTGGATGCTGGCACAGGTCAAAATGCGATCAGTCAAGCCAAGCAGTTCCAAGAAGCGGTTGGTGTTACTGGTATTGCGCTCACTAAGCTGGATGGAACAGCCAAAGGCGGTATCATTTTTGCGGTGGCCAAACATTTCAATTTACCGATACGTTTTATCGGTGTGGGTGAACAAATAGACGATCTTCGTCCGTTCCGTGCGGATGAGTTTGTCGATGCGTTATTTGACTGAGGTCGAGCATGGCAGCGATACGCTTTAGCAATGTGGGTAAGCGTTACGAGGGTGGGTTTGATGCGTTAACCGGTGTCGACTTTACCCTTGAATCAGGGGAGATGGCGTTTCTTACCGGGCATTCAGGTGCAGGGAAAAGTACACTGTTGAAGCTAATCATGTTGATGGAAAGGGCGAGTAGAGGACAGGTTCAAGTCGGTGATCAAGATTTGAATTCGCTCAGTCGCCGAAATATTCCGCAACATCGACGTCGAATTGGCGTGGTCTTTCAAAATCACCACTTATTATTTGATCGAACGGTCTTCGATAATGTCGCACTGCCTCTACAAATAGCTGGTTACGATCCTAGCGATGCCGCCCGTCGCGTGCGTGCAGCTTTGGATAAAGTTGGGCTGTTGATGCGTGAGAAGCAAAACCCTATTGCGCTTTCCAGTGGAGAGCAGCAGCGTGTCGGTATCGCCAGAGCTATCGTGAATAAACCCGCAGTGTTACTTGCGGATGAACCAACCGGCAACCTCGACCCTGAGCTTTCTGAAGGGGTGATGCGTTTATTTGAACAATTTAACCGTATCGGAACCACCGTGCTAATTGCCAGTCATGATATTTCCTTGATAGAACGTATGCGTCGAAGAACTCTGGTGTTGCGTGGTGGGAGGTTAGTTGCTGATGGCTATTAAACCTCAAGAAAAAGCCGTCCCTCGGGGTGCACAAAAACATCGTGTTGGACACTTAGATCGCAGCCGCGGCTGGTTCCGTCATCATATAGAAGTTGCCCTGCAAGCCTTGGTGCGATTAACCATTACCCCGGTTGCCACCTTAATGACATTGGCGGTATTGGCTATAGCCTTGGCGTTACCTGGCTTCTTATTTACGGTGGTGAATAATATTCAGCAGTTCAGTATCGGCTGGGATACCAATCCGCGTATCATGCTTTACCTGAATACCGAAGTTGAAGATGCTCGTGCAGAGCAGCTAAGCCTTGAGTTGATGTTGCATGGCGGCTTATCAGGTGTTGAATTGATCGATCGAGACCAAGGGCTTAGGGAGTTCTCCAGCTATTCAGAGTTTGCTGGCATGCTGTCGTTATTAGACAGCAATCCATTACCCGCGGTAATTCTGGTATTACCAGCCGATCACCACGCGGCAGCACTGCAACAACTTCAGGCTGAACTTCAGTCTATTCCAGAAGTATCTGAGGCGGTATTGGATTTAGAATGGATTCAACGGCTAAATGCTTACCTGCTGATGGCAGAACGCTTTAGTTGGGTGTTGGCGGGTTTGCTGGCCTTGGCAGTCTTACTGGTGGTTGGCAATACCATCCGTATGACACTTGAATCGCGACGAGATGAAATCTTGGTTGCCAAACTGGTAGGGGCCACTGATGCATGGGTGCGTCGACCGTTTCTCTATTCCGGTTTCTGGTACGGCTTGATCGGCTCTTTGTTTGCCTACGTACTAGTGCAAGTTTCGCTATATTTGATCACCGGTCCCGCAAATCAATTAGCGCAGCTATATTCTAGTAACTTTGTGCTGCAGGGCTTGGATTTAACGTCAGGTTTGACTCTGATCGCGACAGGAACAGGCCTAGGTGTGCTAGGTGGTTTTCTATCGACAGGGCGCCATTTAAGGGCGATAGAACCTAGTTAATCTAAATATTCATAGGTAAATTCGCTGCTGTGTAGGACTTGATTTTTTCGTCATAGATCGCTATTTTTCACGGTCCTGTGCGATAATATACATTAGAGATCACTGAACTTTTCTTAGATTTTTAGGTCACATGGTTAGCGAAAATTTCAGCCAACAAAGAGGTTATCACTAAATGGGCACAAACTTACGGGTTATAGAACACCTGTCACCAGGCGGTAACGTAAACGCCTACGTACAGACCGTGGGTGCGATTCCTATCCTCAACGCTGAAGAGGAGCGGGCGCTAGCTGAGCGGCTGTTCTATCAACAAGATCTTGAAGCGGCTCGTCAGTTAGTCATTTCGCATCTACGTTTTGTCGTTCATATAGCTAAAACTTACTCGGGATACGGATTGCCACTGAGCGACCTCATCCAAGAAGGCAATGTCGGTTTGATGAAAGCGGTTAAGCGCTTTGATCCAACCGTTGGTGTACGTCTAGTTTCCTTTGCCGTTCACTGGATTAAGGCAGAGATGCATGAGTTTATCTTGCGTAACTGGCGTATCGTTAAAATAGCTACCACGAAAGCGCAGCGTAAACTTTTCTTTAACCTACGCTCGCAGAAAAAATCGATCAACTGGATGAACAACGACGAAGTAGAAGCGGTTGCTAAAGACTTAGGTGTCGATGCTCACGTGGTTCGTCAGATGGAAGGCAGAATGGCATCCAGCGATACTTCCTTTGATGCTCCGGTGAGTGACGATGATGAAACGGCTTGGTCGCCAGCTCAGTATCTAGAAGATGAAGAAGCTGATCCAGCGCTGCGCTTAGAAGCTGAAAACTGGGAAGAGACGTCTCAAAATCAGCTTGTTCAGGCAATGGAAGGGCTAGATGCTCGCAGTCGTGAAATTTTGAGTCGCCGCTGGTTAGCGGATGAAAAAGCGACGTTGCATGAATTGGCAGCAGAATATGACGTTTCTGCCGAGCGTATTCGTCAGCTAGAAAAAAATGCGATGAAAAAATTGCGAGAAGCGATGACCTTCGTCGCTTAACCATCAAACTGATAAAGATCCACATATTAAAGCCACCCTCGCGGTGGCTTTGTTATAATTATCGTTATAGTTTTCCAAATCTGACTGATTGATATTTGATTTTATGTATTAAGCCAAATATATCAGTTACTAATTTTTGTTTTAGATCGGAATTATTCACCATGACAGATGCAGACCTTTCAACTAATCCATTACCTCAGCGACGCATACGTAGTTTTGTTGTGCGAGCAGGTCGCATGACGGAAGGTCAAGAGCGAGGCTATCGTGAAAACTGGCCGGACTATGGTTTAGAGCTGAGCGATGGCGTATTGGATTATGTTGAGTGCTTTGGCCGTGACGCCGCTGTTGTGCTGGAAATTGGTTTCGGTATGGGTGACTCTTTGATCGAAATGGCACGTCAAATGCCAGAGAAAAACTTTATTGGTATCGAAGTACATCCACCGGGAGTGGGTCGTCTGTTAGGCAGAATTAAAGAAGAAGGTTTAACCAATATTCGTGTTTACTGTGATGATGCCGTAGAAGTGCTGGCGCAATGCATCCCTGATAAGAGTTTAGATGGCCTGCAATTGTTTTTCCCGGATCCTTGGCCAAAAAAGCGCCACCATAAGCGCCGTATCGTGCAACCAGAGTTTGCCCAGTCGATCCGTCATAAGCTGAAGATCGGTGGCCATTTTCATATGGCAACGGATTGGCAACCCTATGCAGAGCATATGATGGAAGTCATGTCAGCCGCAGAAGGTTATGCCAATGCTATGGGTGAAGGTGTTTATGCCGATCAACCTGAGTGGCGTCCGGTTACTAAATTCCAAAAGCGTGGAGAGAATCTGGGGCATGGCGTTTGGGACCTTATCTTTAGCCGAGTGAGCTAGCCTGAGTGAGACCTTCGCGTAAATGAATCAGGAGGGTTCTTCTATGCAACTAGACTGGTTGAAAGTACTTATGCTGACGGGGGTTTTTATTCTCGTTTTATTGGGTACATGGATCGCTTTTGCTGAAAAAGATCCTCAGTTAGAGCGTGAAATACGAACAGCGACACAGGAACAGTTAGAAGAGTGGTTCCCAGAAGCCATGGCTTTGCCACCCGAACTGGTTGGATTTCAGCGCGGAGACTCTGAATCAGTTGCACCACAAGTGGTGTTAATTCATGGCCTCGATGAACCCGGTGGAATTTGGAATGAAAGCCTTGCTGCTTTTGATGAGGCAGGAATCGAAGCATGGGAGTTTCGTTACCCTAATGATCAAGCGATTGACCGAAGTGCTGACTTACTTGCTCAGTACTGGAGTGCATTGCAAACTGATCAGCCGATCATTCTGATAGGACACAGTATGGGCGGCTTGGTCATTCGTGACTTTGTCACTCGTTGGCGCTATCCGGTAGATGGAGATGGCGTTGATGGACCGGAAGTATTAGGGGTTATTCAGATTGGCCCGCCTAATCAAGGATCTGCTTGGGCACGCTTTCGAGCTTGGCTAGAAGTCAGAGAGTGGCTAAGCCATATTCCAGAAGGCCAACTGTCACCCTTTATCGGATTTAGACAAGGTACTGGTGCGGCCAAAATCGATCTGCGCCCAGGTAGTCAATTTCTGACAGACTTAAACTCACGCGATTGGCCCTATCAGGTAAAGATTCAGATTATCGGTGGCAAGTTAAGTGAACCAACCTATGCCATGCTGGAAAATATTGATCAGATAGCGCGTGATCTAGAGATAACCAATGTTCGCGAACGAATGGAAACATGGTGGGATGAAATAGGTGATGATTTGGGGGATGGCGTTGTACCTTTATCCTCCTTGCCCTTTAATGGTGCACCGGAACCGATGTTATTTCCAGCGTCGCATCGAGGTTTATTGATTACGATGCCGCTAGTCGACACTCCTGCACCCGCAATAGCGCCGATGATCGATATTGTAAAATCTTGGCAAAGCAGTCCTTAAGTTGTTTTTCGATAGTTTGCTTGCCGTGTGGATTTAGCGTTAAGCAGAGTAGAAAACGTAAAGGGGTAACGAATATCTCGCTACCCCTTTAGATTATGACTCTCGAGATTGACGACGCTCTTGGCGCATTTCTTGTCTTTCTTCGCGGCTAGAGGCTTTCATATCACAGTCACCTTTACGTTTAGCCTGTTGCCCCATTTGCTCTCTTTTGCCTTGACGTTGCTCAAGGCGTTGTTCTCGGTGTTCCTGTAATTGAGCCTGTTGCTCTTCAGTTAGGATGGCACTTAAACGCTCTTGCATCTGTGCTTGCCGTGCTTCACGAACTTGGTTTCGTTGCTCAGTGGTTAGAGGTGATCCATCATTTTGTCTCATTGCAGCTTGGCGTGCATCTCGAGAAAGGCTTGATTCCTCTTTTAATGCCTGCAACGCTTCACGTTGTTCTTCAGTTAAATCCAAGATTTGTGTATAACGCTGCATGTTTTGTTGACGATCAGTTGAGCCGCGCTCGGCAAGCGCAATGGCGCTGAAGCTTAAAGCTAGGGTTAAAATACCTATTTGAGTCAGTGTAAACGTTTTCATGGCTGTTGCTCCGAATTGCATTCTCTTTGATGTGTTAAGTATGCGTCAGCACAATGCAAAGTAGGGTTGCAAAACGTAAAGTTGCGTAAAGTTGCTCGCACTAGTGTCCATTGAGACTATCCTAGGCAGCAAAGGAGATAAAAATGAGCACGCATCACATGATCGATAAAAGCAGTTACCCTCGAATTTTGATTATCGATGATGATTCGTCTTTAAGTGCGTTGCTACAGCAGTATCTGAATAACGAAGCCTTTAATGTAGATATGGCCGAATCCGCCGAAGCTGCGGAACGTTGGCTTGCATCAAACCCTCCACCTGATCTAATGATTTTAGACATCATGATGCCGGGCAAAAGTGGTTTGGAGCTATTACAAAGCTTACGTCCAAGGATGTCTATTCCTGTGATTATGTTGACCGGTCGTGGCGATGATATCGATCGCATCTTAGGTTTAGAGATGGGCGCTGATGACTATCTAGCCAAACCCTGTAATCCAAGAGAGCTTCTAGCTAGAATTCGAGCGGTATTAAGGCGTAGCCAGAACCAACCAACCTTATCAGTGGGGATATCCTTATCTGGCATTCATTTAGATCCTGCCAGTCGCGAAGTAACGGTTAACGGACAAGCGGTGGAGTTTACCGGAACTGAGTTTAATGTATTGCACACTCTCATGGCGCATGCCGGTGAAGTAGTGTCTAAAGAAAGTCTGACAGAGAAAGTTCTGCATCGAAAACTGACGCTGTATGATCGAGCGATTGATGTTCATGTCAGCCGAGTAAGGCAAAAACTCAGCGATATTTCTCCCCAAACCTCCGAGTTAATTAAGACGGTCAGAGGTGCAGGCTATCAATTTATTCGGGCACAAGCATGAAGTGGTATCAAAAACTTTTTTTTAAAGTCTTTATCGTGACATGGCTCGTCAGTGTATTGCTGATGGGTGGACTGGTGTTTGGTTTGCTTAGGGCCAATGAAACACATCATTGGCAAGCCTTGATGGAAACGCGCGCGGCTGGCTATGCACAGCTAGTATTGGAGCGCCAAGAAGCGAATGGCGATGTTCGGCACCGTCATGATTCTGATAGAAATCGAGGTCGTTTTTCACTGCGCATGACAGATCTTGAAACTGGACAAGTTATTCAGGACTTTCGACGACCCATGGCCGCAAGTGAAGTGGTTGCCTTTCAGTTAGTGGCGGATAACAACCGTACTTATTTGATCGAAATTCCTCGACCGGAACAGCCTTTGCACTTGGATAGAATGCTTAGATTTATACTCTCGGTACAGATGGTACTGATTATCATTATGGCCATGCTAGTGGCGCTGTTTGTCAGCTTGTGGGTAGTCAAACCAATTAACCGTCTAAAGCTGTTTGCTCGCTCCCTGCATGATGAACAGAACCTATCGAGTCGAACCGATTCTCAGCTTAATGCGCGAAACGATGAAATTGGTGAACTAGCACGTGAGTTTGATGCGATGGCGGGATATGTCGAAAAAACGCTGCAAGCACGACAGCAGTTACTTCGCGATGTTTCCCACGAACTGCGTGCACCGCTGGCGCGAATGCAGGTAGCGACAGCGATTTTAGAGCAACAATCCACTCAGATTGAAAACCCATTACTTGGCCAAATAAATCGTGAATCTGAACAGCTGGCAAAATTGATAGATCAGTTACTGTCGTTATCTCGACTCGATGATAAAACGCTGACAATGACAAGCTCGATAGAAGTTAAGTCATTTATAGAGTCGATAGGACAACAATGGTTACTGCTGTATCCAGAACACCACTTGGACATTGTTGTTAATCCCGAGTCACTGAATGTGACCTTAAACACAGGTTTGTTAGAGCGAATTCTAAGCAATGCACTGGAAAACGCTTTCAAGTATTCGCCCAAAGGAAGCAGTGTCAGTGTGTCAGTTTCGCAGCAAGTTAATGCCTTAAGTTTAATCATTTCAGATCAGGGGCCTGGCATTGACGATCAGCATTTAGAGCAAATATTTGAACCTTTTTATCGACTGGATGACGCCATCCAAGGATATGGCTTGGGACTGAGCATACTTAAGAGCGCTGTTAGACGTTTACACGGAGAGGTGGTTGCGAAGAACACAGCAAAAGGCGGGTTGACGATAATGATCACATTACCCAATTCAAATTAAAGCTACCATCCTTGTGCAGATGGCAGCTTTATAAAGGGCAATTCAACGTAAATAGTCAGTTTACAGCGCGTCTGGACCTGTTTCACCGGTACGAATTCGAATAACTTGTTCTAACGGTGTGACAAAAATCTTACCATCGCCGATTTTGCCAGTATTAGCGGTTTTAGTGATCGCTTCAATGACTTGATCGGTCATGTCATCATCAACCGCCACTTCGATTTTTACCTTAGGCAAAAAATCCACGACATATTCTGCTCCGCGATACAGCTCGGTATGACCTTTCTGACGCCCAAAACCCTTAACTTCGGTGACGGTGACGCCTTGGATACCGATTTCTGAGAGGGCTTCACGAACATCATCGAGCTTGAAGGGTTTAATGACCGCAGTGATCAATTTCATGGTTTAACTCCTTTAGGCTGCCCGTGGCAGACAGCCCGTGGCAGATCAAAAATGATATGAATCGTTTTCTACGTAAAGTATACCTGCATCCGACACATAAAAAAGGGGTCACAGTGGACCCCTTGGGATTTACATAGTTTTTAGCGATTATTTCTTGCTAGCAACAAACTCTGGGTAAGCTTCCATACCACATTCAGCGATATCGACACC
This sequence comes from Nitrincola schmidtii, assembly GCF_008973715.1. Lineage (GTDB taxonomy): Bacteria > Pseudomonadota > Gammaproteobacteria > Pseudomonadales > Balneatricaceae > Nitrincola > Nitrincola schmidtii. Next base: position 38,826 of record NZ_WBOL01000012.1, read on the forward strand.
CTCGTACTCTTCTTCTTCAGTCACACGGATACCCATGATCGCTTTCAGAATAGTCCATACAATCAAGCTGGCAATGAAGACCCAAGCGAAGATTGAGATGATGCCAAGGATCTGAGCACCGAAAGTAGCATCGCTGTTGGTGAAAGGTACAACCATGACACCGAAGATACCAACCACACCGTGAACAGAGATCGCACCAACAGGATCATCGATCTTAACTTTATCAAGCATCACGATTGAAGCCACTACAATACAACCAGCGATGGCACCAATGATAGTTGCAGTTAACGCGGTGGGTGCTAAAGGTTCTGCAGTGATAGATACAAGACCCGCCAATGCTCCGTTTAACGCCATGGTTAAGTCAGCTTTCTTGAACCATAGACGAGCTAGAACCAGAGCCGCAATCACACCACCTGCAGCAGCAGCGTTGGTGTTTACAAACACTTGAGCTACGTTGTTGGCAGAGTCGATATCTGACATTTTAAGCTCAGAACCACCGTTGAAGCCGAACCAACCCATCCACAGGATGAAGGTACCTAGGGTAGCGAGTGGTAGGTTAGCACCTGGGATCGCATTGATTTGACCATCTTTACCGTACTTGCCTTTACGAGCACCTAGTACTAACACACCAGCCAGAGCTGCAGCAGCACCTGCCATGTGAACGATACCTGAACCTGCAAAGTCAGAGAAACCAGCTTCACTTAAGAAACCACCACCCCAAGTCCAGTAACCGCTCACTGGGTAAATCAGACCCGTCATGACCACTGCAAATGCCAAGAATGCCCAAAGTTTCATACGCTCAGCAACCGCACCAGATACAATTGACATACAGGTTGCAACGAATACGACTTGGAAGAAGTAATCAGAACGCATTGAGTAGTAAGGACCATCTTCGCCACCAGATAGCACATCATCAACGCTATTTTCACCGCCAATTAGGCCGCCAAAGCTTGGGAATATTCCACCCTCAGCAGAGCTGTACATGATGTAGTAACCACACAACAGGTACATGGTACAAGCGATGGCAAAAAGTGAGATGTTTTTAGTGAGTATCTCAGTGGTGTTTTTCGAGCGAACCAAGCCTGCTTCCAACATAGAGAAGCCAGCCGCCATCCACATGACGAGCGCACCACAGATTAAGAAATAAAAGGTATCGATTGCATAAGCGAGATGTTTAACATCATCGGCTGTGCTTAGAAGAAGTTCTTCCATTGTTTAGCCCTCCATCAGGCGTGTAATCAAAAATTCAGATTAGAGTGCGTCGTGGCCGGATTCACCGGTACGGATGCGGATGACCTGCTCAAGAGGTACGACAAAAATTTTGCCGTCACCAATCTTGCCGGTTTGAGCCGCTTTGCTGATGGCTTCCACCACCTGATCAACGACGTCATCAGATACCGCTGCATCGATGCGAACTTTAGGTAGAAAATCCACCACATATTCAGCACCGCGATACAACTCGGTATGACCTTTTTGGCGACCAAAGCCTTTTACTTCAGTTACCGTGATGCCCTGAATTCCGATTTCGGACAAAGATTCTCTTACATCGTCCAGCTTGAAGGGTTTTATGATTGCTGAAACCAGTTTCATTGGTCTGACTCCTTATGGATACAAATTCATCAAGTAGTTAAGACGATTGCCTTAAATCCACTTGCCTTGATTCGTTTTATAGCGAAAGCCGTGCCATGTTTTTAAATCTGTTGTAAAACAATAATATAAAATTAATTGAATTGTTTTCTGAGCTTATATTGCAGTGCATCAAAGTTTTAAATAGCCAAGATGGTGCGCTAATTTGGTGCGCGCACTGATTTGGTGCAGTATTGATAGAGCGGGCAGGATAAGCGGTTTAAAGGTGCTTAAAAACAGTAAATACGTTAAGCTAACAGCATACAATTGAGTGTGGAGTAATCAGAATTATGATTCACCAGAAACTAGCAGAGGGTCTGTCTGAACAACTGGCCCAGTTTATGAACGGTGCAAAAGAGTTGCCCGGACAGCAAGTGATACAGCAGCAGATGCAGGCTGTTTTGCAGCAAGCCTTGAGTCGTCTAGACCTCGTCACGCGTGAAGAGTTTGATACACAAAAAGCGGTCTTATTAAGAACCCGTGAAAAACTCGAAGCACTTGAGCGCAAAATAGATGCAATGGAAGCCCAGCAAGTTAGCAGCGAATCCAACGATGCAGTTTAATAACCCATAATCAAAATCGATTTAATTAGCCAAGGAAGGCTTCTATGTCACTCGCCACTGTTTATAGCCGTGCCCAACTCGGCATCACCTCCCCTTCAGTTACGGTCGAAGTCCATTTATCGGGTGGCTTACCTGGCATGGCCATGGTGGGGTTACCTGAAACCGCAGTCAAAGAAAGCAAAGAGCGTGTTCGTAGTGCCCTGATTCACGCAGGCTTTGACTTTCCGCAACGACGCATTACAGTCAACTTGGCTCCTGCTGATCTGCCTAAAGAGGGTGGACGTTATGATTTAGCGATCGCTTTAGGGATTCTCCAAGCATCGGGTCAACTCAAAAGCCAAACGCTAGATCAGCACGAAATTGTGGCTGAATTAGCACTCTCTGGAGAAATTCGACCGATACGTGGAGCCTTGCCAGTCTCATTAGCCTGTGGAAAAGCGGGTAGGACATTAATTTTACCTGCCCATAACGCAGATGAGGCGACGTTGCTTGGTGATACTCCTGTCATCGCGGCAACACACCTTCTGGATGTCTGTCGTTATTTAAGCGGTAAAGCAGAAGCTTCATTTCATCAACCGGATAGAACACAGATCAAGCCGATAACATCGCCAGATCTTGCAGATGTGAAAGGGCAGTTTCAAGCGCGTCGCGCTTTAGAGGTTGCAGCGGCAGGGCAGTTGAATCTGTTGTTTAGTGGCCCTCCCGGCAGTGGCAAAAGCTTACTGGCGGCATGCCTACCGGGAATTCTGCCAGAGTTAACCCTTGCCGAGCGTTTAGAAGTCGCTTCAGTGCATTCCTTAGTTGGATTGCCTGTTCATGCCTGTTGTCAGGGACAGCGTCCTTTTCGTGCAGTCCACCATACCGCATCAGCCGTTGCATTGGTGGGAGGCGGTGCAAATCATCCTAGACCTGGAGAGATTTCGTTAGCAACCCAGGGAGTTTTATTTCTTGATGAAATGCCGGAATTTCCGCGAAGGGTACTGGATTTGATGCGAGAGCCGATGGAAACAGGCAAGATTTTAATCTCAAGAGCACTCAGTAAAGTAGAATATCCAGCTGCATTTCAATTGGTCAGTGCAATGAACCCGTGCCCCTGCGGACATTATCAAGACGGTACTGATAGATGCATTTGCACACCGGATCAAATTCGACGTTATCAAGGCCGTGTTTCAGGGCCATTATTAGATAGGATTGATCTACAGTTGTGGGTGTCGGCTTTGTCTGCGGACACGTTATTGCAACCAACCGAGCCTGCGGAGTCAAGCATTACGGTTAGACAGCGTGTTGCTGCGGCACGAGCGCGACAGGAGCATAGGCAAGGTTACAGTAACCGCTATTTACAAGGACGTGATTTAGAAACTTATTGCCAGTTGACGCCTGATACACGGACTATTTTATTACGAGCCATGGAGCGACTGCATCTTTCAGCGAGGGGGTGTCATCGTGTATTAAGAGTAGCTAGAACGCTTGCGGATTTAGATGCGGTTGAACCTATTCAGAAAACTCATTTATTAGAAGCGTTAGCCTTTAGAGGGATGGCATCGAAGAGGGATCATTCAGAAGCTCTATAAAAGATTCAAGTGGTACCGGTCGGCTAAAATAGAAACCTTGAGCCATAGGGCAGTGATGCTCTTTTAGAAATGCCAGTTGCTCAGCAGTTTCGACACCTTCGGCTATCACTTTTTTCTTTAAGTTGCGTGCTAAGCTAATGATGCTTCTAACGATCTCTTCATCTCCCTCAGATTTACCAATGCCTGCTACAAAGCTCTTGTCGATCTTCAATGTAGAGATCGGCAGCTTTTGCAGCATGGCAAAAGATGAATAGCCGGTACCAAAGTCATCTAAAGAGAATTCAGCGCCTAACTGGCTAAGTGACTCCATACAATAGACAACATGAGGTTCATCTCTAAAGAGAGCGGTTTCCGTTAATTCGAACTCCAGTTGGCGCGTATCGATATGATGCTGAATGATAAGACGCTCAATGGTGCTAGCAAGATAGCCATCTTGAAACTGTCGGAAAGAGAGATTCACACCGATTTGTTCTGGTAAACCTGCTTCTTTCAATAGCTGCATATCTTGGCCAACCTGCTCGACGACCCAATAACCTATCGGAACAATTAAACCTGATTTTTCACTGATAGGAATAAATTCATCGGGTGGAATCATACCGTGAACAGGATGTTCCCAGCGTATTAATGCCTCTGCACCGATAATGCGATGTGTGCTTAAACAAATACGGGGTTGGTAATAAAGACGAAATTGACGTTTTTGTAATGCCTGCCAAAGTTCTGGTTCTAAATTAATACTCTGTTTTTCATCAAGATCTTTTTGTGCATCAAAAATCGCATAACTATGTCCGCGGAGTTTTTTGGCTCGAATTCTTGCGGTATTGGCGTAACGAATAAGATCGTCAAACTCGGTGCTATGCTCCGGTGCCATCGCAACACCAATGCTACAGTGCAAATGAATAGTATGTTCATTAATTTCGTAAGCAGGCAGGAGAAGTTCAATAATTTGTTCGATTACATCACGGGTTTTGATTTTGATATGGTTTAACGGCGCACGAACAACCAAGGTAAATTCATCATTGCCAATACGGCATAGATCAAACTTACCTTGGCAACTATCCAAGCGCTCGGCTACCAGAGCCACAAGCCGATCACCAATATCATGACCATACTGATGATTGAAACTGGTAAAATTATCGATATCAAGCATCATCAAGCATAACGCTTCAGTTGAGTGTATTTGACGAAGTACTTGCTGTAACTGGTGATAAAAGTGTTGGCGGTTACCGGCACCGGTTAAAGGATCTTGAGTTTGCAGACGAATCAAGGTGTTCGGGATGCTTTGCTCTACCGGGAGTAGCAGCACGTTTTGACATTGATCATCAAGCGCTTGGTTTGCTTCAACCAGTGAGTGGCAATGGGTGATGAGCGGTGGCGTACTTTTCAACGCAGACAAAATATCGCCATTAAAGGTATGATGGTTGCTATCAACCAGAATCAGTTGAACTTCAGGGCTGTTTTTCTCCCTGTCAACGTTGGATGGCATCAAGCAGTTTCCTTATCAGAGTAGCTGTCGCTAAAATTACACTATTCATACCACTAATTAACATAGACTGGTTCGCATCAAATTGATAGTTATGGCATCCCAGAGATTAGCATGTTGTTTTTATATTTCAAACATTTGTTCCAAACCTGCTGTGTCTTTTTATGAATAAACTTAATTATCGGCAGGAAGAAGCCGTTCATTACATCGGTGGTCCATTATTAGTTCTTGCAGGCGCGGGATCAGGTAAAACCAGCGTAATTACGCGTAAAATCTCCTATTTGATCCAAACCTGCGGTATTGAAGCGCGACACATCGCTGCAGTGACCTTCACCAATAAAGCTGCACGAGAAATGAAAGAGCGAGTGCTGCAGTTATTGCCAAAAGGAGAGGGGCGAGGGCTAACGGTATCGACCTTTCATAATCTAGGCTTGAATATTATTCGACGGGAAGTAAAGCAACTGGGCTTTAAACCGGGTTTCTCTATCTTTGATGATCAAGACAGTAAAGCGTTGATTAAAGAGTTACTATTGCATCACGATGAAGATACCGAGCAGGTCGCTGCCGTTCAGCATCAAATTTCTAACTGGAAAAATGACATGCTAGAGCCTCAAGATGCACTGGCTCAGGCACGAGTACCACATGAAATTTTGGCTGCACGCGCCTACGAGGCTTATCAGCGATTACTAAAAGCCTATAACGCCGTTGATTTTGACGATCTGATTTTGATCCCCGTGCGCTTGTTTAACCAACAGCCTGACGTGTTAGAACGTTGGCAGCGCCGAATCCGCTATCTACTGGTCGATGAGTATCAAGACACTAACTTGTCGCAATATCGTTTGGTTCGTCAGTTAGTGGGTGTTCGCAGCGCTTTAACGGTAGTGGGCGATGATGATCAGTCCATCTATTCATGGCGAGGAGCAAGACCCGAAAACTTGGCGCGTCTACAAGATGATTTTCCGGGTTTAAAGCTGGTCAAGCTAGAGCAAAACTACCGCTCAACGGGTCGTATTCTAAAAGCTGCCAACATCCTCATTAATCATAATCCACACGTTTTCGAAAAAACTCTCTGGAGCGACAAAGCCTTCGGAGACCCGATTAGGGTCTTACATACACGTAACGAAGATGCCGAGTGTGAACGCATAGCCACAGAAATACTTGATAGACATCTTCGAGAGCGTATCCCTTTTCGTGATTTTGCCGTGTTATATCGTGGTAATCATCAATCTCGCTTGTTGGAAATGAAACTACAAAGTTCGCAAGTGCCTTACAAGCTCAGTGGAGGTACCTCGTTCTTTGCAAGGGCTGAGATTAAAGATTTGATGGCTTACCTTCGGCTATTGGTAAACCCCAGTGATGACAATGCTTTTTTAAGAATCATCAATCTACCCAGACGTGAAATTGGCCCTGCAACCCTGGAAAAGCTTGGCGAATATGCCTCTACCCGGCATATCAGTCTATTTGAAGCCTGTTCTGAAGTGGGTTTGCAGCAGGCGCTACCCGCTACTGCTTATGCCAGAGTTCAGCGCTTTTGTGAATGGATGCAGCAACTTCTTTATCGCTGTGAAACGGGCGATCCTATCGCCACTGTGCGCGATATGATTTTAGAAATGGATTATGAAAACTGGATACGCGAGCAAAGTTCCAGTGATGGTGTCGCGGAAAAGCGGATGCAGAACGTCTGGTTCTTAGTGGACTCTCTTAAATCCACACTGGAACGGTTGCAAGAAGAAGATCCGGATGCGGGCATTAAAGAAACCATCGCTCGGTTACTCTTGATCGATATGTTAGATCGACAAGAGGAAGAAGACGATTCGGACAGAGTTCAATTGATGACCTTGCACGCATCTAAAGGATTAGAGTTTCCGCATGTATATTTGATGGGAATGGAAGAAGAGTTGCTTCCTCATCGGAATAGTATTGAATCCGATACCGTCGAAGAAGAGCGTCGGTTAGCCTATGTAGGTATTACCCGTGCTCAAGTGACTTTAACCATGACGTTGGCGAAAAAACGTCGGCAGTTTGGCGAGGTGCTAGATTGCTTACCAAGTCGCTTTTTAGATGAGTTACCCCAAGAAGATCTAGCGGTTCAAGGGCTTGGGGAGCGGGATGTGCAAGCCAATGTGGCTACAGGAAGAGCTACCATTAGTTCGTTAAAGAACTTATTGGATGATTTTTAATTAACCTGTTTAACAAATAAAATAGGCTGCCGAAGCAGCCTATTCTGGAAAACTTGACTTAATTATTCAGCATCAATCATGAACTGAATAGTCGCTTCTAACTCTTCATCAGAACAGTCATTACAAGTGCCTTTTGGAGGCATTGCACCGATACCACTGATAGAGGTAGCCAATAAGCCGTCTAAACCTTTCTCAGCTGCACGAGCAGACATTTGTCCACTGCCGAATTTTGGGGATTCCAAAATACCAGATGCATGGCACGCAGCACAGAAACGATTGTAAACTTCTTCACCCGTACGAGCAGATGCGCCAGCACTAGCAGAAGGAGCAGGAGCACCTAAACCACAAGTTTCATCGCCTGCAACACAGATATTACCATGCGGTTGGATGCGATCAATGATGGCATCACGGTCAACAGCCGCATAGACAGAAGTAGCCAGAGCAACGCTTAGCCCTAGGGTGCAGAGTGCGGAAGCAGCTTTTGCAGCAAGTTTATTCACGTTCAAGACCTCATCAATTTTAGGAACAGGTGGCGTAAATGCCTGTCATGAGTCACCCTGAAACCATAAATCCACAGGGTCGGAGCAGACAATACCGCTATCATTAGGCAGGGATTATACCCTCAAAATTACGATACGGAAATGCACCTGATCTAGTTCTTAGGGTGAATGTCTTGGCAATAGCGAAATGAGTGCGTATTATTGTCGCCCTGTCAGCTCTAGCTGACAAATCAATACGCGCCAGTAGCTCAGTTGGATAGAGTAGCAGGTTCCGATCCTGTTGGTCGGGGGTTCGAATCCCTCCTGGCGCGCCATCCGCTTTTTCTTTGCACACTTTCAGCTATCCTTATCATTCATATGTCTGCTACTGTTGATGTGTCGGATTTATTAACATTTTTTGGCGCATTGTTTGTTGGATTAGAGATCTTGTGGATTCGGTAAATGGAGTATCTTGATGAATGAGGTTATAGCCAAACTTCTTAAGTTTCGGGATGATAGGGACTGGAAACAGTTTCACAATCCTAAAGATTTATCTATCGCTCTCAGTATCGAAGCCTCAGAACTTATGGAGCTGTTTCTTTGGAAATCCCCAGAACAGGCTGACGAAAACAAGATCAAGGAAGAGTTGGCCGATGTCATTGCATACGCATTATTACTTGCTGATCACTATGATCTGGATGTCGAAAAAATAGTGACAGACAAGATTTCGTTGAACGAGACCAAATATCCTGTCAGTAAAGCAAAAGGCAAAGCAACAAAGTACACCGAGTTATGAGTCATTTGCCTATGATAGAAGTACAAAGTTACCCTTTCAGTAAAGAAACTATTAGTGGGTTGCATGAAAATGCATACGCTACCACCAATTGGCCTCTGGTATACATCCTTAGTGATGAAAGAAAATTGAGGGCTTACATAGGTGAAACAACAGATGCCCTTACCCGCCTGAGTACACATCTAAAACATGACGAGAAGCAATTACTGACAGCTGTTCACTTGATTACCAGTGAGTACTTCAATAAATCCGCAACCTTAGATGTTGAATCAATGCTGATTAAATACATTGCTGCTGATGGTAAATATAATCTGATGAACGGAAATCTCGGATTAGTTGACCACAACTACTACCAGCGCGGATCTCTGTACAATGAGGTTTTCCGAGAAGTATGGAACCGTCTAATAGCATGCGGTGTTGCTTCTCGAAGTCTCGATTATCTCGATAACTCAGATGTATTCAAGTATTCCCCATACAAATCATTGTCCTTTGATCAGCGCCAAGGACTGTTAACTATTATGCATGAACTGCTTAATCATAATGTTAAGAATATTGTGATTGAGGGTGGGGCAGGTACTGGTAAATCAGTTTTAGCAATTTTTTTGTTCAAGTTGCTTCATGCTGAAGATAATCTAATTGAGTTAAGAGAGTTCGACGATGATGTGGCTGAAATTCATTCATTGCTGCTAGCGCTAAGGCAAAAGCTACCCAATCCAAGGATGGCACTTGTGGTGCCGATGACCTCGTTCAGGACTACCCTTAAAAAAGCCTTCAAGCACGTTGCTGGACTAAGTCCTAAGATGGTAATTAGCCCATCTGAACTTGCTAATCAGCATTATGACGTTGTGCTAGTAGATGAGTCTCATCGATTGCGAAAGCGTAAGAACCTTGGTGCTTATTTCGGTAGCTTTGATAAGGCCTGTGCTGCACTTGGTTTGGATAAAAACAACTGTAGTGAAGTGGATTGGGTGTGCCAACAGTCTGATAAAGCGATTTTCTTTTATGATCAGGGGCAATCTATTAAGCCTTCAGATGCAAACATTGAAAATTTTCAGCGGCTAAAGTCATCCACCGACTCGGTAACTCATCAACTGCTTTCTCAGTTTCGAGTAAAGGCAGGACAGCCGTATGTTGAATTTATCGACAAACTGCTTAATTGCCGTATCGATAATGGCGAGGTGTTTACTGCCAAAAACTATGAGTTTGTGATGTTTGATTCTCTAGAGAGCATGATTAGTGTCCTCAATGAGAAGGAAAAGCAGGTTGGGCTATCGAGAATGATTGCTGGTTATTCATGGCCTTGGGTATCTAAAAAGAATGTCACAGCCCATGACATTGTGATCGGCAATGTTCACTTGCGTTGGAATAGTACGAACACAGACTGGATTAATCAAGAAGACTCATATAAGGAAGTTGGCTGTATTCATACTACTCAGGGTTACGATCTAAACTATGCTGCCATCATATTTGGCGAAGAGATTCGTTATGATGTTCAGAGTAGGTCTATAGTGATAGACAAAAGCAAATATCATGACCGTAACGGTAGGCAAGGTATCAATGATCCGGTTGAGCTAAAGCAGTACATTATCAATATATACCGAACCATCATGCTGCGAGGCATACGGGGTACTTTTGTTTATGCCTGTGATGATGCCTTGCGTGATTACTTTAAACACCATGTCCCTTTTTACGCTAATGATAGTCAGGTCATAGAAGAAACAAATGTTGTAGCAATTGAACCATACGTCAATTCAGTGCCGCTTTTTGACTTGCAAGCTGCGGCTGGCAATTTCAGTGAAATTCATCTTGCTGAACATAAGAACTGGGTTGCTGTTCCTGAAGGCACAAAAATTAATCAAGGAATGTTTGCATGTAGGGTTATTGGCGAGTCCATGAACAGAGTTATTCCTAATAATGCACTTTGCTTATTTCGTATGGATGAGGGCGGCACTAGAAATGGAAAAACTGTCCTAGTTGAGTGTATTGATTCGGTTGATGCAGAATCAGGCTCTCGATACACCGTAAAGGTATACGAAAGCCATAAATATGAGGATGAAAGTGGTTGGCGTCATACTCGTATTCAGTTGAAACCAAACTCTTATGACAAGAGTTTTCATACTCTCGAACTTGAGGATGATGAGAGCTTGCAATATAGAGTTGTAGGTGAGTTTATTCGCGTTCTTTCTGAGTAACTTACTCAACGCATACAGTTTTTTTAAGCATCAGTACTAACGTTCGAAATACTAACTTTTGGTTTTCTGATCAACCAAGTTCAGTTAGCTGCTTCTTTGGGCGTTAGAGTCGATCTTAATCACAGTGGAGGGTGGAATGGGCCGTAGGAGTGGTTACTATTAAATGATTGTTCTGAATTAGGATGTTTGCAGTCATGGACTGGTTTTCCCCGCTTTTTACCTCGCTTATTGTTGTTCTACTATTTTTAATCCTTTTGTTTTTCACTACAGGTGTGGCGATTTATACAAAATGAATGCTTTCGAAGGATCGTGTATCTCTTTTAGGTTCAAACTTGCTGAGGCCTGCAGGGTAAAGTCTTCAAAAATCTATTGATGATCTTCAGTCTGACTTGATGGAAGCCTTTATTGCGATACCCATAATCGGTTGTTCAGTTCCATTGATGCTGATTTTGAAATATTTACTCCTACCCTGATCTCCTCGACCTCGACTTCGATCTCTCTAACTCAAGCTCGCTCTGATATCTGCAATGGTTATAAATAGCTTGTTTTCAGCATCTTTAAAAGTTTGAAACCCATAGCGTTCATAGAAGAGTTTTGCGCCATTCTTTGCGTCTACGATAACAACTGGGAATGCGACACTGTCACTAGCCATTAAAAGTTTACGGAGAGCATCGATCAGTAGCCACTCTCCAAAGCCCTTACCTTTGTATCGATCATCGACAGCTAAACGAGCAATTAGACCACCTGAGGTCGATGATTGGTGATTCTTCTGAAGCTTTTTGGGTAATGCCTTTAAGTCAATGGGTGTCATGGTCAGTGTATAAAAGCCGATGATATGCGAGTCGTCATTATCATCTTCCAACACAAAGGTTCTAGTATTGTCTTTTTTGGCTTGCTGGCTCGCCATGACTTTTAAGTAATTGTTTAGAGCATCAATGCCACAGTCGAATCGATTTCTGTCGTGTTTGTCTTTATCGAGAAGTACCGACTGCATCATTGAGTTTTGTACTCATAGCGTTCGGACGCTAATTTTAGTTTAGTGTTTACTTTAGCAGGCTTATCGAGCGCTTCCATCAATAACATAGCGTCAGCTTGGCTAAGTTTTAGAGTCTGCTCATGTTCTATCACTTGTTTTGCTTTTTCGATGGCAGCATTCAAAACAAATGAATTTATACTAGACATGCCGGAGAGAGCGGCAGCCTTTGCGAGTAAATCTTGAGTATCGACATCAACTCTAGCTGTGATGCGAGGCAAAATAGTCGCCATATTGTGATCTCCTCTTGTGCCAATCTGTCACATGATTATTATGGCGTCATTCCGCATAAGTCGCAAGCCTTGTGCCACTTTGGCACGCGGTCTAAAGTGCAGAAGGGGATTACTAGGGCGCCACACTTTATAAGTCTGTTACCTTTTCTCCCCTCATGACCAGTGATCAAACCAGAAAATGCTTTTCCGTTATCTCCACAGCCTTCTTTTTCATCAACACATTACCTTGGTGAACTGACATTAGTACGTCACTCTGATTTCTCAACACCGTGTAATCATCTTCGCCATCCAGCAAGATGAAGTGAGCTGGTTTGCCAACCTCAATCGCATAGTCGTCACGTAGGTTCATTGTTTTTGCGCTGTTGCGGGTAATGAGATCTAGAGCCGTATCGAAATCGTTACGTCCCATCATATGACAAATATGAAGACCAAAATCGAGTGTCCGCAGCAGTTTGCCATTACCTAAGGAATACCAAGGGTCATTAATGGAGTCTTGTCCAAAGCAGACATTCATACCCGCTTCATTTAACTCTTTAACACGGGTTAACCCACGGCGTTTGGGGTAGCTATCAAAACGTCCTTGCAGGTGGATGCTTTCAGTAGGGCAGGAGATAAAGTTAATTTCAGATTTTTTCAGCAGTTTAAACAGTCTTGAGCAGTAAGCGTTGTCGTAGGAACCCATGGCGGTGGTATGGCTGGCCGTAACGCGTGAACCCAGTCCGGAATTGAGTGCTTCATAGGCAAGCACTTCTAGGAACCTCGAATTAGGATCATCTGTTTCGTCGCAATGCACGTCCACTAAACGGTTATATTTTTGTGCCAGTTCAATGACTAACTTCATGGATTGTTCACCCAGTTCACGGGTGAATTCAAAATGAGGAATGCCTCCGACCACATCTGCACCGTACTCAAGCGCTTCCTCCATTAAGGCCACTCCGTTAGGGAAAGATAACAGCCCTTCCTGAGGAAACGCGACCACTTGTAATGTTATCTTTCCTTTGACCTCATCTCGAATATCACAGAGGGTTTTCAGCCCAACCAAGCTAGGGTCTGATACGTCGGCATGGGTTCTGACAAACTGTATGCCGTTTTCGACCAGCAGATCGAGTGTTTTCAATGCCCGCTGTCTGATGTCTTCTGCGCTGAGCATCGGTTTCCGCTCACTCCAGCGCTGAATGCCTTCAAATAATGTGCCGCTCATATTCCAGTTGGGTTCCCCCGCTGTCAGGGCAGCATCCAGATGAATGTGTGGCTCTACAAAGGGTAAGGAAAGAAGTTTACCTTGTGCATCAACTGTGGCTGAGGCGTCATGAATGTATGAGCTTTGTTGTTCAATGTGAGACCAAACACCTTGGTTGATACTCAGTGTAAATAATTCTGAGCGATGACGTAGTCTGGCATTGATAATTTTCATGCGTAAATCCTTAAAAATGGTTCTTTCGATGTTAATGAATATCGTGTCGTTGAAGTACTATCTGCTCAATAAACAGTGCGTTTTGTATGTTGAGTCGTGTAAAGGCATCATTTAGATGATGGCCAATCAGAGGTTCAATTCGGCTTAATCGGTGCCTAAGGGTGTTTCGATGAATACCCAGCGCATCAGCGGCCTGTTGATGATTACCCAGCAGGTTCAGGTATTTTGCTAAGGTTTCTTTCAGTACTTTTGCGTCCTTATCGGATGAAAAGCAGAGTTCTCCTAGATAAATCTGACAAAACTCGGTCAGTAGTCGTCGATTGGGAATCGCATCAAAGAGTTTAGCGATGCCGAGTTGCTCATAAAAGAATAAGCGTTGATGTTGAGCATTTACTGCAAACTGAACCGTCTGTCGTGCCTGTTCAACTGCTTGGCTCAGCGAGCCTAGCTCCATATGCAGATCGCTGACGCCGAGGTAAAACGGGTTTGAGCCGTTGGCAACGGGTAGTTGATCGAGAATCGTCTGAAACTCATCTACTAAAGATGATGAGTCGGCTTTATCTCTTGGAAAAACCGCGATGATGTCCTGTTCAAGCCGCAATAGAGGCCATTTAACGCCGCGTCGTTTCAGTAGCAGAGAAAGCGCATCTTCGATGATGTCTATCGATAAATTCTCATGCGGAGGTAAGCTCTCTATCTTTTCCGTTGTTTGACGCAGTGCCAACACGTAAAAAGACGATTGATGATCCAGCCCGAGTTCTATCGCTTTGATTTTAATCAACTCAGGTGTATCCGCGTAGCCATTGATCAGCCGAGTTAAAAATAATTTGGTCGACTGACCCATGAGGTTTTCTTGAACAATTGCATTGCTGATGATTTCAGTAACTTCAACCAGTCGTAAACTATAGGGCTGTTCCAATAATGGGAATCCCAGTGTGTTGGCGAGTTCTATAACACTTGCGGGAATCGTTTGAATGAACTCTGATCCGGTTAAAATAACCATGCCTGCCACACCATGTTCAACCGATTCATGGATAATTTGTAAAAGATTGCTTTCATTACGGCGGCGATTAATGCCCGTAATAAAAACCAGTTCACCGCCTGATACCCAGGGTGCAATGCTGTCATTTTCTGCACAGTAGGGCCAGCGAACCACTCGATTACTGCCTGTCAATCCTGCGCGAAATCGTATCGATTCGAGACCCGGTAAATGAACGATTTCTGCGCAGGTGATCGCCATAATTAGCTTTGTGCCTCGGATAAATTAGCCTGTTTAGCAAGCACCATAGAGATGATGGCATAACACAGCATGGCTGAGAAAACGCCCACAACTGGCGGGATAAAGGGTGATGTGAGCGCGATTCCTGAACCAACTGCATAGGAAATAAAACCGACCCAATTAAAGTTGGGCAACTCGACCTCTTTTAGCAGTGGGTAATTGCCGCGATGCTTAATCCAGAAATCAGCCATGATCACGCCGCCAATCGGTGGGATGAAGGTACCTAGCAAAATCAAAAACGGAATGAGCAGGTTATACATCCCACCGACCGCCAGAATGATGCCAACAATTGCACCGCATACGGTGATTAGTCGTCTTTTATCGGTACGCATTAAGTTGCAACCCGCGACGGCAAAGTTGTAAATGGTATTGTCTTGCGTTGTCCAGATATTCAAAAACAACATCAGAACGGCTAATACCACAAAACCTTGAGCGATCATCACATCGACAATATCAGCCTGTTGATAAATGAGTGTGCCCAATGCTCCAGTTAACACCATCAATCCGTTACCCACAAAGAAGGCCGCCAAGGTGGCAATGACGGCGACTTTAGGGCTGCTGGCAAATCGACTCCAATTGGTGGCTTGAGTGCCTCCTGAAACGAAAGTGCCAATGATCACCGTGACAGCTGCTGCAAAACCCATGCTTTCCGTTGGAGATGTGCTTAAAAGACCTTCGAATCCACCGACATCCAATAAGCCGTTGTATAAGCTGATGAGAATAAAAATCATCATGGCCGGCACTGCTACGCGTGAAAGCATGTCCATGCCTTTGTAACCCACCATTGCCGTTAAGCAAAAAGCAAATCCAAAAAAGATCATTAATGGAATCTCATAGAGTTCAGAGATCCCTGTGGTTTTGACCAACACTATCGCAATGGTGGCTGTTCCCCATGCATACCAGCCAATTTGAGTGAAACCAAGGATGATGTCAGAGAGTTTGCTGCCCAACTCGCCAAAACAAAAGCGGCTCATCAGCGCGGTATTCAGTCCGCTTTTACAGGCAATATAGCCCAATGCTGCGGCATAAACACCCAGTAACAGATTGCCGACAAGGATAGCCATGAGTAACTCTTGAAAGGAGAAAGCTTTACCTATCGCCCCTCCTGCCCACATGGTTGAGGTGAAAAAGGTAAAGCCCATCAGTAACAGTGAAATAGAAAGAAGCCCCTTACGTTTATCCTTGGGCACTTCTGACAATGGATAATCAGTGGTTTGCATTGTGAATGCTCCTACATTAATTAATCAAATAGACCACTGAGGTTGAGCAATCCCTGTGCCCTTGCGATAGTGTTTGGGGATACTTAGATCGAGCATGGTCAATCTGACTCATACTTTGTTGCAAAAACTGTGCAACTTGCACAATCTGATAGAAAGAGTAGTAGGGTGGGTGCCTAAGCCTTGCGTCTGTCTAACCGTGTTAGCGTCCTATCCAGGAAAAGTGCTCTTGAATTGTGCGGCATTGATACAAACTGGTGCGTTATTAATAGAGTGTAAGATTATTTTTTAATAGACTCTAAAACCTTCAAAGCTCAGTAAACTCACTGGTAAGTTACGAGGTACAAATCGTAATGACGATGGCTGTTATTGGCTGAACTGAGACGATTTTTTACCGCTTATTCCCGCGTAGTGTGAACGGATTAGAGCTATATCGGCATCTGCATTGCCTGTTGTGGTAAAGGTGCCCAGGAAACCACCGCGCTTGCGCTCAAAATCCAGAAACCCCATCAGAATCGGTACATCAGCACCATGGGCGATGTGATAGAAACCGGTTTTCCACTTATCGACCTTACTGCGTGTTCCCTCCGGAGGAACAATCAGAAACATCTGCTCGCTGGCGTTCATTTCATCGATAGAAGCTTGCACCATATTGTTGGCTTTCGACCGATCAATGGGTAATCCTCCCATCCACATCATTAGATGTCGGAAGGGTGGTCTGAAGATGCTGTCTTTGCCCATCCAATAAATCGGTGCTTTCATCACGAACGCAATCATCAAGGTAAAAGGTAAGTCCCAGTTGCTGGTGTGCGGTGCGGCAATCATAACGCACTTTTTCAGATCAGCAGGAATTTCGCCTTCAACTTTCCAGCCTGCAAGACGCAACGTGATAACAGAAATGGCACGTAGAAGAGGCCGGATAACGGGTGTGTCGAACATTGTAGGGTGCATAATAATCCTATTGATAATGGTTCTTTACAGCCTGTGAGTGTAAATGTAGAAGCTTTCCGAGTGATTCAATAAATCAGTAGCATATCTAAGATGAGCTGATTGTGAAAACGCTTTTAGTTAAAGCCTAGCCTGCATGTTAGCGCTAGGTTTTAAGCTGTTAAAGATGCTTTCGTTGATAACGCGTCAGCAGATAACTCAACAGAGGCGCGGAGAGGATTAATACGAACAGCCGAATCAGGTGTATATACACCACATAGATAGGATTAATGCCTGCGGCAGTCGCAATCAGTGCCATCTCACCTACACCACCGGGAACGAGTGCCAGAAATGCATGTGACAGCGGAATAGCCGTGAGTTTCCATGTTACAAAGGCAAAAATCGCCGCGATTAGCATGCCTAAACTGGTTGCCAACACCGCGTAACGGCTCACCTTTAAAAGTTGCGTGATGCAGGCTCCTGAAAATCGGCTACCTATACCAGAGCCCAGTACCACAAAGGTAATGATCATGATCCAACTGGGCAGTTCAATATCGACGATGGTTAAAGAGAGGGATGCGCTGATGAGCATTGGACCTAGGAATTCAGCCATCGGCAGGCGTAATTGCTTAGCTAACCACCATCCGACAGGCACGAGTGCTAACCAGCCTAAGTGTGTTAGCTTGCCGAGTTCGGTGCTTGGGTTTTCTAATCCCTGCCCTGGCATAAAATAGAAAATCATTGACGTACTGATGACGACCAATGCAATCCGAAGAGTCTGTGCTATCGCTATCCAGCGAGCATCTCCGCCGAGTTTTTCACCCTGAATCACGACCGCATTCATGGTTCCTGGTAGCGAGGAAAAGACCGAGGTGATGATATCCAGTCCAGCCAGTTTTTTAAAAACCAGCGTGTTCACTATCAGTGTCACTGCAACAGAAAGAAGCATGACGAGAACACTGGGGTACCAAGTCGCCAGTTCTTTTAGTAAGCCTGCCTCGAAACCTGTGCCTAACCAGAAGCCTAATACACCTAAGAAAAATTGATTCGCTTGTCGATTGACATGAACAGGAACCCCTTTGATTGCTAGGATCATGACCAGAATAAGGGGTCCCAGCATCCAAGGTAATGGAAGGCCGAGCCACCAAGCGACCCAGCCTCCTAGTACTCCAATGATCAATGTATAAGCTGTTTTCAATGTTAATTAACCGTTTAACGTTTCTTTTAAGGGTTTGAGAAAAAGTGAACGTATCTTGATACTGAATGAAGTCAAAAGTCTGCGATATTATAGGATATCCAACTACTAGAAAATTCTAGGCACCATAAAGTGCTTTATCCGAGTGAATCAGGATCTTTTTGCGAATTTCACCTTTAGAATAGACGCATCACGAATTGAGTGTAATATTCGGACTACTCAACCCAACCGAAATGAGAGAACCTTTGCATGACATCATCGACAATTTTTAATAAGCACGTCGTCATTGTGGGTGGTGGAGCAGGCGGTTTAGAGCTAGCCACTCGTTTGGGTAGAGCCTACGCTCGCAAAGGTTTGCAGGTCACTCTAGTTGATGAAGACCCCACACATATCTGGAAACCATTACTGCATGAGGTAGCCTCCGGCTCTCTTGATCCGGGCATCGACGAGTTGAATTATCGAGCACAGGCTAGAAGTGCTCGGTTTAAATTTCAAATTGGGCGTTTAGAAAATATTGATCGCACAAAAAAAATACTGTTTTTAGCTCCGGTTACGGGTATTGATGGAGAAGTTGTTCTGCCGATTCGTACCCTTAGCTATGACTACCTAGTCCTAGCGGTAGGCAGTCAAACCCATGATTTTGGTATTGAAGGGGTCAGAGAGCATTGCGCCTTTTTGGATAATCGCTATCAAGCTGAGCGTTTTCATCACCATTTGTTAGAGGCCTGGTTGCGAGCAAGTTCTGAAGCCGAAGGTCATCTGCGTATTGCCATTGTTGGAGCGGGTGCGACGGGTGTAGAGCTTTCTGCAGAGATTTTTCATGCGGCTAAAGAGCTAGGTGCCTATGGCTTATCAAAGCTAAATCGAAGTCAACTAGAGGTCAATTTAATAGAGGCTGGTCCGCGAATTTTGGGTGCATTACCTGAACGTTTATCGAGTGCTGCTCATGTTGAGTTGGAAAAACTAGGTGTCAAAGTTAAAACCAACACCCAAGTCGCCGCAGTCACTCAAGATCATTTATTGACTCAAAATAACGAAGAGATCAAAGCAGAATTAAAGGTCTGGGCAGCGGGTATAAAGGCTCCTGACTTTTTGCGAGAGTTAGACGGCTTGGAGGTGAACGCCAGAAATCAGCTTGTGGTGAATCCTGACTTGCGATGCACTCTCGATCCAACCATTTTCGCCATCGGTGACTGTGCTGCCTGCTTGATGCCAGATGGTAAGAGTCTAGTGCCTCCTCGTGCACAAGCGGCTCATCAAATGGCAAGTTTTGTTTTCAAACAGTTCAAAAAAGTACTCGAGAATGAGCCTCTGCCAGCCTATGAATACAAGGATTATGGCTCGATGGTCTCACTCAGCAATTACTCTACCGTCGGAAGCCTGATGGGAAATCTCAGTAAGGGTAGTATGATGATTGAAGGTAAAGTGGCCCGTATCGTCTACGTATCCCTTTACCGGCTTCATCAAATTGCGATTTATGGTTTTTTCAAAACGGCTCTGATTGCGTTTGTGGCCAGAATTAATCGAGTGATACGACCACGATTGAAGTTACATTGAGTTTGTTAAGGAGCCCAGCATGGGTACGGATAATCCAGTGAATAAGTTGAATGTATTAGGCAAACCCTTGCAACCTTGCTGCAGTGTCATCAAAACAGGTTATTTCAGAGATGGCTATTGCCGAACAGATCAAAGTGATTTTGGTCGTCATGTGATTTGTGCCATTGTCACTGAGGAATTTTTAACCTTTACTCAACGTCGTGGTAATGATTTATCGACACCTATGCCTGCCTATGGTTTTCCGGGTTTGAAGCCGGGAGATAAGTGGTGCTTATGTGCATCTAGGTGGAAAGAAGCTCATGAAAAGGGTTGTGCGCCTCCTATCATATTGGAAGCATGCGAAAAAACGGCTTTAAGTGTCGTTCCTCTGGAGCTTTTACAGCAGTATCAACTATCCTAGTAGCAGTGTGCTATTTTATAGTTCAGATTAGCCTGTGCATTGAACCTAAGACGAGATCATCATGGCATTTGTTGTCCTTGAAAACTGTATTAAATGTAAATATACCGATTGTGTGGATGTGTGCCCTGTAGATTGTTTCTACGAGGGTCCTAACTTTCTGGTTATCCATCCTGATGAGTGTATCGATTGTGCTTTGTGTGTTTCAGAATGCCCTGCCGATGCCATCGCTTGTGACGACGAGGTGCCTGAAGATCAGATTGAATTCATCAAGATTAATGCTGAGCTAGCCGAGATATGGCCGAATATTACTCAGCGTAAAGACCCCTTAGAGGGGGCAGATGAGCAAAATGGTGTGGCAGGAAAGCGTCAAGAATTGATTCGCTAGAGTGATAGTGAGAGGGCACTGACAGTCTGTTTAACGACTGCAGTGCCAACGCAACATTAACCGATCTGTTTTAGCTCGATCTGATTTGGTTTTTTGCTGACGGGAACCTCGCCAGGTGCAGCTAGGCCTAGATTGTTTTTCTCAAACACTCGATCGGCACGATAGCTAGACCGAACCATCGGGCCAGACGGTACTTCCATAAAACCTTTTTCCAGTCCTACTTCACGATAGATATTGAACTGTTCAGGTGTGACGTAACGCTCAACGGGTAAATGATTTTTGGTTGGGCGCAAGTACTGACCTAGGGTGACAATATCGACGCCGATGGCGCGCAGGTCATCAAAGGTTTCATAAATCTCTTCATCCGTTTCACCCAGGCCGACCATAATACTGGTTTTGGTGATCACATCAGGACGATATTGCTTGGCATATTCGAGTACTCGAAGGGTCTTCTCATAGCCTGCTCGTATGTCACGCACGGGGTGAGTCAATCGTCGCACCGTTTCGATGTTTTGAGCAAAGACTTCAAGGCCTGAATCGAGCACTTTTTCGATATTGGCTTCAACACCGTCAAAGTCTGGCGTCAGCGCTTCTACGATGACCTCAGGTGTTCTGGCCTTAATGGCTGAGATGCAGGCGGCATAATGGGCAGCGCCACCATCGTTAAGATCATCCCGATCAACCGATGTGAGAACGATATAGCGCAATGCCATCAATTCGACAGACTTAGCGGTATTTTCAGGTTCATCCCGATCCAGCCAACCTTTAGGGTTACCGGTATCTACCGCGCAAAATTTGCATGCGCGGGTACAGACTGAGCCCATCAACATAATGGTCGCCGTGCCAGAGTTCCAGCACTCGCCAATATTAGGGCAATGCGCTTCTTGGCAGACGGTACTTAATTTATGCTCAGTCACGTTACGCATAACGTCATTAAAACGCTCGCCACCCGGCATTTTGGCACGCAACCATTCGGGTTTGCGGGTATAAATTTCAGGTGCGGTGTTATGCGATTGCTTAACGCCATCTTTGATCGCTGCAATGCCTAATTCGTTGCGAAACTTTTGGCCGCTGGATATACGGTTTTCATGTTTACTCATTGAGTGTTGCACTCCGCGTTTATATCTTATTCACGATCACCTGATGCTAGGTAATGTGTTTATAGGATAATTCTAGCACTAATCATCATTCTGTTCGGCATGCATTCGCTGCAAACGTTCACTTTCTTCTTCACTGGCAGCATCGATAACCGCCATTAACTCGTCTACATCAGCATGGGTTTCATCGTAGGTGTAAATACCCGTGAGCTGGCTATCAGCGTGTAGCTTGCCAGATTCATATAAAGACCACATCTCTCGTGCAAACTCTGTTTTTAGCAGTTCAGGTGCGAAACGGCCAAAGTAGGCACGCATGGTATTGACGTCTCGCTCAAGCATCATGCTGGCGCTATTATTACCGGCGGCATTGACTGCTTGAGGCAGGTCGATAATGACGGGCCCTTGAGCGTCTAACAGGACATTAAACTCAGAAAGATCGCCATGCACTAATCCTGCACATAGCATGCGTACGACTTCTTCAATGACTTGTTGATGCCAAACTTTCGCGTCTTCTGGGCTAAGGGTAACGTCATCTAAACGAGGAGCAACGTAGCCCTCAGCATCGGTAATTAGCTCCATTAATAGCACGCCATCAATAAAACCATAGGGCTTCGGAACTCTGACACCGGCTGAAGCGAGTTGATACAGCGCTTCGACTTCAGCGTTTAACCAAGCATTTTCCTGCTCTTTTTGTCCATATTGCGTTTTTTTAGACATGGCTCGGGCTCGACGGGTATTACGAACCTTGCGCCCTTCTTGGTACTGAACCGCTTGCTTGAAGCTACGTTTGCTGGCTTCTTTGAACACCTTAGCGCAGCGCACCTCATCGCCACAGCGCACAACATAGACTTCGGCCTCTTTGCCGCTCATCAGTTGGCTGATCACTTCGTCGATCATGCCATCTTCTACGAGCGGCTGTAATCTTTTGGGTATTTTCATAAATAGTCTATGTCCGGTGGCATGTGCAGCCTGTATTTAGGCATATTAGGTTGAACGTCTTAAACGCATTGAGGTGATTATACCTTACCCACCATGACGACACAGTTGCGACCTTGATGTTTCGCTTTATAAAGTGCGCGATCCAGTTGTCCGTAGACGTCTACAAAGTCGTTTACGTTGGTGGCAGGCCAAACACCCGCACCGATGGATACGGATAGATAGCCGATATCGGTGCTGTGATTCTCTATGTGAAGATTGATGATGGCGTCACAAAAGCTTTGCAGATGCTGTGCAAATTTCTCTGTATCTGTGTCATGGGTTATGACTAAGAACTCCTCACCGCCGATGCGAAAGAGAAAGTCATCAGCACGATTGAAGAAATTAGCGGCTAGTTCTGCGACTTTTATCAGAACTTGGTCGCCATGCTCATGGCCGTAATGATCATTAACAAGCTTAAAGTAGTCGAGGTCAAATAGCGCAAACGCAACATTCAGTTTTTTGCGCCGAACTCTTCCCATTTCATTATGAAAAATTTGGTGTAGATAACGACGGTTATAAAGACGAGTGAGGTCATCTTTGATCGACAGTTCTTCTATTCGCTTTTTGTCACTGATATCGATGCGAGTCGCCAAAATTTGGTGAATTTTTCCTAACCAGTTTTTCTGCGGAGTTAAGGTCAAATCAACCCAATAACTGCTACCCAGTTTAGTTTTGCCTTCCAATTCACCTGCCCAGGTTTGACCCATTAACAGGTTTTCTTTGATCGGTTGAAAGGTTGCGGGTGACATATCTAAGTCGGAGCGATCTTCAAGGGTTAGTTTTTTGAGTTCGGTCTCTGTGTAGCTGGTTAAATCGCAATAGCGCTGGCTGGCCCAGATAATTTGACAGGTATTAGGGTCAAAAACGCTCGCGTAGGTCAGATTGTGTACTTGATGGATGTAGGTTTGTAAGCGTGTTTTTTGGAAACGATAAGTCAGTACCCAAGCCAGCATTAATGCCAATATGAGGGCTACAATTAATGCAATGTGGATGATTTGTCGTTCATCCAGTCGGGTCACTAGTTCTAAGCTAATCCAATCGGTATAGATTTTACGATGTTCGTCAGGGGTTATGCTATCCAGTGTTTTTTGCATAATGCTATGCAGTAATGGATTATCTTTGTGCACGCCGATGGCTAATTCAAAGCGTTGATCTGACTGGCCGACAACTTGTAACCCGGTAATGCCGAGACGTTGCTGAGTGTAGTTAATAACAGCAAGATTACCCGAGTACACCAGTGCTTTACCGTTAACTACCGCATTCAAACCTTCAGTGACATCTTCTACAAGTACTAGTTTAATATCTGGATAGTTATTACGCAGATACTCGTGTGACCAATAGTCTTTAACAACGGCGACAGGTTGGCCTGCAAGTTCACTGTAATCATTGATAAACAGTGTGGTTGCTTTGCCCACCAGAACCATCGGAAAGCTTAAGTATGACGTGGTAAAGTTAAGGTATTCTTTCCGTTCAGGGGTGGGTGTTGCTGCTGATAGCATGTCAATTTGCTTAGCCTTTGTCATTGCGACAACGGTTGACCAGTTGATATCGATAACCGGTTCAAATGTTACACCCAATCGTTCTTCAAAT
Organism: Nitrincola schmidtii; assembly: GCF_008973715.1. GTDB lineage: Bacteria > Pseudomonadota > Gammaproteobacteria > Pseudomonadales > Balneatricaceae > Nitrincola > Nitrincola schmidtii. The sequence goes on from NZ_WBOL01000012.1 coordinate 63,015, forward strand.
AATTGAAAATAATCAGCAACAATACCCTTAAATTCACTCTCTCTATCAATAAATTCAAAAGGTGCCCAGTTAGTATCGTTACCAATACGAATAACAGGATTATTGATAAGATAGAGTCTCTCGTCTTGAGTTAGACTGTTTGTGTCAATGCTATGGGCTATCAGTTCTTCGGGGTTAAATCTAAGAAACTCTTCGGGAGAAATTAGGCCGACATCACGCGCTTCGGCGGCGGTAGCCAGTATTCTGGCACTGTCTAAGGTGCCAATTGGAGTGCTTCCTGTTCTGACATATTTTGTCGTCGCGCGTGCTTCGAATAATAGTGCTTGTCGGCTTTTGATAACGGGGTAGTGCTCTAGTATAAAATCGACGATTTCTGGTTGATGGGTGATGGCATAGTCCCAACCTGCAATCGTCGCGTCGCGAAATTTTTGAACAATATCGGGGTGTTCAGCGGCAAATTCATAGGAAGTAATCACTAGATCTTCAGCGCTGTTAATCCCAAAATCACCGGGTTTGACTAGGTGATAGGATTCGCCAAGCTCGTTTAGTTGATAAGGCTCATTGGTTTCGTAAGCGCCATAGAGATCAACACGTTCTTGAATAAAGTCATTAATATCACCCGTGGGTGGGTAAGTGCGGGTAGGCTGATCAATTTCCGGTTTAGCGCGGTGAAGTAAAGCGAGTATTTGTAAGTTATTGTAATGTGATACGCTTTTGCCACTTAATTGGTAAAGTTCGGTGATCGGTTCTTTAGACAACAGTACCATTGGCGAGTACTGAAAAGAGGTCATGACGGCTTTGATCGGGTGACCTTTGATAAAGTCTGCTATAACGCTGGAGTAGGCAGTTCCAAAAGTGGCGCGACCACTGACAACCTCTTCACGAATATTGATTCCAGGTTGCCAAGCGTTGATCGTGACATCAAGTCCCGCATCGCGATAATAACCTTTAGCAATAGCGGCGTAGAAACCTGCAAATTGGTACTGATGGTGCCAATTGATTTGCACCGTAACCGGAGTAAGCTGTTTAACCTCGTCTGCAATCAATGGCTTGCTGAAAAGAATTAAGCTTACCAATAGAGTAATATAAACATGAATCGATTTTTTATTCATGTTTCATTATAAGTTGATTGTGTTTGAATCATCAATCGTTGATTGGCAATTCAGAAATCTCTATGACAATTTAATATAAGCAACAGCATCCAATCAGTTAACCCATCAAAACATCGATTCGCTCTTTCCAACTGTCTGACAGGTTTTCTATTGGTGTTACCAATCCCGCGCGTAACGCCTGATGTGCTTCAGATTCCGGTAAAGGCTCCGACAGGTGTTGTAAAAAATGCAGCAAGATTTCCTGGGCATGCTGGCTGTTTTGCATCAGATTTCTGATGGCATAGTCTGCTGTGACGTGTTGTTCTTTTGGATGCCAGCAGTCGAAGTCGGTGACCATTCCAAGCGTAATGTAAGCGATTTGAGCTTCTTTGGCTAAACGTGCTTCCGGCATATTGGTCATGCCGATCACCTGCGCGCCGATACTGCGATACCAATGAGATTCGGCACGAGTCGAAAATTGTGGCCCCTCGATACACAGATAAGTACCATGGGTTTTTAGTTTAAAGCCCTGATTTTCAGCAATGGATCGTGCGGATTGTGAAAAACGCTTGGCAAGTGCCTGGCAAGTTGGGTCTGCCATCGAGATATGTGCGACGGCACCTTCGCCAAAAAAGGTGTTTTTGCGTAGACGCGTCATGTCAATAAATTGGTCTGGTAGCACCATGTCTAGCGGTGCTAGGTCTTCCGTTAGTGAGCCGACGGCTGAAAACGAGAGTAAGTGGCGAACACCCAGTTTTTTCATCGCGTAGATATTGGCGCGAAAGGGAATCTCGCTGGGTATGAGGTGATGCTGGCGACCATGGCGCGCTAGAAAGACCACTGGAACACCGGCAATTTCTCCTGTCACCAGTGCATCGGAGGGTTGACCATAGGGGGTTTCGATGGAATGTTCTTGACGCTGCTCGAGGGCGTCAATCTGATAAAGACCACTGCCACCAATAATTCCGATCGGGGTGTTTTGCACGTCACGCCTCCAAACTTCATAGTCTTGTGATTCGATCATGACCTGTTTTACGTAGATTTCAATAGACAAAAAAATAAAAATCCTGTCAAAGTGTAAGAAAGTACCATTTGAATACGACTGAGTAACCATCACTGCACGTGAAACGTCAGTACCGATGTATCTAAATTGTTATTACTAAGCTTTTTTCTTCTAAGCTGTTATTTCTTAAAAGGTGTTATATGAAAGATACTCTGCCACGATTAATTGCGACCGACTTTCCGCCCTTACGACGTGGCAATTTAGAAGTCCTTCAAGCCAACATTACCTTGACCTGTAATCAGTCCTGTTTTCATTGTCATGTGGCGTCCAGCCCTAAACGTAAAGAAGCCATGACACACGAAACACTTGAGTTGCTCTTGGCGACATTGGATCGTCATCCCAGTATTCATACGCTAGATATCACCGGTGGCGCACCTGAGTTGCATCCTGAATTCCGCTGGTTGGTGAAAGAAGCGAGAAGCAGAGGGATAACCGTTATCGATCGCTGCAATTTGACCATCTTAAGTGAACCCGGTCAGGAAGATACGGCAGAATTTTTAGCTCAACATCAGGTTAAAGTGGTTGCATCCTTGCCCTGTTATTCAGCGGAAAACGTCAATGCTCAACGGGGTGACGGTGTGTTTGATGCCAGTATTGTGGGCTTACAAAAGCTCAATGCGCTGGGTTATGGGCATGAAGCTTCTGGGTTGGTATTGGACTTGGTGTATAACCCGCTCGGTGCTTCCTTGCCACCCCCTCAGCCAGCATTAGAAAAAGCCTATAAAGAACAACTAAAGGAGCATTTTGGTATTGTCTTTAACGACCTCTATACCCTCACCAATATGCCGATTCAGCGCTTTGGCAGTACCTTGATTAGTAAAGGTACCTTTGATGAATACATGACGCTCCTGAAAGCCAACTTCAACTCAGCCACCTTGCCGGGTTTAATGTGCCTAAATACTCTGTCTGTGGATTATCTGGGTCAGGTGCATGACTGTGATTTTAATCAGCAGCTAAAGCTACCCTTAGGTGATGCAAAAGAACCGGTTTATTTAAAAGAGTTATTAGATGCAGATCTATCCGGTTCGCCCATTCGCATCGCAGACCATTGTTACGGCTGCACGGCAGGGCAAGGCAGTAGCTGTGGTGGTGCATTGGTTGCATAAAGAAAGATAGAAGGTGCTAAATGGAAAACGAAGCCGTCATACGTTTAAGTGGATTTATCGGTGTTTTACTTTGCATGCTGTTGTGTGAACGCATGTGGCCGAGACGAACTTGGCGGCAGGGTCGTTTGCAGCGCTTTGCCATCAATTTCAGCTTAATTGCGCTTAGTGGCTTGTTGCAACGCATAACCTTAGGTGCTGCTGCAGTTGCCATGGCGATTTATGCGCAGGCGCAAGGCTGGGGGTTACTGAATCTGATTGAACTGCCCGCTTGGTTGATGCTGTTGGTTGGCATTTTGTTGCTGGATTTGGCCATTTATCTGCAGCATGTGGTGTTTCATCAAGTGCCTTGGTTATGGCGCTTGCATCAGGTACATCATGCCGATCTTGATCTGGATGCCACCACAGGACTGCGTTTTCATCCGATAGAAATTCTTTTGTCATTGATGATCAAAGTGGTGGTCGTGGCCGCTCTGGGCATTAGCCCTTGGGTAGTGATTATTTTTGAAGTTTTATTAAATGCATCGTCCATGTTTAATCACTCAAACCTGCGTCTTCCAGAAACCGTTGAACGCCGCTTACGTTGGTTGATTGTGACCCCTGATATGCATCGTATCCATCATTCGGTGCATCGTGTCGAAACCGATAGCAACTACGGCTTCTTTCTGTCGATTTGGGATCGGATGTTTAACAGCTATACCCAAGCACCTCGGGATGGTCATACCACCATGGTGCTGGGTTTGGATTATGCCCAGCAGCCCGAGAAGCTGAAGTTACAGCATTTGTTAATCATGCCTTTTGTCAGTCGAACAAAACATCATGAATAACGTTTATGGATCAAGTAATCTAGAGAAAAAACACCTGCACCGTTCTTCATCAAATACAGTAGTACGACTGCCCATACGCCATGAAGGGCATAAGCACTAGGGTAGACTAGAAATTGAATCACTGCTGTCATGATCAGCAGTGCTAAAGCAGAAACACGTGTGCCTAAACCCAATAGAATCAGTATTGGAAAGACATGCTCAGCAATTGTTGCTAGTACCGCAGCAATATCTGCAGGTATCAGTGGTAGTTGATATTCATACTGAAAAAGAAAGATGGTCGAACGGGCTAACGTTGGCCAACCGAATATGTATTCTCCATTAATAATATTGATGGCAAATCCTTCAATCTTAGTTTGACCGGATAACCAAAAAACGGCAGCGATAGAAAATCGGCCTAATAACGCAATCAATGCGTGAGGAATTAGCTCCATCAAGTGAAGCAGTCGGTGATAAATCATCAATAAGGTACTCATAGCATGGCTCCTTTGAAGGGTAGATCGATTAGGTCAACAATCGCGTTTTGTTTGATGAGTCGTTGAATTGCAGCAACAGGCTCAAATGAAAATTCACTTGCAAGTTCAGCAGCCTGTGTGACCGATAAACCTTTAAGCAACGAGTTAATAAATTTTGCCATTCCCAAGTCAATTCGATGAATATCGACATCCAATTGCGGTCTTGTAAGGAGCACGTTTTCAGCTTGGTCAAGCGCGATAGTATTGAGTTGAATCTCTGCTTGAGGCTGATGTGCAAACCAAATAGAGGCCAGGGGGAAAGCAGAGTTGAGTAACTGAGTTGAGGGTGCCAGTAATAATCCGGTGCTGTTTAGCTTATTTTGATCTTCTATCAAGTTGATGAGTTTGGATAATTGAATAGGTTGAACGTCTGCCGCATGACGACTTTCTTGAATGGCGAATTCTAACTTTGCAATATCCTCGAGATAGGGGATTGATCTCGCAGGTGGGAAATCGTGTATAAATTTGGCAAACGATCGCCCATATTTGACCATCATGGGTACGTCAGGTGGACATTGCATCACATATTCCTTTGCCATAGCGCGAAAAAAACGCTGCCCCACCAATTGTTCGATAACAGGAAAGTTTCCTGCAAGAACATTGATCAATGAGCTCATGACATTATTTCGGTAAACCGAAAACCGTTCATAGCAATCGGTTTGATTCCAGCAAGCTAATCCTTTTGGTATGGCTGCGTCCGGATTGAGTAATGATTCGTTAAAGGCATTATGCATACGGACTCCTGAGTTGTTGTTCGGCTTGAATCATTAAAAACACTTTTGCCTGTTTGGCCTCTTCATGCAAGACAGCTAATCCGGGTACATTGCCGTCGCGTTCCAACAAAGTCGGACGAGGACCCATTAACTGCAAGGCTTTTTGGTAGAGATTCCATACCGGCGCTGCAACTTCTGAATCGTGGCTATCAATTAAAAGAGGAGATCCATCACTGTCTTGATCTGTCGCAAAACCAGCAAGGTGAATTTCGCCGACTGCAGTTAATGGCAGTGCTTGTATATACCCTAAAGGGTCACGATGATGATTGATGCAGGATACATAGACATTATTAATATCAATCAGTAGTCCGCAGCCTGTCGTTTTAATAATCTCGGTAATGAAGACTTCTTCAGTCATATCCGAGTTGTCGAATTCTACGTAAGTGGCTGGATTTTCAAGAAGCATGCGTCGGCCCAAGCGAGTTTGCACATGGTCTACTTGTTCGCAAATATGCTTTAGCGATTGCTGCGTATAAGGAACCGGTAGCAAATCATTGAGATAATGACCCTGGTGTGTGGACCAGGCTAAATGCTCTGAAAATAGCTCAGGTTGGTAACGGTTCAGTAAAAGATTAAGACGATCCAGATGTGCCTCATCAACCGGTGCTTGAGCGCCAATTGATAAACCAACACCATGAATGGATAAAGGATAATGTTCTCTAATCTTACTGAGGTAAAAGTGAAGGGGTCCGCCGTCGACCATATAGTTTTCAGCATGAATCTCAAAAAAACCAAGCTCAGGTAAAAACTGAAGAATCTCTTTAAAGTGCTCTGGTTTTAACCCAATACCGACATCTGTCGATAGCATGTGTTGAATTGGGTCAAGAGCAGTGCACGCTTTTGATAAGGCTAGATCAGACACGGCGGAATCCTTTTATTGATTAGTGACTAGCTGTTAACCTCGGTAAATTCATTTAATTGGCCAAACCCAGTGGCAGAGGTAGGTGATTCAACTTGAACACAGGTTCCTTCAGGTACTAAGGACCACGCATTGCCTTGATAGTCTTTTGTGGATGAACCCGCACACGACGTGCCCGGTCCTGCTTTACAATCGTTCTGGCCTGCTAGTGCAACCCCATAACATTTCTCCATCGCTCCTTCCGCAGCGACAGCCGTTCCAGAAAGGGCCGCTAAAGAGATCGCTGTGCCGAAGGCCATTGCTAACGATGCAGATGTCAGTTTTTTGTTGATAGTTGTCATTTTGTGTACCTCATTGATGATTGAATGTTAGGTGTTACATTCGTTTGTCGAGGTGGATTGAACTTTCTTACACATAAAATTAAAAAAATTTCGTTAAACAGTTCTGCACCAAAATATGGCAGTTTTTTGCTGCTTATTTAGACACGAAATGCCGATGAAAATGAGGGTTAAAAAGATCAATTCAGGGGCTCTTTTTTAAGTGTCAAAATTTGAAAAATATGCTATTTAATTGCTACGTGAAAACTAGATAAGGCACCCCACTCAGATGCTTAATGACTACGAAAAGCGAATTGAAACGCTGCGGCCACGGTTATTGTCGTTTGCTCGGCTTCAACTACGTAACAGTGATGAAGCCGAGGATGTGGTACAGGAAGCGCTGATCGTAGCCTTGACAAAGCAAGAAGACTTTGATGGTCGCAGTCAGTTCGAGACCTGGGTGTTTGGTATTTTAAAATTTAAAATTTTAGATGTATTTCGATCAGAGAAGCGCCGTGCCTACTGGATATCCGATTCTGACGATAGCTGGCAGGACGAGCTGGATAAACAGTTTCGTGAAAACGAGCGTTGGCAGGATGATCATCGACCTCAAGATTGGGGGGATCCTGAAGCGGTGCTGGCCAGCAGCCATTTTTGGCGAGTCTTCGATGCTTGCATGATCCATTTGCCTGATGTTCCCGCCCGTATATTTTCGTTGCGCGAATTGATGGAGGTGGATATTGAGGAGATTTGCTCTTTACTCAATATTACTGAAAATAACTGCTCGGTCATTCTTTACCGAGCCCGAATGAAGTTGCGCCAGTGTCTTGAAAAAGGCTGGGTAGCGGAAGGGAATAAGTGATGTTGACCTGTCACCAAGCGACGCAATTGATGTCTTCTCGATTGGATCGTGAAATCTCTCTTAACAAAAAAATCAGTCTTAAATTTCATCTCATGATGTGCAAAAGTTGTCATCGTTGTGATCAACAACTGGAACTGATTCATCAGGCTGGACAGCAGTGGTATGAACGCATGATTCGCGAGGGTCATATCAAGCCAGAAACAGATGAATAGGGCACAAAAGAATTGTTATCTACGTTGTAAGAAAACACCCACTTCATTCGACTTATCCTGTAAATATGAAAAGAGGATAGATCGATGTTAGCTTCATCAATGCAAATGTATGTCATGGTCATCGCTTTGCTTGCGATTGCCGTCTTTACCTTAATCACGGCACCTGCAGTTAAAACAGCGGAGGGGTTTTTTAGCGGTTCAGACCAGGGCAAAATACCCAGTGTTTGGACTCTAACGCTTTCACAAGTCACGACTTGGATATTTGCTCGCTCACTATTAAATGCTGCGATCCTTGGCTACTTGTTCGGTATAGCGGGCACGCTCGCCTATGCGGTTTATTACGGCTCATTTCTGACCGGCTGGCTTATCATTGATCGTCTTCGGTTTCATCACGGTGAAACCAGTATTCAAACATTTTTTGTGCGTCACTTTGGTCGCTTAGGCTCCTACGCATACAACCTGCTGGTCTCACTTCGGTTGCTCTCCGAAGTGTTTGCTAATCTACTGGTCGTAGGTATCGTGTTTGGCGCAGTGGGATCAGGTGCTTGGCAACTATCGATTCTATTGGTTGCAGGGTTAACCCTAGTGTATTCCATGCGAGGAGGGTTGAGTGCTTCTTTGAAAACCGATGTTCAGCAGATGTTGATTTTATTGGTCATTTTGGCGGGCTTAATGGTGTTGCTGTTAACACATCAGGCATTTGAATGGCCCTCGATCTTAAGTAGTTCACCTGAGCTCAATAATCCGGGTTGGATTTTGCTGATCGTTGCTCTTTTACAGGTCATCAGTTACCCACTGCATGACCCTGTGATGATGGATCGAGGCTTATTGGCGGATCGTCAAACAACACGCAAAAGCTTCATCCATGCCTTCTGGATATCCACGTTGTTTATCCTGTTGTTCGGTTTATTGGGTGTTTTCGCCGGTTTACATCGCATGGGTGAAGAGGAACTGATGGGTACCTTGCAGCGATTGTTTGGCACACCCGTCATGCTGTTAGTGGGTATGGCGCTGATTATTTCTGCGGCATCAACCATGGATTCTACGTTATCCAGTGCCTCACGCTTGGCGGTGGTAGAAATGAAAATAGGGCAAGCGACACCTGCTACGGGTCGGTGGGCTATGTTGTTGTTTATGCTGGGAGGACTATTTCTAGTCTATGTGGGCACCGATGACCTTTTTGCTGCGGTAGCCGTCAGCGGAACGGCCTCGTTATTTTTAACACCGGTGATTATTTTCAATATCTGGTTAAAACGCGATGTGGCACGCTGGAGTTTTGCGGTGAATTTCATCGTTGCGGTACTCGGATCAGTGCTCTATTTTCTGGAAACCTCGGGTTACATGAGTCTGTTAGGTGATCTCACGGGTTTCACTCACAGCTATAGCAAGCTGTTGGTGATCACCCTGTTTATTTTGGCGGTGGGTGTGCTTAGTTTTGCACTGGGGTTAAAGCCTAAACAGAGTGAGGTTAGCGATGAGCAATATGCGTGAAGGGCGAAGTTGTCCGATCGATTACCGTTATTCTCCCCAGCAAATTGCTGCAACGAAAGCCTGTCTTTCTACCGAAGTGCTATATGTGGCAGGCGGTCTTTATGGCAACCCTTATGCTCTTGAATGTTTAGAGTCGATGGTTGCGGAAGAGGCGGATGCGCAATTAATCTTCAATGGCGATTTTCACTGGTTTGATGCCGAGACTGAGTTGTTTCGATGCATCAATGATCGAGTGGCTAAGTATCAAGCGATTAGCGGAAATGTTGAGAAAGAGCTCTGTCGACTAGACTCTGTGAATGTCGGTTGTGGTTGTGCCTATCCGGAAAGGGTTGAGCAAGCCCTTGTCGATCGATCAAATCAAATTCATCGACGGTTACAGTCGTGTCTTCCCAAGGATGAGTTACTGTTAGACTGGCTAAGAAATTTACCCAGTTTTGTTGTTGCTGAGGTCGCCGGAAGACGAGTGGCAGTCGTGCATGGTGATGCAACATCCTTGGCAGGATGGGGCTTTGATGCAGAAGGCATCGATCTGCCGGAACAACAAGCACTCATTCAAGGCTGGTTAACTGAGGCTGAAGTCGATGCGTTTGCGTCTTCTCATACTTGCCAAGCGGTCTGTCGTCAATTTCCGTCAGGTGTGGTGATTAACAACGGTGCAGCCGGAATGCCAAATTTTAATGATGGCTGTTATGGAATCGTTACACGAATTGCCCAAACGGCGGGGCATCGTAAACCGCTATATTCGACGACCTATCAGGGGTTGGTGTATGAAGCCTTACCGCTATTCTACGATCAGGATGCTTGGACAACACTGTTTCTCTCCTTGTGGCCAGCAGGTTCTGATGCCTGGATCTCCTATTGGGAAAGAATTGCACAGGGAAGTAAAAAACCTTAGATGATTTGATCAGCGTTTAAGTCATAGAGAGTGTAAGAAACACCGTGATGGATACGACTAAGTTAAAACAGAATATTACTTAAGGTGTGAGCAATGAATAAGAAAGTCGTATTACTGGCTGGATTAGTTTTAGCGGTGTTGGTGGTTTGGCAGCTGGGTTGGTTAGATGCGTTAACCTTTGATAACCTGAAACAGCAGCAGGCTAACCTGATGGCGATGAGAGACGCTCAACCCCTAATGGTGAGTGTTGTTTACCTATTGATTTATGTCGGTGTGACTGCGCTGTCCCTTCCAGGGGCTGCGATTATGACACTCGCCGGTGGAGCCATCTTTGGCTTAGGATGGGGACTGTTATTGGTATCCTTTGCCTCGACGCTGGGTGCAACGCTGGCGATGCTGGTGTCGCGTTTTTTTCTACGCGATTGGGTCAAACAGCGATTTAGCCATAGCATGAAAAAGCTGGATGACGGTGTTGAACGGGAAGGTGCCTTTTATCTGTTTGCACTTCGTCTGGTTCCGGCATTTCCTTTCTTTGTGATCAATCTGGCGATGGGTCTGACACGGATGAAAATCTGGACCTTTTGGTGGGTGAGTCAGGTGGGAATGCTGGTCGGTACGGCGGTCTATGTCAATGCCGGCACTCAGCTTGCACAACTTCAGTCACCGAGTGATATTTTATCCATTCAACTGTTGGGCGCCTTCGCGCTGTTGGGTGTATTCCCGTTGCTGGCCCGCAAAGCACTGGAGATCTATAAAAGTCGTCAAGCGTTACGTCAGTGGAAAAAACCGGCGCACTTCGATACCAATTTAGTGGTGATCGGTGCTGGCAGTGGTGGTTTGGTCTCGGCTTACATTGCCGCGGCCGTGAAAGCCAAGGTGGTACTGGTTGAAAAGCACCAAATGGGTGGTGACTGTCTGAATACGGGCTGTGTGCCCTCAAAAGCCCTGATTCGTTCAGCGAAACTGGCGCATGAAATGCGTCACGCTGATCACTATGGTTTGAAAAGCCAACAACCGGAGATCGATTTTGCTGCCGTGATGGATCGTATTCATGCGGTGATCGCTGAGATCGAACCTCATGATTCGCTAGAGCGTTTTACCGGATTAGGTGTCGATGTGCGCCAAGGTAGCGCGAAACTCATCTCGCCTTGGGAAGTAGAGATTACCTTGAATACTGGCGAAATACAGCGTGTCACTACCCGCAGCATTATTCTGGCAACGGGAGCAGAGCCCTTCGTACCTGACCTTCCGGGGTTAGACAAAGTAGACTATCTCACGTCTGATAACCTGTGGCAGTTACGCGACCTGCCTAAACGCTTGTTAGTGCTGGGTGGCGGGCCTATCGGTTGTGAATTAACGCAAGCGTTTCAACGTTTGGGATCTCAGGTGACGCAAGTGGAACGCGGTGAACGCTTGATGGCACGTGAAGATAAAGACGCCAGTCAGTTGGTGATGCAGCATTTTCGTCAAGAAGGGGTGGATCTTCGTTTGCAGCATCAAGCGTTACGGTTTGAAGTCGCTGGCGATAAAAAATACCTGATTGCCCAGAAAGTGACTGGAGAAGAAGTCTCTATTGAGTTTGATCGTGTTGTCATTGCCGTAGGCCGAAAACCTAGACTCAGGGGTTATGGTCTTGAAGAGTTGGGACTGTTACCTGAAGAGGCTAAAACGCTCGATACCCTCAATACTAACAACTATTTGCAGACACTTTACCCCAATATTTTTGCCTGTGGTGACTTAATAGGTCCCTATCAGTTTACCCATGCTGCTTCGCATCAGGCCTGGCATGCCACAGTCAATGCGTTGTTTGGTGATTTTAAAAAGTTTGCGGTGGATTATCGTTTTCTTCCTTGGGCGACGTTCACCGATCCTGAAGTGGCCCGAGTCGGTTTAAATGAACAAGAGGCTAAAGAGCAGGGCATCGATTATGAAGTCACCACCTATGGTATCGATGATCTTGATCGTGCCATCGCCGATGGCCAGGCCTATGGTTTTGTCAAAGTCTTAACACAGCAAGGTAAAGATAAAATCCTAGGTGTGACGTTAGTGGGTCCTCACTCTGGTGATTTGATTGCCGAGTTTGTACTCGCCATGAAACATGGACTGGGAATGAATAAATTGCTGGGGACGATTCATATTTATCCAACCATGACCGAAGCGAACAAATTTGCGGCAGGCAATTGGAAAAAAGCCCATGCACCCGAGACGGTGTTAGGTTGGCTGCAAAAATTTCATCAGTGGCGGCTTAAGTAAGCTAAGGGGTAAAGAAGATGAATGGTAGGGAAAAATATTTCCAGTGTCGTTTATGTTGGTGGGTGGCAAGTGCCGTATTTGCTGCCATTCTCTTTATCGAGGCTGTCATTCTATTACCTTCTTATTTCAATTATGAACGAGACCGCTTAAAAGCATTACAAGAGGCAAGTTATCAAGCTTTAATGGCGCTTCCTTCTTTACAGCAAGCCGAGCTAGACCGTTTAAGTCAAACCACTCTAGTGAGAGGGCTTAGACTTCAAAATGTAGATGGAAGTGTTATCCGAGAAGCAGGTGAAACCTTTCAGACACTACCTACTATCGGCGATAAATTGAAGCGTATTGAGCAAGGTACCAGAACAGAAATCGCCTTTGACTTAGATAAACCACAGCCAATGCAAGTGCACGTTAGAATAAACAGTGAGCAGGTTGCGGGAGAGTTAGTTGCATTTGTGTGGCGTATCATCGGGTTGATCATTTTGATTGCCACAGTCGTTACGGTAACGACACTAATAGTCTTGCAATATTTAGTGTTGGGGCCTGTGTTATTACTGCGCAGTCGGATGCAAAAAGCATCAGAAGATCAGCGACATTATAAAAACTATTTAGGAACATTAAAGCGCAGTGACGAGTTAGGAGAGTTGTCCCTAGAGTTCGACCGCTTGCTTGAAGTAAACGCGGGGCGTTTAGCGTCACTCGCACGTTTTCCAGATGAAAATAACCAACCAGTGCTTCGAGTTAATCAAGAGGGTCAGTTACTCTATGCTAATAAAGCGAGTGACTTATTGTTAAAGGATTGGGGTATAGAAATAGGTGATGATATACCTCAACGTTGGCAAGAATTACTGTTAAGCGTTCTTAAGGCGGCAACCGCCAGTACCGTAGAACATCAAATAAACAATCAGTGGTTGTCTATACGTTTAGTTCCGTTTCCTGAAGCGGGCTATATCAATTTGTATGCTGCGGATATCTCTGAACGAAAAGAATACGAAGAAAGCTTAAGGCACCAGCGAAATCATGATCAATTGACTGGGTTGCCTAATTTAGCCGTATTTCAGGACCGTTTATGTCAGGCATTGACGGCTAACGCTGTTCATAAACAGCCACTGGCTGTTTTGATGATGGGCTTAAAAGGATTTTCCTTAATTAATGGTGTTGCTGGTCATGAGGCAGGAGACCATGTATTGCGAGAAGTCGCATCTCGATTAGAGAAAATACTGCCACCTAACATCACTCTTGCACGCGTAGGGGGGGATATCTTTGGTGTCTTGATCCCTCAATACACTAATCTCAATGAAGTGGCAGCGTTTGCTGAGCGTCTCGTTTCAGCAATCCTCCCAGAGTTTCAATGGCAAGACCATGCATTGAGCTGCAAGTCTAGAATTGGCGTGGCGATATACCCTGAAGATGGCCAAGATTATTCAAGTTTGATTGCCCGAGCTGATTTAGCCATGACGAGTGCTGGCGCTGAAAATGGGCGTTATGTACATTTCTTCGTGTCAGGACTCAATGAAAAATTACAGCGTCATCAGCAGCGTTTGGTGGATTTGACGCAAGCACTCCAACGTGGCGAAATTGAAGCCTGGTATCAACCACAGGTCGACGGTTTGACCGGGCGGATCACAGGGGCGGAAGCCTTGGTTAGGTGGCGTCATCCGAAAGATGGCTTGATCTCTCCAATGGAGTTCATTCCTTTAGCGGAAGAAAGTGGATTGATTTTACCTTTGGGGCAACAAGTATTGGAACAGGCCTGTCATCAGGCGGCCCAGTGGAGAAACAGCACAGGCTTTGAAGATTTTTCTATCGCTGTGAATTTATCGGCTCGCCAATTAAATGATCCAGACTTAGTCAGTAAAGTGGACAGCGTTCTGCGACTGACAGGTTTAACACCAGCCGCTTTGGAGTTGGAAATCACCGAAAGTGCTGTGATGGATAATACAGAACAAGCGATTGCGGTGTTAGAGCGGCTGTCTCAGTTGGGTGTGCGTTTGTCAGTAGATGATTTCGGTACAGGGTATTCTTCGTTGTCCTATCTGAAACGGTTACCCGTCAATAAGATTAAAATTGACCGTGCGTTTGTCAAAGATCTTCCTGAAGATCTGAAAGATAAAGCACTTTGCCAAGCTGTCGTTGCGATGGGCCAAGCGTTGGGGCTTAAGGTGCTTGCAGAGGGTGTGGAAACACAAGCACAAGCCGAACTGCTTATGCAGCTCGGATGTACTGCTTTTCAAGGCTACTTTTATGGTCGTCCCGTCATTGCATCGGAGTTATCCGGATCATTAGTTGGACAGCCTGAATGATCTGCTGTGGCGGACAAGATTAGATCAGAATACCACGCCTTGGCTTCACCACCGGCGTTATCGCTGTCGCTCATCAAGGCTAAGGCGATAACACGTGGATTCGGGTTGTCAAAATAGCGTTGGAAATCCTGTGCTAGGTTGCGACTTTCTGCAATCCATTGGTTTTTCAGTAGATCTCCAGATTGTAACGCGACCAAATGCGCTCGTTGAGTAAATGCATTGGGCCAATCTGTGCCTTGAGCTTGTTCGCTGGCCCACACATAGTTGAGTGCTTGGACCTGCCAAGGTAGTCGTCCCGTTTTGGCTACCGCATAAACACGTGCGGGATAGTCATCGCCTGCTTTGGTGGTTTCGTCAACACCCGAAAAGGTATTACTGATTCGCCAACACCAATGTAAAAAGGGTGTTTCTTGTAAATTGACCTCACCTTCCCAGCCAATGCCGGATGCAGATAGGTTAGTACGAGCAAAAAGTACCTCTTGGTCGCCTGCACTGACGATACGATAGAGCGTTTGACCGCTAAATCGCTCCGTTTTCCAGCCTTCAAGGCCTGATACGGAAAAGGCGGGCGGAACTGCCGTTAAGGGTTCAGCGGCAAAGACTGTGGATGAAATAAAATGGCTTGTAAGAAAACATAGGGTTAAACGACTAAACTTCATAAATGCCTCCGAGGCTTTTATTTATATAGCGTTTAGTGTCATCAGTCAGCAGATTCTTACACAATCAGTGAAAAGGTAAATTCAGTGCCAAAGGGTAGCATCATTATTCCTGTGTTAAATGAAGCGGAACACCTAGTGTCACGACTACAAGCGTTACAGTCGTTTCGAGAGCAGGATATTGAGTTGATTTTAGTAGATGGTGGAAGTTCTGATCATACACAGCAGTTATCTGAAGGTTGGGTTGATCAATTGATTTGCTCTGGTGCCGGACGTGCTTTGCAGATGAACTCAGGCGCTCACCAAGCAACAGGGACATGGCTTTTTTTTCTGCATATCGACACACGTTTTACTGCTGAAGCTGAAAAAGCCCTGCTCTCAATAGTGTCTAATGAGGCTCCAAACTGGGGGCGCTTTGATGTGTTGATTGAGGGTAAGCACCCACTATTAGGATTAGTGGCTAACATGATGAACCTACGTTCACGCTTGTCGGGCATTGCCACCGGCGATCAGTTGATCTTTGTACACCGCTCATTATTTGATGCGGTCGGAGAGTTTCCTAAACAGCCGTTAATGGAAGATGTAGAGTTCTCTAAGAGAATGAAAAAGATCCAACCGCCACTGTGTTTGTCTGAACGGGTCATCACCTCAGGGCGCCGTTGGGATCAAAATGGGTTTTGGTCAACGGTGTTATTAATGTGGTCACTGAGGTGGCGCTATTGGCGAGGGGAAACGGCTGACGAGTTGGTTAAGGAATATTACTCATGACATCACCACGTATTCAGTTAGCTATCTTTGCCAGAGCACCGATTGCAGGACAGTGCAAAACACGTTTAATTCCAGCACTGGGCGCTGAGGGCGCTGCGCAACTTCATGCGACTCTGGTAGAGAAAACGGTGAAAACGGCACTTGCCGTTCCTCATGCCGACGTGACACTGTGGACAGTTGATAAACCAGAGCATCCTTTTTTCAGGCGTTTAGTAACAGACTACCCATTGTTAAAATGGCAACAGCAGCCTGAGGGTGATTTAGGCGAGCGAATGCATCACGTGTTTATGACGCAACAACAGCCAACGTTGTTAATGGGTAGTGACTGTCCCGCGTTTACATCTGATCTATTGCAGCATTACGCTTGCTTACTTACTCAGCACGCAGCGGTGTTTGTTCCCGCTGAGGATGGTGGTTATGTCTTAGTAGGCTTACAGGAACCCTGTTCACAGATATTTGAACAGATGGAGTGGGGCACCGCTGAGGTAATGCAACAAACACGTAAACGGCTACAGCAGGCGCAGATCGATTGGGTTGAAGCAGAGTCGCTCTGGGATATTGATCGTCCAGAAGATCTGAGTCGACTGACTGTATCATCCAATTCTTTACATAGTGCGTAGTTAAGCATAATATTTATTTAATCCGTTGGGGTGCCGTCAAAGGCTGAGAAGTGTTTCATACACTAACCCATCGAACCTGATACGGGTAATACCGGCGAAGGGAACGGGTAGTCTGCTTTCAATTCTCCTTTTCTGTTCGCTCGTGCACCCGTTTTGACTCTGGCGTGTATAGGGCAAGTTTCATGTCTGACATTTCAATTATTGGTGCGGGTGTCGCTGGCCTGTGTGTTGCCAACGAGCTGCTATCTCGTGGCGTATCTATTCGTGTTTATGATCATCAACCCTTACCCGGACCTCATGCTTGTTCTTGGTGGGCTGGCGGAATGCTGGCACCTTTTTGTGAACGCGAAAGTGCGGAACAAGAAGTGGTTCGTTTTGGGTCGGAAGCTATTGATTGGTGGGATCAGCATACCGGTGTCGTGCAACGAAATGGCTCTTTGGTGTTAAGCACAACCCGTGATCGCAATGAGCTAGTTCGATTTGCGAAACGCACCAGTGACTATGAGTTGTTAGATGCACAGCAAGTGTCAGCCCTAGAACCCGATCTTTCAGGACATATTCGTCAAGCGTTGCATTTCAGCGGTGAAGCCCACCTAGATCCACGCAAAGCCTTATTAACACTCGCTGAAAACCTTAACGCGGCAGGAGTCGTTATAGAACAAGGTGAGCCATCGGCTGATAGCAAGGTTATCGACTGTCGAGGGTTAGCTGCGATGGATAGGTTATCCGGACTGCGCGGTGTCAAAGGCGAGATGCTGGTGTTGCGCTGCCCAGAATTGTCGATCTCACGTCCGGTGCGTTTTATTCATCCCCGTATGCCGCTGTACATCGTTCCTCGTGGTGAGGGTATTTACATGCTGGGCGCGACCATGCTGGAAACGTCAGAGGGCAATCGACTAACTGTTCGTTCGGTGTTGGAATTGTTATCCGCCGCGTACGCATTACATCCAGCCTTTGCAGAAGCCGAAATTATTGAAACCGGTGTTGATGTACGTCCTGCGTTCGCTGATAACCTGCCTCGCATTCGCCAACATAATGGACGCATCTATGTGAATGGCTTGTATCGACACGGCTACCTTTTATCACCCGCGTTGGCTCGCATGACCGCTGATCTTGTCTTGAATAACCACATTCCCGAGGCTTTTTATGAAGATTTTCTATAACGGTGAACTCATGGAAGTCACAGCAGAAAGTCTTGATGCTCTGTTGCGTGAGTTGAACTTAGAAGGGCAGGCGGTTGCTACGGCCGTGAATGGTGATTTTGTGCCGCGATCACTGCGTGCTGAAAAATTATTGATTGAAAACGACCACGTCGAAGTGGTTGCACCGATGCAAGGGGGCTGAAGTGAAAACCTTTTATGGCGTAGAGCTAGACAGTGCATTAATGCTTGGGACTGCACTTTATCCGTCACCCGCGATTATGGCGCAGGCCTTTGATGCGTCAAAAGCATCTGTCGCTACCGTGTCATTGAGACGTGAAAACTCAGGTGGACAGGCTTTCCGAGAGTGGTTGCAAACCTTAAATGTTCGTTTGCTCCCCAATACAGCCGGTTGTTATTCGGTTAAAGAAGCGGTGACCACAGCACACATGGCAAGAGAGTTATTTGATACTACTTGGATCAAGTTAGAGGTCATTGGCCAAAGTGATACCTTACAGCCCGATCCATTTGGTTTGGTGGATGCTGCCAGAATCCTGTGTGATGAGGGTTTTGATGTCTTTCCTTACACCACAGAAGACTTGGTGCTAGCCGAGCGCTTGGTCGAGGTTGGATGTCGTGTGTTGATGCCTTGGGGTGCGCCGATAGGTTCGGGTTTAGGATTGAACAACCCCTATGGTCTTCGCAGCCTTCGTCATTATTTTCCTGATATTCCACTGGTGGTCGATGCCGGCATCGGGCTTCCTTCTCATGCGGCACAAGCGATGGAGTTGGGCTATGACGCAATTTTGCTGAATACCGCCGTTGCCAAAGCGGGTGATCCCGTTGCCATGGCGAAGGCCTTTGCCTTAGCCGTCGAAGCAGGTCAAACCGCCTATCAAGCCAGCCCTATGGAACCTCGTGATATGGCAAGTCCTTCCACTCCCGTCATAGGAAAGGCATGGTTATGAAGCTACCTCATCGTTTTTATCCCATTGTTGATAGCTCACATTGGGTTGAAAGATTGCTGCCTCAGGGCGTAAAGCTGGTGCAGCTGCGCATCAAAAACAGGTCTGAATCTGATTTGCGAGCCGAAGTGATGAAAAGCCTAGCCTTGGCACGTCAGCATCAAGCGGCATTAGTGATTAATGATTATTGGCAATTAGCCATCGAACTCGGTGCAGATTGGCTGCATTTAGGCCAGGAAGATCTTGAAGAAGCAGACTTAACCGCCATACGCCGTGCCGGTATTCGTTTAGGTATCAGCACTCATAGCGATGATGAATTGGAGAATGCGCTGCGTCATACACCAGACTATGTGGCGTTAGGGCCTGTGTTTCCAACCACGACGAAACAGATGCCTTGGCAACCTCAGGGCGCTGACAATGTGGTTCGATGGAAGCAGCGAGTGGGTGATATCCCCTTATGTGCCATCGGAGGAATCACATTAGAACGAGCACCCGTCATCTATCAAGCTGGCGCTGATCTCATTGCTGTCGTTAGTGATGTGACAGCCGCGCAAGACCCCGAGCAGCGGACTCGAGACTGGATTGCCTTTGCGGAAAAGAAAGTCAACGGAGGTGCACATGACTGATATCCCTCGTGTGTTAACCATTGCCGGTTCCGATAGTGGTGGTGGTGCGGGTATTCAAGCGGATTTAAAAACCTTCAGTGCCTTAGGTGTCTACGGTGCGTCAGTGATCTGTGCCTTGACGGCACAAAACACGCGAGAAGTCAGAGCAATTCACGCGGCACCACCTGAATTTATTCGGATGCAATTAGAGGCTGTATTTGATGATATTCAAATAGATGCCGTCAAAATTGGCATGCTTGCTGATCCGGATACGGTGCGTTGTGTTGCCCAAGCGCTGCGTCAATACGCGCCAGCCATTATTGTGGTGGACCCTGTCATGGTGGCCAAAAGTGGTGATCGTTTGTTAGCAGAAGAGGCGATCGCGTCGCTCTGTTCAGAACTTTTACCCTTAGCCACCTTAATAACACCTAATTTACCCGAAGCGGCTGTATTAACAGGGCAGATGGAGCCAACAACCTTAGAGCAAATGCTCTCATTACTGCCTGCACTCAATCAGCTTGGGAGCAAAGCGGTGTTATTGAAAGGTGGACATCTGCAGCAGGATGCAGAATGTATCGATCTTTTATTCAGTGAAGGTCAGTTGCATCAGTTTACCTCACCGCGCATTCATACAGACAACACCCATGGAACGGGCTGTACCTTATCCTCTGCCATTACTGCTGAATTAGCGAAAGGGGCAACCTTGCCGCTATCAGTGGCTAATGCAAAAGAGTGGCTCAGTGGCGCAATAGCCGCGTCGTCGCAGTTAAACGTCGGCCAAGGACATGGTCCAGTGCATCATTTTTATCAACTTTGGCAATGACTTGTCGGTCAACATAACGCTTATAAAAGGACCCATCATGAAAACGTCTACAACAGAAAATGCAACATCAAAAAAAGCGCAACACGCTTCGCCGCTGAACCAGACAGCGCAGGTGGACAGTCTAGCGGTACAGCCTTTTCCTCAATCACGAAAAGTGTATATAGAGGGAAGCCGTCCTGATATTCGTGTGCCGATGCGCGAAATTACCTTGGCAGATACGCCGACTGCTGCTGGGCCTGAAAAAAATCCACCGTTATATGTCTATGATACGTCCGGCTTATACACCGACCCCGAAGCGAGTATTGATGTTCGTAAAGGCTTGCCACCACTGCGTGATGCATGGATACAAGAACGAGATGATACTGAATTGCTAGACGATCTTTCTTCTGATTACGGTCGTGCTCGTGCGGCTGATTTGCGCTTGGATGAACTGCGCTTCGATCTACAGCGCAAACCACGCCGAGCTAAATCGGGTAAAAACGTTACCCAGCTTCACTATGCTCGTCAGGGTATTATCACGCCTGAGATGGAGTTTATTGCCATTCGTGAAAATATGAAGCTTGCCAAACAGCATGCGGATCAGCCGTTATTAGCGCAGCAGCATCCGGGGCAATCCTTTGGTGCGCGTTTACCGGATGAAATCACACCTGAGTTTGTCCGTGCTGAAGTGGCAGCAGGACGTGCGATTATCCCGTGTAACATTAACCATCCCGAACTCGAGCCGATGATTATTGGACGAAACTTCTTGGTTAAAATTAACGGAAATATTGGCAATTCGGCGCTAACGTCTTCGATTGAGGAAGAAGTAGAGAAGATGACCTGGGGAACGCGTTGGGGCGCTGATACCATTATGGATCTCTCTACGGGTAAAAATATCCACGAAACCCGCGAATGGATTTTGCGTAACTCTCCTGTGCCCATCGGGACGGTACCAATTTATCAGGCATTAGAAAAAGTAAATGGCGTTGCCGAAGACTTAAATTGGGAAGTGTTCCGTGACACGCTGATAGAGCAAGCCGAGCAGGGTGTGGATTACTTTACCATTCATGCTGGGGTGCTGTTGCGATTTGTGCCGATGACAGCAAAGCGTATGACTGGCATTGTCTCGCGCGGTGGCTCCATTATGGCGAAATGGTGTTTGGCGCATCATCAAGAAAATTTCTTGTATACCCATTTCGAAGAGATTTGTGAAATCTGTAAAGCCTATGATGTGGCGTTTTCCTTGGGAGACGGTTTACGTCCCGGTTCCATCTATGATGCCAATGATGAAGCGCAGTTTGCAGAGTTAGAGACCCTAGGGGAGTTGACCAAAATCGCTTGGAAGCATGATGTTCAAGTGATGATTGAAGGTCCAGGCCATGTACCGATGCACCTGATCAAAGAGAATATGGATAAGCAATTAGAATGCTGTGATGAAGCCCCTTTTTATACATTAGGGCCACTGACCACCGATATTGCACCCGGATACGATCATATTACCTCGGGAATCGGTGCTGCGATGATCGGTTGGTACGGTTGTGCGATGCTTTGCTATGTAACGCCTAAAGAGCATTTGGGCTTACCGAATAAAGATGATGTAAAAACAGGCATCATCACCTATAAGATCGCTGCTCATGCGGCGGATTTAGCCAAAGGACATCCGGGTGCGCAAATCCGTGATAATGCCATGTCTAAGGCGCGCTTCGAGTTTCGTTGGGAAGATCAGTTCAATATCGGTCTTGATCCGGATACAGCACGCGCTTTTCACGATGAAACCTTACCGAAGGACTCGGCGAAAGTGGCGCATTTCTGCTCGATGTGTGGGCCGAAATTCTGCTCGATGAAAATCTCGCAAGAGGTTCGTGATCTGGATGCGGCGCAAATCGCGTCGATGCAGGCTCAAGTGCATGCAGGTATGCAGGAGAAGTCACAGGAGTTTAAGCAAACTGGCGCGGAGATTTACCACAAAGCGTAATAGCCGGTAACCTACTAAAGGCACCCTAAAGGGCTTTTCCATCTAAACTGGAAAGGCCCTTTGTCGTTTAACCAGTTGTGTAATTTAGAGGCTATCAACGGCTTTTTTATAAGGTTTCTTTCTTCCATCTTTCTCAGTTGCTATTATTTCGCCCGAATGTCATAAAAATTTAACACAACTGTCACAAAATACAGGCAGAATGCGTGTCATAAAACCTTAACCCAACTGTCATAAAACTTGTTGAGCGCCTCATGACCTACACTTTGTTCGATTTCCTCCAGTTGATCGGCTCACTGGGTATCTTCATTTTTGGTATGAAAATCTTCAGTGAAGGTCTTCAGAAGATAGCCGGTAACCGTCTCAAAGGTATCTTAAGCGGTATGACACGTAATCGTGTTACGGGACTGTTTACCGGTTTTGCAACCACGGCGATTACCCAGTCATCCACCACTACCACGGTTATGGCTGTCAGCTTTGTTAATGCGGGATTGCTAACCTTTGTTCAGTCCACGGGCGTGATCATGGGGGCGAACATCGGTACGACAATTACGGCTTGGTTAGTGGCACTGTTTGGATTTAAGTTCCAGATCACACCGATTGCCTTGGCAGTCATCGGTTTGTTTTTTGTATTTTTGTTCTCTAAAAATGCTCGCTGGCGCAATATTGCAGAAGCGATGGTTGGCTTTGGTATTCTTTTTATCGGGCTGGAGTTTATTAAAGGTTCGGTACCTGATATTAATACCAACCCCGCAATGTTCAGCTTTTTGGATAGTTTCTCAGATTATGGTTATCTATCGCTGATACTGTTCGTCTTTGTCGGTACGATTTTAACCTTACTGACGCAATCCTCTTCCGCTGCAACTGCTATTACATTAGTCATGCTATTTGAGGGTTGGATCTCTTTTCCTATCGCTGCCGCGATGATTTTGGGAGAAAACATCGGTACCACAGTGACGGCAAATATAGCGGCATTGGTCGGTAATGTGCATGCCAAACGAGCAGCAAGATTTCACTTCTTTTTCAATGTGATCGGTGTGACGTGGATGATGATATTGATCTATCCTGTGTTGGGATTGATCGATAATGTGGTTCAGTTCTTCACAGAATCGTCTATTTCAGTGTTGAGTGGATCAGTAGAGTCTAGGCCCAATGCTACCTTAGCACTATCACTTTTCCACACCAGTTTTAACGTGCTTAACGTTCTCATATTGTTTGCTTTTGTGCCTTACATTGTTCGTTTTGTCGAGTATATTCAGCCAGATAAAGGCGGTGCGGATGATGAATTTCATCTGCAATACATCAGTACCGGTATGATGACATCACCTTTATTTGCTATCCAGCAGGCGCAAAAAGAAATACAGATCTTTGCAGGAATCACCGAGCAGATGCATGGTCAGGTAAAACAGCTGCTGTTTGACCCTACCGCTAACCGAGAAGAGTTGTTGGAACAACTGCATAAAGATGAGCAGAAGACCGACACATTAGAAATAGAAATCTCTGATTATTTGGTGCGTATTAGTGAAAGAACCTCGTTAGAGCATGAACTAACAGAGCGCATTCACAATATGCAGGCGATGCTGAACGATCTTGAGCGTATTGGTGATATTTATTACCAAATAGGAAAAACTGCAGATAAATTGCAGGATTATCAAACCGATTGGCCTGAAGAAGCGGTGGCCGAATTGGGTAGCATGATGGACGTGCTTTATGAAGCTATCCAGAATATGGTGAATAACGTTTCCAAAGAACCGAATGCGGTAAGGTTAGAGGATGCTGTCGCATTAGAAAAACGTATTAACAGGCATCGTAAACAGTTCAGAAAGAATCATTACAAGCGACTTGAAAATGGCAACTATCCGGCTCGAACCGGGATGGTTTTTATCGATGCATTGAACCGTTTCGAACGTATTGGTGATCATGTGATTAATATCAATGAGTATGCCAGCGGTAACCGCATCAAAGGTACTTCTTGATCACTTCTTAATCTGATTTACACACGAAAACCCCTTTGACATGGCAGTTATTGGGGTTAACGTGTATATTTATTAGAGCTGTTTAATGTTTTGAAGCATTTGCTCAGAATAATCTGCTCTCAGGATTAAGAACCCATGGACACATTTGCGCCGCAGTTAAGATGGCGAGCAGTCAAGTTATCTGCGGTGATGTTGTGGCTGATTCTGTGTGTGTTTTCCTCCTCTTTACTTTTTGCTTCAGTTTCAAATGATCGCTCTAACACCCTTCACTTTGGCGTTTTTTCCTACCTAGGTGATGAACAAACCTATCAAAAGTTCGCACCTCTTGTAGAGTATTTAAATAGCGTTCTTGAAGATGAATGGATTGAGTTACATGTTCTGTCTCAAGAAAAGTTGAATGAGCGCATCAGTGAAGGAAGCATTGATATCGTAACGACCAACCCAACTCATTTCTTAGTCGCTCGAAGTCAATTCCCGTTGACGGGTGTGATTGCAACACTGGTTCAATCTTATGATGGAGTGCCATCGCATTATCTAGGTGGCGTCATATTAACGCTGGCGCATCGTGACGATATTGGTTCATTACGAGATATACACGGTAAAGTCGTTGCCACTCCAAGCCGAGATAATCTTGGAGGATATCGTGCGCAAGTGTATGAGTTACATCTTGCGGGTATTAGGGTTCCTGATGACTTATCTGCCTTGATTGAAGTGGGTACACATCGAGAGTCGGTAAGGGCTTTACTGGATGGTCGAGCTGATGTGGCGTTTGTACGCGATGGTATTATGGAGCAGTTACTTCGAGAAGGTTTTTTACCAGAGCGCTCCATAAAGCTATTAAATGCACAAATTAATGCCGATTTTATTCATAAACTGTCTACTCGACTTTATCCTGAGTGGCCGGTGTTTGCTTTACCTCATGTCGATGAGAGAGCAGTTCGACATATCGCTGCAGCACTTTTTTCTTTAGATTCTGATAACCCTTTAGCTATGCAAGCCGGTATATATGGGTTTACCGTGCCTGCTGATTATCAAGCGGTCGAAACCTTATCTCGAACTCTACGACTACCTCCCTACGATCAACTACCTGATTTTACTTTAAAAGATGCTTGGCAGCGTTGGCAGTTTTTGATCATTTTTGTTGCTGTTGCGGTCAGTATTATTTTTCTACTTAGCCTTGGTTTAGTGTGGTTGTGGCGCAAAGCGCATGTGGATCGTGATCGCTTTGGAACCTTGTTACAGGGGTTAGGAGAAGGTGTGTATGGCACGGATAAAGAGGGGCGTTGTACCTTTATCAATGAAGCAGCGACGCAGATGCTACAGACGTCTTCAAAAGCAGTGTTAGGTAAGGATCAGCATAGTCTTTTTCATCACCATTATCAGGATGGTCGGTTTTATCCGTATTCAGAGTGCCCTATCACCCAAACACTGAATGATGGTCGTAAGCGTGAGTTGAGAGAATGGTTCATTCGTCAAGACGATGGACGTCATTTCCCCGTAGATCTTACCGTTACGCCTCTGTTTAATAAGGATTCAATAGTAGGTGCGGTTGTTGCCTTTTCTGATATTACCCGTCGTGTCAAAGTGGAAGAGGAAAACAAGCGCCTAACTCAGTACAACCGAATGTTATTGGAGTCTGCAGGTGATGGTATCTATGGTATTGATATGCATGGTAAGTGCACCTTTATTAACCCCGCTGCCCTAAAAATGTTAGGTTTTAATGCGGAAGAAGTTTTAGGCCAAGATCCACATCAGATTTTCCATTATTGTTACCCCGATGGCAGCGACTATCCATCCCATAAATGTCCAGTCCACCTCACCAAAATGAAAGGTGTCGAAACCGAGTGTGAAGATCACTTTATCAACAGCGAGGGTGAGTCTCTACCGGTGCATCTAAAAGTCAGTCCAATTTTTGAAGATCAGGCTCAGGTGGGTGTTGTGGTTGTGTTTCAGAATATTACAGAACAAAAAGCCTTGCAGGCTCGTTTGATCACTTTAACGACAACGGATGACTTGACTGGTTTGTACAATCGACGGTACTTCCAAAAACAGTTGAGTAAAGAGTTTGCTCGCTTTCAGCGTTCCTTCGCTGAAACGGCAGTATTGATGCTTGACTTGGATTTCTTCAAGCAAATTAACGATACCTATGGGCATGCTGCCGGTGACAAAGTGCTGAAAGATTTTGCTGAACTGTTACTCAATGCACAACGAAACAGTGATTTCTGTGCTCGCGTCGGTGGTGAAGAGTTTGCTTTACTCTTGCCGGATACTTCGCTGAGTCATGCGTTGAGTTTTGCTAATCGTTTAACCAAGCAGGTCAGAGAAGCCGTATTTAGTTTCAATGATAAAAGGATTCCCTTAACGGTGAGTATTGGCTGTACACACATGTATATCGATGACAGTCATCCAGATATGGTGTTAGCTCGTGCTGATAGAGCGTTATATCAAGCCAAAGAATCCGGCAGAGATCGGGTTGTTGCCTATGGTCAGTGATCACTGAAGACTAAGGTTGTCTTGCGTCATTTATGAAAAATGTTTTAACTTATGAGTGACTTATTAATAGGAAGTATTTGATTTAGTTGTTTGTTCTGAGTAGTCTTGATGATAACCCCTTTTCTATAGTGGTTTTTAAAATGAAACGATTTTTTTATTTTCTATTACTTATGCTCAGCATGAGTAGTGTGTCGTTACCTGCACAAGATTTTTTAGTGGTGCCAGCAACTTCAACAGATCTTCAGATGGTGCGTGAAGGTGGTTTCGTTTTATTTATTCGACACGGTCCGACCGATTCATCTAGACCTGATCACGTTCCTATCGATTTAAACGACTGTAATACCCAGCGTCCCTTAACCGAACAGGGAAAAGTACTGATGTCAGGTGTTGCTGAGGCCATTCAGTTAGCCGGTTTTCCATTAGGAAATATCTATACCAGTCCTCTATGTAGAGCCGTTGAAACCACCGAAATTTTATTCGGCACTGATACTTTTACCGTGGAAAAGTATTTAATGTATGTTGCAGCGCTGACATCGAACGAAAAAATACCCATTATCGCCAAGACTCAAGCCTTACTGAGTGAAGATGTGTCTTTAGGTGAAAATCGTATCCTAGTTGCACATGGTCCCAACTTGGTTGAGGTGATGGATTATTTTCCAGTTGAAGGGGCTTTAGTCATTTTTAAACCCTTAGGTGATGAAGGTGGCTTTGAATATATAGCGACCATCGAACCCGATCATTGGGCAGAGTTACTGCCTAACCTCGAGTAATTAAGATGCGAGCCGGAAAAACAGTACTACTGATGTTTCTACTTCCGGCATTCGCTGTATTGGTGTTTTCTTTCGGTATTGGTCTGCTGTCATTAAAAAGTTTAAAGTCGCAATATCTGATCAATAGCGATGTTCAAGCCAGTGACTTACTAACACTGCATCAAGAGTCCACTTTTAAACGAGATATCTCTGAACTTCATCAGCGAGTATCTGATACATTGGATTCTGCTCGGAAAGGCGCTTTAAGTGATATCGGGTTATATCGACTGCATGCTCATCTTGTGGATGATCTGGCTGCTATAGAGCAGCAAGTTGAAGTGTTAGCAGCGTCTAATCTTTTGCGGGAAGTTAACCATGATTCTGTTAATGGTTTACGACAATCGTTTACCGAATATCGTAGACTGGTCATTATGGCAACAGAAATAGCTGCGATTGACCCAAATACCGCCAACACTTTTTTTGCCGAAGCGCAAACTAGCTTTAATCAATTTTCAATCTTTTCTGGTCGTATTGCCATGCTCCTTACAGAGCGAACGATGCAGCGAGAAAAAGAAGCCCGTCAGCGTCATGAAGAAGCCTTTGTGCAAATTTTTGTGTTTAGTCTTTTAGGTGCCGCTTTGATATTCGTTGCGGTGTTGATCATTGCGATTAGAATTAGTGGTCATGTTCGTGATATCGCCGATGCCCTAAGTGAACTGTCTTATAACTCACAATCGGATATTCACCTTCCCAAAATGGAAAGGTTACAAGTCAGCTCTTCAGGAGAGTTTGGCCGTATTGCCAATGTCATCCTAGGTTTTCGCGATGATATGGTCCGGCGTATTAAAGCCGAGGAAGAAAATCATCGTTTAATATTTTATGATGCGTTGACTGAGCTTCCCAATCGTCGTTTTTTACAGGAACAACTTCAGTATGCTGTAGGGACAGGAGCGCGAGTGAATAATTTTCATGCGCTCTTATGGTTAGATTTAGATCGCTTCAAAGTGATCAATGATGTTCGAGGCCATCAAGCGGGCGATCATTTATTAATTGAAGTGACTAAACATTTGAACCAAATGCTGAGAGAGGGCGATCTTCTTGCGCGTGTCGGTGGCGATGAGTTTGCTATCTTTTTTGAGCTACCACAAAAACAACAATCGGAAGCGGCAAAAGAAGCTGAACGGATAGCGCTGCGAATTTGTGCTGGACTCAGCCGAGAGTATTTTATTGATGGTCATGGACATTTCATGACAGCAAGTATGGGTATCGTGCTGTTTTCCGATCGACATATCGGGGTAGAAACGCTTCTTAGTCAAGCAGAAGTCGCTAAGTATCAAGCCAAGGATACCGGTCCAGGAACAGTGTCTTTCTATGATCCTAATATTCAAGCTGAGATCAACAGAGTAGCGGAATTAGAAAGCGAGCTTCGCTCTGCTTTAGATCTAGAACAATTGATTTTGCACTATCAACTTCAGTTTGATGAGCATTCAAAGCCTGTCGGTGCTGAAATCTTAATGCGTTGGCAGCATCCTGAAAAAGGGTTGATTTCACCTTTAGATTTTATACCACTAGCAGAAGAGAGTGGTTTGATAGTGCCGATTGGTAAGTGGGTAATAGAGTCAGCTTGTAAATTATTGTCCAATTGGCAGTTCAACCCTTCGTTAAGGCATATGCAACTTGCTGTTAACGTCAGTGCCAAACAGTTCCGCCAGGAAAATTTTGTTGAGATGGTACTGAGCATTATTGAACAAACCGGTGCTCCAGCAGATAAATTAAAACTTGAATTGACGGAATCCATTCTTCTCGAAAATGTTGAGAAAGCGATTCGGAAAATGAAGGCGTTGCGGGCTAAGGGTATTACCTTTGCCATGGATGACTTTGGTACGGGTTACTCATCATTACAATACTTGAAGCGCTTACCCTTAGATCAGATAAAAATCGATCAATCGTTTGTGCGAGACATTGTTGACGATCCTGAAGATACGGTCATTATCCAAACGATTATTGCGATGGGTCAGGCGTTGTCTATCGAAGTTATCGCTGAAGGCGTAGAGACAGAAGAGCAACTAAGTCTTCTGTCTGCATACGGTTGCCATCGTTACCAAGGTTATCTATTTACTAAGCCAGTCAGTCTAAGTGACTGTTTGTCGTTAATTAAGCGCTTTAACAATAAAACCTAGTCGTTCTTTAGGGGATTATGATCTAAGCGTTTAATCAATCTGCACTAAAAATATCTGGCATATTGGGCTAATTCTTCAGCAGTTAACAGGAACACACCATTTCCACCTTTTTCAAATTCAGCCCAAGTAAAGGGTATTTGAGGAAACTGATCAATAATATGTTGTTCGCTATTACCAACTTCGACGACCAGTAAACCATCTTCTGCGAGGTATTGACTGGCTTCACGCAAAATTTTGCGGGTAATATCTAGGCCATCACTGCCTGATGTCAGGGCTAATTTAGGTTCGTGCTGGTATTCTGAAGGCATCGAGTTAAAGTCAGCTAAATCAACATAAGGAGGATTGCTGACAATCAGGTCATAACGTTTGCCACTTAATCCAGCGAAGAGATCACTTTCAATCGCATGAACACGATGAGTCAGTTCGTGGCGTTCAATATTTTTCTGAGCAACTTTAAGCGCATCGGTTGATATATCGACTAGATCTACCTGCGACTCAGGGAACTGATAGGCACAAGCGATGCCTATACAACCACTACCGGTACACAAATCGAGGATATGATCGACAGGGCCCGGTCTTAACCAAGGTGAAAAAAGTTGCTCGGTTAATTCCGCGATAGGTGATCTGGGAATGAGGACTCGCTGATCGACATAAAAAGGAATGCCCATATACCAAGCTTCGCCAGTGATATAGGGCAGTGGTATACGTTCTTCAGTTCGGCGGCGAATAAAGGTTAAAATACGCTGTTTTTCTTGAGTTGTAAGGCGTGCATCTAATACGTGATGACTAGCATCCCAAGGCAGATGGACAGCGTTCAGAACTAAATGAACAGCTTCATCCCATGGATTATCGGTTCCGTGCCCGTAAAATAAATTGGCCTGTTTAAAGCACGTCATCGCCCAGCGAATGTAATCGCGCAAGGTGTGTAATTCATTAGCGGGGTTGTCGGTTTGAAAGTTCATCTAGTGTGTTACTCTGACTACTGTTAGGTCATGTTGAGTTTAACCCATGTTAAATACTCAGTGTAGTAATGGCTAGTGACATAAAGTAGGTTTTTTGTATATGCTACAGATGATTAACACCACTTCCAGCATAATAATGGAGTTAGCTTTGTGAGCGAAAAAAAGATGGAAGATCAGGATCTAGGCTTGCCAGTGCTGATGGCGCGTCAAGCTATCTATACTAAAAGCCAGGATGTGGCCGCTTACGAATTGTTATTTAGGGATGAAGATGGCAACTTTGTGAGCGGTTTAAAGGATGACGATGCTACCCTGTCAGTGTTAGTTAACTCCTATAGTTCTCATAGTAAGGCGTCGCAATCCCCCGTTCCTTTTTTTATTAAGCTGACTGATAAGGTTATTTTAGACGATCAGTTACCTGATTTTCCTAGGCATATGTTTGTTCTGGAATTGTTGTCTCACACGGAAGTTACACCACGTTTGATTGAACGTTTAAAGGAGCTTGCTTCACAAGGTTATCGTTTGGCTTTGGCAGGCTTTGATCCATCAGACACAAGGCTTCATCCACTGCTGAAAGTTATCCATGTGTTGAAGTTAGACATTCAGCTGATAGGCTTAGATCGTATTCCTTCGTTAGTGCAAAAGCTTAAGCCATTTAACCTAGAATTGATGGCAGATAAGGTTGAAACTCAAGATGAGTTTCGACGCTGTCTTGAAATGGGTTTTGCGCTTTATATGGGTTACTTTTTGAGTAAGCCAGACTTGGTACGTGGTAAGAAGATATCGGGTAATAAGATCTTGTTGATGCAAGTCTTACATGAACTACAAAATCCTAACGCTACGGCTCAATCCGTCGAGCAAATGGCACTGAAAGATCCTGAGTTGACGTATAAAATTTTACGCGTCGTCAACTCTGCCGCCGTGAATTTGCGTCGCGAGATTAACTCACTATCTCACGCCATTGCCCTATTGGGTATGGATCAGGTTCGCCGCTGGGTTATGCTATTTCTAGCGAAAAGTGACAATGGCAAACCAACCGAGTTAACTCGAACCATGCTGGTGCGTGGCCGAATGTGTGAGTTGCTAGCTGAGATGCTCGATTACAATGATCCCATGGAGTGCTTCATCGTGGGGCTGTTATCGCAATTGGATGTGATGATGGATATGAAAATGGAAGATCTGTTAAGTGAAGTGCCGTTACAGCAGTCCGTTAAAGATGCGCTAACTCATCATCAAGGCCAGCCTGGCTTGCTTCTCAGTGAGGTTGAAGTCTATGAGCGTGGCGAATTCCGTGAATTGAAAAAGCTACTGCCGTCACAGTTTTACGAAGTCTCTTATCGTCATAGTTTAAAGTGGGCTGAACAAGTGCTGGATGTAATGCAGTAAGAAATTCGTCGTTAAGTATTAACAACATTAAAGGGGCTAACCAGACAGGTAGCCCCTTTTTAGTGTGTAGCTTAATCTAGTAGAGTCAGATCGCGAACTGCGCCTTTATCTGCTGAAGTCACCAGTTTAGCATAGGCTTTTAGCGCCGCAGAGACTTTACGAGGTCTGTCCATGGCGGGTTTCCAGCCTGATGCGTCTTGTTCTGCACGACGTTTTGCCAATTCTTCATCAGAGATCAGCACATTGATGCTGCGGTTAGGAATGTCGATACAGATAGAATCGCCATTTCTGACTAAACCTATTGCACCGCCAGAAGCCGCTTCTGGTGAAACGTGTCCAATAGATAGCCCGGATGTACCTCCAGAGAAACGACCATCGGTGAGCAACGCGCAGGCTTTACCCAGTCCTTTGGATTTTAGATAAGAGGTGGGGTAAAGCATCTCTTGCATACCTGGACCCCCTTTAGGTCCTTCATAACGAACGATCATCACATCACCCGCTTTTACTTTATCATTCAAGATATGCTCAACCGCTTGGTCTTGAGATTCAGTGATATGAGCGGGACCTTCAAACAGAAGGTTGGAATCGTCAACCCCAGCCGTTTTGACGACACAGCCATCTTCAGCAATATTGCCAAAAAGAACCGCAAGTCCCCCTTCCAGAGAGAAAGCGTTTTCAAGATTGCGAATACAGCCGTTTTGACGATCGCCATCCAGTGTTGGCCAGCGTGTGGACTGACTAAAGGCTGTTTGTGTGGGAATGCCCGCAGGACCTGCTTTGTAGAATTCCATCACTTCGGGTGTTGGGTTACGCATGATATCCCACTGATCTAGCGCTTCCGCTAGGGTGTTGCTGTGAACTGTCGGGATGTCGGTATGCAGTTTTCCAGCACGATCTAACTCGCCCAAAATGGCATAAATACCACCAGCACGATGGACATCTTCAATATGATATTTAGGTGTGTTGGGTGCTACTTTACACAGTTGCGGAACCACGCGTGATAAGCGATCAATATCGGTAAGGGTAAATTCAAGTTCACCTTCTAGCGCAATGGCCAGCAGATGCAGAATGGTATTGGTTGAACCACCCATGGCGATGTCTAAAGACATGGCGTTCTCGAAGGCTTTGTAGTTAGCAATATTGCGCGGCAATACTGACTCGTCATCACCTTCATAGTAGCGCTTAGCCAACGCAACAATTCTGTGGCCTGCCTCTTCAAATAAGCGACGACGATCGCTATGAGTGGCTAGGGTTGTTCCGTTACCTGGCAGTGAAAGCCCTAAAGCTTCGGTTAAACAGTTCATCGAGTTAGCAGTAAACATACCAGAACATGAACCACAGGTAGGGCAGGCAGAACGTTCATACTCTGCGACCATCTCGTCAGAGGCGCTATCGTCTGCGGCAATAACCATGGCATCAACCAGATCCAGCTTGTGCTCAGAAAGCTTGGTTTTACCTGCTTCCATTGGGCCACCAGAGACGAAAATTACAGGAATATTGAGGCGCATCGCGGCCATCAACATTCCCGGGGTAATTTTGTCACAATTAGAAATACAGATCAGCGCATCAGCACAGTGTGCATTGACCATGTATTCTACGGAGTCAGCGATAATGTCACGAGACGGGAGTGAATAGAGCATACCGTCATGGCCCATGGCGATCCCATCGTCTACAGCAATGGTGTTGAATTCTTTGGCGACACCGCCTGCCTTCTCAACTTCACGTGCAACCAATTGTCCCATGTCTTTGAGGTGAACATGGCCGGGAACGAATTGGGTAAAAGAGTTGGCGATGGCAATAATAGGTTTGTGAAAGTCTTCATCTTTCATGCCGGTAGCACGCCAAAGGGCGCGGGCTCCCGCCATATTGCGACCAGCGGTAGAGGTTCTGGAGCGGTACTCAGGCATTGGCTTTTCCTTAAAATCTATGCAGGTTGACAGGGTCTTTATAAGCGTAGAGCGAGTATATCAGATTCCTGTCAGGTGTCAGTCACAGGGTTTTAATAGGGTTGAACAAAACCTGACATCCACTTATGCTGCTCTTTATTTATTAGCTTTGGACTGAGTATTTATGACAATAAAAATCGACAAGAAGTCTATACGTCGAGACAAGCTACTGCGTTTTTGCATGTTTACAGGTATACCTTTAAGTATCCTCGCTGTGGCGAGTTTATGGATTGGACAATATGCTGGATCGCCCACCTTAGGAATTGTCTTTATATTGTCGGCTGCTCTAGCCGTTGTCATTGGATTGGTTTACAACGTTCGCTTTGTCATTCTTTCCATCCGTGAGGTTAAACGACAACAGTCATCAAAAGATTGATGCTTATCAACAGTAGATTTTCTCTGTTAATCATCAGTTCATTTCAGTTAGGTTAACCTGTTTGAATAATGGTGAGGTGTCAAATTAATGCAGCCGGAGGAACCCTAATGTCCGTAGGGCAAAAACATGTTTTAGGGCCAGTGTATAAGTATCTGTTGATAGCTTTGTTCTTGGTCGCAGTAACAGTGTTAGCTGAGCCTGTTACCAGTGTGAAGCAGGCAACTGAAATTGCTCAACAAGCTTATGGTGGTCAAGTGGTAAAGGCTGAAGAGACTGACGTTGAGGATAAGAAAGTTTTTGTTATTCGTGTTGTTAACGAAGGACGTGTTCGCGATGTAATGGTTGATCCTGAAGATGGCACTATTCTTAACCCTTAATATCGATGACCGAAATAATTTTGGATTGGTGGTATGAAAGCACTCATAGTTGAAGATGATCAAGATCTAAGGCGTCAGCTTTTCACTCAGTTGAGTGATAAAGGCTATACCGTAGAAGAGTGTGAAACAGGGAAAGATGCCCTGTTTCTGGGTAAAGAGTATGAGTTTGATATCGCTATCGTTGACTTGGGTTTGCCAGAGCTTTCAGGATTAGAAGTGATTCGAGGTTGGCGTGAAGCGCAACGGGATTTTCCGGTATTGATTTTGACCGCCAGAGGCCATTGGCAGGATAAGGTCGAAGGGTTAGAAAGTGGTGCAGATGATTATTTGGTTAAACCTTTTCAACCTGAAGAGTTAACCGCAAGACTCAACGCTTTGGTGCGCAGAGCTGCGGGTCACTCCAAGCCTAAGCTAAGTTTTGGTCCGCTGACATTAGATACGGTTAGCCGAGTCGTACAGCTGAATGGTGATGAGGTTCGTCTGACTAGTTACGAGTACCGTACTGTCGAATACCTGATGATGAATGCGGGTAAAACTATCTCTAAAGCTGAGTTAACCGAACATCTGTACCATCAAGACTTCGATCGAGACAGTAATGTGTTGGAAGTCTTTATTCGCCGCTTACGGCAAAAGCTCGATCCTGAGCAAACCTTACAACCTATTTTGACTGTGAGAGGTTTGGGCTACCGATTTAATCCGGAGCTAGCGTCCTCTTGATACGTCGTTATCTGCCTAAGTCGCTTAAATCGAGACTATTTTTCGCCTCTCTGGTTATTTTACCGTTTATTTTGGTGATTGCTGTTGTCATTCTCCAGCGTGCTCATTACGACAGTTTAGTCTCTTCTGAGCGCTCTCAAGCTCAGCTTCAAGTGTATCTTTTATTGGGTTTAGCAGAACTGGATGATAAAGGGCTAACCATTCCCAATATGCTACCTGAACCTGCGTTAACGCAGCCGGGGTCGGGTGTGTATGCCTTTATTAGCAATGATCAGCGCGAACTGCTTTGGCAGTCAGAATCTGCCGCTATCTTGCCTGCCAGCTTATTTGATATGACCGGCCAAAGCATTCCGGAACCAGGCCAGGTTATTTTTCGCTATCTAAAAAGCGATGGGCTTTATCTATTACAGTATCCTGTTATTTGGCTAGCCGCATCTGAAGAACGATTATTTAATATTTCGGTGTTGCGCACTGATGAGCGCTTGAAAGAACAGATGCGTGCCTTCAGTACCCGCTTATGGGGATCATTATTGGGGGTGTTAATTTTAGCCTTGAGTATGCAGTACATTATTCTTCGCTGGGGCTTGCGCCCACTCAATCGTTTGGCGGGTGATTTAAGATTGATTGAGAAAGGTGAAGCGGATCGCTTAACGGGGCGCTATCCGAAAGAAGTGCAGCCAGTGACGGATAACTTGAATCAACTGATCTTAACTGAGCGTCAGCAGCGTGAACGCTATCGCAATACCCTTGCTGATTTGGCGCATAGCCTGAAAACGCCTTTGGCGGTTATTCATGGCGCTAGTAATGAAAATCTGTCACCAGAAGCCTATCGCCGTTTAGTAGAAGACCAAACTCAGCGGATGAATCAAATTGTACAGTATCAACTTTCGCGTGCAGTGAAGAGTAAAGGTGGCTTGGCCGCCAAGCCGGTCAATGTTCGGCCGATTGTTCAACGCTTAGCGGGTGTGCTGACCAAGGTTTATACCGAAAAAAGCTTACAAATAGAAAATGACGTAGCTGAAGATGCGCTTTTTTATGGAGATGAGCGTGATTTAATGGAGTTAGTCGGTAATTTAATGGAAAACGCCTGTAAGTATGGCGAGAAAATTGTCAGAGTTAGCTCCTGTCCAACGGGCAATGGAATATTGTTATTTGTCGAGGATGATGGTCAAGGTGTGATGCCCAATCAAGCCAAAGTTATTTTAGAAAGAGGCAAGCGTATCGATACCTCTACCTCGGGTCAGGGGATAGGTTTAGCCGTTGTTGTCGATATTTTAAGTAGCTATGGTGGTGCGTTAGAGGTGGATAGCTCCCCGACTTTGCAGGGAGCTAGATTTAGAATGATGTTGCCTACGCCTAGCTTAGATTGATATTTGTTCATTAACCCAAGGGTTTGAAAAAGACCTTAGAGTTACGTTGAAAGTTGTACAAGGCTTTCTTTTCACCCGGTAACTCATCCAATGAAGCTTCTTTAAAGCCACGCTCGATAAACCAGTGAGCGGTGCGTGTCGTCAATACAAACAGCTTTGATAGATCGAGGGTTTTAGCGCGATCTTCTAAGGCAGCCAGCAGGCGATCTCCACGCTCACCACCGCGATAATGATGATCGATTGCGACACAGGCGAGCTCACCGACCTGTTCTTCATGGAAAGGATAGAGAGCGGCGCAGCCAATAATGGCACCGTCACGTTCAATTATGGTAAAGCGTTCTATTTCCATTTCCAAGCGCTCGCGTGAACGACGAACGAGTATCCCTTTTTCTTCTAACGGAGCAATCAGCTCTAAAATACCACCGACATCATCAATCTCTGCTGTACGTATCTGCTCATAAGATTCGCGCACAATCATCGTGCCGGAGCCGTCACGAGTTAATAGTTCGGCAATCAGGGCACCATCACGTTGATAACTGATCAGATGACAGCGCGGAACTCCCTCTTCACAGGCATCTGCTGCGGCTTGTAGTAATCGAGCAGTCTCTGTATGAGCCTCAGCAGGGTTTTCAATGCCAGCTAGGTACTGTGTCACCCAGCGACGCGCCGTTGCAGCAAGCAGCTCACTGCGTAAATCTCCATGACTGTCGGTAATACCGCCTTCGCTTCCAAATAGAATCAGTTTATCCGCACTCAGTGAGATGGCTGTCTGTGTAGCTACCTCTTCCGAAGAGAGGTTAAACACCTCGCCAGTGGGTGAAAAGCCAAGATTGGAAATCAAAACGATATTGTTCATATCCAGTTGGCGACGAATCGCTTGGTGATCTACACGGCGCAGTTCACCGGTGTGACCCAGATCAACACCATCAACGACACCTGCTGGACGAGCCGTGACAAAATTTCCACTACACACGCGGATTCGCGCACCATGCATTGGCGTATTGGAAAGTCCCATAGAAAACTGTGATTCCAGTAGTGTTCTTAAGACTCCCGCCGCTTCAATAGCGCACTCAAGCGTTGCCGCATCAGTGATACGTTGATGATGATGCAGTCGTGTTGGAATGCCCCGTTTTTGCAAGCGTTCTTCAATCTGTGGGCGGGTGCCAAAGACGATCACCAAGCGCACACCGAGACTGCTAAGCAAGGCGACATCATGAACGATATGAGTCAGGTTGGGATCAGCTAAGGCTTCACCACCCAGCATCAACAC
Organism: Nitrincola schmidtii; assembly: GCF_008973715.1. Lineage (GTDB taxonomy): Bacteria > Pseudomonadota > Gammaproteobacteria > Pseudomonadales > Balneatricaceae > Nitrincola > Nitrincola schmidtii. The sequence goes on from NZ_WBOL01000012.1 coordinate 100,896, forward strand.
AAAGGTCTTGCCTCTATGCGCATTGATGTAGGGTGATGAATGTCTAAACCAGTCAATGTACTGGTCGTTATCTTGCTTACTCACTGAAGAACCTGTCCTTTAATTTAGAGGAATATGGCGCTTAGGATAAAGAAGATTATGATAGAGAGGAAGGCTCCAGCCGGTAAAGTGACAATCCAAGAGATAAAAATGGTGCCAATAATGCGTAAATTCAGTGCTGCCATGCCTCGCGCAAGACCAACTCCCAATACTGCGCCGACCAAGGTGTGTGTCGTGGAAATGGGTAACCCCGTTCCAGAAGCCACCACCACGGTAGCGGCAGCCGCTAGCGTTGCCGCAAAACCTCGGCTAGGTGTCAACTCTGTAATATTTTGACCGACAGTCGCAATCACTTTATGTCCATACATTACCAACCCGGCCACAATGCCGATACCGCCTAATAGTAAAATCCACGCAGGCATCACTGAGCGGGCAGCCACTTCACCACCGGATTGCACTACGCTAACCACCGCTGCTAAGGGTCCCACCGCATTAGCGACATCATTTGAACCATGGGCAAAGGCCATGGCGCAGGCGGTAAATAGCATCAAAATACCAAAAATCTTTTCTACATTGGTGAAATGGAAACTCTTGTCATCAGACTGTTTAAAGTGCAATTTTTTGATCATGTGAATGCCAATCAGCATGGCGATAACGCCAATCCCTGCAGAGGCCAAACTGCTTTGAGCAAAGGTCATATCCAGACCGATGTGGGTAAGACCTTTGGTAAAGGTCACCATGGCGATAATAAAGCCAACTAAAAAGATGTAGAAGGGTACAACTCGCTTAGCGTTAGCCAAAGGATCATCGGTGCTGAAAATAAAAAACTGCACGCTGCGAAACAACCAGAATGAGATAAATCCAGCGGTAACGGGTGATATCACCCAGCTGGCAACGATAGTCCAGATTTTGCTCCATTGAACAGCATCCACCGAGATACCAACGGCAGCAAAGCCGACAATCGCACCGATAATGGAATGCGTCGTAGAAACTGGCCAGCCAAAGTAGGTGGCGATCAATAACCAAATACCCGCAGCTAAAAGAGCGGACATCATGCCAAACACCAGCAGATCCGGTGAATCTGCCAAGAGTCCAGCATCAGTAATGCCACTTCTTATGGTAGAGGTTACGGCCCCGCCGGCTAAATAAGCACCTGCAAACTCGAAAATAATCGCAATGACAATCGCTTGCTTCAAGGTAATGGCTTTAGAGCCAACTGAGGTACCCATGGCGTTGGCAACATCATTCGCTCCAACACCCCAGGCCATAAAGAAGGCAAAGATACAGGCTAAAATGATTAAAATAGTACCGTGCTGAGCTAATACGTCCATAACGTCTCGCGTATTTTATCGTTATCGTGCGAGCAGCAGCTGTAAACGGCTGCCAACATGCTGTGCGTAATTGGCAAGATCACCAATATCATCAATGATTCGATACAAAAAGATCACATCGACCGGATAGATGTCTCGTTCGATCGAAAACAGAGAGTTACGGAGGGCGCGCTCATGTTCATCATTGACGTGTTCAAGCCGGTCCAATTCATCAATTAATTTTTCGGCAATTTTTACTTCATGACCTCTGAAACCAGCAGCAAGGAGTTCATCCAATTCATTAAGGGCAATGACGGCTTGTGCGGTTGTCTGAATAGAGGTGTCTAAAAAATCAACTAGTTCGGCTTGAATCGCTTGCGGAATTTGCATTTGTCGACCGAGCATCATGCCCGAAATGTCCTTAGCTCGATTGGCGACTTTATCCTGTACTCTGAGTAGGTCTAGCAGGTCACCCCGCGGTACGGGCAGAAAAAGATTACCGGGGAGGTTCTGACGAATATCCCGCTTCATTTCGTCAGCTTCGCCTTCAATCACAGCGATACAATGTTGAATGGTTTTGGCTGTTTGCCAATCATTGTTCAATACCGCTTGTAAAAAAGGCTTGAGTGCGACTGCTGCTTGTTGCGATTTCGTAAAGTGCTCTTGCATAGGTTTAAAAGGAGAGCGTGCAAACATTTTCAGGATCGGGTTATTACTCACCATCAGCGACTGGCCTGTGTTGGTTTGAAAGCCTAACCAAAAATAAGTTAGGAGACCTGTTAAAGTCTTATGAATTATAGGGGTCATAACTGAGTTTATGTAGTAAAACTGTCATAAATATGTCAATTAAGTGTCATCTACTTGATCAAGCTCAAGAGTGCTTCAGTTTGAGAATCTCTGTTATGCTAAACACTGTCCTGCCTTTACTGCGAGAGATGAGATATGTCCGAAAGTCGTTTACTTGAGTACTTGCCTTCATTGCTTCAGCCAGTTGTTGATAAATCATTAGACGCACTCCAACCCAAGCTAGTTGAGTTATCTCAGTTAACAGATGATTTGCGTGAGGAGTTATGTCGCGTTCTGGCAGTAAGCGACTTTGTGGCAGAACAATTAATCCGTCGACCTGAGTGGTTAGAACGACTGGTTGATCAGCAAGATCTGTTGAGCAGCTATACAGCAACAACCTATGTCGATCGATTAAATGCGCTATTAGAGGCCGTCAATGACGAAAATCTCCTGCATCAGCAGTTAAGACGTTTTCGTCATTATGAGATGGTCAGAATTATTTGGCGCGACTTAACACGTCGATCTGATATGCGTGAAACCACCCAAGATCTATCTCGCCTTGCAGATGCCTGTATTGATAGAACCTTGGATTGGCTTTACCAGCGTGCCTGCAAACGATGGGGGGTACCGATGTCATTCACGACGGGAGCGGAACCTGTTCCTCAGCGTCTGGTCGTTTTGGGTATGGGTAAACTGGGCGCGAATGAGTTAAACCTGTCATCCGATATCGATTTAATGTTTTGCTTTCCGTCATCAGGTGAAACGGATCATCCATCTAACCCGCTTGAAAACCAAGACTTCTTCATTCGCTTAGGGCAGAAATTGATTCAAGCACTCGATAATCACACAGTGGAAGGGTTCGTCTTTCGAGTGGATATGCGACTCAGGCCCTTTGGTTCGGCCGGTCCCTTAGCAATTAGCTTTGCGGCCATGGAGAACTATTACCAAGAGCAAGGCCGTGATTGGGAGCGTTATGCCATGATCAAGGCGCGAGTGGTTGCCGGTGATCTTGAGGCAGGGGAAGAGTTGATAAGACAGCTTCGTCCTTTTGTTTATCGCAAGTATATCGACTTTAGCGCGTTTGAATCACTGCGTGATATGAAGCAGATGATTAATCGAGAAGTTCGTCGAAAAGGCTTAGAACAGAACGTAAAGTTAGGCTCAGGTGGTATTCGTGAAGTGGAATTTATTGCCCAGGCCTTTCAGTTGATTCGTGGTGGACGAGATCGCGATCTACAGCAACGCGAATTGCTGCGAATATTACCCTTATTGCCTGACTACGTCGGTATGCCGCAAGTGGCGGTGAATGAGTTGACCGATGCTTATATTTTTCTGCGCAATGCCGAGCATGCTATCCAGGCAATCGCTGACGAACAAACACAAGAGCTACCTCAAGACCCTATCGGGCAGGCGCGCATCGCGTTAGCCATGGGCTTTGATAACTGGGAGCGTTTTTCTGAGCAATTAAGCCTGCACCGCCAAGCGGTTTCGCGTCACTTTGCCGATGTTATCGCACCTGCAGATGAAGATGAGGAAGCAATCGATGTTGCTGATGAAGCGCAATGGCTGAGTCTGTTAGCTGAAGAGTTGGATGAACAAGAAGCGCTCGCTTTTCTGTTGGGAAAAGGCTTTGCTGAACCTGAGCTGGGATTAAAGCATCTGCAAGGTTTATTACATTCCAAAGCGATGCAGATGTTGCAACAGGTGGCTAAAACACGCTTATTAAATGTATTGCCACCCTTGTTAGAAGTGGTTGGACGTTGTGATAACTCTGAAGTGACGCTAGAGCGAGTGCTTCAGCTAATTCAATCGGTTTTACGTCGCTCCGCTTACTTGGTGCTGTTAGCTGAAAATCCAGGTGCAATGCAGCAGTTAGTCAACCTCTGCTCAGCAAGTGCCTGGTTTGCGGCTTTGTTAGCGAAACAGCCGGTATTACTCGATGAGTTGATCGATCCTCGAACACTCTTTACGCCGCCCGATAAAACCCGCCTACAAGCTGAATTAACGCAGCAACTATTGCGTGTACCCGAGGATGATGTAGAGCAGTTAATGGAAACTCTGCGATATTTCCGTCATGCGCATGTGTTACGAGTAGCGGCCTCCGATATAACCGGCGCGTTGCCGTTGATGAAAGTGAGTGATTACTTAACCTGGTTGGCAGAAACGTTGCTCGAAGCCGTTTTGCAAAGTGCTTGGAAGAGTTTGGTCGATAAGCATGGAGTGCCGATGCGAACCGCTGACGAGCCATGTGACCCTGATTTTATCGTCGTGGGTTACGGTAAAATGGGCGGTATAGAGTTGTCTTACGGCTCTGATTTAGACCTTGTATTTATTCATGATGGTGATCCTGATTTGAATACCGACGGTGAAAAATCCGTACCGAATCCGGTGTTCTTTAACCGTCTTGGGCAAAAGATGATTCACCTGTTGAACACCTTTACGACATCCGGTCAGTTGTATGAGATCGATATGCGCTTAAGGCCGTCAGGCAATTCTGGCTTATTGGTTTCCAGTTTAAATGCGTTTGAAAAATATCAGCGTAATGAGGCTTGGACATGGGAACATCAAGCATTGGTTAGAGCGAGAGTTGTCGCCGGTAGCCCAGCGCTAGCGAAGCGTTTTGAGCAAACAAGAGCGGCTATTTTAATGCAGCAGCGCGACTCCACAACCCTGCTTGATGAGGTCTGTTCGATGAGAGAAAAGATGAGAGCTCATTTAGCAAATTCATCTGCGGATCAATTTGATCTTAAGCAAGATCGAGGAGGCATCGTTGATATTGAGTTTATGGCGCAGTTTTTAGTGTTAAACCATGCATGGCAGTTTTCAGATCTGGTTACTTATACTGATAACATCAGAATTTTGGATGCGATTGAAGCACATCAACTGCTGACCGCGGTAGACGCTGAAACCTTACGAGAGGCTTATCGTGTGCTTCGCTCAGTCGGTCATCGTCAGGCACTACAAGAACAATCGAATAGTGTGGTAGCGGATGCTGTGTTAAACCAGCACCGAGAGCAGGTAGTAGAGATATGGCAAAAGGTGATGCAAAGCTGATGGGCTTATTCAGCTTCTAGAGCCGAGTTTTTAAAAGGATAGGAAGGTAGGGAATGAAGGCAGAGTTGGTTACTCTGCCTTCGTTCAAGCGTTATACGCGAGTTAACCAGCCGTGTGTGTCTTCAGCTTGACCCCATTGAATATCGTTAAGAGCTTTGCGCAACTTACGCGTCGTCTCACCAACGCCACCATGACCCACAGCATATTCCTTCCCTTGATAAATGAGAGTGCCTACGGGTGCTAGAACTGCTGCTGTACCTGATAGCGCAGCTTCGCAACCAGGTTTTGCTGCACGTTCAAGCAACTCAGCAACGGTTAACTCACGCTCTTGAACATCCATTCCCATATCGCGAGCTAGGGTCAGGATAGAGTCACGGGTAACGCCGTGCAGGAAGCTTTGATCCAGCGCTTTAGTAATAATCTCATTACCATCAATCAGCAAAAAGTTAGCCGCGCCCGTTTCCTGCACGTCACCACCTGGGCAGAAGAGTACTTGATCAGCCTGAACGCTTTGACGAGCTTTCATGATCGGTTGTAAAGCGCTGGCGTAGTTACCGCCACTTTTAATCATGCCCATATGAGGAGCACAGCGCATCCCTTGGTCTTCCAGCAACAATCGAAGCGCCTTATCACCACCGGCAAAGTAATCGCCTACGGGTGATACAAGCACATAAAAGCATGACTTATCAGAAGGTACGGCTGCTTTACCGATAGCGGGTTCAGTACCAATGTGAGTCGGGCGAATATACAGTGATCCCGGAGGTGCTGGCACTTCGTCTGCAAAGCGAGCCACGGTATCTTTAATCATCTGTGCAACGACATCAGCATTCAGATGAGGTAAACCTAGTAGGTCAGAACTTTGTGAAAGACGAGCAATATTTCGATCCATACGGAAAATGTTCACTGAACCATCTTCATGGCGAAATGCTTTTAAGCCTTCAAAACAGGTACTGGAGTAATGTAAAACATGAGCGCCAGGGTGAAGCGTGAGGCTATCGCTGCTGACCATCTCCGGCACACTCCAGTTTGCACCATCAAACCAAGTGATCGCCATTTCAGGCATGAAAACGGTACCGAATGCAGCAGCCATGAATATATCCTCAAGAAGCTAGAACAGATGAATTTTTGGGTTACACCCTATAAAGAATCATCGATTGTAATCATACCGACCCCTAAAGGGAATTGTCTGGCACCTTGCTAGTGCAAATTTAAGTGGAGACTGTGGCTTTACTCGATCGGCTGGTATGATTAAGGATTATCTCGGTATAGAGTAGTGTGAGCAGTGAGTGTAGTCTGGATTATTAGTGATGGAAAACAGGGGCATTTCAATCAGTCGTTAGGACTTTGTGATGCTTTGCAACGATTGCGTCCCAGTTTGCAGGTTGAAACCATAGCGCCATTTACACCTCATCAGAATATGTTGTTGGCAATGGGCTTCGCGCTGCCAGATGAAATTTCAACTCTACACACTCAAGCACCACCCAGTATGATTGTCTGTGCAGGGCACTCGACCCATTTCACTGCACTGACACTCGGTTGGCGCTTAAAAGTCAAAACGCTGGTTTTGATGAAACCAAGTTTTCCTCCCAGTTGGTTTGATCTATGTCTGATACCAGCACATGATCAACCCACATCTGCACGGAATATTATTGCAACTCGAGGCGCTTTAAATCCTATGCGTCCTGATAGTAAAAAGCCCAATACCGGCATTATCCTTATTGGTGGACCTTCCAAGCACCACCATTGGGATGAACAAAGTTTATTCGATCAATTGAATGATATTCTTACTAAAGATCAACAAGATTGGTTAATCACTACATCGCGGCGCACCCCTGATTCAACACTAAACAGACTTTACGCTCTTCAAAATGTAACCTTTGTCCCTCATACGAAAACACCTCAAGGTTGGTTAGCAGCGCAACTGGCAACGACCGAATATGCTTGGGTGACTGCCGATAGTGTCTCAATGGTTTATGAAGCCTTAACAGCAGGGTGCGCCGTCGGCGTTTTAGACGTGCAAGAGCGCCAATCCAATAGACTAACGCGAGGGATACAAGGTTTGGCTGAAGAAGGTACAATTACCCTCTATTCCCAGTGGACTCAAAAACTGCAACTGAGTAAGTCCGGTGTATTCAATGAAGCGGATCGGTGTGCAGAAGAAATTTTAAAACGAGGATGGCTATGAGCCAATTAACATTAGATCAGATCCGATTGGGTATTATTGGATTAGGGTATGTTGGTTTACCGCTTGCTGTAGAGTTTGGTAAGTATCGCTCTGTGGTAGGGTTTGATATTAATCAATCTCGTATAGAAGAGTTAAAGAAGGCAGAAGATTCAACCTTAGAAGTGTCCTCAGAAGAACTGAAGTCCGCTGCTCATCTTAGCTTTACGAGTGATATTGAAGCATTGCAGCAGTGTAATGTTTATATAGTTACGGTTCCGACGCCAATAAATGGACAAAAACAACCAGATTTAACGCCGTTGATAAAAGCATCCGAGACTCTGGGGAAGGTCGTTAGTATTGGCGATATTGTGATTTATGAATCTACGGTTTATCCAGGTGCGACAGAGGAAGATTGTATTCCTGTTATTGAACAGGTGTCTGGACTGAAATACAACAAAGACTTTTTTGCAGGCTATAGTCCAGAGCGAATTAACCCTGGTGACAAAGTGCACCGAGTGACAACCATCAAAAAAGTAACCTCAGGTTCAACGCCTGAGATTGCGGACTTAGTGGATGCTCTTTATGGTGAAATCATTATTGCCGGTACTCACAAAGCCAGTAGTATCCGTGTCGCAGAAGCGGCAAAGGTAATCGAAAATACTCAGCGTGATTTGAATATCGCACTCGTTAATGAACTCGCCATTATCTTTAATAAATTAGGTATCGATACAGAAGAAGTGTTAGAGGCAGCGGGTACTAAGTGGAACTTTATGCCCTTTAGGCCAGGTTTAGTTGGCGGACACTGTATAGGTATTGATCCCTATTACCTAACCTATAAAGCACAAGCTGCCGGTTATATTCCAGATGTGATACTTTCTGGGCGGCGGATCAATAGCAATATGGGCGCTTATGTTGCAGATGAGCTAGTTAAAGGGATGTTACGAAAGCGTATCCATGTATCAGGTAGTCGCATTTTGATTATGGGTTTCACGTTTAAAGAAAACTGTCCCGATCTTAGAAACACTCGCATCACCGATATTCTGCATACGCTTTCTGGCTATGGTGCAAATATAGATGTTTATGATCCATGGGCTTCCGTTGAAGAAGCGCAAGCTGAATACCAGATCACACCTATTCAATACCCCGAAGACGGAACCTATGATGCCATTTTGCTAGCGGTCGCCCATGATGAGTTTAAATCCTTGGGAGCGGATGTCATTCATGCTTGGGGTAAAGATCCTCATTTACTCTATGACATCAAATATGTATTACCCGCAGATCAGGTGGACATGCGGTTATGAAAACCCTCAAGGTCGTGCAATTACTTCCCGATCTTAATGGCGGTGGGGTTGAGCGTGGTACTCTTGAAGTGGCAAAAGGCTTGGTGGATGCCGGTCACACCTCCTTGGTGATCTCGGCGGGTGGTCGTATGGTCAAGCAATTAGAGATGGAAGGTAGCCAACACATAACTTGGGATTTGGGCAAAAAGTCGCTATTTACCTTGCGACATGTTTGGGCATTTAGGAGGTGGTTAGCACATGAAAAGCCCGACATTTTACATGTCAGATCTCGTATGCCTGCTTGGGTCGCTTGGCTAGCTTGGCGAGGAATGCCAGAAAATACTCGACCACGATTTATTACCACCGTGCACGGACTCTACTCGGTTTCACCTTACAGTGAAATTATGTGTAAGGGTGAACGCGTTATTGCGGTATCCAATACGGTTTGGGGCTATATTCGCGACAACTATCCGAAAATCGATATGAATAAGGTTACCGTTATTCATCGAGGTATTGATCCAGCCGAGTTTCCACATGGATACCTGCCTTCCGTCACTTGGATGACAGAATGGAAGCAGACATACCCGCAGCTCGAGGGTAAAAAAATCCTCACACTGCCGGGACGATTGACTCGACTAAAAGGGCATCATGACTTTATCGATTTGATTAACTCACTTAAGGAACAAAACTTAGCCGTTCATGGTTTGATTGTGGGTGGCGAAGACCCCAAGCGACAAGCTTATGCACAGGAACTGTATGTCCGTGTTAAAGCCCTAGGCTTAGAAAATGATATTACCTTTACCGGTAACCGAAGTGATATGCGGGAAATTTATGCGATCTCTGATGTTGTGTTGTCACTGTCTAAAAAGCCAGAGTCTTTCGGAAGAACAGTGCTTGAAGCCATAAGTATTGGAACGCCTGTGGTGGGATATGATCATGGGGGAGTGGGGGAGATATTGGGTGAGTTGTTTCCTGAGGGTCTTGTTAATTCCATGGAAAAAAATAATTTAGTAAAATTTACAAAAAATGCGTTATCTAAAAAAACTAATGCTAAAGTTGATAAAAAAATGCTGCTTGGGTCAATGATAGAAAGAACGATTCAAATTTACTTGGGATGAACAATATTGGAAGATGTTAATGTATAAGCTTGCTAAAAGAATAAATGGTATTTCAATTGAATTTCATGAACTTGTTAGGCTTATAAATAGCGTATTGGTTTTTTTGTATTTGATACTTTTGATTGTAGGTTCTGTAAGTTCAATAACATCATTAATTCTATTGGTTACAATTATTGCGTTGCCAACTATTAATTTTAAAGAGTTAACGAAATATGATTATTTTTTCTTTGTGTCGTGGTTATTGTTTGGGTTATATCATGCATCACACATATATATATTGGAGATGCAATTAAATAGTGGTGTAGAAAAGTATTTAAAATTTATTGCTGGGGCACTCTATTACTTAATGATACGACAATATGGTTTATATGAAAAGTTCATTTATTTCGGTGCTCTTATAGGTGGAGCTATTGCCTCTTTTTTTGTAATGTATCAAGTGTACGGTTTAGATTACAGTGGACGTGTTGGCTTGGGGCATAATCCAATTTCATTTGGCACAATAATGTGTTTGTATGCAGCTATAGCAATGTGCGGCGCAAGTGTTTTTAATAATTACATGAGGTATTTTTTTATATTGGCATCATTTGTTTTTATAATTATGTCATTTTATAGTGGTACGAGAAATCTTTACTTTGTGTATGTTCTTTTGTTTTTGTATTTCCTATATCTTAACAAAGGTTTTTTTTATACGAATATATTTAGTTGGCGAGCTTATTTATTTTTAATGTTGGTATTTTTATCAATTTTAGGAATGGGTGTGTTTAATAATGATATGGTAGAGAAGAGATTTGAGAATACATATTCTGAAGTTGAGCTTATAAAGAAGGGTGATCTTAGTAGTTCTTTTGGCCAACGTTTGCAAATGTGGGATGCAGGTATATATTTGTTTAAAGAGAGACCTGTTTTCGGACATGGTGAAAACCGTCAGACACTAAGTTTGGCGCTAGAGAGTTTTCTTGAAGAAAAAGGGTACTTTAGTAATATCATGATTAGATATTCACATTTTCATAATTCATTTATTGATCACATGGCAAAGTTTGGGTTGATAGGTTTAATTCTTTATATTTTAATATTTTATTTTGCTGTTAAGGGTGTTTCTCTAGATAGAAAATCAAGTTTGCTTATAGTAGTTTTGTTAATTTATATTATAGGGTCGTTTACTAATGTTCCATTTAGTCAAAACAGAACCATGATGACATTTATTATCATGGTTGTTTGTTTGCGAGCTAGGTGTTTTGTAAAAACATGATTTATCGCTGATAAAGTCTTACTGATTTTTACAGAGTTTATACGCATGTAGAATGTTAATTCTTTCTAAGGATGTAAGGTTTCCCTCGTGTCCGGCATTATAAAATTTCACTCCATACCTCTTAGCATGATTTTGAAGAATTTTAAATTCTTCATTTCCATTCATCATATCTAGGCGTTTCATTTGTGTGATTTTATTTTGTTCATGTTCCAGGTCATCTTGAGACATCTTATATGCATATTTTTGTTTGGGGTCGTATGACAAGTCACACCCAATAATGATAATGTTTCTATACCCCAAATAAATTAATGTTTGTGCTGCAAACAAAAGAACACTTGAATCATTGCCTATTCCAGTGCTGATGTCATAATGATAGCCTCTTTTCTTTAATCCACCGTTTGTATACGGTATATGAAATACTCTATTATCTACGTAGGTTTTGTCTATATTTGGAAAGTTGTTTCTAAGAAATATTATTTCGGCATTGCAAGATAAAATTTCATCCTGGAAATTAGAGAATCTTTCTCTATCGGCAACAAAGTGATAGTTAGGTTTGCTGTTTGGAAATATTCTAAACCCACAATTAACAGTTGCGAAATCTACTTCATTATTAATCAATAAGCTGAGATCCAAATGCTTCAACGAGGGTGCATTTCCTACAAGAAAAATAGACTTGTTTTTTGCTGTATCTTTTAAAGATCTAATTTTTATAATTTGGTTTCTAAAGACTAATAGATTTAGTGCTTTGTTGGTTTTCCATTTGATCTTTCTTAAAAATTTTCTAATCATATTGTTCCATGTTATAATTAATTAATGTTATTTTTTGAGGTGAGATATGAATGATACTATATTAAGAGTCTTTATAGGATACGACCCTGTGGAGAATGTTGCTTGGCATACCATGGTGCAATCTATAATTGACAATAGTTCCATCCCAATTGCTATCATACCTGTTAATACACGGAATTTAAAGGGCATTTATAATCGTGAAAGAGATGGGAAGCAGTCAAATGAGTTTTCGTTCACTCGATTTCTAGTGCCATACTTGAGTGGATACCAAGGATATTCAGTTTTTTTTGACTGCGATATGATGCTTAGAGCTGACGTAAGCGAGTTGCTTGAGGTGATAAATAGACAACCAGGCAAAGCAGTATATGTTGTAAAGCATGATTATGTTCCAAAGAATGAAATCAAATATCTAGGAACTGTTCAGTACTCCTACCCAAGAAAAAATTGGTCCTCAGTTGTACTGTGGAACTGTTCGCATCCAAAAAATAAAATTGTAGATCCTAATTTTGTAAATAGTCAAACAGGTCTTGTTCTTCATAGGTTTAAATGGCTGGATGATAATGATATTGGAGACTTAGATATTCGTTGGAATTGGTTAGTCGGTGAGTATGAAAATCCACCTGAAGATGTCAAGAATGTACACTGGACTATAGGGGGTCCATATTTTAATGAATATAGTAATGTTCCTTATTCTGATGAATGGAGAGTGGTTAAGGAGAAAGTTGTTTATTGTAAGCAGCTAAAATAGCTGCTTACAATAATTTATTATTTGCTTATTGAAGATTGATTTTTTAATGAAAATTTTACATTGCTTATATTCAAATCGCTTAGGTGGGCTAGAACAAGCATTTATTAATCTAAATGATATGCTTTTTAGTCTTGGTCATGATGTTGAAATATTAGTACCCCTAGATGCCCCTTACCTAAAAAAACTTGAAACAGATTTCATAATTAACGATTTCAATAATGCAGGATATTATAATTTATTCTCCATTTTGAAATATAGAAAACTATTGAAAAAAATTAATCCTGATTTGATTATAAGTCACAATTCAAGAGCCACTTATGTTCTTGATAAATCAAGATTAGGGCTCAATATTCCATTAATTAGCTTTTTGCACAGTAATAAAATTCATCGAGTAAGAGGTGCGGATCATATTGTGGTACTCACGGATGACATGAAATTAAATTGTATAGAAAATGGTCTTGATTTCTATTCAATATCAGTTCTTCCTAATGTAATAAAAGATATACCTGAATTAAGATCTTATAATCCACCTAACACCGTTGGAACATTTAAAATTGGGTTTATAGGAAGGTTGAGTAAAGAAAAAGGGTTGCAGGATCTATTAGAGGCAATATCTTTAATAAAAGATAGGTTCTCTATTGAATTGCACATAGCTGGTAGTGGTGCTGATAAAGTTAAAATAGAAAGTTTAGCTAGAAAACTAGAAATTTCTGAAAGGGTTTTTTTCTCTGGGTGGGTTGATGATGTTCAAGATTGGATAAATTCAATTGATTTAATTGTTGTACCCTCAAGAAGTGAAACATTTGGAATAGTAGTTTTAGAAGCTGCTGCATACGGATGTCCAACTATTGCAACCAATGTACCAGGGCCAGCCAGTCAAATAACAAATGAAGTTGATGGTTGGTTAACTGAACCTTGTTCCCCTAGTAGCCTTGCCGATACGATTGAAAAAGCTCTTCTAGATGTAAAATCATGGCCAAAAATACGAAGATCTGCTTATGCAAGAGCTCATAAATATTTATTTGAATATCGTTTATCTGATTTGAGTAATATTCTTGACAGATTTTAAAAAAACTACTTAATTTTCTTTTTTTGTTTGTATGTAGTTTCGTAATATTTTATCTGTCTTAAAAATCGACTATATGCATAATTCATCGCGTAGATGTAACCAATTAACCCTTGTCTCCAGTAGCCTTTTAAGAAATAGCGCTTCAAAAACGATAACCAAAACTCTAATACAATTCTGACCTTGGAAGGCTTTCTGCCTTGGTTAATCATGTCTTCTACTTGAGCAGATGAATAGGCATTCATCTTTTCTACTCTATGAGAAAAATCTCTTATAGATGCATGGGCAATTTTTCCATTCAGTTTATCCGTAATAGCATCGTCCTGCATAATAACACGGTCATGAACAGGGCTTTCGCTATATCGTCCCTTTGACTTTTTATAGAGACGTATGGGCTTGTAAGGAGTCTTAGGGTTAAGTTTGTTACTTAGGTAAATGATGTCATGAATAGCAATGTGATAACCATCGGCTAATTGCTCCGGCTTTTTGAAGAGCGCTAATATTTCGTCCTTAAGTTCAACTGTTACTCTTTCGTCAGCGTCTAAATTGTATGCGCCCATAAAACAGCACCTACAATTTAAGAATTAATCGCTTCAAACTACCTCCATCACTTTTAATCGATGGAGGTCGGTATGAGCAACCAAACCAAGCAACACACCTGGCAACAGATTATTT
>NZ_WBOL01000013.1 GCF_008973715.1 Nitrincola schmidtii
ACTATTCTCCAACAAATACCCATTCACTCATCAAAACTGAATCCGTCGAACACATTAAGTGAAATTAGGAAAAAACTAACGAGGAAGATATTCGGCAAATATACGCGGTTTTAGAGCAGCGTTTACATAAGGTAATGAAGATACAAAGATCGGAGCTAACAGCTAGAAGTACAAAACAAAAGATGCTACCAATAAAAAAATATATAAATCAATAGCATGCTTGTTTAAATCTAGTGAACAAAGCATGCCATCATGACTCAAAACAAATGATACAGCCTACTTAAATCAGTAAATTACCATCGCAAGTGTGTGCATATTTCATTGAACTTGAGCTTATCAATAGCATCCTTCATCATTTCAAGATCAGCATCTGCTCCATAATGACCATATGTCAGCTGTTTATGTGAATGCCCCATCAGATTTGCCGCAATAGCCTCTTGCACACCTAGCTTTTTCAGTTCATTTGAAAATGTATGCCTGAAGCTATGAAAGACCTTAGTTTCATCAAAATTAAGTTTTTGAAAGGCTTTACTGAAGTACTTTGATGGGTTTGTACTGTAACTATGCCTAGATTTCTTAATCTCAGGGAATAGTCTAACCTCACCCTTTTTCTCTAGAGCTGATACAAAATGTTCAAAACCAATATCTATCAAGTGTGAATGTATGGGTATAACACGCCAACCAGAATCTGTTTTGAGCCTTTGATCCTCTGCTTCCTCTCGAAGGGTTAGGTGAGGTATTGCACTCTTGAGGTTTATATCTTTAAGGTAAAGTTGACATAATTCAGCTAATCTTGCCCCTGTATAAAGTGCCAACAACGGCAACCAAAACTTATACGGTCTTGCTACACGCTCGGGGTTATCATTTTGGAACAAACTCTGCTCAAAAATTACTTTTAAGTCATTGGCATCAAATGGCTTTCTACTATCGATGGTTCTTTTTGATTGCTTAATTGCAGTCCCTTGGACAGGATTAGTGTCAAGATAATAACCATTATTTATTGACCAAGCCATAACAGCACTGAACTGTTTCAAATACTTATTTACTGTTGCAGTTGAGATAAGATTTTGATCATGTTCAAGTTTAGTGCACTCAAGTAATGATAATCCTTTGAATAACTTAATCTTGCTAGCATTTGCCGGCATCTTCAGCAAACTTTCTTTGAAGTCTCTAACTACAGACTTGTTAATCTCACTAACTTTATGTGTTGATAGTAGTCCAGTAATGATGCTTTTAGCCACTTCATAATCGCGTATGGTAGATGGTGCCTTCTTTGCCCTTTTAGCCTCTTCTATGTACTTATCCCAAACCTCAGAGATAGACAAAGATTCCTTTTGGGCTTTGGATGGAGCCATTGAGAGCTTGTCAGCGCTTGGCTCTGAAGGAAATCTGCTATCAGCTATCTGCTTGTAAATACTTTCTAACTGTTTCTTTTCAGCAACTTCAAGAGCCTTATTAAGACCGATGTGGTGCTTACTATACAATGAGATAACTTTTTTTAGGGTTAGAGAGTCGATGTTCTTCTCAAGTAATGTTAGATTAACTTGAACCCAAGTTGCCTTTTTTTCAAGTAAATCTATAGCAATCATAGCCTTTCTAACTGCATCTACACCAAGCTGACTATTGTCTTCAGCAATGTGGTCGCGAACGGCTTTAAGTTCCTCAAGTGCTTTCATATGGCATATATCACGAAGCAGACTCTTACACAATTCACTCAATAATAACGCATTTTTACGTGCGATTCTTTTGCAACGTGTTTTAAGCGATAATTTTATAGCCGCCCTTTTGCCATGGTATTTGTGAATATATCTAAAATGATAGATGCCTGAAGATGGAAGGACGAGATAGTCTGCATATGACATGAAGTGTACCTGCAATTGTACCTTTCATGTGAAACTGGATAAGGGATAGTCTACTGATTAAGATTAAACTATTAAAATCATAATGTTACAAGAAGTGGTGGAGTCTAGGGGGGACGCTAATTCCGGCTATTTTATAAAGAATAGTACTTACAAAACAATGATTTAACTATAGTACTATAAGCGTCCATGTGTCTGGTGTCACCCCTTGGTGTCACCTCCTATAGTCCTAACTATAGACAAAAGGGATTAGGTTAACAACACCTCTTCCCCTTGAAAGGGAAAAGTTAATGTAAGCCAAATGAAGCCGTATGGCATCGATTACTTACTGTAAGTTTGGCTGGTCACATGATTATGATGTGGTATAGAATTTAAGCAACAAGGTGGAGGTTCGAGCACACCTACCGTTACCATTTGCTCTAGAATAATGGAATGTTCTTATGTCATCAAAAACAGAAAATGATAAATCAAAAAGAAAAAACCTGCCCGGCTGGTTTGTTCTACTAGTTTTATCTTCACTTGCCACATTTATCTGGTATCAAATACCTGAATCATCTCATCCTCCCATCAATCAGGTAGAGACTAAAAAAAGCCCAGTTATTGACGAGTATAATGCACTTATTACATGTCAAAATAGAGTGCGGAATAATATGAGATCGCCTAGTTCCGCTAAATTTCCTCCTATGCGTGATATTAATGTGTACAAAGTTGATGAAAACGAGTGGCTCATAAGAGGCTTTGTTGATGGACAAAACAGTTTTGGGGCTGTTGTACGAGAACACTACGAATGCCAAGTTGAATACACTGGTCAATTACTTATAATTCATAACTTTAAGTTTATAAAATGAGGAAATTATGAATAAAATAAAATATGCTCTAGCCTTGTGTGTGTTATCTGTTTCTTCCACAGTTAACGCATTCGAAACATTTAATACTGAACAAAGCATAATAACTGAATTGGTCAAATGTTCAAATCCACGAGTTCTTCCAGCAAGTCAAAACAGTGCAGCTCTTTACGGCTGTATTGGTGGTTTAGGTGAGACTGTTAAGATATTTATAAATGGAAATAGTGGAAGTAATACAATAAGAAACTTTCGCTTTATGTGGAATGAATATACAACAAGTTCAATCTCTGGAACTTCAGCCGCTCAGGATAAAGATGTTGCAGAATCATGGTTATTAAGTGTTTCTGAACGATATTTCAAAAGCGAAAGTAATGAAATAAAAAACCATTTTTTCAATAGCACAGATAACAAAAAATTTACTAATGATAACTATACAATTGAATATACGTTTCATCGCGGACCATCAATTAACGAAAGACTTTTAACAATAACAAAAAATAATTAAATGCTTCAATAATAAGTGTAACTGTATGGTTACACTTATCTAAAACTTAACAAAAGGTAAACAAAAACTTAGTTAATGTCCATCTTTCCCCTTTCCAGCCCCGAAGGGGTAATCTTATCTTATGACATCTTCTCTTAATTAAAGACCTACATTTCCCTTTAAAGGAAAAAACAACTTAGTAAAAGATGAATAAACAAACAATTTTAGCGGCATTAGCCGCTTATTTTTTATTTATTAGTTAATTGGTGGTTAACTAAATGTCGAGTAGGTTTATTTCACCTAAATCATCATCAAATTCATCTAAATCACCTAAATAAACCTCAACTTCTTGGGGGTTTGGCGCAAGCTCACCCCCCCTTGAATAATGTACAACAACTGTTCCAGTATCATTTTTAGTTGTGGTTGTTGTACCACAGACTAATTCCGATTTTTCTTCAAGCTCTTCTACTTCTTGTGCTGTTAATAAGCGGTTTTTGTTAATAATTAGTGTTATGTTGGTTGGTGTTAAAATAAGCTCTAAATGGCTTAATTTAGTGTATTCTCCGCATTCGCTTTCCACATAAACGCCTTTAAAATAGCTGTTATAGTTATAGTAAAAATCCAGCTTTTTTAAATGGCTTTTTGTATCACTTTTTAACATAGTTGCTAGTTCATTAATTAAGGGTATGTTGCCATAAACTGCCAATAACTGGTTACGCATTTTATATAAGTAGTTATATTTTGTTTTAAATTTACTTAACCCAAGTATGTTATAACGCCTAATTTCCCTGCCATTTGTGCGGCTGTACCATGCCGCAGCATCCGGGCAGTTAAAGCTTTTAAGGACATATTTCATAACGTAGGAGCTAGGTTTAGCCAGTTTTTTACCAGCAGGTAAACGGCTTTGCGGCTTAATATCCAGCATGTAATTTGGGCAATTATGTACACGTGCAATGTTTTTACGTACTTTAATTAAAATGCGGTATAGCTGTTTTAATTGGCTTGGTTTTACAAATAAAGCAGCATGTACGTGGGGACAGCCATCTTTATGTGGTTCGGGCACAACAAAACCTAGTAACTGTATGCCCGCTTTATGAGCCATAACATAAACTTTGCGGTATGCATTATTGTAAATAAAGGCAAGGGCTTCGCGGCTACTGTAACCGCCCCAAGAACACTTGCCTTTGCTGGGGTTTGGGTGATACTCAGGCGGGGCTGTAAAAGTGGCTAAAACGCTTATTAAACCGAGGTTTTCAGCTATTGCTTCGGTCATCTTTAAATCGCTAACAATTTCTCCAATTCTGTCTTTTTCGGTGGGTACAATGTCTGCAAGCTTGGCAGTGTAATGCTGTCCGTTATAAGCAGCAATAGTAACACTATTACTGCTTAAATAATCCTCGTTTAACTGTTGCTGTATTTTGTAATTATAAGCTGTTTTGCTATATACAAACTTGCTATTAGCCCCGACTAGTCTTTTACTAAAAGCATATTGCTCTAAATAGTAGCCTCTAAGCACTTTTACCCAGTACTTTTTAACAAGCGGCTTTGTTTTTAAACGTACAGCTAATTTAGCAAGGTTTTTTGGGCGTAATGAGCAATGTATTATGCACGGTAAAAGCTCATTTGCAGTTAATTGCTCGCTATCAAACGCTATTGTGTAAGGGCTGGCTTTTGCTATTTTGTTAATAACATCTGGATTGGGTAAGCCAACAGTATTATTTGCTTGGGCAAACTTGTTTACCTGTACAAATTGGGCATAATTAATTGATTTTTGCATGTATACATCCTGTATTTTAAAACTCCATGTTTTAAGTACAGAATGCGGCTGGAAGGGCTAAATTATTTCATTTTTTTTGGTGTAAACTATTTACAATCCTCAAAGTAGTGCTATAATTTAATTAACTTTTGGTGCAGCTGCGATCTGTACCTTTCTAAACCCTAGTGTTAACAGCACTGGGGTTTAACTTTTTATAATGCTTAGTATAGTATAAACTAAATAAAGTTTAATTTATTTATTAAATAATATTGAAACTTAACGCAAGCTTAATAAAACACAATCTTGCATTAGTTTTATTATTTTATTGTATATTTCATCGTGTAAGCCCTCTATCGTTATTATTGTTTCTATAATACTCTTGGCGCATTGCTTGTTTTTCCAGCTCTAATTGCTTGTTTAGCTGTTGTTCGCGTTGTAACCGTTGTTGTTCTTCGATTTGCTTTATTTGTTCTTCATATTTTTTATATAAAGCTAATTGCTCGCTAATTTGTGCTTGTTCATTTATTAACTGTCTGTTTATAGCTCTTAAATCGTTATTTTGATCTTTAACTCTATCAACGATTGAATGTGCTTTTTCTAGCTGTTTATCGGCATGTTCAAGCTTTTTATCTACTATTTTTGATTTGTGTCTATCGTTGTTAATTTGTCTTTTTAAGTATGTAAGCTGTTTTTCGTTATATACAACACGCTTTAATAAAGCTGCGGCTTGTTTTTCAAAAGACTCTTGAGGATTTATAAGTGTTTTGAGTATGTTTTTAACACTGTTTTTAAACTCTGGCATTTTGATTTTTTCATCATGTTCCAACATGCCGTAAAACTGTTTAATAGTCGTATGATAAGCTTTAGAATTCTTTATTCCGCGTGTTAAACCTAGGGGCTTCATTGCGTCTGCGTACTCATCTTGCATTAAGCTCATTTCATCGCTTTTACCACCAATTAACGCTCTTGCATTGAGTTTTCCATTAACAATAGGAACAATATGTACATGCAAGTGCGGTGATCTTTCGTCGTTGTGTAAAACAACACTAACAGCATTATCTCCCCATTTTTTCTCTATGTACTGCATTTGAGCATCGATCCATTTTCTTAATCTCTCGTTGTTTGGGTCATCTTGAAAATACTCATTGCTTGCAGTTAAAACCTGTTCTACACACAAAACAGCATTGTTTCGAATCTTTGGCTTGCCGTTTTTATGTCGAACTTCTATGTGCTGATTAAGGTAATTTCTAACATCAGCTGTGAGATCGCCTGTGCCTTTTAATTGCCTGTTAAGATGAAGACGCTCAGGGTCAGCGTTAGGTGTGTGTTGTAAGCGCTGAATATGTTTACCTGCACCTGTTATTTGCGAAAAAGTTTTAAGCTTCTGAGTACGCATAATAGCTTTCCCAGTGCCGCTTTTTCGACTGTTTTTCGATGTTTGTTTTACGTTATCATTGTCATTTTTCTTTGACTTTTTAACGTGTGAATTTCGCTTACGTGCTTTCTCTTCATTTTCGCTTTGAGCTTGATTCTGCCTCTGTTCTCGTGTTGCCATAATAGTAATTCCATTTAATAAAATCCTTGTTGTTAAAATTAAAAAGGGGGAGGACGAGCGGACATTTTACAAAGTAAAATGTGGAGTGAGTCCCCCTTTTTAATTAAACTAATTATAGACCACTAAATAAAGGTTGCAAATAATAAGTTAAAATATT
This sequence comes from Nitrincola schmidtii, assembly GCF_008973715.1. Lineage (GTDB taxonomy): Bacteria > Pseudomonadota > Gammaproteobacteria > Pseudomonadales > Balneatricaceae > Nitrincola > Nitrincola schmidtii. The sequence continues at coordinate 6,657 of NZ_WBOL01000013.1, forward strand.
TTTATTTATTGTTAAAATCATTCATATATTGTTCGAAATCACACCATTTGACATGATCTAAATTAACGTTAAAAACAACTCTATTTAATAAAATCGACTTATTTTCAATTACAGTTTTACCTCCGTAATTGCCTGTTACTGTCTTACTGCTGTGTCCGAGTGTTATTGCTATTCTGTCGTCGCCCAAATCTAATTTGTTTCGCATATAATCTGTTATTGTATGCCTGAACATATGAGTACCCCAGCCTTTAGGTTTTGCACCAATACAGTTTACTAAATAGCCCTCCCACGGCAGATTACTATTAAACCAATCTGATGGACTTTTAGCCCACTTATTGCTTGTATTATAAGTAATTCCATCAAAAAGCATCGCAGTTATACCTAATTTTTTTCGTTCTTGATAAAAATCCATAAAACCGGCACTTAAAATTGCGTTATGTATTGGCACTTCACGCTTTCCGTTTTCAGTCTTACTATCCCGTATTTTAAAGTAATAAACTTTACTTATTGGGCACTGATTAATGTCCTGTACTTGTAAGCCAGCAGCTTCGCCAATACGGAATCCGGTATAAGCACATATTAAAGGTATCCAAAACATATAAGAATATATAACTTTGGGGGATACATTGCTTGGTGGTGCAATATTTTTATATATGTAGCCGTTAAAAATAGCTTCGAAATGATGGTCGGTTAATGTACCTTTATTTTTTGTTTTGCCTTTAATTATTAAGTCATTAAATACAGTCGTGCTAATTAATTGTTGCGTATTTCCAAAATTTATTGCTTCAATTAATAATTTCAGGTATTTGCTTGCCGTAGTTGCTTCTATGGTTTCACCTCTAAACTGTATGTTTAAAATAGCTTCCCTTACATTTATTGCATTGTCTCTGGTGTACCCGTTTACAGGCTTATTTGGTGCTAATTTACATATTTTATTCAGTCGTCCTGATAACTGAGAGTATGTTTTAGGATTTTCCCAACTTTTGTTATCTACTTTTTCTTTGGTAAAAATTTTAACAAGTTCAGTTAGTGTTATACCTGTAACAGCTTTTGTTGTTTTATCGTCTTCAGTAAGCTGTTTGTATTTTATGTATAGCTCTAGGTCTTTATCGGCATTTCCTGTATCAAAAACAGTCCCATCAGGTGCTTCTATTTTATTAATGATTTTTGAAAAATCGACAGGTTGTGCAATAGGTGGCTTAAAAGGGTTGTGTTTTACCCTTTTTTTAGTTGTTTTAACCCTTTTATCGCGTTGTTTACGCTCTTCTTCTTCTCGTTCCCACATTGTTAATAACTCACTCTTAATTTGATGTGGGTTATTATAGGAATCGAAGTCATCACTGCAAGTTAAACTGTGCCAGTGGTTGGCAAGGCTATAAACGCGCTGTTTAGCCGCTGTAGGGCTTTTTGTTTGTAAGCTAAGGCGTATGTCGCGTGTGGGGTAAAAACGTCTAGGAAGTGAAAAGCGGGCGTAGTAAGTGCCTGTGTGTTTGCGGTAAGTGTGAGGTATGTGCATGTGCAGTGCTCCGGTCTAGCCGGTGGTGTCACCCCTTGGTGTCACCTGCACTGTTTTTTGCCTTTAACAATTCATAACTAACTGATTTTTAAAGGTAAAAAATGTATTGGTGGAGTCTAGGGGGATCGAACCCCTGACCTCAACGCTGCCAGCGTTGCGCTCTCCCAGCTGAGCTAAGACCCCAAGTCATGAAGACGGTGCGTATATTAAGATTCATACGCACCTCTGTCAACTACTCTTTTTAGACGTTTTTCATCGGGTTAGCTTTAGGCTTGAATCTCGGCAAATTCTTTTTCCCAACGCTTGGCTTCTTTTTTAGATGTGCCACCCAATTGATCCAATGCGAAACGCACGCGTGCACGACTCATATCAGGTCCGAGAATCTGCATGGAATCAACCACCGAGACACTTTGCGAGGTTCCTGCGATTGCCACGAACAAAGGAAAGAGGAAGTCACGGATTTTGTATCCCATGCCTTCGCCCAAGGCTTTTAATCCCGTAAATAAGCTGTCTTTATCCCATTGAACTTGCTTATCTAAATACCAGGATGCGAATTGTAGAATGCGACGACAATCTTCTTGCGTTAATGATTTATGCGCAAAACTATCGGCGTTTATTGGCATCATGCCAGATAAGAAAAATCCTGCTAACGGCGCAACGTCGGAGAATTTTTCGACACGCTGTTGTATCAGGGGAATAATTTGCATCAAGTATTCTGGATTGAGTGCCCATTTTTGGAATTCAGCGGCGAAGGCTTCGGTAGAAAGATCTTCACGTATCCACATGCCGTTTAACCAACTGAGTTTCTCTTGGTCAAATACGGGGCCACCCAGTGAAACTCGTTGAAGATCAAAATGGCTGAACATCTCATCACGACTGAACTTTTCACGTTCATCGGGCATCGACCAACCCATACGACCCAGATAATTTAGCAGGGCTTCAGGCAGATAACCCATGCGCTGGTAATAGAGGATGCTGGTAGGGTTCTTGCGCTTGGAAAGCTTAGACTTGTCGGGATTACGCAACAGTGGCATGTGACACAACTGTGGCATGTCCCAGCCGAAGTATTCATAAAGCAGTTTGTGTTTAGGCGCTGAGTTGATCCACTCTTCTCCACGAATAACATGGGTGATTTTCATCAGATGATCATCAACGATATTGGCCAAGTGATAGGTTGGCATGCCGTCGGATTTTAACAGAATCTGAGCATCTACTTGTGCCCAGTCCAACTCCATTGGACCTCGCAACATATCATCGATAACGCATATCCCGGATTCCGGAACCCGCATACGAACCACAAACGGCATACCAGCAGCACGACGACGATCAGCCTCGTCTGCTGGCAACTCTAAATCTGTCTGTTTTAAAGCAGTATGATCGCCACTGGCGCGTCTCGCGTCGCGCAGTTCATTCAACTCTTCAGGTGTTCTGAAACACAAGAAAGCGTGCCCTGCTTCCACCAAATGCATGGCGTAGTCTTTGTAGATATGTTTGCGTTCGCTTTGACGATATGGACCGTGTGGACCGCCAATATCGGGACCTTCATCCCATTCCAAACCTAACCAACGTAAAGAATCTAAGATCGCTTGTTCTGATTCAGCCGTACTTCGTGTTTGGTCTGTATCTTCAATACGAAGGATAAACTCTCCACCGTGTTGACGGGCAAACGCCAGGTTAAACAACGCAATATAGGCGGTGCCGACATGTGGGTCACCGGTAGGTGACGGTGCGACACGGGTACGAACTGTCATAGCGATAGGTCTCTGTAATCGGTTAGAAAAACTAGAAATGTAAAACAATATTATAGCCTGATGAGCGGATGAACTGCCATGGCCGCCATACGCACCAATATAAAGCATGAACAAGGATTATCGCACCAAAACAATGCGAATATTGGTTATTTCTGAAAACGCAAAACTTGATTAAAACGAAATTAATTTAATTATATTAATTACTTATAAAAACTGGCACGCATACTGCTTTATATAAATCAAGATTTGACAGGCTCTCAAGCTTCAAATCGCTTTTTTTCGCACTCGAGGGGCACTGCGATACCGCCACATCTTAGGATGTGGCGTTTTTTTTTGCTCTAAATTTACCCTTATAGCGTATCAGGATTAATTATAAAGCTATAAGGTTTGCACTCGTGAGCACAACACACCTTTTCTGGTTTACTCAAGATCTTCGTTTAGATGATAACCTGGCACTTCACCAAGCCTGCAACTGCGATAAATTGCTGTTAGTGTATTGTCTTGATCCTACTGAGTTTAAACCCAATCGTTATGGCATTCAGGGTATGAGTCAACACCGATTGCGTTTTCTATATGAAGGCTTGATCGCTCTGGATAAACAACTGCAAACGCTTGGGCAAACTCTGTTAATCTGTATGGGCAATCCTGTTGAAATTCTTTCCTCTTTGATTCATGAGCATAAGGTCGGTCATGTTTTCACGTCAGATATCGTCGGAAGCTATGAACGAAAACGCTGGAATACCTTAACTCAGCGTCATCAAGAGGTGAGGTTTTCACGAACGAACACCTCTCGATTGTTTGAATTGGATCAACTTCCTTTCAGTTTAGAAAACTTGCCTGAAAGCTTCAGCGGGTTTCGCAAACGCGTTGAACACCTCGAAATTACACCGCCCTGCCCTTCGATCGTTCACTTGCCACCTTCTGTGACTAACGATCACAAATGGCCCGTGACACTTGATCGTCCTGCTGCTGATGCTTCTTCACCTTTTCAGGGAGGAGAAATTGCTGCCCTGAGGCATATTAATGACTATTTTAGTAGTGAGGCGCCACAACGCTATAAAGAGACGCGCAATGCATTGGATACCTGGGAAGATTCGACTAAATTCTCGCCCTGGTTAGCTCAAGGTAGTTTGTCGGTCAGACGAACCTTGGAAGCCTTAAAGCAACATGAAGCCAAATTTGGCGCTAATGACTCGACCTATTGGATCTTTTTTGAACTACTCTGGCGCGAATATTTTCATTTCAATGCCCTTAAACTGGACACGCTACTGTTTAAGTTTTCGGGCAATAAACAGAGAAAACCGTTAACCAGTTTCTACCCACAGCGATTTAGAGCTTGGTGTGAAGGCAATACACCCAGTTCTGCGGTTAATGCCTGCATGAAACAACTCAATGCTACAGGTTATATGTCAAACCGAGGACGACAGTGGGTGGCCAGTTACTTGGTTAATGAGATGCGTATCGACTGGCGTTACGGCGCAGCCTATTTCGAACAACAATTGTTAGATTACGATGTTGCCAGTAATTGGGGTAATTGGCAGTACTTAGGCGGTGTTGGAGCAGATCCGCGAGGACAACGTCACTTTAATCTGACTAAACAAGTGCAGATGTATGACCCTGAAGGTGAGTTTATTCGGCGTTGGGCTGGTGATAGCAAAGTGACGCATCTTGATACGGTCGATGCAGCTGACTGGCCGATTATGCGCCATTAAAACGATACATGACTGATGTCAGTAGTTAGCGATATGCAGCCCATTAATCTGGTCTGGTTGAAGCGTGATCTTCGGTTACAGGATCACGCTCCCCTTACGCATGCAGCCAAAGCGGGTTTACCTACGTTAATCTGTTACTGTTTTGAACCCAGCTTACTGCGAGACCCGCACCTTCATGAGTCTCATCAACGCTTTATCGTTCAATCCTTAACTGATCTATCCACACAACTCAAACAATTTGAATTACGTCTGAATGTGTTTTGGTGTGATATGGTCACGTTACTGGAAACACTTCATCAGCAATTTTTCATTAAACATATTTATAGTCATGAAGAGATAGGCGTTGCCAGTACCTTTGCTAGAGATAAAGCGGTGGAAAGTTGGTGTCATCAACATCAAGTGAAATGGCAAGAGTTTCCTCAGTTTGCGGTCCAGCGTGGGCAATTCGGTCGTAAAGGCTGGTCAAAATTTGCTGATGATTTTTTTGATCAGGCTTTGGTTCAACCCCAGCTTCACAAGCTTAAATGCTTAACATTACCGCCTGAGCATCCTGTTCAGCAGCTTAAATGTAAACAACTCCCGAGCCGATGGTTACAACCTAATTCATATTATCAATCGGGTGGTGAATCTCAGGCACAACAGCGGTTGGATACTTTCATACAATCAGCCTTGCCAAACTACTGCTTTCATATCAGCAAACCCGATACCAGTCGGCTTTTTTCATCACGATTATCCGCATATTTAGCTTATGGAAATCTATCTTTAAGAACCGTGTTACATCGACTTAAAGAACACCCTTCTAGCCGTCATCGCTCTGCTTTCTATTCCAGAATGCGATGGCATTGTCATTTTGTGCAGAAGTTTGAATCCGATTGTCGTATTGAATTTGAACCTCTAAATCCAGCATACACTCGATTGTTATCACAGCATCAGCAAAGCTTGAATCCATCACAACAACAGGAGTATTTCGAGGCATGGGCCACTGGTCAAACTGGCTATCCTTTGATTGATGCCTGTATGCGATCGCTGTTAAGGACAGGTTTTGTCAATTTCAGAATGCGTTCGATGTTGGTCAGTGTTGCCTGTCATCATTTACAACTGGACTGGAAGCAAGTCGCGCTGCATTTAGCACAACACTTTTTAGACTTTGAACCGGGTATTCATTACCCACAAATTCAGATGCAGGCAGGGCTGACTGGCTTTAATACCTTACGAATTTATAACCCCATTCAGCAGTCACTAAAGCAGGATGCGCAGGCTAACTTCATCAGTGAATATGTTCCTGAATTGAACGATTTTCCGCTTGAACTGAAACATCAGCCTTGGCTTATTACACCGATGGAAGTACAAATGTTTAGTGATTTACCCGAAGTGTATGCCAAGCCGTTATTTGATTTAACTGAGACAGGACGATCTGCCCGAGAACGCTTATGGGCATGGCGCAACAGTCCTGAAGTCAAAGCGTCTGTGCCAAAATTACTGCGTAATCAGGTATCGGTTAATGGCTAAAAAGAGCGAGCCGAAAAATACCATGCGTAAAAAAGCCGATCTACCTCAGAAGATTTGCGCCAGCTGTCATCGTCCTTTTAGTTGGCGTAAAAAGTGGAAAGACAACTGGGATCAGGTCAAATATTGCAGTCAACGCTGCCAAGGAAAACGTGCGCAGCCTACTCAATCAGCGGACTGCAACACGCAATAATGCAGGAATAACGACCAAGACTAACACCGTTGCCACCGCCAAGCCGAACATGATTGATACCGCCATAGGGATCAGGAACTGAGCTTGAACTGAAGTTTCAAATAACAACGGCATTAAGCCTGCAATGGTGGTGATGGAGGTGATCAACACGGCTCGAAGACGTTGACATGAAGCCTCGATAATCGCGGTTTCCGCCTCCAATCCTTGTTTACGCAATTCCTGATAAAAACTGACCAAGATAATCGAGTTATTCACGACGATTCCTGTTAAGCCAAAAATCCCAAAGAATGACAGAATTGTTAGCTCTAATCCTAGTATCCAATGCCCTGCAACCGCACCTAAGAGCCCAAACGGAATAATCGCCATAACGACTAGTGGCAATAGATAACTGGCGAACATCCATGCCAGAACGATATAGATCGCAACCAGTGCAAAGATTAACCCAAGGCGCATATCACCTAAGGTTTCCTGCTGATCCACTGCACGTCCTTGAAATGACCATTCAAGGTTAAAGTCTCTGGCTAAGTTGGGTAAGACTTCTGCGGCTAAACGTTCACGGATTAAACCCGCATTGCCTTGGCTGCGATCCACTTCTGCTGAGACATGCACAGCTAAGCGCGCATCAGCATGACGCAGCGTTTCGAAACCGGGCTGACTGGTAAATTCCGCAACATGATCAAGCGGCACCCATTCACCACTTGGCAAGGGGATAAATAAACGCTCCAGTGTGAGTGGATTATGTCGTTCATTGGCTGGCAGCATGACGCGCACTTCCACTTCCTCTAGTCCATCTTGGAAGCGTTGCACTAGGGTTCCATCAAAGAATCCGCGCAGTTCTGCTGCAAGCTTACGGGGTGTCAATCCCAGTGCCTCACCTTGAGGCGTTAAACTCACCAATAACTGCTCTTGTCCGTACGGAGTATCATCTTCTATGGCATAGAGCCCGGGAATCTCTTGCATATTTGCAGCTAGCACTTCGGCTGCTGCTTTTAGCGTAAAGGCATCGGCTCCACTTAAACGAACATCCACATCCCTGCCCGGTGGCCCGCCCGATACTGCCGTTATTTGCACCGCATCTAAGCCTGCAGCTTTTGGAATACGTTGTTGCCATTGACTGATTAAGGCTTGGTTAGACACTGAACGACTATCTGGTGAAGTCAGCTCAACAATCATGGATGCAAACTGATCACCTCTAGCTCCTGTACCTTGGCTGCTGATACCCTGACCTAAGCGAGTCACTTTGACTTTAATCACTTCCTCATCATACAACTGCTCTACTTCTTCTAGCGCTGAATTCACTTTTTCCATAAACGCTTCAACGGTTTCAGGCGGTGTTCCAGCAACAAACGAGATATTTGCCCGCACCGTGGTTCCATCAGGGCTTGGAAAGAAAGTAAAACCTACACGACCACCCGCCATGATTCCGACAGCTAAGATGAGCATGGAAAGTGCTGCAGCCAGCGTAATCCATCGATTGCGAACAGAACGCTCTACCGTGCGACGAAATGGCCCGTCACGAAAATGCTCTATACGTTTTTCAAAACGTCCACGAAAACCTTTTTCTTCCTCTTTCAACTGAGCTCTTGATACAGATAAGCCTTTGCTGAGTTGATGAGGAAGTATCCAAAAGCTGATCAGTAAGGTCGCTAAAATAACGCAGATTACAACCAACGGAATTTCGAACAGAATCTTACCGATCACACCACCGATCAACATCAGCGGAAAGAAGGCTGCAACGGTCGTTAATGAAGAGGCGATCACGGGGCCTAGCATTCGCGTGGCACCTTCGTAAGCAGCATCTTCGGCAGATTTACCTTGGCTTCTTAAGGTGTAAGCATGCTCACTGACCACAATGGCATTATCGACAATGATCCCCAACGCCATAATAAAACCAAACAGCGACATCATATTGATGCTACCGCCTGCTAAATAAAGAGCAACAAAAGCGGTGGTAAAGGCGATGGGAATACCCACTGCAACACGAATCGCCAATCGACCACTTAAAAACAAAAAGAGGATCGCTAAGACTAAAATTAAACCACCTAAACCGTTTTTCAGGAGTAGCTGAATACGCTCATTGATCAACTGCCAGAGCTGGTCATAGACCACCAACTCAACGGTGTCAGGAAGTTGGTTTTGAGTTTGTTTCAGCCACTCGCTGAACTGCTTGGCAGCTTTTAAGGCATCAGTACTTTCCGTTCGTTGCAAGAGTAATTCAACGGCTGGCTTTCCTTCATAGCGAACCAGCGTTTCACCCTCTCGCGCTCTTCTCTCAATATGGGCAACATCGCCTAACTGAATTCGACCTGCATCCAAGCCAGTCGATACCGGTAAACGGGCAAAATCTCGCTCATCTCTAGCCTGTTGCAAAATACGTAACTGACGAGAACCTTGGTCTCGACCAAAATCACCCGCAGGCTGATCGGTGGTAAACTGGGCTAACTGCTCGGCAATTCTTGATGGTGTCAGTTCTAATGCTTGTAGCTCGATACTGGATAACTCAATAGCCATCATCTCTTCTGGCAATCCAGTGAAATCCACCTTTTCGATACCAATATCGAGCAATTCATTTTCAAATTGACGCGCTAATACCCTAAGCTCATCCGTAGAAGATAAGCCTGTTAACAACATTCTGACGATAGGCTCGTAACGAACGATACGAGAGACAACCGGCGTATCTGACTCCACAGGCAGATTACGCTGCTGAGAAACACGATCCTCAACCTGTGCCAGCGCTTGGGTCATATCAACGTCTTCACGGAATTCTAATGTGATCGCCGAAATGCCACGCGTTGAGGTTGACGTCATCGATTTCAAACCGTCAACACTTCTTAGTGTTTGCTCTAAGGGTAAGGTCACTCCAGATTCAATATCTTCCGCACTTGCCCCTGCCCAAGCCACACGGACGCTGATCACTTCCAATGAAAAGGTAGGAAAGAATTGGGTATTCAGTTTAGAAAGCGCCCAAAATCCTGACATGATCATCAGAATGATGAGTAACGAACTGGCTAGACGATGCTTTAAAAAAAGCGAAATCCATCCCCGTTCTGGACTCATAGATCGCTCCCAGCGGAGTACTCATCAATGACTTCGACTGCTAGTCCTTCAACCGCTTGTGGCAAACGATTCGCCAATACTTGATCACCATCCTTCAGTTGATCGGTTTGAACCAGAAAACCGGGTCGACCTTGCTGTTCATATTCACCCAGCAGATTAACGGTAATAGCATGTAATCGTTCATTATCGATCTGGTAGATGCGATCACGACCATAGAGAGCCGAGGTCGGAATCCAGATACTGGGTTCTAGTGTCGGCAAGCTCATACGTGCTTCAATAAATCGCCCTAAAGGAAGCTGTGTGGCATCTCCAGAGGTTAAACGGAAATAGCCAGTCATACTGGCTGAGCGATCGGTTTGTGCTGCAAATCGATCCAACTCAAACTGGTAACTCACCCCATCAACCAAGGCTTCGACAGTAATTGGGGTATTATCCGCTAACAAGCTACGTGCTTTAGCAACATAACGCAGTGGCAAAGTCGCCATTAATTCGATACGCGAAGGAACAACTAGCGTTGCCATCACAGTATTGGCACTCACTCTGTCACCTTGAGCAACCATCACTTCAACAACTCTACCCGCTTCAGGAGCGGTTAGTTGAGTTGCGGCTAGGTTACGCTCAGCAATTTGTAGTTGGCTTTCTACTCGCTTTAATGACGCTTCTAGCTGCTGTAAACGTGAAGGGTGCTGTTCAACGGCAAGCTCTTTTTGAAATAAGGTTAAACGTTGCTGCCTTAATGCTTGCTCAGCAATTTCGACATCTCGTGTAGAGACTCGATTGGATTGGGCTAATTGTCGATTTCGTTCTAACTGACGTTCTGCCAACGTCACTAACTCGCGGTCTTGAGTCAGAGAACGCTTATCCGATTCAAACTGAGCCAAACGTTGGGATTTCTGAGCGAGAAGATCTTCACGCTCTGCAAACTTAAGATCTCTTTCGGCTTGCGCATCAAGAGGATCGATTTGAATTAACAGTTCACCCTGATCGACACTGTCACCAGATTGCACCATGACTTGATCAATATCCCCGGCACTTCGGGCACGAATACTGGTTAATGCTTCCGTATTGATCTGCCCAAATAAACGAATAGTGGGACTTAACTCTTCTATTTGAATATTCAATGCTGCCACTGGCCAACGTCTTTGCTCCTCTTCAACCGGAGGGGCTTCAGGACGAGTCGCTTTTAATAACATAAAGATTAACACCGCAAAAATGATCAATGCTGGCGGTATTAAGTATTTTAATTTATGACGCATAGTGTCTCGGTAGTTAATATATAAGATTATTCTTATATGATATAAGAATTAGAGTTGTATAGCTACGAGGCTCACAGATGATTAGATTCTTTCCACTCTTCTAGCCATTCAGGAATAATATTGGCAGGCATCGGTCGTGCGATGGCGTATCCCTGTCCTAATTCACATCCCAGTTTAAGCAACTCATCACAATGCGCTTGGGTTTCAACACCCTCCGCGATGACTTTACGCTGGAAAGCTCCCGCTAAACGTATCACACCATCTAGAATGGCTAAATCTTCAGGGTCTTCGAGCATATCACGAACAAAACTTCGATCTATTTTTAACAATTCAGCAGGCAAGCGTTTTAGGTAGGTTAGTGATGAGTAACCCGTACCAAAATCGTCTAAAGCAAAACCAACACCTAAGTTTTGACAAGCAATCATGATATTGGACACTTGTACGACATCGTCCAGCGCGGTGGTTTCCAGTATTTCAAGCTGTAAGTCGCCTTTACGGATTTCTTTTCGACGTTTTAAATTATCTTCAAGATGATCAACAAAGTTAGGACTTTGCAGATGAATAGCATCAATATTAACGCTAATCGGTAAATGAATGTCCTGCTTACGCCAAGCGATAATCTGATCCATCGCGGTGGCTAACACCCATTCCCCCAACTCGATGGCGAGAGGGTCATTTTCTATTAAGGGTAAAAAAGTGACTGGAGGGAGTAACCCTCGCTCAGGATCATTCCAACGAATCAGCGCTTCAGCTCCGATGACCTCGAATGTACGCATATTTACTTTTGGCTGGTAATAAAGCTCAAACTCACCCGCTTTTAAAGCGTTGCGTATTTGCAGCAAACTTTCATTCTGGTCACGAAGTGCTTTATCACGAGCCACATCAAAGAGGTGAAAGCGATTTTTACCACCTTGTTTCGCTTGAAACATCGCTTGATCTGCTTGTCTTAAGAGTTGATCAGCATCCAAGTTTTCTTGCTGTGGATAAAAAACCACACCTATACTGGCAGAAATAGTAAAGTCTAAATCACCCACATAAACAGGTTCATTAACAACCGATAATAGATTTTTTAAGAACTGTAAACAATCGTTAGGGCTTTCTAAATCCTCAAGCACGGCAACGAATTCATCACCACCGAGTCGAGCTAATGCAGCCGTCTCCGGCATCGCTCTTTTCATGCGTTTAGCGACTTTAACCAGAAGTTTATCGCCAACCGCATGACTATAACTATCATTAATGGATTTGAATCCATCAAGATCAATATAGAGTAATGCTAACAGCTTTTTTTGGTGCTCAGCCTGAATCATGGCTGCTTTAAGGCGTTCAGCAAGAGATGTACGGTTAGGCAAGCCAGTTAAAGGATCGTAATGGGCCATTTGACTCAACTGCTGTTCCACTTCACTCCGCTGCATTTCTGCGGTTACTCGATCCACAAAAAGTTGCATCATCGAATTCATAGCTGCGGGATCTTTAAGTGGTTTACGACTTAACGCCACTAATATACCCATGGGATTGTTAGCTTTATCTGTTAGTACGTTTCCAATGTAAGATTCCGCCTGAAGATCAACCAGCATGGAATCTGTTGGATAGGCTTTCTGTACACTATGCGCCCGTATCATCTGCTTGGCCATGCACACATCGGCACAAGGTGTTCCATCAAGATGATAACTAAAGGGTTCAATATTTGAACCACTCTTACTGCCGGCAATAACCTGAGCACGTTTTCCGTCGGGTTTTAAAGCAGCCACAAATACGTAATCAATATCCAGTTTTTCTGAAAGGTAATGACAAACTTCTTGATAAAAATCAACGCCAGATAAGGGAGCAAAGGTGGTCGCTAACGCTGATAAAGCTTGAGTGGTTTGTTTGCGCTGCCGTTCAAGCTGTCTTCTACGCTGAATATTTACAATAAGATAAATAATCACTAAAGATTGGATAACCACTGCACCGATCAACAGCCAATACATCTGCGTTCGAGTACGCTGGATCTCAGCTATTTGGCTATCAACCATGGCTTCAAGTTGTTCTTGGTAATACCACATTTCCTGAGCGGAGTGTCGGCCTGGGGTGATGTCGTTAATAATGGAGAAAAGTAGATTTTGCTCATCAAAAAGATAAGGCCGAGAGTGAACTTCTACCGTTCGAAATTCATTGTTGGCTAGTCTATGTCTAAAAACGAAATAATTGCGACCTTCAGATTTAGCGGCAGCTCTTTCCTGTGCAACTTGTTCGGGAGTTAGGGTATTAATTTGTTGAATAGCCATCTGTTTAAGCTGCTCCAGCGGATAACCATAAAAGGCAGCCGCTGCAGCATTGGCTTCAACAATCTGGCCTGATTCGGGCTCGATGAGCAACATAACCACGCCAGATTCCGTAAATACTTGATCAAACTCAGGCCCTTTCGCAACCACTGAAGCTAATGTCGTTAACACTAGGAGCAACGATGCGACAGAAATGACTAGTAGACGGGCCATCCGCTTCAAACTGAAAGCATTTTTAGTTAGATTTATCAATTAACAACCCTTAGGTATTTGCGTATGCCAATCGTGCTTTATGCAACTTTTTGTAGCTTTCGATTAACCGCAAATGCTTATCCAGTCCTTCTAATTGCATATTTGTAGGGGTTAATCCGTAAAAGCGAATCTCGCCTTTAACTGTCCCTACCACAGCCTCCATTATTCCTTCGCCAAACATACGCTGTAGATTACAAAGATAATCTACTAAACACAAATCATCATCTAACTGTATCTCCAATACAGCATTGACCGCTCTGTAAAACAGCCCTCTTTCCAAAGTATTGGTATTGTACTGTAAAAAATGCTCAACTTTTTCTAGGGCTTCTTCATGCTGCTGTAGTGCTAGATGTATCTGCAGTTTCAGTTCAAGAATTGTCAGCTGACCCCATGGCGTGTTTTCATCAAACTCGATGCCAATGAGGGTTTTAATATCCATATATTCATCTTGTTCGCTGTCTTCCAAACGCTCTAACAGATCAGCTAATTGATCGTCAGTTAAACGATGCAGGTTTAGAATATCTTCTCGAAAGGCCAAGGCTTTGTTGGTGTTATCCCAAACCAGATCATCCACCGGATAGACTTCAGAGAACCCGGGCACCAAAATTCGACAGACCGGCGCACCTAAATCGGTGTGAACCATCATGTAGGTTTCATGACCCATCTCTTCAAGAATGCCAAACAAGGTGTCGGCTTCTTCCTGATTGGTGCCACTGAAATCCCATTCACAGAAAGAGTAATCGGATTTAGCACTAAAGAAGCGCCATGAAATCACCCCAGATGAATCGATAAAGTGTTCAACAAAATTATTCGGCTCAGTCACCGCTAAACTATTGAAGGTGGGTGGCTGAAAGTCATTCAGACCTTCGATGCTGCGACCTTGAAGGAGTTCTGTTAGGCTTCTCTCTATCGCTACTTCTAAACTAGGATGCGCTCCAAAAGAAGCAAACACGCCGCCATTACGAGGATTCATTAAGGTTACGCACGCCACAGGGAACTGACCACCTAAGGATGCATCTTTCACTAACACTGGAAAACCCTGTGCTTCAAGAGCTTCGATCCCTTCTAAAATGGCTGGATATTTTGCCAACACCTCTTTAGGAACATCAGGAAGAGCTAACTCTTCTTCAATAATCTGTCGCTTAACTGCGCGTTCAAAAATTTCGGATAAACACTGCACCTGAGCTTCAGCCAAGGTGTTGCCAGCACTCATGCCATTACTGAGGTAAAGGTTTTCAATCAGATTGGAGGGGAAATACACCACTTCTCCGTCAGATTGACGAACAAACGGAAGTGCACAGATTCCTCGAGCCACATTGCCTGAATTCGTGTCAATTAAATTGGATGCTCTGAGTTCTTGTTCCGGATCATAAATGGCTAAGCAGCGCTCATCTAACAGGCCTTCGGGTAAGGCATCCTTAGGACCGGGTGTAAACCATTTTTCACAGGGATAATGAACAAACTCACTCTGTGCTATTTCTTCCCCAAAGAACTGATCGTTGTAAAAGAAGTTGCAGCTTAAACGCTCGATAAATTCACCTAACGCTGAACACAATGCACTTTCTTTGGTGGAGCCTTTGCCATTGGTAAAGCACATGGGTGACGCCGCATCACGAATATGCAATGACCAAACATGAGGAACGAGATTACGCCACGAAGCGATTTCGATTTTCATGCCCAAGTCAGACAGGATTTTGGTCATATTGGCGATGGTTTGTTCTAACGGCAGATCTTTACCAGGAATAAAGGTGGCGGAATCTGCAGCAGGAGTTGCCATTAATAGCGCTTGAGCATCTTCGTCCAGACTCTCAACGGTCTCTATTTCAAAAGTGGGTCCTACTTGCACCACTTTTTTAACCGTACAACGATCTATCGAGCGCAATATCCCTTCGCGATCTTTTGCAGAGATGCTTTCAGGAAGCTCTACTTGAATTTTAAAGGTCTGGTTATAGCGGTTTTCTGGATCGACAATATTATTTTGTGACAGGCGGATATTTTCAGTTGGAATGTTTCTCGCCAAGCAATAGACACGCACGAAGTAAGCGGCACACAGAGCTGAAGATGCTAGGAAATAATCAAAGGGACTGGGTGCAGAACCATCGCCTTTGTAGCGAATCGGCTGGTCAGTGATAACGGTGAAGTCATCAAACTTGGCTTCCAGTCTAAGGTTGTCGAGAAAGTTTACTTTGATTTCCATGAGCGAGGGTACCGAGTGTCAGTTAGGGTGCGTTTGGCTAACTGGCTATTATCTCATTAATGTAGGGCCGATGTCTTGTGACTTGAATTCTGTAGGGATGTCTATATATTCGTTTGCTGATATATGGGTGATATCGCAGTTCTATTCTGTAAATTTCAACAAATGGGTGAAAAATGATTCCAAATGAATGGATCATGGGGCTTGTGGGTGGCCTGATGATAGGAGTTGCTGCGTCTATTTTCCTGCTGGGAAATGGTCGTATTATGGGGGCTAGCGGCTTAATTGGTGGGCTTGTTGATCGTAGTGGTTTGAGTGATTGGGCCGAGCGAATTGCTTTTTTAGCTGCATTAATCATTGTGCCGGCTGTGTTGATCGCTTTATTTGATATTCAAGTGTCAACCAATGCCACCGCTAATCTGTTTATTGTGATTCTAGGTGGATTGTTGGTGGGTGTGGGCACGCGCTTAGCCAATGGCTGCACCTCAGGACATGGTGTCTGTGGTATTTCGCGCTTTTCCATTCGCGGCATTATGGCAACCGTTTTCTATCTAGTTGCCGGTGGTATCACGATGGTATTGTTTAGACATGTCATGGGGGTGATTTAATGCAACGTTTATTGATAGCAGCCCTTGCAGGTGGTCTTTTTGGAGCTGGATTACTCGTTTCAGGCATGACCGATACTAACAAAGTGCAAGGATGGCTTGATGTCTTTGGAGACTGGGACCCTACTCTGGCATTTGTGTTAGGGGGTGCGATCATCCCCATGTTAATTGCATGGCAGTTAACAAAAAAACGCAGCGCATCCCTGAGCGGTGCTCCTTTCCCAAGCAAACCTAGCACTCAACTCGATCATAATCTGATTATTGGATCTGTGTTGTTTGGTATCGGTTGGGCGCTGGTAGGTCTATGTCCTGGGCCTGCAATGGCTTCCCTGAGCTGGGGTGGACTTAGCGGTGTTCTATTCTTCGTCGCCATGCTGGGTGGTATGCTATTGGTGAAACCGATTCGAACACAGATCGATAAGGTATTCGCCAAGTAACCTTTGAATCCACGTAAACTAAACGATTGAATTTATCTAATAGCTCAACACAGATAAACACTGGCACACTTCCTATTGACGAAGTGCTGCCAGCGTTACGCGAGCAACTTGAAAAGGCTTCAAGTGTATTACTCAGTGCTGCACCCGGTGCAGGCAAAACGACCCGAGTTCCCCTTGCACTGCTTAACGAGCCTTGGCTTCAAAACCAACGTATTTTGATGTTAGAACCTCGTCGTCTGGCGACTCGTCATGCTGCCCAGTTTATGGCGAAACAGTTGGACGAGAGTGTCGGAGAACGGGTGGGTTATCGCATTCGCTTAGAAACTCGAGTCAGTGATAAAACTCGTATCGAAGTGGTGACCGAGGGCGTACTAACTCGCATGCTATTAGACGATCCTGAACTTACTGGAGTGGGGTTGGTCATCTTTGATGAATTTCATGAGCGTAATCTTCATGCCGATCTAGCGCTTGCATTAACACATCAGTGCCAACAGTTACTGCGCTCTGATCTGCGCATTTTGATTATGTCCGCCACCTTAGATGAGAAGAAACTCACCGAGGCGCTAGAGGCTCCGCTCGTTGTCAGCGAAGGACGCAGCTTCCCTATCGAAACCGTCTATCAACCTGTCAATAATGCCAATACACCCTTGATGGAGCACTGTGCAAATACCGTGCGGCGCGCGTTGCAGCATGAGGGGGATATGCTGGTGTTTTTACCCGGTGTTCGTGAAATTCAACAGGTCAAAGCACGGCTTTCTGATCTGCCTGACTTTATTCGTGTCCTCCCTCTGCATGGACAGCTGAGTGATGCCGAGCAAAAAGAAGCACTGTCACCCGCTCCTTTGAAGCAACGTAAAGTCATTCTCACCACGAATATTGCCGAAAGCTCACTAACCGTTGATGGTGTTCGCATTGTTATTGATAGCGGACTAGAGCGCAGAAACCCATTCCATCTAGCCAGCGGGATTCACCAACTGACAACCCGTTACATTTCTCGTGCCTCTGCGACTCAACGTCAAGGTCGAGCGGGTCGTCAAGCCGAGGGAATCTGTTATCGCTTATGGTCGGAGCAACAACATGAACGTTTGGATGCGCATATTCGCGCTGAAATACTCGACAGTGATCTAGCATCCCTACTGATGGCGCTGATGCAGTGGGGAGCAAACGCCGATGAGTTGTTCTGGTTAACACCGCCACCCAAACCCGCCTTACAACAGGCGAATGACCTCCTTATGCAATTAGGAATGTTGAATGAGTGTCAAAGCGGTTTAAGTGATCATGGTCAAGCCTGCGCATCCCTAGGGATTGATCCACGCTGGGCACATGCACTCTTGACACTTCACTCTCTGGGCTATGGAAAAGAGGCTTGCGAATGGGTAGCTTTCATTCAGGAGTATCCAAACACAAAACGTCATTCCGATGACCTTTTCAAACTTCGTTCAACTGCTGATCAACGCACTCATCGGTACACGAAGCGAATTAAACCGCTCGCCCAAACACTTTGGCAAAAGCTGAAACAACACTCTGACAAGCTCTCGAGCAACCCTAAGCTATCAATCCAGCTAGCATCGGATGACCTACCCGCTTTATTGCTGGCACTGGCGTTTCCTGATCGTATCGCAAAGCAACGTGATAGCAGCAACCGTTACCAGTTGAGTAACGGTCGCGGTGCTGAAACCTTATATGAATCCGATCTATCTCATTTTGAATGGTTAGCCTGCGTAGACCTGACTTCACAAGAGCAACGGACAAAAATACGTCTTGCGACCGCTCTTTCTTCAGCAGTACTGGCACACCTTGAAGTGATCGCTTCGCAACTCTTTACTCACACCACTGAGATAGGCTGGCAAGCATCGGGTCAGTTTCTAGCTCAACGCCATCTTCAACTGGGGCAAATTCGATTAACCAGTCAAACTCTTCCCAGTTTATCCAATGAACAGTGGCAAGAAGCTTGGATAACCTATCTGCATAAACAGGGTCTGAAATGTTTAGCTTGGAATGACAGCGCCCTTCAGCTTCGCGCTAGAATGGTGTTAATGCATCAACACTCAGGAAACGATTGGCCTGATGTCAGTGATCAGGCATTACTCAATGGAAAACTGACGTGGCTATTACCCTTTCTTCAACAGGCACGGCATTTACGCGATTTAGAAAAAGTGGATATCACCAGTGCACTTCGGAGTCTGTTGAGTTGGGATCAGCAACAAAGTCTGGATAAACAACTACCCACGCACTTTACAGCACCAAGTGGTTCGCGAATCGACATTGATTACACGCAACACCCCCCTGTGCTAGCGGTGAAACTGCAAGAGATGTTCGGCTACGAAGCGCAGCCAAGCCTACTCCATGGAAAGGTCACCTTAGTGATCCACCTGCTCTCCCCTGCGAAAAGACCCCTGCAAGTCACACAAGACCTTGCCCACTTCTGGCGGAACACCTATGCTGAGGTTCGAAAAGAGATGCGTGGCAAATACCCAAAACACCCCTGGCCTGAAGACCCTTTAAAAGCGGAAGCGACTAAACTGACTAAAGCGGCCCTGAAACGAAGCCAATCATGAACTGCTAATCTAGATACTAGACGCGGACACTTTTTGTACAGCTCCTTTTATAGCTCTTTTTTATAACTCTTTTTTTAAAAGCCCTGGAGAATAGATTGAAAAAGCTTATCGCCCTAGTTTTTACCTTAGCCCTGAGCGGTTGTTCGGCAATGCCAGATGCCGTTAAACCCGTCTCCAATTTTGAACTTAACCGATACTTGGGTACTTGGTATGAGATCGCTCGACTAGATCATTCTTTTGAAAGAGGTCTAAGCCAAGTAACTGCTGAATACAGCCTGAGGAATGACGGTGGTGTAAGAGTCATCAATCGCGGATTTGATCAAGTAAAAGATCAATGGAAAGAAGCAGAAGGTAGAGCCTACTTTGTCGATACGGATGACAAAGGGTTTCTGAAAGTCTCATTCTTTGGCCCTTTTTACGGATCTTATGTCATTTTTGAACTGGACGAAGCATCTCAATACGCGTTCATCTCTGGTCCAACAACAAAATATTTGTGGCTATTGGCAAGAACACCGAATATCGACGCCGACATCATCGAAAAATTTGAACGCATGTCTGCTGAGCGTGGCTTTGATATCGATAACTTAATCTATGTGGAGCATGACTGATGAATCAGCAACTCAACAATCCGCTACACGGCATTACGCTTGAAACAATCCTTACGAAACTTGTCGATCATTATGGCTGGGATGCGCTGTATGAGCAGATCAGCATTAACTGTTTTCATAATGAACCATCGATTAAGTCATCGTTGAAGTTCCTGCGTCGGACACAATGGGCACGAGATAAAGTCGAGGCGCTCTATATCAATACCTTTCACTAGACGCTAATCTTTATTACAGTTTTCGAGAGTTCGACCTAATCAGGAGCCACACCATGTTCCGCTTGCTGTTAATCATGTTAGTGTTGATATTAAGTGCTTGCAGTTCCGTTCCCTCCAACCTGCAACTCGCAAATGAACAAGCGCTACTGGATTTTTCTGCCGCTAAAACAACTGAATCCACAGGGCAACTTGTACGCTGGGGTGGAGAGATAGCGGCCGTCAGAAATCTTGAACAAGGCAGTGTCATCGAGGTGGTTGAATTCACGTTGAATGCATCTGGACGTCCTATTAAATCAGACGTGAGCAGTGGCCGATTTAGAATTTTGGTAACTGATTTTATTGATCCCGTAATTTATGCAGAAGGTCGAGAGGTCACCGCCGTTGGGCAATTTACTGAACTTGAAACAGGTCAAGTCGGTGAGCAACCTTATCAGTTTCCTGTTCTAAAAGCTGAAAATGTCCATCTTTGGCCGGAACTGCAAGAACCGCCTAACCTGAATTGCAATTGCGATCCATTCTTCTTTCATCGTGGCTTTATGATGTCGCCGATTATTGTCGTACCGAGGGATTAAATGAAAACCATTGGCCTAATCGGCGGAATGAGCTGGGAGTCGACTCAAACCTATTATCGACTGATCAACGAAGGCGTCAAAGCCGAGCTGGGTGGCCTTCATTCAGCCAAGCTGGTTCTCTACAGTGTCGATTTTGCCGAAATAGAATCACTGCAACATCAGGGTAATTGGCCTGCGACAGCAGAGATCTTGATGAATGCCGCGCAAGCACTCGAACGTGCTGGAGCCGACTTCATTGTAATCTGTACTAACACGATGCATAAAGTCGCCGAACAGATCGAGCAAGCAATTCGTATTCCGCTACTTCACATAGCAGACGCGACAGCAGCGGTATTGAAGCTAGACGCTATAAAGCGCATTGGACTGCTAGGAACACGGTTTACCATGGAACAAACCTTCTATCGCGAACGGCTGGAACATCATGGCATTCAAGTTATCATTCCTGACAAACAGCAACGTGAGCGTATTCATTCTGTTATTTATAATGAACTATGCCTTGGTAAGATTAATGCCCAATCCAAACACGATTATTTAGAAATCGTTACGTCTTTGAAAGACCAAGGTGCTGAGGGAGTGATTTTAGGCTGCACCGAGATAGGTCTGTTAATCCAGCGCTCAGATACGAATGTTACACTCTATGATACGACTGAAATACACGCTCACGAGGCCGTTAAAGTCGCACTCAATCATATTAAGGACTGACTATGAAAAAGATTAAAACGCTTTTTGCCCCTTTAATTCTTGCCCTTTTTTTGAGCACACAGGTATTTGCTAATATGGAAGCCTTTCCAGAAGCAGAAAAAGGGATGACTCGATTTGTACTCGAACTTCCCGCTCAAAATGATGAATCGGACTTTAAAGTTGAGCTATTAGTAGGACGCACCCTACTGACAGATGAGCACAATCGCTACTTTTTTGTTGGCGCTATTGAAGAAGTCGATATCGAGGGCTGGGGCTACACCCGCTATGTTGTCAATGAACTAGGGCCCATGGCCGGGACTTTAATGGCGGTAGATCCTAATACCCCGAAAGTGGAGCGCTTTATTTCATTAGGAGGAGAACCCTACCTCATCAGATACAATAGCCGTTTGCCGATCGTTGTTTATGTGCCAGAAGGCACGCAAGTTAAGTATCGTATTTGGCAGGCGGATAAGGAATTTTCAGCGGTTAGAGAAGGCTGACTAAAAGACTGAAGCCTCCTCCGTGAGGCTTCAAGACAATCGCGCGTCAATCGCGAGAGGATGGACAAGGTGCACCACAAGGTGCGCAGGCTCCAACATCTAACTGATTCAAGCTGGTGCGAGCATTACCCTGCCCTGTGTTAAATGCAAAAGTTGGGCTATGCAGGTGATCCACCATGATCAACGCAAAGATAGCCAGTAGCGCAAAGATGACTCGATGTTTACGATACATACTCACCTCCCCTTTAATCCGGCAGACTAAACTTGGGACGTAATTTCACCCCAATAATGGAACCGAGAAAAGCAGAAGCAAACCAGATCCAACCATGCAAGCTCGCCGAGGCGATTCCCGAAAAGAAGGCACCCACATTGCAGCCAAACCCTAAACGAGCACCATAACCCATCAATAAACCACCGATAATTGCCGCCAGAAAAGGCTTCAATTGTGGTAGATTTTTACCGGTTGCATTGAAGTTGTTCGCCAGTCCCGCCGCTAGCATGGCACCCAGTAAGAGCCCAAAGTTCATCACCGAGGTCACATTCACTAAAACAGAATCTCTGAGGGCTTGAGCTGGAAAATCCCAAGTCCAAAATTCATATTGGCTCATGTCCATGCCAAACGCTTGGGCCACTTTGGCGCCCCATAAACCAAAGGCAAAGGTAATGCTCCAAGGTGAACCACTGATCAGTAGTGTCAAAAGATTACCAACAGCTAACACAACGACGGCCCACATAAACGGCCAACGTCCTGTCAGTAATGTCGCGCCCCAACCTTTTTCTCCCGGTCTAAACTGAATATCTGCATGACTAACGTGGCCATGAGATTTTTGTTCAACCTTTCTGATCCAAAGGTACACAGCTAGTAAGGCAATTCCCTGAACAATCAGCGCACCAGTAACACCAAATCCTGAGATCAAACTAATAGGATCTGTTCCTGGACGATCTAACCACCAAGGTAAATGGAAGGTACCAACTAAACTGCCAATGATGAAGAAAATCAGGGTCACCGTCATGCGTAAGTTACCAGCACCTACCGTAAACAGTGTTCCAGAGCCACAACCACCGCCCAGTTGCATGCCTAAGCCAAATAGGAAAGAACCAACTATCAAAGAGAGACCTACCGGTGCCACAGCACCGACCATACCCGGTTGACCTGAACCCAGCACAGGAATCATTAATAGAGACGCTAAAGCGATGAGGATCAGTTGTGCGCGAAGGCCAGCACTCTCTTTTTTGACGATCAAATTACGCCAACCTGCCGTAAAGCCAAACGCGCCATGATACAAAGCAACACCCAGAAGGCCACCCAGGAAAAACAGCCCCACTAAAAAAGGTGCTGTTTCCATGTAAATCAGCGTACCTAGCAAGCCGAGACCGATTAAAGCCACTAGTACCACAAACCCATCAATGCGAATACCCGTCGACTTTGCTTCAGCTTTTACTAAAGCATCAGCCGGATTCGATGAAAAGGTTTCCGTTAAATTTGACACTTGATTACCCTTGTTTATTACCAATCAGATTAGTTTTGAAAACGCGCTAAGAAGCGAGAAATACCTCTTGATGGCACTTGAGTCACTCGCTCACCACCGTGAGCCCACTCAGCCATCGAGCCATCATATAGACTGATATTCTCAAGTCCAGCCACTTCACTAAATGCAAACCAATCTGTTGCGGCCCAGTGCCCTGTATTGCAGAAAGTCACCAAGTCAGATGCATCGGTTAAGCTATTGGCAACCAGTTGACGCTCTAACATAGACTCGTCTAAAAACCATGCACCATCACGTTCCACTAGGAAACTCTGATGTTCGAAATTGATCGCTCCGGGTAAGGTTCCAGGTGCAGCCACAGGACCTGCTTGTGTTTGCCCAGTAAAAAACGCTTCAGGACGAGCATCCACTAAGCTTTGTGGGCGAGAGGCAACACGTGATTCGATTTCAGGAAGCTCAGCCAACAGCTCAGGACGAGGATTAGCAACATAACGAACAGGATGATACTCAGGACTGCCGGATGCCACAGGGAAACCAGCGGCTTGCCAACCTTTAAAACCACCATTAAGCAAAGAAACCTGTTCCTGACCTAGATACTTAAGGGTCCAATAGACACGCGCCGCTGAACCAAAATCAGTAGGGCCTGAACCGGCTGGAATCACGACAACATGACGATCTGGAGTCACGCCTAAACTACCGACTAACCTTTCCAAAGCAGATACAGAAGGCTTCAATCCAGTGACACCACCCCGGTTCTCGCGCCAGCCATCATCGGTATAACTGGAATAAAGACTTCCCGGAATATGTGCTGCCTCAAAACTGGCACGATCACCACCCTCATCGATACTGCTACGAACATCGATCATGATGATTGATTCATCATCTAGACGATCTTTCAACCATTGCGAGGACACAAGGCCCGCTTGGGCATTAAGGGCAAAAACGGACAAGCCGCAGGCGAGTAAAACAGACTTCAAGATTTTTTTCATGGGTCAACTCACGGTTTATAGGTTAAGTGCGCCCATTCTTAACAAAATGTTGATATACATCAATAGATCCTAAAAGAATATTTTAAGATATTTTTATTCTATAATGGAATATTAATTTAGGAGTTGCTGCAAAATGTGATTGTTAATTCACTGATATAATCGGTAGAGTAATCATTAAACAATGGAATAATACCTATGAGGTAACTTTGCTAGAAATATCGCCAAACATTACCCTTGCCGATTGGGAAATTGAGTTCCAAGCGATTCGAGCCCAAGGAGCAGGCGGCCAAAATGTCAACAAGGTGTCTTCAGCAGTACATCTTCGCTTTGACATCCAACGCTCGTCATTGCTTGCCTACTATAAAGAGCGTTTGATGCATTACTCAGATCAGCGTATTACCCAAGAAGGTGTGATAGTGATCAAAGCCCAACGTTTTCGTACCCTGGAAATGAACAAAGAAGATGCATTGCAACGCTTGAGGGAACTGATTCAAGCAGCCATTAAACCCACAAAAATGCGTCGAGCTACCAAGCCAACCAAAGGATCTCAACGGCGACGAGTCGATCAGAAAACTCAACGGGGAAAGGTTAAGGCATTACGTAAAGCGCCATAGTAAATAAATAAAAACAAATCAATAATTACTGAGCATTGTAAAATGAGCGACCTTAAACTCTACCAATTCCCCATTTCCCATTATTGTGAAAAAGTACGCTGGGCATTGGACTTGAAAGGGCTTCATTATCAAACCCAAAATTTGTTGCCTGGATTTCATATCAAGGTTATTCGTCAATTTGCTAAATCTAGCGCTGTTCCTCTGCTTAAGCATGGTAATCAAGCTATCCAAGGATCAGCCGAGATACTCGATTACCTTGATACAATTAAAGTCGATACCTGTTACACCCCTGTTGATGCAACGCTGGCAAGAGAATGGGAATCAAGACTGGATTCAGAGTTAGGACCCGCTACTCGTGTTTTTGCCTATTATTATTTGTTAGATCATCCTAAGATTTTAGTTCCTTGGTTATCGACCGGCTTGCCGTTTTATTCACGCTGGTTATTTCGACTGCTCTTTCCAAAAATCGCACACGTTATGCGCAAGAAAATGCGTATCAACGCTGAAACTGCAGAAGCATCTCGCGTTGTTCTTGAACACCTATTAACAGAAGTCGCACAGATCTATCGAACTGAGAAATACCTGGCTGGTGATCACTTTTCGCGTGCCGATATTACCGCCTGCTCCCTGTTAGCGCCTTTGTTCATGCCACAAGAATACGGTATACATTGGGGCTCAACTAACAGTTTCCCAATAGAATTTAAGCAGTGGATAGATGATCATCAAAGTGATCTCTTTGTAGTTGCAACCGTCTATCAAAAAAATAGGAAGGTTAATTAATGCAGTTAAAACGTGCTCAAGGATGCTTAGTCGGACAACTGGCAGGTGATGCCTTAGGCAGTTTGGTTGAATTTCAAGATGCTGACAGCATTAGCAAAAACTATCCCAAGGGTGTACGCGAATTAGTCGATGGCGGTACTTGGAACACGCTGGCTGGTCAACCGACAGATGACTCCGAGATGGCGCTCGATCTTGCAAGAATGCTGGTTAAGCATGGTCACTATGATGCTAATGAAGCCTTTAAAGCTTATCAAGGGTGGATTGACTCACAGCCATTTGATTGCGGTTTAACCATTAGTGATGGACTCAAGGGCGTTCCCAATACCGACAGTCAAGCCAATGGAGCGTTAATGCGTATCAGCCCGTTAGGCATTTTTGCGGCTGAATCGTCTGATAAAGAGATCATCGATTGGGCGATGCAGGATGCGGCTCTAACTCACCCCCATCAAATCTGTCAGCAAGCCAATGCTTTATTTGTGCTTGGAATTGCCAGAGCCATTCAAAAGCGCCTCTCTGCAGCAGAGGTATATGAATTGATTGAAAATTATGCCAACCACTTGGATGTTGATTTTGAGCTAAAAGCCATCATCGGTGATGCCGCTTTCATGGCACCTTCAGATTACATAGATAAACAAGGCTGGGTATTAATTGCATTTCAAAACGCACTTTGGCAGCTTCTGCATGCACCCAATCTTGAGGAAGCACTGATCGATACCGTTGGACGTGGTGGTGATACGGATACCAATGCAGCCATTTGCGGGGCGCTTCTGGGTGCCGTTTATGGTATTGATGCCATTCCACAGCAATGGCTTACGTCGATACTTGAATGTCGTCCATTGCAAGGTAAAGCAGGAGTTCATCGCCCAAGACCTGAGCGCTATTGGCCCGTGGATGCGCTTGAAATCGCTGGAAAGCTGCTACCCAGTCATCCCTGAAATCAAGGATCGTAAGTATATGGTCACACTGGTAAACGCCATGATCGACTTAGGTGCTCCTTGTGTCAGCAACAAATCGCCCGCTGGAATAGCTACTCACAAAACTTCCGGCATTTGAAGGCGACCAACTTACATTGCATCATTAAGTACTCAACGTACAATGGTTCATTACTGCACGTATTATTAAATACAAACTGGAGACTCAATGAGCTTAGATGAACCGCATCTTAATCTACGTAACCTAAATAAATCTGATTATCCTCAACTTAAAGTGTTAATGGATCATGTCTATAACGACATAGGTGGTGCATGGCCAGAGAAAACCATTAACCGCTTAATCGAAGATTTCCCTGATGGGCAAATCGTTATTGAAGATGACGATCAAATTGTAGCGGTGGTTCTTAGCGTTCTGGTTGACTACGCCATCTTCTCTGATCCGCATAAATACAGTGACTTAATTGATCGCTATGAAAGAGTTAAGCACAAGGCTGACGGTGATGCACTCTACGGATTGGATGCTCTGATCGAGCCTAAATATCGTGGACATCGTTTGGGCAGACGTCTCTACGAAGCCAGAAAAGAACTGTGCCGATCATTAAATCTTCGGGCTATTTTAGCCGGTGGACGTATTCCCGGTTACCACGAATATGCGGATCAATTAAAGCCGACAGAATACCTTGATCATGTTGCCCGCAAAGAGATTCATGATCCAATTTTATCTTTTCAGCTCTCTAATGACTTTTTAGTTAAGCGTTTGATGCGCGGATATCTTCCAGAGGATGATAATTCTAAGGGCTATGCAACGCTTTTAGAATGGAACAATATCCTTTATGAACCAGAGGATCGTGTTGTCAATGCCAAACCCACTCAGGTTCGTGTGGGTGCAGTTCAATGGCAAATGCGTGAATTTGAGTCGGTTGAAAGTGCACTTCAACAAGTTGAATACTTTGTTGATGCATTATCGGACTACCAAAGTGATTTTGCCGTTTTCCCTGAACTCTTCAACGCCCCTTTGATGGGACTGACAGAGCAAACCGACCCCAAAGCATATATCCGCTTTCTGGCAACATTTACTGAAACCTTCCGTACAGAACTTTTGCGAATGGCAGTCAGCTACAATATCAACATTATTGCGGGTTCGATGGTTGAGTTAGGTGATGATGAGCAACTTTACAATGTCGCCTACCTACTCAGAAGAGATGGTACTTTTGAACGCCAAGCAAAACTGCATATAACTCCTCAAGAACGCAGAGATTGGGTGATAAAGGGTGGAAATGAGCTAAATGTTTTTGACACCGACGCTGGACGTATCGGTATTTTAATTTGTTACGATGTTGAGTTTCCTGAACTAGGCCGTCTACTAGCCGATGATGATATGGATATCTTATTTGTCCCCTTCTGGACAGATACTAAGAACGGCTACTTACGCGTTCGTCATTGTGCACAAGCCAGAGCTGTTGAAAATGAATGCTATGTTGTTACCTGCGGAAGCGTAGGAAACTTACCATCCATTGAAAGTTTGGATATACAGTATGCTCAATCGGCCGTTTTCACACCATCAGATTTTGCCTTTCCACATGATGCGGTGTTGAACGAAACGACTCCCAATACCGAGATGATTTTCTTTTCGGATCTAGATCTATCTAGCTTGAAAGTACTAAGAAATGAAGGCTCGGTTACAAATCTCAAAGATCGTCGCTTGGATCTATTCTCTCTTAAAAGACGACGTAAATAGTTCTACATGGCTTTTCTAGTCAACTTCGATACGGTTTCTACCTAGCTCTTTAGCTTGAAATTTGCTACACCCGTTAAAGAATCTGTATGTGCTAAATAATAGTGGTATGAGTGACTATACATTTGTCATTTAGCATACCGAGGAATACCAAATTGGGTGTATGGTTTACCTTATCGATTCTGTATTTATTAATTTTTTAAATTCCAAACTATCAAGTGGTTTGTAAAACAAATAACCCTGCGCTTTAGTACAGCCTAGCTTTAGTAAATGAGACTGCTGCTCTATCGTTTCAACACCTTCGGCGATGACTTCAAGATTTAGACTTTCTGCCAATGTGATGACGGTTCTTACAATACTGGCAGCGACTTTATCATCAGTAAGGTCACTAACGAAAGCTCTGTCAATTTTTAGGGTAGTTAATGGAAGCTTCCTCAAGTAAGACAAACTTGAGTAGCCCGTTCCAAAATCATCAAGTGCTACTTTAAAGCCCGCTTCTCTGAGCTGTTTCAATGACTCGATGACCATCTCTTCTCTGGAAATCAATCCTGTTTCAGTCACTTCAAACTCAAATAAGCTGGGTTCTAAATCGTAATCATTCACATATTTCATTAAGTGCTTTGCAAAACCTGAACCTTCAAGTTCATACACTGATAGATTGATTGCCACGGGCAATATGGCTAGTCCAGATTGTTTAATTTCCGCTAAATGTCGGCACGTTTCCTCCATGACCCAACTGCCTAAATCAGCAATTAAGCCAGAACGTTCTGCGATCGGAATGAATACCGATGGAGAGATAAAGCCTTGTGTAGGATGATTCCATCTGACTAAAACCTCTGACGCAAACACCTCGCCTGTTTCTAAGTGAACCTTCGGTTGAAAATTCAGGCTGAGACCATTGGATGCAATGGCTTCTCTGAGTGCTTGCTCAAGCAACAATCTATCACGTGCTTGATGGCTCATATCAGAGTTGTAAAAGCAAAAAGTATTTCGGCCATCGCTCTTAGCTTGCTGCAATGCAATTCGTGCAAAGCGCAATAAGTCATCAACGTTAGTCGTATCATCTGGATAAAAAGCGATACCCAATGATGGATTCATATATAAGTTTTCATTATCTATTTGAAAAGGTAGCTGGAGTGATGACTTTAATTCAAAGATCAAACGACTAATATCTATCGCGTTTTTAATATCAGCAACCAACACACCAAACTCATCAGCAGCTAAACGCACTAATAGATTTTGATCACTCACTATGGGCTTTAATCGACTAGCAGCTTGTTGTATCAACCGATCGCAGAAAGCATGACCAAAGCTGTCATTAATCAGCTGAATTTCTCCTAGGTCTAACTTAATGACTGCGATTTTCTTATTACGATGGATATTGCTTTGAATACTAAATTTAAGTCGATCAATTAATTGGTTTCTATTCCCCAGCTCTGTCAAAGGATCATGATTAACTAAAAAATCAATTTGAGCTTCTCGCGCCCTCAGCTCAGATAGATCATGAAATACAGCAACATAATACTCTATTTCACCTTGTTTATTATTCAGGCAGTTAATCGACAACCATTGTAGATATGCACTCCCATCTTTCCTGCGATTCCAAATTTCTCCTTGCCAAGTACCTGTTTTATTGACTTGATTCCACAAAGCTTCATAGAAACTTGAGTCATGATGTTTTGATTGCAGAATCTTAGGGGTATTACCCATGACATCAGATGCTGAATAGCCCGTTATTTCACAAAAAGCACGGTTAACTTGCAAAATTCGAGAGAAGGCATCCGTTACAAAAATACCCTCAATGGTATTATCAAATACTCTTTTAGCCAGACGTTGCTGTATTTCCAGTGCGTTTTGTTCACGCAAATCTCTAGCAATCCCCGTAATCCATGCGACTTTTCCATGCTCATCCATGTGCGGTATAACGCTTAAGTTAACGGGAATAGATTGATTATTTAAGTCTTTAAACTCAATGTCACCTTTCCATGTTTCACGTTGTTGAATAATGGATGGGAAAACATGATCTTTTAAGAGTGCATAGACCTCAGCAGAGTGAAAGTCTTCCACGTAAAGCGGTTCAGATGCCAAATTATGATCTTGTGAGATAGCCAACAACTTTCGACCCGCATGATTGACAAAAAGTATGCGTTCATCAAGAGAAATGGTCGCTATCATTTCATTAGCGGCATCAATGATAGACGCCTGCTGACTGGACAAGTTAAAGTCATCCGTGCTTGGCGTCGATCTTGTTATTGCTTTTCGCCTATCAAGGTCATTTATCATTACACTATCCAACTATACGTAAACACGAGTATTAGAGGTCTTTTCTATTAATTGACCTGAGTCGCTATTGCTTCAAATAAGGTACAGGACATTTCCGGATGTTCTCTGTAATAGTTAAACAAATCATATTTACCTGTTTTAACACCAGCGGCGTTGAGCAAATATGATTTATCCAGACGATGAAACCCCATATACCAATCCATAAACAAACGCTGATCTATGTTTCCATTCATCAGTAGCGTTACATCGGTGTGCCTGGTGTCATGACAGATTTTTTGAAAAAGTTGATTAATAATGATCTCTTTTCCTTCCAGATATTGAATAAACGCACCATCAAGAAGAATCAAACGACCTGTCACACCCACTAATCTGTTTGAATAGGTAGCTTTTTCCGCAATTTGTTGGAATTGTTCTGTTTGAGCATCATCCACTGGTCGACTAATGTAAATCAAAAAACTGAGTGGACTACCCGCGATCTCAAGGCTGTTATGATGATCGGATAACAGTCTAAACACGGCGCTTTCATTCATAGGACGATGAAAATAAAACCCTTGAGTTAAATGAATGCCTAGTGCACTGATTAAATCACGTTGTAAGGATGTTTCTACGCCTTCAGCGACTAACTGCATATTGAGCGCCCTTCCCATTCGAGCAATAGCCGCCACCACTGCCTGACTGTCTGGGCGCTGTTCCAAATCAGTTATGAAAGCACGGTCAATTTTTAGTGTATGAGCGCGCAAATTCAGTAGTTGTGCAAGCGAGGAGAAACCCGTACCAAAATCATCAACGGCTAAACGAAAACCCATATCGACAAAGCGCTCTAGAATCGCTTTATTCGAGCTTAAATCAGCCATCAACGAGGTTTCGGTGATCTCTAGTAGGATATTAGAAGGATTTGCGGACGTTTTTTGGAGTATATCTTGAAAAGACTCAACCAATCGCACATCGCTCAACTGTCTTGTGGAAAGATTAACAGAGATATAAGGAGCGGTATCACCAAACACCTCTTCTAAACGACACTCGACCTCACAGGCTTTATGAAAAACCCATCGACCAATATCGATAATAATGTTGCTAGTTTCTGCAATCGGAATAAAAAGTGCTGGAGATATTTCTCCAAGAGAAGAGTTCCATCTTAGCAATACCTCAACACCCTTGACAGCACCACTATCACTTCCAACAATGGGCTGAAAATTTAAGTAAAACTCATCTTTTTCTATTGCATTGCGAAGCCCTAAAGAGATTTCTAAACGTAATGCCGTCTCATCTTGAACCAGTTGACTATAAAACTGCCAACTGTCTCTACCTTTATTTTTGGCGGTGTACATTGCTAAATCGGCATTACGAAGCATATCTTCAGCAGAGTGGGTACTACCATGACCAATCGCTACGCCAATACTTGCCGTAATTGTCAACTTCGCGTTTAGGTATGATACATCCTTGCGCAATGCTTCAATAATGCGGGTTGCGATGATTCCTGCCTGATCAACTCCTTCAAGTGCTTCACATAAAACAACAAACTCATCACCTGATAATCGTCCTACGGTATCTCCTGGACGAACCGTTGTGACTAAGCGCTTAGCCACTTCTTTTAACAGAAGATCCCCTGCTTCATGACCCTGTGTATCATTAATTTCTTTGAAACCATCCAAATCAATAAACAATACTGACAAATGTCCATTTTCACGCTTTGACCTATCCAAGGCATGTCTTAATCTATCCAAAATGAGTGACCGATTCGGAAGCCCTGTTAAGGGGTCGTGATAGGCGTTCCATGCCAACTCATCTTTTACTTTTTTAACTGCTGTCAGATCGACAATAGTTGCAACCAACACCCTTCCATGAGCACTTTCTGTTTTGGAAATAGAGGCATCCATCGGGAAGTAAGTACCGTCTTTACAGTAACCTGAAATTTCTGCCCGCTCAGACATTCGCATTTGATGAAGACTCCCTTCAACAAATCGTTTGAAATATTCTTCATGACGAGAACGAATGCTAGGTGGTACCAATTGATGCACTGAAAGACCAATCATTTCCTGATAGGCGTAACGAAAAAGCTCTGCAGCCCTTGGATTTGCTTCTGTGATGATGCCTAACTCGTTGGTGGCAATCACAGCCATATCTGCAACTGAAAGGATACTGATTGAGCTATCTACACTAGGCTGATTAGCTTGTTCCTGCTGATTGGAGCTAGTTGATAACACTGACTGATTGGATGCCACATTCAGTTTTCTATAAAACTGGTCTAGATAACGTGATGGAATTTGCGGTGAAATCGCTCCAAAGGTTTCAATAATTTCAAACGTTCCATCACCGCCACATTGCGATAAATAACTATTAACGCATGCATGATGGGTCGCAGCATCCATACTCACCAACCCCTGAGGAGCACTAATACAAACCGTTTGTAATGCTTTAATCAGTAACTCGGGATCAGTACTTTCAACTTTTCTAACGGCTTCAGCAAAGGCTTTAACGCAGGTATAAACGCCCTCACCAAAGTTCGTTAACACCCCATTACCCTCAGGCCAAATACCCTCTACTTGGGGCAATTGACTTAACTTCTTTAAGTAGTGTTTATTTGCAGCAGTATTAACCGACATAAAATACGTATTACTGGAGTATAAACCTTCCCTGACCTCTGGCTTTAGATATGAAACCAGTACTTCATCATAGTGCCCCATAACAACTGCCATGCGTTGCTTCAGACCACGCTCTGCGAAGCGATTAAGTAAGTTGATTTGGTCAACACCGGCAAAGTAAGGCACGAAAACGTCAGCACCAGAACGTTCTAGCCCATCTAACAACCAATCTATCTCAGAATTACTGACACCTAATGCAAGGTATTGCTCACCGACGACTTCACCATTCTGTTGATGCAATGAATTCATTGCAGCTTCTATGGATCCTCTTGGCCACTCATAATTATTGCCAGCAAAATACATTTTAGGACCAAAGTTTTTGGCCATATAAGGAATCATTTTGCATATTTGCTGGTTGGGAAGTGCTGCGAAACTGAAGAAGTATCGGCTTGCGATACTGCCTTCGTAAAACGAAAAATTAAGATAGGGAACCTGCCTACGTTCACTGACCTGATCAGCCACAGCAATTCGTGAATTGGACATTAAGTTGCCAATAATGACACAACACTGTTGATCGACAAGACGATGGGCAGCTGGCACTGCGGTTTCAGGTAAACTTCCATCATCCTCTATGACCAGTTCAACTTTTCTGCCGAGCAAACCTCCCGCTTGATTGATCTCATCGACAGCAATTTGAGCAGCCCAGCAGATCTCTTGACCATACATGTGTACCAAACCCGTCAAGGGAGGCATCAATCCAAGTCGGATAGGCTCATTGATCGCGTCAGACAAAACTAACTCCTAACTATGATAGGCATATCCGTTGCAGCACTGAATGTAATAAATCATCACCAAAAACTAACTACCTAGTTTTTTGCTTCGACCAAAATTGATCCGCCAACTCTGAAAACCCGGTCGCTAGTGAGAGAACATCATCACTGGTTGATGAACTCTTCGACACGGCATCCAAATTTTGTTCTGACATATCCCTAATCAACACAACACTTCGATTAATTTCATCTGCAACCGCACTTTGTTGCTCAACTGCTGCAGCAATTTGGGTACTCATATCATTAATATTTTCAATAGCAGCCCAAATGGCTTCTAAAGATGTTACAGCTTCACTCCCTTTAATGGCCGCCTCTTCCGTTTTTTCTTTTCCTAAATTCATCACATCAACAGCTTTTGTGGAGTTAGATTGCAGCTGTTCAATCATCACCCGAATTTCTTCCGTTGATGTTCTCGTTCTTGTTGCTAAAGATCTAACCTCATCAGCGACTACAGCAAATCCTCGGCCTGCATCACCAGCACGTGCAGCCTCTATCGCGGCATTTAACGCCAACAGGTTTGTTTGCTCAGCAATCGCATTAATCACATCCAATATTGTTGAGATTGAATTACTGCTGGCTTTAACTTCATCAATTACCTTAGCTGCTTGAATGATTTCATCTCGGAGTGCTTTAACAGAGGAAACCGTTTCTTCAACGACTCGTCTACCTTTACCTGTTTCTTTCTTTCCTTGCTCTGCAGAATACGCTGTACTTTGAGCGTTGCCAGCCACTTCTTGAATACTGGCAGACATTTCATTGATAGCAGCAGCAACCTGATCCGTTTCTGCATACTGCCTTTCAACACCTGCGCGAGACTGATTAACGGCAACACCTAGGCTAGTCGAACTATTCATCATCGTATTAGCCGAGTCAGCGATCCGACCTATAAGCCCAGCAGTTTCAGACTCCAAAGCCTTAAGCGCCAATAGCATTTGTCCAATATCGTCATTTCTACCGGTATAGACATAACACGCTACAGGGTTTTCCATCACAGCCTTAGATGCTTTGATCACTTTCTTGAGAGGGCTCAGCGTAACTAGCTGACCGATCAACGATAAAAGTACACCTGAAAAACCCAACACTAATTGATAGATCGGATCACTTAAGAAAAAAAGTGCAGTCATAAACGTCAATAAAGGAAGGATAAGCCAGAGGAGTGTTTTAGTGATGGTAGGAAGTTTCTTTTTTAACTGAATCGGTGACTTACCCGCCATCATTTTAGGATAAATTTGATTAGCACGCTCAATAAACGATCTGTCTGGTTTTCTTCGTATCGACTGATATTCGGCAACGACACCATTTTTTTTAATCGGTGTCACATACGCATCTACCCAGTAATGATTTCCATTTTTACATCGATTCTTCACCATACCCATCCATGAGTTACCCAACTTCACGGTAGACCAAAGATCATCGAATGCAGCGGGTGGCATATCCGGGTGTCTAACCATGTTATGGTTTTTGCCAAGCAACTCATCTTCCCTGAAACCACTTATATTTATAAAGTCGTCGTTGACATAAGTGATAGCGCCCTTGAGGTTTGTAGTTGATAGGATGTTGGCATTATCCGAATACCCCTCTTCAACTTGGGTGACAGGTAAGTTTTGTTTCATTTTAAGTAGGAAGCCCTTATTATTCTTGTCATCTACGTTGCACGTTATGACACATTAAGCTATATGCTTAGCGCATATTGTCTTAATTCCACATAAAAATAAAGAGATTTTCAACTCGGACAACTGTATCAATTAGTACTGTATAGCCATTCGAATACAGCCAAAGCGTTTGTAATTAATAGATAAAAATTATCAAGAAAATATTTATCGTAAGTTTTAAGTTTAAAACTGCATAAAACTAGGGCATCAATTTCAGCATCAGGTTTTTTCGCAAATGAATTGGTTCCACTGTATAACATTCACCCTTAACGTAATGTGTGGATTTGAACCATACTCCTTGGCATGAATACAAAACAGACGACCGAAAACACAGAAAAAACAGACTTAAAGCAATACACCTCAAGGTTTTCAGATTTTCTCACTTGATAAAAAAGAGCGCAGTAACCCTAGTCACTGCGCTCAGATATCACTATCGTACTGCTGCGTCCATCAATGGTGACCATTAACTGTATCGGGAAAGCGCCGTCTGGCACAGCTGCAGCAATGAAGCTGTTGGTTTCAGGAATAAAGCGCAGCCATGCTGGTAAAGGGTCGCCATTCAACAGCGTAACCTGCACTAGCGCATTGGGTCGCGCATTCTCAATGACTTGAGCCGGCAATTGGAAGCTGAAACCCGCACCGGCTGTCGCCATATCTTTCGAAACCAGAACAGAAACAATACCATCCTGTTGAACGGTGGACGCCTGCACTAACTCAACCGAAATGTCACTAGAGTTCAGTGATAGCGATGGCGCACTTGTCTGTGATTCGGACAAAGACGCGCTATAAACGCTAGAAAATTGCGGTGGTGGTGGAAGAGTTACAGCCGAAACTGTCAAATTGGCTTCAACATAGTTGATGTCATAGTTGAGGTTACTCGCGTTGGTTACGGAACCTTGTTGAATAGCGTAAATACCTACACCACTTCCTGCTTCTCGGATCAGGTTGCCACTGATACTATCGCCAGCGACCAAGCCACGGGAACTGCTTTGCGCCTCTGTCCGAAAGGTCAGCGCTGGATCGCTCATTCCTTCCAGCTTGCTCTTGGCATCGGCTGTTATCGTGATGGGACGACGGCTGATGGACAAGATGCCATTCTCAAAGCTGAGGTTATAATTGCCATCAATGGCGTCGCCACTGACGGTGTTGGTGTAGATTCCGGCATGGATGCCGCTCGCCCCCGTTGCGTTCGGCGAAGCTATCAGCGCGCTCTTGTCTTCACCATTGACCAGCCCGCTAATAGTAAAGCCGCTGACCGAGTGCCCTAATCCGTCATAGGTGACGGTGTGGCTGTTGCCTATTATAGTGGCGCTAGCCTTGCCGATGATGAGGCTGCCGTTAGAGAAGCTGAGGTTGTAGTTGTTATCTGTGCCGCTTGCGGAGTGAACGTAGTTGCCAACATTAGTACCGCTACCGCCGCTGGTGGTAACGCCGCTCAACACTGCAATCGTCTCGCCGTTAACCAGGCCGTCAGCGGTAAAACCGCTGACACTCTGAACCAGACCGTTGTAGGTGCGGCTGTCACTGTTGGCGATAACCGTGGCGCTCGCCTTGTCGATGGTGGCTTCTGTGTTGCCTGGGGCAATCAACGTGTAGTTGCCAGCATCAGCGCCTGAAATACTGGCCTCGGTCACATTGACGGTTTTATCGACGCCCGCGTCTTTGGTGTCAAAGGCCGAAGTTTCAGTCATTGTTAAGACGTCACCCAAGATACGGTCATCACTGCTGTTGACGGTGGCATCTGTCGTGCCGTCATAAACCCGATCAACACCGGTATAACTGACATTCAGGTCTTTTTTACCCACTGTCAAAGTGCCGTCGGCGATTCCGGACACGTTATAGCCCAGTGCAGTGAGGTCAGTGGCAAGACCACTGGCGTCCACCGTATAGCTGCCCACGTTCAGGGTCGACGATGTCGAAAAGGTCGCATTGGTGATCGTCAAGCCGCTGATACCATCGCCATTCTGCAAGCTGTCGCCGCTTAGTGTGAAGGTCGGGTTGCTGTCGCCGTAGGTGATGCTGTGCGACGAAATACTGCCGCTGGCATTCGGTTGCTCGCGGTAGATGGCGTAGAGCCCGGCGCCGAGTGGGGTCGTGTAGTTGGTGTCCGTCTCGTCGCTGTTGTAGCGGAAGCGCCCGCTGCCTGAACCGACCAGGTCAGTCAGGCCGGTGCTGCCAGTGATGCTGCCGGTGAAGAGCGTCGCCCTCCCACCGTCGCCGACGGTAACCGTTTTACCGCTAGTGACGATGATATTCCCGCCTGCTGCATCGCCCGCCGCCGAGTTTTTGCCAGCATTGAGCACAATGGCGTTGGCCGAGGTATCAGTGGTAGCAATGTTTTCAGTGATGGATAGATCGCCGCTCAAAGTCTCAATCAAGATTGGACCGGTGGCACTGATGCCGGTGGGGTTGACCGTGCCGATGGTCAGCGCGTTGTTGTTGACATAGATCAGGCTGCCGACGCCGCTGGCGGCAAGGGTGCCGATGGCGTTGTTCGTTGAATTCAGCGTGACATTGCCGCTCCCGGTCAAGGCCAGTTTGTCGGCCGACAGATAGCCGCTCACCCCATTATTGGTGACATTACCGCTGCCTTGCAGGGTGATAGTATGGTTGCCGGTGGCAATCAGTGCATTATTGAGGGTGATGTCGCCGCCGTAAATCGCGATCGGGCCGGCGACAGTGGCGGCTCCCAGGCTGATATTGGCGGTATTGCCCGCCTTGCCGATGGTCAAGCCGCCGAGCGTGCCGGTGATGGGAGTGCTGGTCAGATCGAAAGCGCTACTAAAGCTGGCACTGGCCGGTTCGATCGTCAGTGCGCCGCTGCCACTGTAAGCGCTGGTGTTGGTCGCCGACAGCGGATTGTCGTTGCGAATGATCAGCGTTCCCGCATTGATGGCTGTGGCACCGCTGTAGAGGTTCACACCACCCAGCGTCAGTATGCCGCTGCCGTCTTTAATCAAGCCACCGGTGCCGCTGATAATGCCGTCGTAGGCTGCCGAGATATTGCGTGCATCACCAATGGTTAGCGTATGACTGTCCAAATCGGTCGTGCCAACACCGGTCATCGCGGAAAGGGTCTTGTCGTCTTCAATACCCAAGCTTCCGCTGTTGACCAGGCCTGAGCTGGCGGCAATGCTGCCGGTGCTGTTCAGCACAAGGTTGCTGCCAGCGCCAATGGTGGTAAGACCGGTATACGTATTTAAGCCACCCAGCGTCAATATTCCGCTGCCGGCGTTGGTGATACCAAAACCAGTCCCTGCAATCACGCCCGGCAACGTCAGCTGCGTGCCCCCGACCTCAATCAGACTGTTTGCGCCCAGTGTTACTCCACCGCCAAGGGAACTGGTGCCAAAGCTGGTGGCCAGCGTGCCGCCATTCAGAATGATGGGTTCTGCGCCGATGGCGACGTCTCTCAGATCCAGCGTCGCGTCACTGGAAACCGTGGTGGTGCCGCCAATGCCGCCCAGTCCGTTTACATGGGTCACCTGCAACGTACCGGCATCAACAATAATTGAGGATGAAAAATTGGCGTTATTACCCGCAAAAACAGCTGTGCCGACGCCCCTTTTTGTCAGAGAACTGAGACCATCGTCAAAAAGTCTGCCCAAGAAGGTAAGCTGACTGCCTGTGGTCACATCGATCGACCTGGACCCGCCGTCGACGTTAAGGCCCACCTCGACGTCACCCGATACGCTGCTGTCGCCGCTGTCAGATTGCGTCGCCAGCGTGCCAATCAAAGTAATCCATTCGGCCGTGTTAATGCCTTTGAGTTCCAGCGTGGCACCAGCACCAATGGTTGTTCCGCTGGCCACAGTGCCGCTGGCGCCCAAGGCATCGTCATGGGCGGCAATCAACTTGCCGGCGTCAATACGGGTGTTGCCCATGTAGGTATTGATGCCGGAAAGCGTGAAGCTGCCGACCCCTTTTTTGACCAGCGAGCCCGTGCCCGAGATCACGCCAGCAAAGTCGGTTGTGGCATTGTTACCGCCGGTCTCTAAAACCTTGCTGCCCAGCTGGATGCTGCCGGCACCGGCAAGGGAGCCGACCGTTTGGTCAACATCAACCAGACTGAAAGTCGCGCCACTGGCAACACTCAGCGATGTTCCAAACGGCAGCACATTGTTTTGGGTGAGTTCCAGTTCTCCGGCGCTGATGGTCGTCGCGCCAGAATACTCATGTAATCCACCAAACATGATGCCCTTGGTTATTCCACCCATCGTTAGCTTACCGCTGCCGGCTTTGATAAGGCCACCGGTGCCGCTGATGACGCCACTGTAGGTGGCATCAAAACCTCTGTCGTCGCCAATGGTCAGCGTGCCGCTCAACGTGGTCGCACCGTTGCCGGTTATCGCGGCAATGGTTTGGTCGGTCTCAATGCTGAAGGTGCTGTTAATGCCATTGTTGGCAACGCCGGAACTGGCGGCAATCGAGCCAGTGCTGTTCAGCGCGAGGGTGCCGGCGCTGATGGTCGTCACGCCCGAATACGCATGTATCCCGCCCAGCGTGAATGTACCGCCGCCGACCTTGGTCAGGCCGCCGGTGCCGCTGATGATGCCGTTGTACAAGAAGCTGGTGGCGTTACCAATGGTCAGCGTGTGGCTTTCCAGCAAGGTCGCGCCGTCGCCGGTCATCGCGGCGAGGGTCTTATTGCCAGCAATAGTCAAGGTGCCGCCGTTCGCGACGCCAGAACTGGTGGCGATGGTGCCGGTGCTGTCCAGCGCCAGGGTGCCGCCAGCGCTGATGGTGGTGGCACCGGTATAGATGTTTATGCCACCCAACGTCAGGGTGCCGGTGCCGGCCTGGGTCAGCCCACCGGCACCGCTGATGATGCCGTTGTAGATAGACGAGTTGTTGCTGTCATCGCCAATGGTCAACGTGCCACCCAACGCGGTGGTGCCGCTGCCGCTCATCGAGTCGATGGTTTTGTCGCCGACAATGCTGAAGTTGCCGCTGTTGGCGACGCCGGAGCTGGCGGCAATGTCGCCGTCAATGCTCAGCGCGAGGGTGCCGGCGCTGATGGTCGTGCTGCCGGTATAGGTGTTCACGCCACCCAGCGTCAGGGTGCCGCTGCCCGCTTTTATCAGGCCGCCGCTGCCGCTGATGATGCCGCTGTAGTCGGATGGCCGATTTGTTCCGTCGCCAATGGTCAGCGTGTGGATGTCCAGGAAGGTCGTGCCAGCGCCGGACATCGCGGCGATGGTCTTGTCGCCATCGATAGTGAAATTGCCGCCGTTGGTCACGCCGGAACTGTCAAGAATGGTGCCGGTGCTGTCCAGCGCCAAGGTGCCGGCACTGATGAGGGTGGCGCCGGTATAGGTATTGGCACCGCTGAGCGTCAATATGCCGGTGCCAGCCTGTCCCAGACTGCCAATGCCAGTAATGATGTCGGCAATAGTCAGGTCATCGCTGCGGTTAAAGACCAGGCTGCCATTGTTGGTCACCGCACCGCTACCGATCTGGCCTGTGATGCCACCATTGCCCACTTGCAATGTGCCGGTAGAGTTGATGATGGTAGTGCCACTGTAAGTGTTATCACCCGTGAGCGTCAATGTACCGCCGCCGGCCTTGGTCAGACCGCCGGTACCGCTGATGATGCCGCTATACAGGGACGAGGTATTGCTGGCATTGCCGATGGTCAGTCTATTTGCGCCCAAAGCGGTGGTGCCGCTGCCGGTCATGGCGGCGATGGTCTTGTTGCCGAGAATGCTGAAGGCGCTGTTGTTGGCAACCTCAGAACTATTGGCAATCGTGCCACTTGCATTCAAAGTCAGCGTGCCGGCGCTGATGGTTGTGCTACCGGTATAGGTGTTCACGCCACCCAGCGTCAGGGTGCCACCACCGTCTTTGATCAGGCTGCCTGTGCCGCTGATGATACCGCTGTAGAGGGACGAGGTATTGCTGGCATTTCCGATTGTCAGCGTATGTGCGCCCAAAGCGGTCGAGCCACTACCAGTCATGGCGGCGATGGTCTTGTTGCCAAGGATACTGAAAGTGCCGCTGTTGGCGACGTTGGAGCTATTCGCAATAGTACCGGTGCTACTCAGTGTTAACGAACCAGCGCTAATGGTTGTGGCGCCGGAATAGCTGTTCGTACCCGAGAGCGTGAGCGTGCCGGTGCCGGTCTTGGTAATGCTACTTGCACCTGAAATCACGCCTGACAAGGTCAGCTGCGTCCCGCCAACGTCGATAAAGCTATTTGCTGTGCCCAGCGTTACTGCACCGCCAAGGGAACTGGTGCCGGAGCTATTGGCCAGCGTGCCGCCATTGAGGGTGATGGGTTGGGCGCCAATGGCGACGTTTTGCAGATCAAGCGTACCATTAGTGGCAACGATGGTGTTGCCGGATGTTGCACCCAGTCCGGCAGCGTTTGTAATCCGTAGGATACCAGCGTTGATAGTTGTGGCGCCAGAATAGCTGTTCGCACCCGAAAGCGTGACAGTCCCGGTGTTGTTCTTGGTCAGCGCTATTCCGGTACCCCCCAGCCTTGCGGAGATCGTGCCAGACTCAACCGTGTAACTGCTCCCGGTCAGCGTCCCAGT
Organism: Nitrincola schmidtii; assembly: GCF_008973715.1. Classification (GTDB taxonomy): domain Bacteria; phylum Pseudomonadota; class Gammaproteobacteria; order Pseudomonadales; family Balneatricaceae; genus Nitrincola; species Nitrincola schmidtii. The sequence continues at coordinate 48,954 of NZ_WBOL01000013.1, forward strand.
ACCGGTAATGCTGCCACTGGTCAGGGTGACTGCACCCACGGTATCGCTGTGGCTACCGATATTGAATGTGCCGCCGTTGACATTGATCGCCGACGAATTGCTGATCCTATCTGATGCCCCCAGCAACAATGTGCCGGCGCTGATGATCGTGTCGCCGGTGTAGGTGTTGGCACCGCTCAGCGTCCACGTACTATTACCAACCTTGGTGATACCGCCAGGGCCGCTGATGACACCGCTGTAGACGCGATTGGTGTTATTGCCAACGGTCAGCCTATGACCGTTCAAAGCGGTGTCGCCGTTACCGCTCATCCCGTTGATGGTCTTGTTGCCAAGGATGCTGAAATTACTATTATTTTCGACGTTTGAGCTGGCCCCAATACTACCGCTGACGTCTAGCGTCAGCAGGCCGTTGTTGATGATGGTGGTGCCGCTATAACCATTGTTACCGCTGAGCTGCAGTATGCCGCCGCCTTCCTTGGTCAGGCTGCCATTGCCGGAAATGATGTTTGCAACAATCAAATTATCGCTGCGGTTAAAGACCAAGCTGCCATTGTTGGTTACATTACCGCTACCGAGTGTGCCAGTCGTGCCATTGTTGCCGATTTGCAATGTGCCAGCGTTGATGGTTGTGGTGCCGGTGTAGGTGTTGGCCCCCGAGAGCGTGACAGTCCCCCCGGTGCTCTTGGTCAGCGCTATTCCGGTACCCCCCAGCCTTGCGGAGATCGTGCCGGAATTGACCGTGTAACTGCTCCCTGTCAACGTCCCAGAAGTGCCGACAATGCTGCCACTGGTCAGGGTAACCGCACCCACGGTATCGCTGTAGCTGCCGATATCCAATATGCCGCCGTTGATATTGATCGCCCCCGTGCTGATCACATTGTCTGCACCGTAGCGGAGCCAGCCGTCGTTGATGGTTGTGGTGCCGGTGTAGGTGTTCGCCCCCGTGAGAATGACAGTCTCGTTGGAGTTCTTGGTCAGCGCTGCCGTACCCCCCAGCCTTGCGTTGATCCAGCCGCCCATGACCATATAGCTGCTCCCGGTCAGCGTCCCGGTGCCGTTAATGGTGCCATAGTTCAGGGTAACCGCACCCACGGTATCGCTGTAGCTGCCGATATCCAATATGCCGCCGTTGACATTGATCGCCGACGAATTGCTGATCCTATCTGATGCCCCCAGCGCCAATGTGCCGCTGTAGATGGTCGTCGCACCGGTATAGGAATTGTTCCCCGTCAGCGTCACGGTGCCATTGCCCGTTTTTGCGAGCTGACCCGAACCGGAAATGACCTGGCCCACCGTCCAGGAAGTTGCACTAAATGCGGAGTTGAGCGTGATCGTGTTGCCGTTCGTGTTCAACGTTCCAGTGCCGGTCCACGCACCGGATGTCCAGATTGTCAGATTGCTGTTCAGGGTGACGTCATTGACATGGACATTGCCGCTCACCCCGGATCCACCCAGAGTTATTTCCGAAATCCGGGGATTGAAATACGTCGAGAAATAGGTGCTCGGCAAGCTGAGCGTGCCGGTGCCGGTGCCAATGGCCATCGTTGCACTACTATGAAAAGTCGACGGGAGCACGGTCAGGGTGCCGGAGGTGTTGATGGAGGTCGACAAGCCCAGATTGATCTTGTCGGTCCTCAGTCTGATGGCGCCTGTCGTGGAGGGGCCGCCGATGGTGTTGGTGCCGGTTTGTGTTCGGATGCCGTTGCCGGTGCTGCTGTAAAACCCGGTTATTCCGATGGCACCGGATGTTGTAGTGATCGTCGAACCATTCTCGATCATCACGCCGGTCGAGTTACTTCCTGAGCCCCCCGTACCGGTAATGGAAATCGCTCCAGTCGCTGCTTGCACCGTCGCGCCCTTGAACAGCACACCGTAGGAGTTAACAAAATCACTGTCGCTGGTCCCCACGTAGTTAATGGTGCCGGCCCCGGAGGTTTTGACAGTGCCCTCTTGCCAAATGCCGTAAGCATCTTGGGAGTTGGTGCTTCGACCGCGAATCGAGATATTGCCGCCGCCAGCATCGATGATCGAATCGGTACTCAGCAGGACCCCCTGCAGAATGTTGCCGGTGACGGATGCCGCATAACCGGTCGCTGGATTTGTCCCACCGCCGATGGTGACATTGCCACCACGCGTCGTGATTCGCCCCCCTTGTTGAACATGTACAGCACCCGAACCGCTGTTATTTGCATCCGACCACAACACCACTGACAAAGGACCGCTCGTAGATTCGATATACGCGTTTTGGTTTATTTGCACGTTTCTATGCGCTTTGAGGGTCAGCGTGCGCGCAGCAGAACCCGTATAACTGATGTTTCCATCGTCCTGGACGACGATATCCCCATCCCCTGTACCTACCGTGGTCTGAATCGTGACGTTGTTGCTGCTCAATGCCGTCACAATGGCTGAAGCGGCAATGTAGCTGTTCCCGTTGGTGGTCTCGGAGTTGGAGGTGAAGGTTCCTGAATTGAGGTTGTACTGGTTTCCGTTCGAATTGATGTAGATACTGATCGGATCAAGCAACCACTCGCCGGCCGTGCCATCGCTTGCCAGGGTGCTGACGGCCGCGCCGTCCACATTCAGCACATAACCCGAAGTTTCGACCTCGCCACCTTTGCCGCCCTCGGCGCCGCCCTTGGCGAGGATGGTGCCGGCGACGGTGGTTACCGAATCGATGCGCTTCACGTCCGACCACAGCACCACCGTGCCGCCGTCGCCGTTTTGCGTGGCACTGGCGTCAATGGTGGCGCCCGCTTCCATGGTCACGGTGGTGGCCTGGTGCAGCGCATGGGGGTCGTCAAACACGCGGCGCTCTTCGTTGGCGCCGCCCTGCCAGTCGCCACCTACAAGCACCTCGCCACCGCCGTGGGTGCCGGTGGCACCGAGCCGGCTGTCGCTGGTGAGGGTAATGTGGTCGCCCTCCAGCACAATGCGGCCGCCTCTCTCGACCAGCCCGCCGGCCTCGATGGCGCCGCTGTTCCTGACCACGCTGCCTTGCAACTGGTCAGCGGCGCGGGCGGATAGGATCACCAGCCCGCCAGGGGCCTGAACAGCATTGCCGTTTTCAACCAGCGCGGCCAATGCGGTGGGTTCCACCTCAATACTGGCCAGAGTGTTGCTGTTGGAGAACTGCAGTTGATAGGACTCACCGGCCGCCAAGGCAACGGTGCCCATCTGGGCAATAACCACGCCATCGTTGCGCACTTCCGGCGCCAACAGGGCGATGTAGCCGTTCAGCGTCGCGGTGAGGGTGCCCTCGTTGATGACGCTGCCGGTAGCGCCGTCGCGGGTGAAGCGGTCGTTGCCCGCCATAAAGTCGTCGTTGCTGATGCTGTGGGTGGTGGCCACCAGACCGCCGACATTGACGCTAGAACCAGGGGCGAAATAGACGCCGTTAGGGTTACTGAGAAAGACCTGACCGTTGGCGTTGATCTGGCCGAAGATCTGGCTGGGGTTGCTGGAAAGTACGCGGTTGAGGGTGACCGCGCTACTGGATGGCTGGTGAAAGTTGACCGTCGCCTCAGCGCCCACGTTAAAGGTCTGCCAGTCGATAGCTGCACGTTGGCTGGTCTGGGTGATGTTCATGTTGGCGCCAGACTGCGCAATGCCCGCCTGACCGGCGACGACTTGGCCGCCAGTGGGTAACTCATTAGGAGGCGGTGCCTGTGCAAACGTCAGGGACGGCAGTATGGCGGCTATTGTGCCGGTTAGCAGCAGGGCACGCGATGAACGCTTACCGCATGCCTTGGCGATCTCGGAAACGACGACCCAAGCACCCATTGATGCTTTCCAAACGAGACGGTAAGTCTTATTCATGATCGTGCCTCCTTAAAAAGGCATGCTGGCGCTGAACCACCAGCGGTGTTTATCTAAGCTCCCGTCCTGGTCTGTGCCAGTGACGGTTGAATTGGGATTACTACCGTCGCGGCGCGCCCAGGTCGCCTTGAGGTTCAGCCCAGAATTGGACAGCCAGCCAAGACTAAGGCCATAGCCTTTCAAACGGTAACTGTTGGGAATGGCAGCACCAGCAAAGTCATTATTGACGTTCTGGCGAATTCGTCCCCAATCGTAAAAAGCGGTGGTAGTGACGCCTTGCAGCAATCGCCAGCGCAGTTCGAGATTGGCCATCTGCCCAAGCGAGCCGCCCCCTTCGTTGCTCGGGAAAGCACGCACCCCGTTGGCACCACCGAGGTAAAATTTTTCTGAAGAATCCAGATTCGTGTTAGCCCACTGACCCGACCACGCGGCATACAGGCTGAGCTCGGGCGTGATCACCTGCTGACGGCTGAGCCTGTAATTCAGTTTGCTGAAGCTACCGTGGGTGCGAGTGGTGGCGTCATCACCGGGGCGGTTTGGAGAACCATCCAGATCAACGCGCCCCTGCACCAGATAGAGACTGGCCGCATTGGCACCACCACCCGCCAGAGTATCGAAAAGGTTACCGCTCAAGCCAACTGTGACGTTATCCACCTGGTAATTGCTAATGGTGGTGGCGTTGGCCTCGTTATCAAAACGCCGGTGGTCGTAGGCGAGACGGAAGTAGAGGTTCTTCACTCGGGAGCGGATCAGTGGATAGTTCGCTTCTAGTCCCATCGAGGATGAATCACCCTTGCCGTTAAGTGCCTTAAATTCGGGGGAGATAAGCTGGTAGTTAAGGAGCGAGCCGTTGATGCCGACGCGCCAGCCGTCACTACCAAGCGGCAAGGTATAGGCCAGGCGGATATACTCCGTACCCTTGCTATAGAGAAGATTGGCCGCCAGTTGATCGCCAAGACCCAAGGGGCTAGCAAGGGTGATATTTGAGGTTAGGCGTTCCACCCCAGTGGCGCGGGAACCGCTATTATCAAGTGTCACCTCGCCAATGGCGAAGGATTGGTCGGCCAGTTTAATGACCAGATCGGTCTCCCCTTCAGCCGTGCCTGGACGCAGAGTGCCGGCAACAGCAACACCGGGCAGGTCGTCCGCCAACAGCAGACCACGATCAATGGCTTTAGCGCTGAGCGGCGCACCCGGTTCTAGTCGAGCGCCAAAACGGGCCGCGACGATGGCGGGCTTCACCCGTGTGGCTTCCCCCTCAAGATGCAAGCGGCCAAAGACCGCTTCAACGATCTGGATGGTCACAATGCCGTCTTCAATCTCCTGCCGTGGCAGGTAGGCTCGCACAATCCATCCGGCTTCGCGATAGGCGTTAGCGACGGCAACAGTGGCAGCCTGCAACTGGTTGAAATCAATTGGTCGATCGAGGAATCCGGCAATGACCGGTGCAAGCTGTTCATCACTGAGGAGAGTATTACCAGCAAAGCGGAATTGCTTGACGGTCACACTAATGGCCTCTGGACTCATTTCAGGTGGGGGCGGCACACGATCAGGTGCATCAAGCGGTGGCAAGGACAGCGGCCGTTCACGCTCGATTTGCTGTTGTAGCGCACCCGCATCGGGTGGGACCTGGGCATGAGCGGTCACAGCGCTCAATACAAGAGAGCACAATAACAGGGACGATAACAGGGGAAATAGCCGTGGCATGGACGCGTAATTCAATGTAATTAACCTATGGTACAAGCAGTTGATTGCTTTAATCCTTCGCTTGGCAAAAAAACAATTCTCTGTTTCCCTTGTTCCCTAAGTCATCTTACTTAAATGCTTATTTCTTATAATTTACGACAAAGGGGCCAGAATAACACCCCACCAATACCATCCAAATCTATCCGATACACGATAGAAAACATGATGTTAAAAGATTCTAACTAAAGTACGTGGAGGGGCTCGCTAAAACTATACCCCACGCCATAAGCGGTCAGGATGGGCGGTGGCAAATCGGAACCTTCGGTTATTTTCTGACGCAAGCGGCGAATCATGTTATCGAGTGCACGCTGTGTTGACTCATCGTCACGGCCGTAGATACGTTCAAGCAACTGACTGCGAGCAACGGTGTGGGTGCCTGCGGCACAGAAAAGCTCGAATGTGCAGGTTTCGTGAGGGCTCAATGCAAACACTGTCCCCGTCGGTGAGGTTAACTGGCGGCGTGCGCGATTGAGTTGCCAGAGCATCCCCGTGGTATTTTCTCCAACAGGTTCATGGCCATAACGTTCAAGGTAGCGCCGGTTCATAGCGACCACGGCAGCCAGCAGCTCGCGGCTATCGAGTGGTTTACTCAGCAGAAGGTCTGCGCCGGTGTGATAAGTTTCAATGCGATTTTCGATACTATCGTTGGCAGTGATGATAATAATCGACATGCGGGTATTTTGCCGGGCGTATTGCGCCAGCACGTGGCCAGGCTGGTCTGGCAGGCCGAGGTCGATGATCGCAACATGAAATGTATCACCCCTAGCCAAGGCTTGATAGAAAGCCATGCCCGTGCCCACAGCGATGACGCTGCAACCATTCAGTTCTAGATATTCAGCCAAGGCATCGCGCAAGTCTGCGTCGTCCTCCACCAGTAATACCTGGGTTTTGGATAGCTGATGATTCACTATTGTTTTTATCATTCGGTCATCATAATTTAGCCACTTTAAATCACCAACCCATCAATACCATCGAAATCTATCCATTTACATCACCCTGCAACAACGGCAGTTTTAAGGTGACGATGAAACGATCAGAGGGTACGGTAGCAATGGTCACATCGCCTGCGTGGTCCTGCACAATGCGCCTGACGATATAGAGACCCAGCCCCATGCCGCTTTTCCCAGCAACTGAAGCACCACGCTCCCAGCGCTCGAAAAGCTTTTCTCGGTCATGAACACTGTGAGGATCGATCGCATTCTCGATAACGAGCACGGCGTGTTCACCAGCATGATTCAGTGTCACCAAGACCGTATCGTGGCTGCAATATTTGGTAGCATTACCCAGCAGATTTCGCAGCACGGTAAAGATCAGTCCGGCATCGCCAAAGATGTTGAACTTCTCCGGCGCTTTTCGGTAGTCGAAATGACAGTGTGGAACCGCTTGATGTGTTTCGATCATGGCTTCATCGAGCAGAGCCTTTAGGTCAATGGTGGTGAATTTAGGTTGCGGCGGCCGACCAAGATTGTGGGCATGCAAAGCATCCGAAAAAATATTTTCGAATCGAGACAGTGCTGTCGTTATGACGCCAAAACGCTTTTCGTCTATCTGCTGTTTAGCATGGATGATGTCGAGATTCGTTCGTACGATGGATAACGGAGTGCGATATTCATGGCTGATAGTATCGATAAAGCGACCCTGCTCGTCACGCATGCGACGCTCACCCATGAGTGATTGCTCCAATTGTTGTTTACTGGCAATCAACTCTTCATTCATTTGACTGGCGATAACTAAGGCATTTTCCTCGGCATGGGCTGAGGCTTTTCGCAAGGTAGCCTCAGCAGCCAGCACACGTTCAGCAAGACCAAGCATCATCACTAATATGTGAAAGGTGGTTGTAAATTGTACGGCATGACGAGTGTATTCATGCAAGGGTAATATCCCAAGAACGCCCAGAATAGTGATCAGCACACCCAGACTGTTAACGCCAAAAGCAATCAGGAACCACCGTCCCGTTGCGACCTCACCGCGCTTGATTGAACGCCAGGCAAGCCACGGATTGAGTAATGCCATGAAGATAACATTGAAGTTCAATATCTCGGTGATGGACGGATACCATGCAGTACCGCTAGACAAGGCCATGATCAGACCAGAAACAATGATGACCTGCTGGTAGCGATACACCCAAGGATGGTGCTTGGCCGTGTTAAAAAGAAACATGACGAACAAGGTCACACTGGCAAAGGTTAGGCCGACACCCGCACCGACAAACCAGTCAGCCAGAAGGTGCGCCGTTTGTGGCATAAGCAAGCGGACAATGCCTTCGATTCCCAGTGTGGAGACCGCAACCGATAAGACATAGAGTCCGTACATCGCATTGATCTTGTCACGCAAGCGCAGTGCCAACAGGAAGTTGATGATGGCCAGTGCAAAGGCAATCGCAATATAGGCACTTTGCCACAGCAGATGCCGAGCCGTTTTGGTATGCAACTCAGATGGGGAAACCAGCTGTGCCGCCAGATTGTGAGCGCTATAAGAATGAACACGAATAAAGATATTGATAGAAGCGCCAGGTTCAATCAACAGTGGCACCGTCATCAAAGCAGTTGGCAAGGGTTGATTCGCCACAGGGGTGTGATCACCCACCGAGACGCGCCGGTAATCTTGAGGCTGACCAGGCTCCACACCATCGCGAATATAGACATCCACCTCGTCAAGGTACGGGGGTTCCATTAGCAGTGTGGGCGCAACTGGCAAGGCACCGTCGTTGATGACAACGACATTCAACCAACTGGCAACCGGCGCATAACCACGATTTAAGCGTCCCGGCAGCTTATGCATACGCCCTTCTGCTTGCGCAACAAGGACGTCGGCTAGCAAGAGTTCGTTGTCATCGTCAGGTAGGAACTGCATCTGCCCGTTGAGAGACACAGCAGTGGAGTGAGCGTTGAAAACAACTTGGGCGTAAACAAAAGAACTACTCATCCAGAGGCAAACTGCGATTAAAAAAACCGGAAACTTAATCTTCATCAGTCTATTGGTTGCTGTTTAAACATCGCTTCGTACCACCGCACATGGGCTCTCTACAATAATTAAACCAAGAGTAACTATATCTTAGACGCTTTGCACGCAGAAAACTGAGTCAAAAAATTCAAAAATACATACTCATGGCCTATGTGGTTTATTACCTGAATCAAGGGTATGAACTTCTATTGCCTATACACATCTCAGCAAACCTTTTTTGAAACTCATCAATCCAACATAGCACGTTGATTTTTATCAATTTCATACCATACTTTCAGCTATCTATCGAACGTGACTAGCACTCATGTTGGATTGACAAATTTGATGTAACCACATATTTTAAACGGAAATATAACTATAAATTCTTGAGAGAATGGATTGAACAAAATCATTCGCTTCTTAAAAACACTCCCTGGTTTTGTCTTTGGCGCAATCACCTTAGTTACATTCGCTGTTTTTTTCGCAGTCACTATTGCTGCCTCCTTGCTTTATGAAAACGTAATCGACAAACAAGCGCAGCAAACCTCAGAGGCGATTGCAAATCATACTTTTAGTACGATGTTTATGATCATGAGCCAGGGATGGACACGTGAAGAGATGGAAGCATTTGTAGATGCCACACAATCTGCCTATCAGAACAGCCCGTTTGAGATTGCACTCTATCGAGGTGAAAAAGTAGTACGGCTCTATGGCGAGGTAGCTCAGCGACAACCTGATGCCGATGTTCTTCGTCTATTTGAAGGCGCTGGAAAGCAAATTTTGGACGAGGGTAACTACATTCGAAGGCTTTTTCCTGTTGAAGCCCGATCAGAATGTTTGAGCTGCCACGTTAATGTTAATGAGGGTGATGTGTTAGGCGTCATAGCACTCAGGCAGAACAAGCAATCGATCAATGCAGAATTACGTTCGGATCATGTAATTCTTTTTATGCTGTTTGGATTGTTCACTTTCCTGATAGCGACCATGATTTCAGTGTTTGCATCACGCAAAATCAATGATTCCACAGCAGAGTTTGGTGATCGTCTTCGTTCAGTCAATACAGTGACAGACTTTAAACAATTAAACGTCAATGATGTTGATTTTTACTTTGAGGAGTTCAACAACACCTATAAGCAAATCAATATTCTGATGGAGCGTTTGAAAGATGTCGCTGTTGATAAGGATATTCTTGAGTTTGAAATACGTCTTCTCAGCAAATTCATTATTACCTCAGAAGTTGTTAAGGATTGGCGAGACTTTATCAAAGATCTGTTGATCGATATTAACACCATTATCAAAGCTTACTCATTGGTAACCATTTTTCAGGTCGATGAAGAGGGTTACGAACTTGAAGTGTTTTGGTATAACGATGTATCCGAGAAAACGAAGTCTCAGTTTGAAGCTGTTGTTACCAAGCAAATAGGAAGCAATACTCATTATCACAGTGGCGCAGCGATACTGAACATCGTTCATCATGTAGCCCAAACAGATGATGAGCAAAAAAATGACATTGAGTTAAGTGCCTATGACATAGATTTGCAAACCAAATCTTTATTGCTTGATACGCCGAAGATTGGCGGTGTTGTTGGAATAGGTGTGCAATCCGATATGGCTAAGGACCCTGTTCGTCACATTGTCATAGATAGTATTTTGACAACGCTGCTAAATCTTGTTGGTTCAGTTAAAGCCATTTATAAATACACAAAGGACTTGGAGTATTACGCAACCAGAGATCCTTTAACTACGCTGCATAATCAACGTATGTTCAATGAACTGCTTGGTTATGAGGTTGGGCGCTCAACCCGTCACAATGAAGAGTTCAGTTTGTTAATGCTGGATCTGGATAACTTTAAAAACGTCAATGATCGATACGGACATGCCTTTGGTGATCAATTCCTACATGCCTTCGCTAAAATTTTGGAAAAAGCTGTCCGTCCAGGAGATTTTGTTTCTCGCTACGGTGGTGATGAGTTCACCATAATTCTACCTGAAACCGGTGAAGAACAAGCCTTCACCGTGGCAAACCGTATTGCTGGCTTGTTAGAAAAGTTTGCTTTGAACTCCCCTGATGGCAGCACTGTTCGAGCCACAACATCTATTGGTATCGCGGTCTATCCCCGTCATGCAAACGATCCGAGAGATATGTTCCTGGTCGCAGATAACATGATGTACAAAGCCAAACGTATGGGGAAAAATCAGATCGCCATTCCTGATGAAAATGAAATGGCAGAGGTATTCAAAGCCGTTGGTGAAAAAAATCAAATGGTTCTAAATGCACTAGAAGAGCAGCGAATCATTCCTTATTTCCAGCCGATTGTTTCTCTTGAAACGGGAGCTGTACAGATTCATGAGCTTTTGATGCGTATCGATTTAGGTGATCGAATCGTTCCAGCGGGAGAGTTTATTGATATTGCTGAGTCGATTGGTGTTGTTCACAAAATGGACTATTTACTGATCGAAAAAGCGTTCAAACAAATGCATGAACAGCAATATGAAGGTATGTTGTTTATCAACCTTTCACCAAAATCATTGATTATTAGTGAGTTCATCTCAAGAGTTAGGCAATTAGCGATGGAACACTCAATCGAGCCTAGTCGCATTGTCTTTGAGCTGACAGAGCGTGAAACCGTCAGTAACATGGCTTTATTAGAGCGCTTTGTTCAAGATTTGAAGCTGGAAGGATTTAACTTTGCTATTGATGACTTTGGCTCGGGCTTCTCATCTTTTCATTACATTAAACATTTCCCCATCGATATCATAAAAATTGAGGGAGAATTTATACGTAACATGTTGATTGATGACAAGGATATGGCCTTCGTGAAAAGCATTGTAATCTTAGCTCAAAGCTTGGGAATCAAAACAGTCGCTGAGTTCGTTGAAGGTGAAGAAATTATGACTGCAATTCGCGAACTGGGTGTTGATTATGGGCAAGGTTATTACATAGGACGCCCAAGCGATCGTCTTTGTTAATCTAAAGTAACGACAACTACAAACACCAAAGTCGTTAATACTACGATTCGTGTTTTAAGCTTTGGGGTGGTTAAAAACATTTAGGACATTTTCCTAACAATCCGTGAAGTCTAGTGGTCGCACGAACCCCTAGAAATCGGCGAATTAACTGTAACAATGTAAGGTACCCTGATAAGGCATTGTGCTGACTAAGCATCCTGACCTCCGTGTATTTACTTAAGCATAATCCAAAATACTGACTTATTGTATTTTTTGCTCATAAATTAGACTTGTGCATCTAAAATACTCTTCAGTTTACCGGTATTTCACTTCACCCATTGATGAGAACCTTAGTTTGTTGTTCAGTGCGGATCACTAGAGCAGCCGATGCTATGCTAACACCACACGGTTACGCCCCGAATTTTTAGCCTCATAAAGGGCTGCATCAGCACGTTGGATAATGCGTTCGTAATCGGGATGGCCATCACTCAGGGCGACCCCGAGACTGGCAGTTACTGTAATGGTCTTTCCAGTCAACAGCATCACGCGCGTTTCAGCGATACTGGTACAAAGTTTTTCTGCCACCTTGCGCGCTTGCCCCTCATCTACCTCGGTAAGCAATAGCAAAAACTCCTCACCACCATAACGAAATACAAAATCGCTAGAACGCACTCGGTTGGTCATTAGTCTGGCAACCTGTTGGAGCACCAGATCACCTCCATCATGGCCGTAATTGTCATTTACCTTCTTGAAGTGATCCACATCCAGCATCACCACGGCAAAACTGAATCCCTTGCGTCGCGACAATTCAATTTCACGTTTGAGAATGGAGGGTAAATAGCGCCGATTGAACAACTGGGTTAGTACATCACGCCCCACCTCCATATCGTTTGCGCGATCGAACATATCCCCTAGCAAAAACTTAATCTGTTCGATTTCGTGTTGAATAGTTCGCAGCAAAATGCGCCTACTATCATTCGACATCTCGACCGCCTGAGCAGCGACAAGCTGTGGAATGAGAGTTGTGTCGATACACTCAATAGATTGGTTTAGGGCACTAAGCTCACGTTGCTCATCAAACACCAGACTGGCCTTATGGTTAAGCCATAGCCCAAACGAAGAAGCACGCAAATACACCACCTCACGCAGGGGAAGCTCAATCGCCGACTCACGAAATAAGCGGCTCTCCCATTCCAGCAAAGCCCCCAACTGCCGCTCCCGTTCGGCGGCCATGTTATATCCCGAGACGAACAGCTTGAAGGCTTCATCCGCACGAACGCCCATATCATGAGAACAGACGTAGGAGACGCTCATCACCTCAAAGGCGATATCAAACAGCTGGTACACATGCAACACGGCACTAATCAGCTCATCACGCTGCAAACTAGATTGTTGTAAATGCTGGTTAATCGTCTGTTTGAGCCATTGCATGCCACGCAATACCAAGTTAACTGGGATCTGGGCACGGGCATGCACCTCCCCCACATGGCGTTGCATGGCGATGAATTGTGTCAGTGCGGCACTATCCTCACTGCAAAGCAACTGTTCCAGCCAGACAGCCATGCTGGGCTTGAGACGCTGCTGCACAGTGGCCGCCTCCAGAAACGGCTTGGAATCTGGGTCGCTTAGCATCACAACATAAAACCCTTCTGCTAGGGCTACCTTCTCACGTTCAATGATTACCCGAATCTGCTTGCGCACCTCGTGTTCGATCTGCCCATACAAAGCATCAATCCGGTTTTTATCTTCCATCATTATTTACTCTCAGAGTCATACGACGATGATCCAACTTCATGCTAGACCAACCATCTTCAAATGCAGCGGGCGGCGTATCCGGATGCCTAACCATGTTAGGGTTTTTGCAAAAAAACTTATCGTCCCTGAAACCGCTTATGTTTATAAAGTCGTCATTGACATAAGCGATAACGCCCTTGAGGCGCTTAGTTGATAGGATTTTGGCGTATCCGATTAACCCTCATCAACTTGGGTGGCAGGTAGGTTTTGTTTCATTTCAATTAGGAAGCCTTTGTTATTCTTGTTATTTACGTTGCACATTACGACACATTAAGATTTGGGCATATTTCATACTGTCTCAATTTCACAGAAAAATAAAGTGATTTTTAACTAGGACAACTGTATCAATTAGTACTACATAGGCTCTCGAATACAGTTAAAGTATCTGTAATTAATAGATAAAAATTATCAGTTAATCATTTACCCTAAGCTCTTAGTTTAAAACCGCATAGAACTAGGGCATCAATTTCAGAGTCACGTTTTTTCGCAAATGAATTGGTCCCACTGTATAATCCTAACCCTTAAAGCATTATGTGGATTTGAGCCTTCCTCCTTCAAATGAATATTAGTCAGACAGTTGAAAACATAGAAACCATAGGCATTAAGCCTGTAGTCACAGAAGTCTCGATAGCAAGACGCTTTTCCGTTGCTCCCATGATGGATTGGACTGACAGCCACTGTCGTTCTTTTCATCGGCTCATGTCTCGTCATGCCTTGCTTTATACGGAAATGGTGACGACAGGTGCATTAATACACGGTCATCGTGAACGTTTTTTGCGCTACACCGATGATGAACACCCTGTCGCTCTTCAGCTAGGTGGCAGCAATCCAGACGATCTAGCCTTATGCGCTCGCATGGCTGAAGATCATGGCTATGACGAGGTCAACCTTAATGTCGGTTGCCCCAGTGATCGTGTTCAAAACAATATGATTGGCGCCTGCTTAATGGGACATCCTCAACTGGTTGCGGAGTGTCTAGCCAGCATGCAGAACGCTGTCTCTATTCCGGTGACCGTTAAGCATCGATTAGGTATCGACGAGTTAGATAGCCAAGAGTATCTGCTTAATTTTATCGATCAAGTGCGCCAAAGTGGCTGCAAGACGTTTATTGTGCATGCTCGCAAAGCCATTTTGCAGGGATTAAACCCAAAGCAGAATCGCGAAATACCGCCACTCTGTTATGATCGTGTTTACGAGGTTAAACAGACGTTTCCAGAGTTAGAAATCATTATCAACGGTGGTATCAAAACCCTGGAAGAATGTGATGAACATTTGCAAAAGGTAGATGGTGTGATGATTGGTCGTGAGGCTTATCAAAACCCCTATCCTTTGTTAAGTCAGGTCGATACGCGTTATTTTAATGACCCGCATCCTATCGCAACTCGAGAAGCGATAGCGGAAGCGTTTATACCTTATATCGAAGCGCAAGTGGCACAAGGTGCGCCTTTATATGCCATTACTAAACACCTGTTAGGATTGTTTCATGGTCAGCGTGGCGGTAAGCAGTTCCGTCGCCACATCAGTGAGAATGGTCATAAAAAAATGGCCGGTCCAGAGGTATTTCAACAAGCACTCAACTTTGTTTTAGGAAAGGATTAAATGATGGATCAGTTAGAACAACTTAAGCAAATGACCAGCGTCGTGGCTGATACTGGGGATATTGACGCCATTGCTCGCTTCAAACCCGTCGATGCTACCACTAACCCATCACTGATGTTGAAAGCAGCTCAAGACCCAAAATATGCTCATCTGCTTCAGCAAGCGAAACAACAAGCTCAGGTATTTGGCGGTAGCAACGCTGAACTATTGCAAAATATGACCGATCAACTGGCTGTTCTGGTGGGTAATGAAATTAGTCAGATGATTCCGGGGCGCATCTCTACCGAGGTAGATGCTCGACTCTCCTTTAATACCCAAGCGACCCTAGCAAAAGCACGTCAACTCATTGCCATGTATGAAAAGCTAGGTATCGGTCGTGAACGGGTATTAATTAAAATCGCGTCCACTTGGGAAGGTATCAAAGCAGCAGAAATTTTGGAGAAGGAAGGTATTCAGTGTAATCTGACTTTACTATTTGGCTTTAGCCAAGCCAAAGCCTGTGCTGATGCGGGTGCATTCCTTATCTCGCCTTTCGTTGGACGGATTTTAGATTGGTATAAAGCGCGTCATCCTGATCAGGATTTCTCTGGTGAGCTAGACCCTGGCGTACTGTCCGTTAGCCGCATCTATCGTTATTACAAGGCGAACGGCTTTGATACTGTGGTCATGGGAGCCAGTTTCCGTAATATCGGCGAAATTCGTTCTCTAGCAGGCTGTGATCGTTTAACGATCAGCCCTGCACTCATGCAAGAGCTAGCAGAATCTGAAGAAAAGCTAGTACGTCGTCTTGACCCTAGTTCCGTCTCTTCAGAAGATATCAAAGAAGTGATCGATGAGTCAGCGTTTCGTTGGCAGATGAACGAAGATGCTATGGCCACCGAGAAGCTTGCAGAGGGTATTCGAAACTTTGCCGCTGATCAGGTGAAACTGGAAACACTGCTAAGTCAGCTTTAATAGCTGCTTTCAAGAACAGTTTTCAAGGGTCTCGACGAGATCCTTGAAAGCACTTCGGTTACTTTCGTTTAAATCAATCAACACTTTGTGAGCATGGATAATTCGCTTACGAACATCGTCTTCTGATTCAGCCACAAATGGCACTTGTTTCAGATCTGTTACACTGGTGGGTAAAAAATCCAGTAACAAAAACACCTGATCGAAACCCATCGCCAATAGAATTTGGGTGATATCGGGATTCGTGGAAACCAGCGTCGGTTTAGGCATGTCTCTCTCGCTGCATTTAATTGCCAGCTTTGCTACTAATCCCAAAGAAGTACTATCGATATTGGTCGTTTCTGTCAGATCTATAAGCGTATCTTTGATCAGCTCATTGGAAAGGCACAACTCAAGGTGTTTATCTATCGTAGAGCAGAGCGTTAAGCGCACTTCTCCAACAAACTTAAGCACATAATGCCCATCCTGACAGGCATAAAAAATTTCACCATCACTCATGTTCAGGCTCGGGATACTGTCATAATGGCTACATCATCCGGATGTGATTCTGCACCAAATTCCAACTGTGCAGTTAAATCTCCAGATGAAATAAATCCATTTTTCAAGGTTCTCAGTAGCAAAGCTTCCTTGTCTGCTAGAGAAGGTTCAACGATCGTTTCCAGAATTCCATCGGAAAACAGCGTTAATGTAAACTCTTCGGGCAGATCGATTTGACGTTCTTCAAACACGGGTTTTTCAAACATACCCACAGGCATACCACGACCTTGCAAAAATTCAGCATTACCGGATGTACACATGACAGGCATGGGATGATGACCACCCACCGCATAAGTTAATCTTGAAGTCTTGGTATCAAGTAAACCAATAAACATCGTCATGTGCTTACCCATTCGAGTCAACAGTATTTCCTGATTCACTCTATGTAAGGTAGCCATCGGCGAAAGCAGATCAAAACTTGAGTTTCGTCTGTAGTTACGCAGTAATCGACCCGTTAGATTTTTGAGTAACACAGTGACAAGCGCTGATGATGCTCCATGACCAGAAACATCGGCTAGGTAAAACATACTCAAATCATCGTTAATTTTTATAGCATCAACAAAATCACCGCTGAGTAACAAGGACGGAGTCAAGGTATATTCAAATCTAACACCGTTAATGTACTGTTCGGGCTCTGGCAATAAATTTTGTTGCACGTGCTGTGCAGCATGATGGTCTGCCCTTAACTCATCCAAACTACGCTCTAGAGAGTCACGCAGTGTGTTGGCATCTTCTATGTGAGTGGCGCGGCGAATTTGACGACGCATAGAGGTTATGAAGGCATGAGTATTTTCATAAAGCTCTGAGCGCAAAAAAACGTCATCGGCACCTGCTCTAAGTGCAATGCGCATTGCGACCGAACTGTCTTCAGAAATCAACGCAACCACTGGCTTTGGGCTGAGGTATTTAGAAAACAGCTTTAGCTCTTCAAGCCCAAGGGTATTAAGGTCAAGAATTGCGAGTGAAAGAGTTAAACTTTCAAGCGCTTCTTTAGCGGATTGTGTGTCACGAACCAGTACCACTTTGATGTTAGGCTCATCACACATCTCACAAATTTCGAATAATCTATCAATGGTTTCAGTCGACGATGAGGCCAAAAGAATATTCTGAAATGCACGACTCATAAATCATTAAACCTTTGATGCTTCGGATTCATGAGCCGGCCTATTTGAAAAACAATCAACAAAAAAGATTAAAAATCTGATTCGTCAAACGTAACGTTCATTTCACCGTCATTGATTAAAAATTCACGACGCTGCAAATACGCATCACGAATAAAACTATAGCGGTCACCACTGATGATGCGCTCTGCATCAAGTAGCTGTGAACGCGTATCGATTACACGAAGTACACGCAAGGGTACACGTGTTGAATTATCATCGACATAGTAAAGTGGGTCAATATACCAATCTGGAACCATACCCACAGTATCACGAACAGTACTGGGTCCAAACAAAGGAAGTACCACATATGGACCTGAAGAAACGCCCCAATAACCTAGAGTTTGGCCAAAGTCTTCGTTGTTTTTGGCGATTCCCATTGGGGTAGCGACGTCGATCAAGCCACCCAAACCAAAGGTCGTGTTAAAAGTAATACGAGAGAAATCCTCAAGCGCATTATGAACTTTACCTTGAAAAAGGTTATTGAACATGGTGCGAACATCTTTCAGGTTTTCAAAGAAGTTGTTAACACCGGTTTGTGCAATTTGTGGTGTTACATAACGATAGCCTTGAGTTACAGGCTTCAGAACAGCGCGATCTAGACCTTCGTTGAAGTTAAATACCGCTCGGTTAAAGCCTTCCCAAGGATCGTTTTCGCTTTGAGCATGTACCATTGTCGCCGAAAGTGATAATGCAACACTTAGGGTAATAACAACTTTTTTCAAGGATTTAGACAGCATTTTATTTCCTTTCTTCTGCCAGAAGTGCAAAGTTAATTCAATCTATTGTAGTCATTGATGCGCTGCGAATAAAGCAGAATCCGGTGATAATTGGTATAATTCATTGGTTGAGAAGCTTCTCTTTCATGGAACGACTCATTTTTTTCAATGCAGCTTCACGTTTTGAAGCGCTACTTCTATTTAAATGAGGCTCTTTCCAAACCAAAATGACGGGTCTACGGGCACGAGTATAGCGGGCGGCAAGGCGATCTGAACCATTATGCTCGTCCACGCGGCGAACGACATCAGTGGTGATGCCTGTATAAAGCGAGTTATCCGCACAGCGGAGCATGTAAACATACCAGTTGCTCATGAGTCTATGATGCCACAAGCATGGGCTTCCTTATACGCTGCTGGTTAAACGACCTTTGCTAACAGTTTAACCTGCCAACAAATCAGTGCTGCCAAACCAACTGAGTTGAGAGTGAAGCGCAACCACCTCACCGACAATGATAATGGCAGGCGCTTCAAGCTGTGCTTGATGTTGAAGTTCGACAATAGTATCTAAGGTACCCGTAATGACGCGCTGCTCTGTTGAGGTACCCTGAGACACGATGGCAATTAAGGTATTTGCAGGCTTGCCATGCTGAATAAGACCTTGCACAAGCAGTTCTAAGGTATGCAACCCCATATAAAACACGATGGTCTGATTGGGAGTAATCATTTCTGCAAAATTGAGGTCGGTTGTTCTGTTTTTCAGCTGCCCCGTCACAAACTTAACAGATTGTGCATAATTACGATGTGTCAGAGGAATACCACCATAGGTAGAACAAGCGCTGGCGGCGGTAATGCCAGGGACTACCTGAAACGGAATTCCAGCTGCCTTGAGTTGTTCTAACTCTTCCCCTCCCCGACCGAAAATAAACGGATCTCCACCTTTCAGTCGAACCACTCGACGACCGGCTTTAGCATGATCAATTAACAGCTGATTGATGTCATGTTGAGGAACTGCATGATTATCACGTTTTTTACCGACATAGATCATGTCAGCATCACGGCGACAGAGCTCAAGAACTTCATCGGATACCAATCGATCATAAAGTACCACATCAGCCTGCTGCATTAAGCGTAAAGCCTTGAAGGTTAATAAGTCAGGATCACCCGGCCCGGCCCCCACTAAATAGACTTCACCTGTGTGGTTTTCAGCTGAACCCTCTTTTATCTGTTCCAACAGGAGAGCTTCCGCTTCTGCATCTCTTCCCGCAAAGACCTTTTCAGCCACTTGACCATTCAGTACTTTTTCCCAAAATACGCGACGTTCATTAACAGAACTAAAGCGTGCTTTGACTTGATCGCGTAAACGTCCGACTAACTGACCTAATCGACTGAAGCTGACGGGTATTTGGCTTTCTAATTTTGAACGTAAAATGCGCGCCAACACCGGAGATTGTCCACCAGAGCTGATACCTATGACGATCGGTGAGCGATCGACAATCGCTGGAAAAATGAACGTACATAACGGCGGATTATCGACCACATTCACAGGGATATTGACAGCCACAGCATCATGATGGACGCGTTCATTCAGTGGCTCATCATCTGTTGCGGCTAACACCAAGGTTTTACCCTGCAGTAGATCGGCATGGTAATCACCTAGGATTGCTTCCCCCTGATGTTGCTCTAACAATTCAGCAAGTTCTGGATCTATCGCGTGCGAAACGACCGTTAATCGAGCGCCAGCTCGGCTTAATAAGCGCGCCTTTCGAAGCGCCACATCGCCACCACCCACCAGCAGGACATCTCGCTGTTTTAAGTCAAAAAAGAGGGGTAAATATTCCATCTGGCTGCTCGAAAGGTAAGTTATATGAAGGCTTAAGGATTAGGATTCTTGTCGTAACGGAATGCTAGAAGCAGCATGCAAACCGCATTCACGGCTTTCAGGGTTTTCCCACCACCAACGTCCAGCACGCAGATCTTCCCCCACACTAATCGCACGAGTACAAGGCGCGCAACCGATACTAGGGTAATGTTGATCATGTAAAGCATTGTAAGGAACATCATAATGATGAATATAAGCCCAGACCTCTTTATCAGTCCAATCCGCTAAAGGATTCAGCTTTTGTAAACCATTTGACTCATCCCACTCCGAAAATTCGACAGCATCACGAGTAACAGACTGTTCCCGACGTAAGCCCGTAATCCAGGCCTGTCGATCAGCCAATGCACGCTTAAGGGGTTCAAGCTTACGCACAAAGCAGCAGGCTTTACGCAGTGACTGAGATTGATAAAAGGCATTGATACCATGATCACGAACATAGGCCTCAACGGCAGAGGATTCAGGGTAATACACCTGAACCAACAGATGAGGATAACGATCAGAAAGTGTGTGCAACAGCGTCAAGGTTTCTTCAGGCAAACGTCCCGTATCCAATACAAACTGAGGAACCTCTGGAAGAAAGCGCGCTAGTAGATCCGTCAACACCATGTCTTCTGCGCCCAAACTGTTTGCCAACACAAGATTACCTTGATACAAGGTTTGCGCTTCGCTGAGCTGTGCTATGACCTGCTCTATCTTTACACTCAGCGCTAAAGAGTGAGGCTCTTTTACTGGCGATTGAGGGGTTACTTGTTCAGACATACACTTAACTCAGCTCAGTATTGATTTCTTGGCGATAAATAGGACGCGGGTCATCAGCGGCACCTTGATAGTGATAGCTGATTTCATCAAACGCCTTAAATACATCATCGCTGTGCTTCTCATCAGCCAGATCAAATGCGTTGAAGCCACAACGCTCTAGATAGCCTAGCTGATCGCGACCAAAATGACCGACAGCACGCAACTCACCTTGATAGCCTAATCGGCGTATTTGACGGGCCAAACTAAAGCCACGACCATCACGAAAGATTGGGAATTCAATGGCGATTAAAGACAACTGCGGCAACCACGTTGCCAGATCGCTGATATCATCATCACCGTTCAGTTGAATACCCATCCTTTGAGGACCCATCGCATCCAGGTTAAGGATCGCAAATTCTTCCATCAGGGCATAAGGAATAAGGAGATTCTCAACTCCAGCAACCAGATCACTGGCCTGTTGA
Source organism: Nitrincola schmidtii (assembly GCF_008973715.1). Classification (GTDB taxonomy): domain Bacteria; phylum Pseudomonadota; class Gammaproteobacteria; order Pseudomonadales; family Balneatricaceae; genus Nitrincola; species Nitrincola schmidtii. Next base: position 70,267 of record NZ_WBOL01000013.1, read on the forward strand.
CCTTCTTCTGGGTTAATCAACACCCATTTATTTTCAGTTAATTGACGATCAATGAGCAGCGGCATACACCTTCTCCTTAAATGGATCCAAGCCAACACGACGAACGGTATCTAGAAAACGCTCTTCATCCGTACGCTGCTCTACATAGGTTTCCAATAACTTACGCAGCACACTTGGAACCTCATCTGCGGCAACCGCTTTGCCAAGTACTTTTCCAAGCGAAGCGTCTTCACGACCGGAACCACCTAGGGTGATCTGGTACCAATCTTCGCCTTTCTTATCGACTCCCAAGATACCAATATGCCCTACGTGATGATGACCACAGGCATTGATACAACCTGACATATTCAGCTGGATATCACCGAGATCGTAGAGGTAATCCAAGTCATCAAATTCTGCATTAATCGCATCAGCAATATTCAATGTTTTGGCATTGGCCAAAGAACAGAAATCAAACCCTGGGCAAACAATCATATCGGTCAAGGTATTGATATTTGCCCTTGCCAGATTATGTTCTGCCAGTGATTTCCAGACTTCATAAAGATCATCTTGACGAACATCCCCTAGTACTAGGTTTTGATCGTGAGTAGACCGTATCTCTGAGAAGCTATATTGATCAGCAAGGTCTGCAACGATATCCATTTGCAAATCAGTAATATCGCCTGGGGCACCTAAATGTGGCTTTAAAGAAACCACAACAGAGCGGTAACCTGTCACTTTATGAGCACGAGTATTGCGAGTGAACCACACCTTAAAATCGACATCAGATTGCAACTGCTGGATTAATGCAGGCGATTCAGCTTCTAGACTTTCATAGGGATGAGGTTGGAAAAAGCCTTTTACACGGTTGATTTCGTCATCGGTTAAACGCAGTTCTGTATCTTTCGTGAATTGCCATTCAGCTTCAACCAGATCACGAAAGGCATCAATACCCATCGATTCCACTAAAATCTTGATGCGTGCTTTGTATTTGTTATCACGACGGCCTTTTAGGTTATAAACGCGTAAAATCGCATCTAAATAGGACAACAAATCGTGCTTAGGCAAAAACTCACGAATCACCTTACCTATGACCGGTGTACGACCTAGCCCACCACCTACGAGTACTTCAAAACCTATCTCGTCCTGTTCATTAGTGACTAAATGTAAGCCAATATCGTGAACCTGACTGGCGGCTCGATCTTCTGAACTACCGGTGACAGCAATTTTGAATTTGCGCGGAAGATAAGCAAACTCTGGGTGCAAGGTCGACCATTGACGAATAATTTCACACCAAGGACGCGGATCTTCAATCTCATCGGCAGTGATACCGGCAAAATGATCAGTCGTGGTATTACGAATACAGTTACCCGACGTCTGGATCGCGTGCATCTGCACCTGCGCTAATTCCGCCAAGATATCAGGAACTTCTTCGAGCTTAGGCCAGTTAAACTGGATATTGGTCCGCGTGGTAAAGTGTCCATAACCTTTATCGAAAGTGCGCGCAATATGCGCCAGTTTACGAAGCTGGTTGGCAGACATGAGCCCATAAGGAATGGCTACACGCAGCATCGGTGCTTGACGCTGAATATAGAGTCCATTCATTAAACGCAAGGCAAGAAACTCATCCTCAGACAGTTCGCCTGCTAAAAAGCGTCGTGTCTGATCACGAAATTGCTCGACACGCTCATCAACAATTTTTTGATCGACCTTGTTGTATTGATACATCGCTTAACGTTTCCTTTTCACCTGCAACTCAGGCGATGGTATTGACAGATGAGCGCAGTCTAACCTGAAACACATATAACTTAAAATACTAATTATGAATTTTTATATAACCACAATCCATTGAATAATCTCTAGCCATTCATGAAACCTCATCCGAGGTATTAATTTCTACAAGATTACCTCGTAGACGAATAGGCCAAGTGTTGACCGTCACCGTAGGATCTTCCAAACATTCCCCAGTATCTAGACGAAAATGTTGCTTATAAATCGGTGAGGCCACAGTCCAAACGCCATTACCTTCACAGACGATCCCATGAGCTAACACATCTGCATTTGAAAAAGGATCTTTATGGGAAATAGCATAGAGTTTGAAATCATTAGACCCTATAGCAAAAATCGCTACCGCCTTTCCTTTGACAAGAACAGCCACACCGGAACCCATCACCAGATCGTCTAGGTGACAAACCTCAAGCCATTCGGGAATTGTCTTTGCTAATGAATTCATGAATATTCCTCCTCAGCTATCTGACGAGCAGGTATCATCTGGCCTCGCTCTTCAATCATCTCAATTCGCGCTCGGCGAGGTTCGTCTGCATTGACATAACTTCGAAATCGCTTGCGTTTCGTAGGGTCTTGTAACGCACTTTTCCACTCACACTGATAAGTGTTTACAACGTGCTGCATGCGAGACTCCAACTCCTTTGCTAAACCTAAACGATCTTCGATGACTACTTGGCGAAGATATTCTAGCCCACCGTCCAAACTCTCCATCCATACTGAAGTGCGCTGCAGACGATCAGCTGTGTAAACATAAAACATCAGCACACGATCTATGTAACGAATCAATGTCTCGTCATCAAGATCGGTTGCAAACAAGTCAGCATGACGAGGCTTCATACCGCCGTTCCCACAGACAAAAAGATTCCATCCTTTTTCGGTGGCTATCACGCCTATATCCTTACTTTGTGCTTCAGCACATTCTCGAGTACAACCCGACACCGCCATTTTGACTTTATGAGGTGAGCGCAGCCCCTTGTATCTGTTTTCTAAACGAATCGCCATGCTCATACTGTCTTGCACACCGTATCGACACCAGGTATCACCGATACAGGACTTTACCGTTCTTAAAGACTTACCATAGGCATGGCCTGTTTCAAATCCAGCAGCGATAAGTTCTTCCCAAATTTTAGGTAATTCATCTAAGGTAGCACCAAACAGATCTATGCGTTGACCACCGGTAATCTTGGTATAGAGATTATATTTTTTTCCCACTTCACCAATGCTAATGAGCATTGCTGGTGTAATTTCACCGCCGGGAATTCGAGGCACAACAGAATAGGTTCCATTCTTTTGCATATTTGCCATAAAGGTATCATTAGTATCTTGAAGGGCGACATGGGCTGGTTCATGAATATGTTCATTCCATACGCTTGCAAGGATGGATGCAACGGCAGGTTTGCAGATTTCACACCCTCCTCCTTTTCCGTGACGCTCTATTAGCGCGTCGAAGGTTTTAATCTCTTCTACTTTAACTACATGGAATAACTCTTGGCGGGTAAAATGAAAATGTTCACAAAGTGATTTATCAACATGAACGCCTCGTTTTTCAAGCTCACTATCCAAGATGCTTTTAGCCATTGCTGCACATCCACCGCAGCCTGTTGCCGCTTTCGTCGTTGACTTGATATCAGCTAAAGAGATGGCTCCTTGATCGATGGCTTCACATATATTGCCTTTCGTCACATTATGACATGAGCAAATGGTTGCCTCTGTGGGTAAAGCAGAACTGCTTAAAGAAACAGCTTCACCTGTACTTGATGGCAAAATAAGCATCTCAGGTGATGATGGTAGCTCTATGCCATTAAGCGCGTACTGCAACAAGGTATCGTAAAAGCTATTGTCACCTATTAAGATTGCTCCGAGAAGATGTTTACCATCCTCCGATACCACTAGCTTTCGGTATACCCCTGTTAATTCATCAGCATAGCGATAATTTAAAGCACCCGGTGATGTCCCATGAGCATCTCCAATAGAGCCAACATCGACACCCAGTAATTTTAGTTTGGTAGACATATCAGCACCGCTAAACTGGGTACTCCTATCATCTAGAATATGTGCTAAAGCTGCCCTAGCCATGGTATAACCGGGTGCCACTAAACCAAATTGCTGATGATTCCAAACTGCACATTCACCAATGGCATAGATATGAGGATCACTGCTACAACAGTGGCTATCGACTAGAATTCCTCCACGCTGTCCTATCGTGAGGCCTGCCTCAGCCGCAAGTTTGTCCTGTGGTCTAATTCCTGCAGAAAAAACGATAAGATCCGTTTCTAAATAGCTGCCATCGTTAAAGCACATTCTCAAGCGTTTATCTTGTCCCTCAATAATCTGCTCAGTTGCCTTGCTGGTATGAACACCAACATCTAGATCTTCTATTTTACGACGCAGTAATGTTCCCGCTTCGGTATCAAGCTGCACCGGCATTAAACGAGGTGCAAACTCAACCACATGAGATTCCAATCCGAGCTTTTTCAGAGCATGAGCAGCCTCAAGCCCAAGCAACCCCCCACCCACGACAACACCATGAGCAGCTCCGTCTGCACTGGCTTGTATTGCATCGAGATCTTCTAGAGTTCTATAAACCAGACAGTGCGGTTGGTCATTACCCGGAATAGGAGGAACAAAAGGATAAGAGCCCGTAGCGAACACCAGTATGTCATAGACATACTCTCCACTATTCGATATTACTTTTTTAACATCGCGATCAATCTTAGTAACGGGTTCTGCAAGATGTAATTGAATCTGATGTTTGCTGTAAAAATCTTCATCACCTAACTGCAAGTGAGTTTTGCTTGGGTGATCAAAATATTCAGACAGATGAACACGGTCATAAGCACGACAAGGTTCTTCAGCGAAAATTCGCAGTTCGTATTCTGTTGCAGCAGCGGATGACATCAACTGCTCTGCAAAGTGGTGGCCGACCATACCATTACCGATAACCACAAGTTGCTTTTTCATTGTATCGCCTCTATGAGCTATGACGAGTGAGGATAGTGCTATGCATTCACCGCTTTCGCGTCAGTTTCTATTTTAAGATTTTGAGTCTTACGTGCTGGGGTAAGCGTTTCTACTTTGCGCTGTTTTTCATATAGAAAGCGCAGAACTTCGCGACGATATCGGTTGTACTTAGGATCATCTGCTAGATCTATCCGATTTCTAGGCTTAGGTAGATCGATGTCTAAGATCTCACCGATGGTTGCGTCAGGTCCGTTTGTCATCATCACAATTCGATCTGATAGCAACACAGCTTCATCCACATCATGGGTAATCATGATGATGGTGCTGTTAATTTCAGCCTGAATTTTCATCACCTCATCTTGAAGATGAGCTCGAGTAAGTGCATCTAACGCACCAAAAGGCTCATCTAACAAAAGTACTTTTGGCTCCATGGCAAGTGCGCGAGCAATGCCAACACGCTGTTTCATTCCTCCTGAAATTTCTGCTGGCCGCTTATCAAGGGCATGAGACATATGTACCATTTCCAGACTGCGTAAAATCCATTCATGTCTCTGAGCAGCCGTCTTAGTTTTTCGAAAAGTTTTATTAACAGCGATGGCAACGTTTTCATAAACGGTGAGCCAAGGAAGCAGTGAGTGATTTTGAAATACAACACTTCGATCTGGTCCAGGGGAATTAACTTCCTTACCATCAAGTATTACTCCACCGCTACTTGAAGATAAGAGACCAGCGACAATATTTAATACTGTTGATTTCCCGCATCCTGAGTGACCGATGATAGAAATATACTCACCTTTTTCTATAAACAAGTTGATGTCTTTTAGTACGCAAGTCGATTTATTGCCTGTACCAAAGGTTTTGTTGACGCCTTCAATTGCCAAGTAATGCTTAGACATGATGATCACCTCTCATGATCTGTTAATTCAGTAATTCAATTACTGCGCTGAAGTTCCGCGAGTAACTAATGTAGATATAAATCCAATCAACCTATCCAACAAAAACCCAACAATACCGACATACACCAGCGCTAATACAATGTCGCTGATCATCGATGCATTCCAGGCATCCCATATAAAGAAACCAATTCCTACGCCACCAATAAGCATTTCTGCCGCGACAATAGCTAGCCAAGATAAACCAATACCAATTCGTAAGCCGGTAAAAATATAAGGCGCTGCAGCGGGAAGCATAATTTTCACAAAATACTCATAACCATTTAAAGAAAGCACTCTGGATACGTTGCGATAGTCTTCCGGAATATTTCTAACGCCGACTGATGTATTGATAATGATTGGCCAAATAGCTGTAATAAAAATCACAAATATTGCTGAAGGATTACTGTCTTGAAACGCAGCCAGTGATATTGGAAGCCATGCCAACGGGGGGACGGTTCTTAATATCTGAAAGATCGGATCTAGTCCTCGCATTGCCCAAGTCGACTGACCTACCAAAACGCCCAAGCTGATACCAGCAATAACCGCTAAAGTATAGCCGTATGCGACACGCTCCAAACTAGCCAGAATCTGCCACCCCATACCAACATCCGTTCCGCCATGATTGTAAAAGGGGTTCACGATCAACTCCCATGTATCGGAAACGACTCTGGACGGTGAAGGCAGAGCCGCGCCCGGGGAGGACGTCATCCATTCCCAGATAATGATGAATAAAAAAGCTATAATGAGTGCAGGTAGAACATTGGTAACGAAACTCTGCCCCATGCGTTTAGATTGAAGAGAAGCCTTATGGAGAAAGTGAACTTTCTGATTGTCCATTAAGGTTCCCGTTGCGTTTTGAGTATTAACTTTCATCTTTATTCTCCTGCAATAACACGGTTTAAATACGTGTTATTGCCATGCTATCGAGATAGGCTTGTGGATTTTCAGGATCGAATACTTTTCCATCAAAAAATGTTTCGATACCACGAGAGGTACTTTCAGGAATATCACTGGCATCAACGCCTAGCTCTAAAGCAGCAACACGCCATAGGTCTTCACGATTCACTTGATCTACAAGGGCAGAAGAATCCAACGTAGTTGGTAAATATCCCCAACGTTTATTCTCCGTGAGGAACCATAAGTCGTGACTTTTAAACGGATATGAAGCTTGATCTTTCCAATAACGCATCTGATCCGGATGGTTTTCGATCACTTTGCCATTTCCGTAATCAAAATTACCTTCCATACGATCGACTATGTCAGCAAAAGGGGCGTGAATATATCGGCGACGAGAACAAATTTCAGCCACTTCACGACGATTTTCGAATTGCTCGCAATAAATTTGCGCTTCCATAATCGCTTTTAACAATGCTTTAGTTGAATTAGGATTTGCATCTACATAATCAGCACGCATCGCAAATGCTTTTTCTGGATGATTATGCCAAATCTCTCCTGTGGTATTAGCGGTATAACCTATACCCTGATTCACTAACTGTTGATTCCAAGGTTCACATACACAAAAGGTATCCATACTGCCAACACGCATGTTAGCTACCATTTGTGCGGGAGGAACAACGATTGTCGAAATATCTCTATCAGGGTCAATACCCCCAGCAGCTAACCAATAACGCATCCACATATCATGTGTTCCACCAGGAAAAGTCATTGCGGCGTTGATAGCATTTCCGCCAGCTCTTTTCGCTGCTAAGGCTTCGCCGAAAACTTTCGTGTCCATGCCTACTTTAAGATCATTATATTCTTGACCTACAGAGATACATTGCCCAGCCAAATTGAGCCGTGCAAGAATATACATAGGTGTTGGAATGTTATTGGCAGTCATCGCACCAGAGGAAATAAGGTATGGCATAGGGGTTAATATATGCGCCCCATCAATACCATTTCTGCGAGAGCCTAATACCAAATTATCTCGTGTTGTTCCCCATGAGGATTGTTTCAGCACTTCAACATCTGTCATACCATGCTTAGCAAAGAATCCTTTCTCCAACGCTACAAATAATGGTGCTGCATCCGTCAATGCAATGAATCCGAGTTTAGCTGAGGTCGTTTCGAGCGTGCCGAGTGTTGATGCATTAGCACGACTCATTGCCATAGGTAGCATCCCACCTAATGAGGCAGCGCCAGCAACGGCAGCCAACCCTCCCATAAAGCGACGGCGATTCGGATTAATCAGCTCTAAGTTAGAGTTAGATTCTGCAACTAATATTTGTTTAGATTCTTTCGTTTTCATCATTCACTCCAAATAATCAAAAAAAAACGGCGTTCACCTCAATCAACTCGTCGTGAAACGAATTAGAGGTGGACGCCGTTGTCCAGTAGTCTGATTTATTCATCTAACATCTATGAAAGAAGCTAGAAAAATATTTACTTTGATTAAGTTAAAGCAGAATGCATGCCAGAAAAATAAATACAATTAAAAACAGTTATTTATATTAAACAGAGAAGTATTGACAGAAATTATCTTGTAAAAATTGCACATTAATTGTGCGCCATGCACTGAAAAAAGTCATAAAAACGATAATAAATGAGATATTCATCTTTATTTTTTGCGCAACAACATATTTGTACGCTCGATAATAATCTCGGCAACATCCAATAAACGTAAGTTTTGTTCCATCGCAGATTGACGAATCTGTCGATAAGCTTGCTCTTCAGTTAACCCTTGATAATCTATGAGTAATCCCTTAGCCCTTTCTATGATTTTTCGCTCTACTAGTGCTTGGCGTGCTTGCTGCAACTCATCACTCACCTCCTGTAAGCGCAAGGATTGCACTTTAAGTAGTTCATATACTGAACGACCCATTGGAGGCATTTCATCCAGTTTGCTAGCATCATAGCCATGTGCAGACTCCCTAAGAAAACTGAGAGAAGCATTTAACGTTTCTGAATTAAGGCAGTTGAGTAGGTAATGATGATTTCTTAGATCGCATTTTGCTCCATCTAACTTTAGCTGGCATAGTGACAACAAATCAGAAGCAAGCAACTCCTCTATTTCTTTTAGTGAGTCAATTCGACAGGTTGCTACTTCATACCATAGCTCACTGAAAGCTGACGGAACTAGCTCGCTAGCATTTGATCTAGCAACGATTTTGCGCAGTCTGTTTAATTCAGAAGAACATTCATGAACCATTAAAGCTTCCCATCTAGCCAAAGGTCCCGGACTACTATGATCAGCAAAAGTCTCGAAACATCGCGCTTGGGCCTCAATCAAATGATGAAGTTTTTGCTGATCTTCTAGTTCAAAATGTCCTGCTGCGAAGCCACTCGCTCCCCAAGCACGCTCTTGCCCCGCCAGTTCTTTACCCTGCATAAAGTTGAACATAGCCACCAATGCGCGAGTAATATCGGGATCTGTTGCCGTGTCTGCCGCTTCAAATACAACAGACAATAGTCCAGCAATTAAATCGCTCATCAGTCGGGTAAACTCTTTTACTTTTATGCGCAAGTTTACCGCCCGCTCACGAATATCGAACAAAGAGTCTAGGCCATGTATGACATAGGCTATGCGTGTATACAAACGCACACTTCCGGATTGATGACAATTGCCCAGATCTAGGGCTGCAAAACGCTGACGTAATAACAATTCCTGTTGCTTACAATGTTCTATTTGTTCCAACCTCTGCAGCCCAAAGCGATTTCCTTCTGAAGCAATGAACACATTGGTCAAGCCTCTTTCTCGCTGTAGCATATGAACTAGCTGGCTAATACTGCGTACCAACTCACCCGTCATTAATAACTCTTCTAAATTAGCAATTTCACAGCGTTTCGATGCTAATAAAAAATCTTTTGCACTGCTTGAAGGCATGATGCACTCCGAAATCGTGATTTACTGAATTACTGCAAGTTTTATTCCAATAGCTATTCGCCCAAATACAAGACACGGCAACAGAATGACTCGAATTAACTGCACCACGTTAGGGCATAGACAACATCACGAGAGGATTGAAAAAATACTTATATATTGTTTTTATTAATGAAAAGTATATAGGCATAATTTTTGCTTATTGTTTTGTATAGATTTTCTCAGATGATTTAAGAACCCATTCAAAAAATCATCACTACTCATCGTGGCAACGGCGCCCGCACCATTACTCTGCTTACTGCAGAAGTGATAGGTGCGGGCTTTTTTTTGGGGATAACGCCTATGAAACATCGAACTACCTGTCCCTATTGTGGTGTCGGTTGTGGGGTCACTGCCGAATTAAATAACCATTACCTACTCAATGTCGCTGGTGATCTTGAGCATCCAGCTAATTATGGACGCTTATGCATTAAGGGGTCGACACTGCACAAAACAACCACTACCAACTCTCGTTTGCTCATGCCCAGTATCGAAGGTCGTGCCACAGACTGGGATACTGCTCTTAATACCGTCGCTACGCAAATACGCAAAACCGTTGATCAATATGGACCCAATAGTGTTGCCATGTACCTATCAGGTCAATTACTGACGGAAGACTACTATGTCGCCAATAAGTTAATGAAAGGTTTTATTGGTTCTGCTCAGGTCGATACTAATTCACGTTTATGCATGGCCTCAACCGTTGCAGGCCACAAGCGTGCGTTCGGGGCAGATGCAGTTCCAGGTTGCTATGAAGATCTGGAAAATGCAGATTTGATTCTACTGGTAGGATCAAATGCGGCATGGAATCATCCTATTCTCTACCAACGCATCCAAGCTGCTAAGCAAACCAATCCAGCACTTCGTGTCGTGGTTATCGACCCTAGAAAAACAGCTAGCTGCGATATCGCTGATCTTCATTTACCCCTTCGGCCCGGGAGCGACGCAGCACTCTTTAATGCCCTGTTAGTCTTCTTAGCCGATCAAGGCCATCTCAATGAGGAATTTATCGCGGAACATACTGAAGGGTTTGCAGAAGCCCTATCTTCTGCTAAAACTGACATACCCAACCTTGCGATAGCTGCAGAGAAAACCGATCTAAAGCAGCATGATCTGAGTGAGTTTTTTCAATGGTTTGCAATAACACCTCGCACCGTTTCTTTATTTTCACAAGGCGTGAATCAATCTAGCTCCGGTACTGATAAGGTCAACAGCTTAATCAATTGCCACTTAGCAACGGGTCGAATCGGCAAACCTGGCAGTACTCCCTTTTCTCTGACGGGGCAACCCAATGCCATGGGTGGTCGTGAAGTGGGTGGCCTTGCCAATCAATTGGCCGCGCACATGGACTTCAACGAAGACAATGTTGACCGAGTGAAGCGCTTTTGGAATGCAACAAACATGGCCAAGGAGCCTGGTCTTAAAGCACTGGATATGTTTAAAGCCATAGACCAAGGTGAGATTAAAATCATTTGGATTATGGCCACTAACCCTCTGGTCAGTTTACCGGATACACATCTCATACGCAGGGCATTAAAACGCTGTGATCTGGTCATTGTGTCCGAATCTATGGCTGAAACAGATACACTTAAATTAGCCGACATCTGCTTGCCAGCTTCTAGCTGGAGTGAAAAAAACGGGACTGTCACCAATTCAGAACGCTGCATCTCGCGGCAACGCGGTCTGTTACCGCCTCCTGGAGAAGCTCGACATGATTGGCAAATTATCTGTGATGTAGCGAAACGTTTGGGTTTTGCTGATGCCTTCGACTACCAGGATCCTGCCGATATTTTTGCTGAACACGCCGCATTATCAGGATATGAAAATACTGGCAGTCGTTGCTTTGATATCAGTGAGTTAAGCAAATTAAGCAAGGTTGAATATGATCATCTGGAGCCTATTCAATGGCCTGTCAATACTGCTACTCCTTATGGTACACAACGTTTGTTTTGTGATGGACAATTTTATACCCCATCAGGCAAGGCTCGACTAATACCCATCTGTTCACAAGATCCGATTCAATGTTTAACTCAGGATCAGCCCTTACGTCTTAATACCGGACGAATTCGCGACCAATGGCACACAATGACTCGAACGGGTAGAGCAGCTAGCTTGTTTCGTCATCGCTACGAACCTTTTATTGAACTCCATCCGGAGAATGCCCGCATGCATAATCTAGAGGATATGGATTTGGCAACGCTTACGAACAGTCAAGGGCACTTTACTGGCAGAGTTCGCGTCACCAAAGCACAAAGATTTGGAGAGGCTTTTGTACCTATGCATTGGACAGAGTCTTTTAGCAGTGAAGGTCGTTGTAATAGTCTGATTCAATCGGTAGCCGATCCTATTTCAGGCCAACCTGAGTCCAAACAGGGTGCGGTCAAACTGTCAAAATATAAGACAGCTTGGCAAGCAAGGTTGTTAACAACAAAAGCATTACCGGTAAATTTGCGCGGTTACTGGGCACGTGTGCCACAGGAAAACTCGATGGGCTATGTATTAGCCGATACCCTTTTACCAACAAACTGGAACGACTGGTGCTTAAAGCATCTCGGTAAAAAGGCAGATATGCAGTTAGAGAGTAATCCTACGGGCACACTGCATGCCTACGCATTAGAAAACGGCAGGCTTTTGTGGCTTCTGTTGGTTTCACCCTTCAATATTTTCCCCGAATTTAAAGACCTGGACCGGCAGTTTGCTCGCTCGACTCTGACTGACTCTCAAAAACTTAATCTACTGAAAAGCGATCCTAGTACCACACCTGCAGAGTTGATCTGTAGTTGCTTTCAAGTGGATGACTATAGCATCAGAAAATCTATTCAAACTGGTTGCGATAGCATTGAAATGCTGGGCAAAACTCTGCAATGCGGGACCAACTGTGGCTCCTGTATACCTGAACTCAAGGCGCTGTTAGCGCAGGAGGCTGAAGATGTTACTCAATAATATCAATCAAGCTAATGGCGTTGTTTCATTAGTCGGTGCTGGCCCTGGTGACCCTGAATTGATCACGAGAAAAGGATGGAGATTGATTTTGGAAGCGGATGTACTGATCTACGATGCACTGGTCAGCGAAGAGCTACTTGCTGAAATTCCACCCAGCATTCCAAAAATTTACGTTGGAAAGCGTAAGGGTCAACACAGCATGTCACAAGATGCCATCTGTCATTTATTGATCAAGCATGCCCGATTGGGAAAACAGGTAGTTCGCTTAAAAGGCGGTGATCCGCTGGTGTTTGGCAGAGTCACCGAAGAAATGCAGGCACTCCAACAAGCAGGGATCTCATTTACACTGGTTCCAGGCATTACCGCGGCGGCTGGCTGTGCTGCCAGCTGTTATTTTTCACTCACTGAACGAAATATCGCAACCAGTGTGCGCTTTATCACTGCACACACCTGTGATGATCGGGAAACCTCATGGGCTGATCTTGTACGCCGCGACGAAACCCTGGTTTTTTATATGGGACTATCCAAAGCACCTATCATCAGTATGGAATTACAACGCCATGGCTTACCACCCGACTGGCCTGTGTTATTGGTAGAACGAGGCACTCAGAAAAATCAACGTAGCATACGTACAGATTTAGCTAATTTAACAGTATCGATTAAGCAGAATCACTTAGAAGCACCAACATTAATTTTCGTCGGACAAGTGGTGGCAACTCAACAGATGGATGCGATTATGAGAGCTGCGTAACTTCCAATGCTTGCTGCAATTTAAAGAATATATAACCATATAGAATATAAAAATTCATATATATTCTTTTTTATTTTATAAACACTCATCCATAATCACCCACTCGAATCAAACGCTAGACTAATGGAAGTGCATAGAGATGGTGGACATAGCAGAAAATCGATTAACTCATCTAAAACAGCTTGAAGCGGAGAGTATTCATATCATCCGTGAAGTTGCAGCTGAATTTGATAACCCTGTGATGCTCTACTCTATAGGCAAAGACTCTTCGGTGATGCTGCATCTGGCACGCAAGGCCTTTTATCCAGGCACACCACCCTTTCCATTATTGCATGTAGATACCACATGGAAATTCCGGGAGATGATTCAGTTTCGTGATCACATGGCTCGTGAAGCGGGGATGGACTTGATTGTTCATATCAACTCTGAAGGCGTGGCGATGGGGATCAATCCCTTTGATCATGGTTCGCAAAAGCACACTGACATCATGAAAACTCAAGCGCTAAAGCAAGCGTTGAATCAATACAAGTTTGATGCGGCCTTTGGCGGTGCTCGTCGAGATGAAGAAAAATCTCGCGCTAAAGAACGTATCTTCTCGTTTCGCGACAAAAACCACCGCTGGGACCCTAAGAATCAACGTCCCGAACTCTGGAATCTATTTAATACTCGCGTAGATAAGGGAGAAAGTATTCGTGTTTTTCCTTTGTCTAACTGGACTGAACTGGATATCTGGCAATACATCTATTTAGAAAACATAGACATAGTACCACTTTACTATTCCGCCGTACGTCCCGTTGTCAATCGCGACGGCATGCTGATCATGGTAGATGATGAGCGCATGCCATTACGCCCAGAAGAAACACCCGTCATGAAATCGGTTCGCTTTAGAACACTAGGCTGCTACCCCCTCACGGGTGCGGTTGAGTCAGAAGCTGACACTCTCGAGGAAATCATTCAAGAGATGTTGTTGGCCACCACCTCAGAACGCCAAGGTCGAGCGATTGACCATGATAGTTCTGGGTCGATGGAGCAGAAGAAAATTGAAGGTTATTTCTGACTTAGCCATTTTTAATAAGCCACTTCTACAAAACCACTTCTGAATAAGACACTTCAGATTAGTTTTGAAGCGATTTACAGACTGAACAAGGGACAAAAACATGAGTCACCAAAGCGAACTGATTGCCAGCGACATTAGCGCTTATCTGCATCAACATGAAAACAAACAACTGCTAAAATTACTGACGTGTGGCAGTGTCGATGATGGTAAATCTACCTTAATTGGTCGCCTACTGCATGACTCGAAAATGATCTATGAAGATCAATTGGCTGCGATCACTAACGACAGTAAAAAAGTAGGCACAACAGGAGATGCGATCGATCTAGCATTACTGGTTGACGGCTTACAAGCTGAACGAGAACAAGGCATTACCATCGATGTTGCCTATCGCTATTTTTCTACAGCTAAACGAAAATTTATCATTGCCGACACCCCAGGGCATGAACAATACACTCGAAATATGGCTACCGGTGCTTCTAATTGCGACTTAGCCATTATTTTGATTGATGCTCGCCATGGTGTTCAGGTTCAAACACGTCGACATAGTTTTATTGTCTCACTACTGGGCATTCGTCACACGCTGGTTGCGATCAACAAAATGGACCTTGTCGATTACAGCCAAGAGCGCTTCGAGCAGATCAAAGCCGACTATCTTGCTTTTACATCATCATTGAATTTACCTGACGTGCAGTTCGCGCCCATTTCCGCACTGAATGGCGACAATGTGGTCAACCCTTCAGTTAACATGCCTTGGTATACTGGCTTGCCCTTAATGGCACAACTGGAATCTATCGAAATTGCAGAAGATGAAAACTTCGAGCAACTGCGTTTTCCAGTTCAATATGTTAACCGCCCTCACCTTAACTTTAGAGGCTATTGTGGCACGCTGGCCTCTGGCGTTGTTGCCATCGGTGATTCTATTACTGTTCTTCCCTCTGGAAAACAGAGTCGCGTCAGCTCTATTGTGACTTGGGATGGCGAGCTGCAGCGAGCCTTCGCACCCATGGCCGTCACTCTAACGCTCGAAGATGAAATTGATATCTCGCGTGGGGATCTAATCGTTCATTCTGATCAAGTTCCTACACCGATACAAAGCTTCAAAGCTCATCTTGTTTGGATGGATGAACAACCCTTAAACCCAGCTAGGGAATATGAAGTCAAATTAGCGACAAGCCGCCAACCGGGACGAATTACTCGCATTTATCACCAAATCAATGTGAATACCTTGGCTCAATCTCCAGCGGGAAGACTGGAGTTGAATGAAATTGGTTTAGTAGAAGTCAGCTTACAGCGCCCTGTGGTAGCGGATGATTATGCTGAACACAAAACCACAGGTGCTTTTATTCTGGTTGATCGTTTGACCAACCGTACGGTTGCTGCTGGTATGATTAGACATCAGGATGATCACACTCAAGCCCTTGCATTAACGGACATACCTAATCTCTCTACTGAACTATGGGAGCAGAGGCTAGGGCAAAAAGGTCAGGTAGTACAAATAACTGGAGGCTCAAGCAAGGATCGCCATACCTTGCTTTACAGCTTAGAAAAAGCACTCTTTGAGCGAGGACGTGTGGCATGGGTTATTAACAAAGATACTGACCAACCGCTTTGCCAATCGAATCTGGATGAGTGGTTAACTTGGCTAGCTGATCGAGGCATTACACTCTTAACAGATGCTCATGTTGAGATTTCCGGATCGATTTTAGTCGATCTAGATCAGTCATCAGAACGTATCGAAGAGTTGATGAAAAGACTATTTAAATCGATCGAACAGTCTCTATATTAGTTATATTCAATATTATACAAATAACCATATATATTTGATGGGAAAGATATTTTGTATAAAAAATTAACAGAGTGTTGCGCTAGATCAACACTCTGTGACTATACCCTGACGGGGTTAATCCGTTAAACTAAGACGAATATTTCAGCAGCTGCTATTTCACTGATTGTTTCAGAACTGTGTGCTTCACGACTCTTGGTTAAAAGGCTATCTGACAACAGACATGAATGAATTTCTACTTATTTTGATCAGTACCGTACTGGTCAATAACTTTGTACTGGTACAGTTCTTAGGACTGTGCCCTTTTATGGGCGTGTCTAACAAACTCGAAACGGCCATGGGGATGTCGCTAGCGACCACCTTTGTTCTCACTCTTGCTTCTGTCTGTAGCTACCTAGTCTATCAGTACCTACTGCTACCCTTCGACATTACTTGGCTAAGAACTATCTCTTTTATCTTGGTGATCGCCGTGGTAGTGCAATTTACCGAAATGGTCGTGCATAAAACCAGCCCATTGCTACACAAGCTACTCGGGATTTTTCTCCCGTTGATCACCACTAACTGTGCAGTACTGGGTGTTGCCCTACTGAATATTCAAAAACAAAATAATTTTGTTGAATCCATTGTCTATGGTTTTGGTGCCGCCGTAGGTTTTTCCATGGCACTAATTCTATTTTCTGCATTACGAGAACGCATTGCCGTTGCAGATGTGCCGGTCACTTTTCGGGGAGCAGCAATCGGCATGGTAACTGCGGGATTAATGTCACTGGCCTTTATGGGTTTCACCGGACTGGTTCGAGTCTGAGGGTGATGCTCGTATGACGATTATACTCACGGCCATCTTGATTCTATTGTCATTAGCCATCGTCTTTGGTGTGATTCTTGGCTTTGCTGCTGTTCGCTTTAAAGTGGAAGGTGACCCTATTGTTGAGCAAATTGATGGACTACTTCCACAAACGCAATGTGGTCAATGTGGCTATCCCGGTTGTCGTCCCTATGCAGAAGCCATTTCGAATGGAGATGCGATCAATAAATGTCCTCCCGGTGGTCAAAGCACCATTGAAGCACTCGCAGATCTGTTAGACAGAGAAGTGGTTCCTCTGGATGCAGAGCACGGTGAAGAGAAGCCCAAAACTGTTGCGTACATTCGTGAAGATGAGTGCATTGGCTGTACTAAATGCATTCAAGCCTGCCCTGTTGATGCCATACTGGGTGCTGCCAAACAGATGCACACGGTCATTGTCAGTGAATGTACGGGCTGTGATCTCTGCGTTGAACCCTGCCCTGTTGACTGTATTGATATGATTCCTGTTCCAGTCACGCCTAACAATTGGAAGTGGCCGGCACCCGTGTCAGACCCTAATTTGATATGGACAGATCGCGGAAGAGGACATCTTTTGCAGGAAGGTACGGAATGACTCGTATTTACAACTTTCACGGCGGTATTCATCCACCTGAAAATAAGCGCCAATCCCTGGGTGCTCCGATTCGCCAAGCGCCCGTCCCTGCTCGGTTGATTTTGCCGTTACAACAGCATATCGGTAAAGCAGCCACACCGCTTGTCGAGGTCGGTGATCAGGTTCTCAAAGGTCAAAAAATAGCCGAACCTACCGGTCATATCAGTGCCGCCATTCATGCGCCCAGCTCTGGCATCATTTCTTACATTGGGCTACAACCTGTTCCACATGCTTCAGGTCTAGAATCATCCTGTATCGTTATAGAGACCGATGGCCAAGAACAATGGTGTGAACGTCATCCGATTGAAGATTATCGCAGCATCGATAAGAAAGAATTATTGAAGCATATCCGTGATGCCGGTATAGCAGGTTTAGGTGGGGCGGGATTCCCAACCGACATTAAACTAAACCTAGGTAAAGATCATATTGTTAACACCCTAATCATCAATGCCGCTGAATGTGAACCTTACATCACCGCCGATGATGCCTTGATGCGTGAACGCCCTAATGACATTTTAACTGGGGTAGAAATCATTGCTCACCTGTTGCAACCAAGTAAAATTTTAATCGGCATAGAGGATAATAAACCTAATGCTATTAAAGCCTTACGTGATGCGATCCGAGAGCGAAATCTGCCAATAGAACTGGTGGTGGTTCCTACCCGCTATCCTTCTGGTGGCGAAAAACAATTAATTCAGTTACTGACGGGGATAGAAGTACCCAGTGGTTCAATTCCTGCCGATGTCGGTATCGTTTGTCAAAACGTGGGAACGGCTGCTGCCATCTATCGTGCCGTGATTCACGGTAAACCACTGATTTCACGACTGGTGACGCTCACTGGATTCGCCTTGGGTCATCGCCAAAATTATGAAGCGCTGATTGGCACTCCTTTCTCTGTTTTGCTCGAAGCGGCCGAGGTTGATCGCTCGAAAATGTTTCGCTTGGTCATGGGCGGACCGATGATGGGTATTTCGATCGAAGATGATCGCATACCAGTAATAAAAACAACCAACTGCATCATTGCGGCTACACTGGAAGAGATGCCACCCGCACCGCCGGCACAGCCCTGTATTCGTTGTGGCATGTGTGAACAGGTATGCCCCGCTTCTTTACTACCGCAGCAGCTTTATTGGTTTGCAAAAGGTCGAGAATTCGAGAAAGCACGTCATCATAATCTATTTGACTGTATTGAATGTGGCGCTTGTGCTTATGTATGTCCCAGCAATATTCCACTGGTACAGCACTATCGCTTTGCCAAGTCAGAAATACGCAATGAAGAAGCCGAACAGCAAAAAGCAGCGCAAGCCCGTGAGCGTTTCGAAGCCAGACAAGCTCGCCTGGTAAGAGAAGAGCTTGAGAAAGAGCAGCGTCGAAAAGAACGCGCGGAAGCAGCAGCAAAAGAACAAGCACGCAAAAAAGCTGAAGCAGACGCGACTCCCAGTGATACACCCGATCCTGAAGCTGAATTGAAAAAGTTAAAATCTGCCGCTTCTATCGCTCGAACTAAACTAAAGAAAGCACGTGAAGCTCTTAAAAACGCTGAAGAAAAAGGATTAGACGGCACTGAAAAGTTAAAGGAAACCGTCGCTCAACTCGAAGAAAAAGCTACGGCTGCCGAGAGTGCTTGGCAACAAGCCACAGGAACTGAACAATCATGTCCTTGATACACTTAAGCTCACCTCACGTATCAAAAGCCAACGCGACTGATCGTGTCATGCGCTTGGTTTTAATTGCTACCCTACCCGCATTAATCGCACTGACAATCTTTTTTGGCTGGGGAAGTCTGATTCAAGTGTTGTTAGCCTGCACCTCTGCGCTGGCGTTTGAAGCTGCCTGCCTATGGATGCGTAAACGCCCCATGCTATTTTTCTTACGCGATGGCAGTGCACTGGTCACTGCTGTTCTGATCGCGTTGGCGATTCCGCCATTTGCCCCTTGGTGGGTGGTGGTTATCGGCACATTTACCGCCATTGTTATCGCTAAACATTTGTATGGCGGTTTAGGCAACAACCCTTTTAATCCAGCGATGGTCGCCTATGCTCTATTACTCATCTCCTTTCCTGCAGAAATGACGCAATGGAACGCTCCATTTGTACTGATTGGTGACAATTGGAGTGTTTTAGCAAGTTTCACTGACAGCTTGGTCATCATTTTCAGCAGCATTAATCACGGCATGATCGATGCCTATACCGGTGCGACACCGCTAGAAGTGTTAAAACATCGAGGCGGGATGACTACCGAGGAGGTTTGGAGGAACAACCCTGTATTAAGTCAGGGTGTATTTGCTTGGTACGGCATTAGTGCAGCTTGGTTAATGGGCGGTATCTTTTTGATCTATCGCAAGGTCTTCACCTGGCATGCCCCCTTTGCCATGATCACTACCCTATTCCTGCTATCCAGTCTTTTTTATGCCGGTGATCCATCTAACTTTGCTGATCCATTTTTACATATCGGTGTTGGCGCTACGATGATGTGTGCTTTTTTTATCGCAACCGATCCAGTTTCGGGTGCCACCAGCAATAAAGGTAAAGTGATCTTTGGCATCGGCGTTGGTGCGCTGATTTATATTATCCGTACCTGGGGCAGTTACCCAGATGCAGCCGCTTTTGCAATATTGTTAATGAATTTATCTGCTCCGTTTATCGACCATTACACACAACCTCGCAGCTATGGCCATGCTCGTGCTAATCGCGGCATAGGTGGAGGTAAGTAAAGTGGAAGGATTACTGCATAGCATACGCAAAAACACCCTAGGCATTAGTCTGTTTGCAGCCGTGACTGCTGGACTGATTGCAGCCACACAAGTGATCACTGCTGACCGCATCATAGAAAACCAAGAAGCCCACCAAGCACGCACCTTATATCAAATATTGCCTCAGTCCTTAGATGCTAACTTGCACCAGCAAATTATCATGGTACCAGCCCCAGAACTCGGCTATCGTGAACCCATACCGATTTTTCAAAGCATCCTTGATGGCGAAGTTCAGGCTGTTATTATTCCGGTCACCGCTACAGAAGGCTACAGTGGTGATATTCACATGCTGGTAGGCATCTGGCGAGATGGCAGCATTGCAGGTGTTCGTGTCACCGGCCATCGAGAAACGCCGGGACTCGGTGATAAAATTGATATTGAAAAGTCCGATTGGATTTTGGACTTTAACGGCCTGCAATGGTTAGGTGAAGCAGATAAACGTTGGAATGTTCGCAAAGATGGCGGTGACTTCGATCAATTTACCGGTGCAACTATTACACCTCGTGCTGTGGTTCGACAAGTTGCCGCGACGCTGAGTTACTTTGAATTAAGGAAAGCGCAAATATTGCGACCTGTTACTCAGACCGCTAGCGCTGAACAAACTGACGACGAAACTGAGAGCTTTCAAACTGACAGCGTTGAAACTGAAAGTCCCGGAACTGAAAACCTCAGAACTGAAAACCCCGAAACTTAAAAGAGAAGCCAATGAACACTGAATATCGCAAAATCAGTCTAGATGGTTTATGGCATAACAACCCTGCCTTGGTTCAACTCTTAGGGCTTTGCCCACTGTTAGCTGTAACAGGCAGTGTGGTTAACGCCATTGGCCTAGGTATTGCCACAACGGTGGTGTTAATTGGTTCTAACCTAACCGTATCCTTATTTAGACGCCAAGTGCCTGAAGCGGTCCGCCTCCCCATCTTTGTGATGATCATTGCCGCTTTTGTCACCGCGATAGAATTGTTAATGCAAGCTTACACTTACGAGCTTTTCTTAATTTTAGGTATTTTTATTCCACTGATTGTGACTAACTGCGCCATCATGGGTAGAGCCGATGCTTTTGCATCCAGAAATCCGGTTCCTGCCGCGGTACTTGATGGTTTAATGATGGGAATTGGCTTTACCCTTGTGTTGATTATTTTAGGTGCCATGCGTGAAGTTCTGGGCGCTGGCACGCTATTCAGTAACATGCATCTTATTTTTGGAGAAGCTGCTCGTGCATGGAAAATCACCTTAGTCGAAGATTATCGTGGATTTCTCTTTGCAGCTCTTCCTCCTGGTGCGTTTGTGGGTATGGGGTTACTGATAGCTGCAAAAAATCTCATAGATGCTAAAATAAAACATCGAAAAGAATTAATAAAAGACAGCCAAGCAGTCACCACTGCCAGTAAGCGCGTCAGAATTACGTAACACTGTAGGATATTATGACTTGTTGTTTAACCCGTAAATTTAAAATCTCTTTTTTCTATTTCGCCATCTTAATCACGCTTTTATTCTCACCTTACAGCTTCGCTGAAAGCACAAATCCGACACCCAGCACATCGCAAATCCTAGCAGATATGCTGGAAAATCCGGAAACTCGCCAGCAATTGATCGACGAATTACGGTCTGCGTCCACTGCAACAGAAGCAGTCGAAGGCAGTACTGCTGAGGACAGTCTCGTCGCTCAAATAGCAGAGGCTACTCAAGATTTCGCTCAGCAACTGACTTCTCAAGTTGTCTTCGCTGCTGAAGCAGCATCTGGTTTAAAAACCGTAGATTGGCAAGCGTTAGCTCCTCTGGCATTGGAACTTGTTTTTGTTATCTTGGCAGCATTCGTATCATTTTTTCTTTTAAGAAAACTTGCAATTCCCGCATTTAACTTTGCGGATAACCGAGCAACACAGGCACCTGGAGCGGCTAAATTACTATCTCGACTCTTGTTTGTTTTTTTTGCTTTCGTTATAGACATCCTTATCATCGGCCTAGCGTGGATTATAGGCTATAGCATTGCTCTCTTTGTTGTCGGTGAGATGAGTGAGATGAAGACCACCCAGTCACTTTTTTTGAATGCCTTCTTGGTTATTGAGCTTTTCAAAGCTATCGTGAGGCTCTTTTTCTCTTCTCGCTATGAAAATTTACGCTTGGTACCGATGTGTGGCGAAACGGCAGCTTACTGGAATACCTGGCTTGCTCGCGTGAGTAGCTTCATCGGTTACGGCATGCTGTTTGTGGTACCCATGATCAGTCTTCATCTCGCGCCCGCATTAGGTCACTTTATTAGCTTATTGATCATGGTCATTGCGTTTATCTATGCTTTCACCATCATCATGCAGAACAAAAAGCGAGTAGCGGTAAACATTGGCAAACAGGCTGAAGAGAATGATTTTGCGTTTACCTCTGTGTTACTGAATATGCTTTCTAGAAGCTGGCATTTGCTGGCCATTACCTACTTCGCGGCACTTGTACTGGTTACCGCCATTCGTCCGGAAGACGCTCTTCCTGTGATGCTTCAAGCAAGTCTGCAAACACTGGTCGCTATCGTTGCCGGACTGCTGATTTCCGCGTTTTTAAGTCAGCTTATCTCAAGACAACTCAAAGTATCCGATGATCTGAAATTGCGCTTTCCCGCGCTTGAAGGTCGACTGAATGAGTTCATTCCAACCACACTGAAAGTGATACGTTTATTCATCATCCTTGTGGTATTTGCCTTTGTGCTTGATGCTTGGTCACTGTTTAACTTTTCTGAATGGGTTACCTCAGACACAGGTACTCAACTTCTTGGCAAAGTGTTATCTGTAGGTATCATCTTATTGATTGCTAAACTTTTATGGATCGCTTTTGCAAGCTGGGTTGAACATCAGATTAATCCAGCGACTGGCCGAGGAGCTGCTAGTGCTCGTCAACAAACACTGCTCAAACTACTGAGCAACGCAGTGATGATTACCTTGATTGTCTTTACCGTGATGATCACTCTTGCTGAAATTGGCCTCAATATAGGGCCACTCATAGCGGGTGCAGGTGTAGTCGGTCTGGCTATAGGTTTTGGTGCGCAAACGCTTGTCAAAGATGTCATTACTGGCATATTCCTTCAGCTTGAAAATGCAATAAATGCAGGCGATGTTGTGACCGCTGACGGCATTACCGGCACTGCCGAAAACCTAACCATACGCTCATTAGGACTTCGTGATCGTTTTGGCACCTATCACTTAATCCCTTTCTCATCCATCACCAGTGTATCTAACTATATGCGCGGCTATGGTTATCATGTCGGTGATTATGGTGTCGCTTACCGTGAAGATACCGATGAAGTGATCGTACATCTTCGTGCCGCCTTTGATGAACTGATGAGCGATCCAGACCAACGCGATAACATTATGGACGATATTGAAGTTCAAGGGGTCGTTGAACTTGCCGATAACTCGGTAAATATTCGCATTAGAATCAAAACATTACCTGGTTCGCAATGGTCTGTGGGTAGAGCCTATAATCGTTTAGTGAAACGACATTTGGATGCGGCAGGAATTGAAATCCCATTCCCGCATACAACCATTTACTTTGGTCAAAATAAAGATGGCTCAGCACCACCCGCTCCTTTAAATCTAGTCAGCACTCCCGCCTCAAGGCAAGCGGAGCTGGGTCTATCGAAACAGCCTGATGCATCACGCAGCAATGCCAATACAGGCAGTGATTTCGACGAGGCTTAAAAGCGACGCAAAACAAGCCGTTATTGTTAATTGCATAACGGCTTGTTTTTATTTACTCTTCAGGATTCAGTTATCAACCTTTTAACGTGACTCACTCTTTAACGGAGCCTACCCTGTGTCAGCGCCCATTCCAGTTATTATTTGCGATGATTCTCAATTAGCGCGAAATCAGATGAGTCGAGCACTCGAACACTGGAATGTTGATATAACCTTCGCTGAACATGGACTCAAAGCACTTGAAGCGATCAGACAAG
Organism: Nitrincola schmidtii; assembly: GCF_008973715.1. Lineage (GTDB taxonomy): Bacteria > Pseudomonadota > Gammaproteobacteria > Pseudomonadales > Balneatricaceae > Nitrincola > Nitrincola schmidtii. The sequence continues at coordinate 94,472 of NZ_WBOL01000013.1, forward strand.
GTAAAGGCCACTTATTATTTCTTGATCTAACCATGCCGATCATGGATGGTTATGAAGTGCTTGAGCGCATTAAACGTGATGACCTTCCTTGCATTACCATCGTTGTTTCTGGTGACGTGCAAGTCTCTGCCAGAGAAAAAGTGCTAGCGTTAGGCGCTATTGGCTTTATCGCAAAGCCAATCAGTGCTTCCTTGTTACATAATTCATTACGCGACTACGGCCTACTATCAGAACTTGAACCGCAACAAGGTTCTGTTTCTAAATCTTCGCCCACTCAGATCAATTTGATCGATAATGTTCGTGAAATAGCCAACATTGCCATGGGAAGAACAGCCAGTCAGCTTGCTAGCATGTTACATACTTTTATCCACCTTCCCGTTCCTAGAGTTGATCATATTAGCTTTCCGGAACTAATGATGACATTGAATGCAGCAACGGGTAATGAACCCGTCACTACGGTTAGCCAAGGCTTTGCTGGCGCGGGTGTCTCTGGGGAAGCTTTGCTGGTGTTCCAAGAATCTTCAATTACGGAATTGGCTGCACTGCTTGATTACGATCCAGATAACCTCAGTGAAACAGCAAATCGAGAAGTGCTGATGGATATCGCCAATGTTTTAACGGGCGCTTTTTTTGCGAACATTAGCGGGCTGCTTAAACTCTCTCTAAGCCGTGGGACTCCTCGAATTCTTGGGTTTCACTGTGAACCTCCCAAGTTAGATCAAAGCCCAGTGGCCGATCAGAAATTACTCTGCATTGAAATTGATTATCAGTTTGGTGACAAGAACACCCATTGTGATCTATTACTGCTATTTACCGAAGACTCAATTCCGCGACTGACTGAACAGCTAGAGGGATTCTTATGAGTCCTCAGAATACACCCTCATTTCAAGCTCAACTTGCATTACTAAAAGGGCTGGATGTTGGATTAATTATTTTGGAAAGTGACTTCACTGTGACTTTCTGGAATCAGTTTATGTCCAATCATTCTGGCATTATGCCCAAACGAATTTTGGGATCTTCATTTTTTTCCCATTTTCCAGAATTAAATACACAATGGTTTCGTCGCAAACTAAACACCACTATTTCGTTACATAACCCCTCTTTTATCACTTGGGAAGAGCGTCCAAGACTCTTTCAATTTAAGAGCTACCGACCCATTACCGGCACCGCATCCATGATGTATCAAAACATTACGTTATTGCCGCTTAATGATGAGTCTGGTGTTACCAAACAAGTTGCCATTATTGTTTACGATGTCACGGATGAAGCCGTCAGTCACCAAGCACTCACTGCTGCCAATCATGAGTTGAGTCATCTTAGTCGTACAGACAGACTCACCAAACTTAATAATCGTGGCTATTGGGAACACTGCTTAGAGCAAGAATATGAACGTTTTGTAAGGACACAACATCCTACCAGTCTTATCATGCTAGATATTGATCATTTTAAGCAGGTAAATGATACCTATGGACACCTAGCCGGAGATGCCGTGCTCGTTCATTTAGCCAAAGTGATTCAACAGATGATTCGTTCTACTGATATTGCTGGTCGTTTTGGCGGCGAGGAGTTTGGCATTATCCTTCCGAATACTCCGGCTGCTAATGCTGAAATTTTAGCTGAACGCCTTCGTTACAAAATTGAAACTCATCCTATTGCTTACGCCAATGAACAGCTCTTAGTGACTATCAGCCTTGGGATCGCAGCAGCAGACAGCGTTTATCTTTCCTACCAACACTGGTTAGAAAAAGCAGACCAAGCCCTGTATCAAGCGAAGCAAACAGGACGTAATCAATTCGTTACGGTTTAGTCCTTTTGAAGGATACGTTAATTAACCCCTTTAAGTTATTTATTCTCCGAGCTGATCATGAACGCTGAAAGACGTTATCAAATTTTTTCTCGTCTTCGAGATCAAAATCCAGAACCTAAAACAGAATTAGAATACAACTCACCCTTTGAACTTCTGATTGCCGTGATGCTCTCGGCTCAAGCAACCGATGTCAGTGTCAATAAGGCTACTCGACAACTCTTCCCTATCGCCAACACCCCTGAGACTTTATTAGCCTTAGGCGTGGATGGTGTAAAACAACACATTCGAACCATTGGCTTATTCAATACCAAAGCGGAGAATGTGATCAAGACCTGTGCTTTGCTAATTGAAAAACATCAAAGTGAAGTCCCCAGAACGCGAGAAGAACTGGAAAAGCTTCCGGGTGTCGGCAGAAAGACCGCTAACGTAGTTCTTAACACTGCTTTTAGGCAGCCTGCCATGGCCGTTGACACGCATATATTCCGAGTGTCTAACCGAACCCATATTGCCAAAGGCAAAGATGTGCTAGCAGTTGAGAAACGTTTAATGAGGCTAGTACCAAAGGAATTCTTACTCGATGCACATCATTGGTTAATTCTTCATGGAAGATATGTGTGTGTCGCCAGAAAACCGAGATGTAATGCTTGCATTATTGAAGACTTGTGTGAATTTAAACAGAAAACTGAATAGTTATACACAAGACACCTTACCCACAAGATCTGTGGATAAAACTGTGATTAGTTTTTGGATCAATGGCGGCACTCAGCGTAGTACGTGGCCTCCAGCAAATTGAATCAAAAACAACCAAATCAAATAATATCTTTATATTCAATGACTTATTTAAGTCAATACTGTGACATCACTATTTGCATTGATCTGAATCAAAGAAATGATGTCAAGCACTTTAGTTGTGCAAAAGTTTAAAAAAGAGGGTTGATTTTTGCCCTAAATCGGGGCAGACAAGCGCTTAACGAGAAGAGAGAGAGATAGGTAAGTGAGAAGAATGGACTGAGACTGACTCAGTCCGGTAATTCAATTTCAATATGTGATGCTGGTCGACAGCAGCATGTGAGAATCTCATCCTCTTTTAAGTCAACCAAAGCGTCTTGCACCTGCTCAACGCTTCCATCCAACAGACGTACCTTACAGGTGCCGCAGTATCCTCCGCGGCAATTATAAGGTGCGGGTATGGATTGAGCTTCAAGTGAATCCAACAACGAAAACTCATACTGATAATAAAAGGTATGGAAATTGTTTACCTTTATTCTAGGTATGCCCGACATGCTAATCCTTACAGATCGAAACCATCAAAGTCTTCAGTTTCAACGTCATTATCAATCTGACCCACTAAGTAAGAACTGATTTCTGACTCTTGCGGAGCAACTTGAACGTTGTCACTGATTAACCAAGCATTCATCCACGGTAGTGGGTTCTGTCTAGTTGGAAAAAGATCCTCAAGACCCAGTGCCTTCATTCTGACATTAGTGATGTATTCGACATAGTCACCCAGAATGCGCGCGTTTAAGCCGATCATCGATCCTTGGCTGAATAGATAAACCGCCCAATCCTTTTCCTGCTGTGCCGCTTCGCGGAAGATTTCGATCACGTCTTGACGACACTCAACAGCGATCTTTTTAAAGTCAGGATCATCTTTACCTGATGCTAAAATATTAATCATCTGCTGTGTGCCTGTTAAATGAAGTGCCTCATCACGCGCAATTAAACGGATGATTTTTGCATTACCTTCCATAATTGCACGTTCGGCAAAAGCAAACGAACAAGCAAAACTGACATAGAAACGAATCGCTTCAAGGACATTGACGGAAACCAACGTCAGATAAAGCTTTTTCTTGAGGTTATAGAGAGTCGCATCCAGCGTGCGACCCTCTACCACCCGTTCTCCCGGTCCATAAAGCGAATAAACGGTGACTAATTCAATAAACTCATCGTAGAGACGAGTCACTGTTTCAGCGCGACGAACAATTTCAGGATTCGTCACGATTTCATCAAAAACCTTTGACGGCTCTGTGATGATATTACGAATAATGTGTGTATAAGAACGACTATGAATCGTCTCACTAAATGCCCAAGTTTCAAACCACGTTTCTAGTTCAGGCAATGAAACCACCGGTAAGAAGGCAATGTTCGGTGATCGACCTTGAACAGAATCCAGCAATGTTTGGTACTTTAGGTTACTTAAAAAGATATGCTTTTCATGTTCTGGCATATCCGCAAAGTCTTTACGGTCTTTAGTTAAGTCTACCTCTTCAGGGCGCCAAAAAAAAGACAGTTGCTTCTCAATTAGCTTCTCAAAAATAGGATATTTCTGACGATCATAACGCGCCACATTGACACTACGGCCAAAGAACATCGGTTCAAGTGTTGCATCATGATCACTGGTAGTGAACGTTGAGTAGGACATACGTTTTACTCTATTTCCTGATTATCCCAAATATCTTAAAGCTTACAGGCTCCGCCTTCACAACCAGCATCATCCTGCTGATCTGAAGCACCATCACGGGTGTTGTGATAGTAAAGGGTTTTCAGGCCATACTTATAGGCTGTAAGCAAATCTTTAAGCAACTGTTTCATAGGTACTTTATCACCTGGGAAACGAGTTGGGTCGTAATTTGTGTTGGCCGAAATCGCTTGATCCACAAACTTTTGCATGATGCCCACTAACTGTAAGTAACCTTCATTACTGGGTATATCCCATAGCAACTCGTACTGATTACGCAATTCAAGATACTCTGGTACCACTTGCTTCATTACACCGTCTTTACTCGACTTAACAGAAACATACCCTCTTGGTGGTTCAATACCATTGGTAGAGTTAGTGATTTGTGACGAGGTTTCGCAAGGCATCAGTGCCGTTAATGTTGAGTTGCGTAAACCAAATTCACGAATATCTTCTCGGAGTGTTTCCCAGAAGTAGTGCAACGGCTCTTCACAGTAGTTATCAACATCACGCTTGTAGGTATCGATGGGTAAAATACCCTTTGCATAGGTCGTTTCGTTAAACTTAGGACAGGCACCCATCTCTTTAGCTAACTGATTTGATGCCTTAAGTAAGAAATACTGAATGGCCTCAAAGGTACGATGTACTAACCCATTCGCTGAACCATCAGAGTAACGAACACCATTTTTAGCTAAGTAGTAAGCTAAGTTAGTTACCCCTACCCCTAAGGTACGACGATTGACCGTTGCTAGTTTAGCGGCAAGTATTGGATAGTCCTGATAATCCAACAAACTATCCAATGCACGCACGATTAGCTCGGCTAATTCTTCAAGTTCATCGAGTGACTGCAATGCACCTAGGTTAAAGGCAGAGAGCGTACACAGTGCAATCTCACCTTCGGGGTCATTGATATCATTCAGTGGTTTAGTAGGCAGCGCAATCTCTAGACACAGATTAGATTGACGAACCGGGGCAACCGCTGGGTCAAAGGGACTGTGTGTATTACAGTGATCAACGTTTTGGATATAGATACGGCCTGTTGACGCACGTTCAGCAGCCAAAATACCAAAGAGTTCAACCGCCTTAATAGACTGTTTACGAATCCCATCTTGCTTTTCATATTGAAGGTATAGTCGTTCAAACTCATCCTGATCAGCAAAGAACGCATCGTACAAGCCTGGTACTTCATGCGGGCTAAACAGGGTAATGTTTTCACCTTTGATCAGACGTTGATACATCAATTTATTGATCTGAACACCATAATCGATATGACGAACACGGTTTTCTTCAACGCCACGGTTGTTTTTCAATACCAGCAGTGATTCAACTTCTAAGTGCCAGATCGGATAAAACAAGGTAGCGGCACCACCACGAACGCCGCCCTGAGAGCAGGATTTAACTGCCGTTTGGAAATGCTTGTAAAAAGGTATGCAACCGGTGTGGAAAGCTTCGCCATTGCGAATTGGGCTACCTAATGCACGAATACGTCCGGCGTTGATACCGATACCCGCACGCTGAGAAACATACTTAACAATCGCAGCTGCTGTAGCATTGATTGAATCAAGGCTATCGTCCGATTCAATCAGTACACAAGAACTAAATTGACGCGTTGGCGTCCGCACACCTGCCATGATTGGCGTTGGCAAAGATAACTTAAATAATGAAGTAGCATCATAAAAGCGCTTAACAAAATCTAAGCGCGTATCTCTTGGATAACTGGCAAATAAGCAAGCAGAGACCAACATGTAAAGGATCTGAGGGGATTCATATACCTGACCGGTCACACGATTTTGAACTAAGTATTTACCTTCTAGTTGCTTTACCGCGGCATAACTGAAGTTCATATCACGATTGTGATCAATATGAGCATTAAGCTCATCGAACTCTTCTTTGCTATAATCTTCAACAAGGTGCTTATCATAGCGGCTGTCAGCAACCATTCGCGTCACATGCTCAAAGAGATCTGGCGCTTCAAATTTGCCAAATGCACGTTTACGCAGATGAAAGATTGCAAGACGGGCAGCAAGGTACTGATAGTCTGGAGCTTCTTCTGATATTAAATCAGCAGCAGACTTAATCAAAGTTTCATGAATGTCGGAAGTTTTGATCCCTTCGTAAAACTGTATATGAGCGCTGAGTTCAACCTGGGATACGGACACGTTCTGTAACCCTTCGGCAGCCCAGATAATAACTCGGTGAATTTTTTCCAGATCTATGGGCTCTTGGCGTCCGTTTCGTTTGGTTACCATCAGATTTTTCTGCATAACACCGCTCTTCCGTATATCAAATATTTGTAGGATTAACAGACTAAAACAGCTGGTTAGATTTTAGCCTGAAAACACAATATGTAGTGTGTGCACTTCAATATGACACCAAATATAGTTATTTTAAAAACAATTTCAACTCTTGATTTTGTTTTCCATGAGGTGTAGAGCGACTGCTTAGTAGGGCTGAAACAAGCACTCCACGCGGATTCGTTGGTTAAATTTTTCTATTTACTGAGTGAAAAAATCTACGTGATATTTATTCATTCTAAATGAACAGGGATTGCATCAACTTTGATCTTTAACAAGGCGAGGTAATTTAACTGTACTTAAATCGTTACATTTACCTCAGGGATCCATCATTGTGCGCCGCATGCACCAAGATAAATCAAAAAACCGATTCTATACAAAAGTCTAATACACAGTAAAAACAATATATTTCATATAGTTATGTTATACATGCAAAAATAATCCGTTATTTCAAATTGTCAACAACAACAAATTCTCCCAAGTTTGGTGCGTAAACAGTAAGATATGTCACATTTTTGTGCCTTTAGGTCTATTTTGAAGGAAAATATCATGCCATACGTACATGACACCTTGGTTCGACTGCAAAAAAGCAGTCCTGCTCAAACAGAGTTTTATCAGGCGGCTGAAGAAGTCCTTGATTCAATCCGCCCGTTACTCGACAAGGACAAACATTACCGAGAGCAAGGAATTGTTGAGCGCTTAGTTGAACCAGAACGTCAGATCTTCTTCCGAGTTGTTTGGCATGATGACGAAGGAAAGGTTCAAGTTAACAAAGGCTATCGTGTTCAGTTCAACTCAGCGCTTGGACCTTACAAGGGTGGTTTGCGTTTTCATCACAGTGTTAATGCGGGCATCATCAAATTCCTGGGCTTCGAACAGATCTTTAAGAACGCTCTGACAGGCCTTCCTATCGGGGGTGGCAAAGGCGGTTCTGATTTTAACCCTAAGGGTCGTTCAGATATGGAGGTGATGCGTTTTTGCCAAGCCTATATGACTGAACTGCATCGTCATATCGGTGACACTATCGACGTGCCTGCAGGTGATATCGGTGTAGGTGCGCGTGAAATTGGCTATATGTTTGGTCAATACAAACGCCTGACAAAAAGTTATGAAGGCGTTTTAACGGGTAAAGGACTGAATTGGGGTGGTTCATTAGCCCGTAAAGAAGCAACCGGCTATGGTGCAGTCTACTTTGCTGAAAACATGTTGCAAGATCGTGGCGACTCATTAAAGAACAAGGTCTGTTTAGTTTCAGGTGCAGGCAATGTCGCCATTTATACCATCGAAAAACTCTATGAACTTGGCGCACTACCCGTAACCTGTTCGGACTCTCAAGGCACACTTTATCATGAGCAAGGTATTGATCTTGCGCTTCTCAAAGAGATCAAAGAAGTTAGACGCGGCTCTTTGAAAGAGTACTTAGATAGTCATCCGACTGCACGTTATATTGCTACCGAAGAATACCCTGCAGATGGTCATGCTGTTTGGCGTTTCCCTGCGCAAGCAGCCTTCCCGAGTGCAACGCAAAATGAATTAACCGAAGCCGATGCGCGCACTCTTCTTGAGCATGGCGTTAACTGCATCAGTGAAGGGGCAAACATGCCTTCAACGGCTGCTGCTGTTGATCTCTTCTTAGAAGCAGGGATTTGCTATGGACCGGGTAAAGCAGCCAACGCCGGTGGCGTTGCTACCAGCCAATTAGAAATGGCACAAAATGCTAGTATGACTCAGTGGACATTTGAAGAAGTAGACCACCGCTTGAAAGACATCATGTTGGGTATCTACACCCGTAGCAGTAATACAGCGAAAGAGTTTAACCAACCAAGCAACTTAGTCTTGGGTGCAAATATCGCTGGTTTCCGCAAAGTAGCGGATGCCATGATTGATCAAGGACTGGTCTAATCCTGTTAGACTCAGCTTCCACTGAAAATCGAGTAGGGTGAGGAGTTACCTCCTCATCCCTCTCACAGAACCGTGCGTACGGGCCTCGTACACGGCTCATGCTACCCACTATCCCAATTCAGGGACTAAGATACCCGTCCTTACCTTCGATA
>NZ_WBOL01000014.1:0-10258 GCF_008973715.1 Nitrincola schmidtii
GCAAGCTACTTTCTACCGCTCGACTTGCATGTGTTAGGCCTGCCGCCAGCGTTCAATCTGAGCCATGATCAAACTCTTCAGTTTAAAAAACTGTCGATAACATCTCATCAGCCTAAGCCAACAAGCGTCATCTAATTCATGCTCAAGAACTTACATCTACATCTAAATGAATTCACATATAGGTTGCTTATTCTCGATTAAGCTTTAATACCTAACCTGAACAAGCGCCCACACGCATTACCTGATTAATTTGTTAAAGAGCGGCTTGAGTTCTCTGTGCAACCCGATGTGTTGGGTTGTTGTCTCAAGCGAGGTGCGTATAATATAGAGCCAGATTCTGTTCGTCAACACTCTTTTTTAATTTTATTTTTTGTAGCCGCGATTAACCGAAATGCTGGATATCTATCAGTTCAATTTGATCGACATCAACTGCTTCGCTATAGAAGTTCTTTGCCACACGAGCAAAGCGCGAAGGGCCATCTGTCACTAAAAATCTTACTCGCCCAGCATTCTCTTCTGAAGAAAGCAAATTCGTTTTACTTAACTGCATTTTAAGCTGTGTTGCAGATGTTTCGGCTGAATCTACTAGAGAAACTTTATCACCTACAACATTGGCAATTGACGACTTTAATGCCGGAAAGTGTGTACAGCCTAATACAAGCGTATCTAGCATATCCTCGCCATGGCGATAATGATCAAACAGACCGCTCAGTGAACGCTTAACAATTGCATCAACTAATTCACCGTCGTGCCATCCCTCTTCTGCTAATGCCACAAAGAGTGAGCATGCTGCGGATTTAACTATCGCTTCGGGCATACGGGATAGTATGGCTTTTTGATACGCTTGGTTATTCACGGTACTTTCGGTTGCGATCACGCCTATATGACCCTTTTTTGTCATATTAACTGCAGCTTCAGCACCTGGCTCTACGACACCTAAAACCAATAATTCTGGATACTTTGCAATCAGTGTATCTAAGGCAACTGCTGATGCTGTATTGCAGGCAATCACCAAGGCTTTAATGTCGTAACGCAACAAAGCTTTTAATGCTTGCTCGGCATAGCGTGTAATGGATAAGGAGCTTTTAGTACCATATGGAACTCTAGCAGTATCACCCAAATAGATTAGATTCTCATTGGGTAGTGCTTTACGAACAGCATTAAGGACAGTCAAACCGCCCACACCAGAATCAAATAAACCTATCGGGCGATTGTTACTGGAACTCATTTATTATTTTTTCCGTGCACGTTTAATTGAGCGCTTCTTCAACTCTTTAATATGCTCCATGTTACGCTGCTTCTTAAGCTTTTGACGTGCCGTCAAGATATTTCGCTTACCTGCAAAAGGATTATCACCCGTCTTAAACTCAAAGCGAATGGGTGTACCGCGGATTTTCAACACCTTAATAAAACGATTCTCAAGATAGCGCTTATAGGAGTTCGGCAACATATCTGTCTGATTACCATGAACAACAATAATCGGCGGATTTGAACCACCCTGATGCGCATAACGTAATTTTATACGGTGATTATTAACACTGGGTGGCTGATGGTCAGCTACGATATCTTCAAGAAGACGAGTCAGCTTGTTAGTAGACCATTTAGCCATTGCAGCATCATAGGCCTCATGAACTGAACCATACAAATCACCAACAGCGGTACCATGTAAGGCTGAAATAAAGTGCATTCTTGCAAACTCAGCAAACTCTAAACGTCTACGAATTTGCTCTCGCACCTTATCTTTTTGCTCTTGGGTCATGCCATCCCACTTGTTCAGTGCAATCACCATAGCTCGACCAGCATCAATGACAAAGCCTAGCAAATGTAGATCTTGATCGGTGACTCCTTCACGCGCATCGATAACCATAATAACGACATTGGCATCACGGATCGCCTGAAGTGTTTTAACAATAGAAAATTTCTCCACTGCTTCAGTGATGTGTTTACGACGTCTAACCCCAGCAGTGTCGATCAAAGTATATTTTTGATCTTCACGCTCATAAGGAATATAAATACTGTCACGCGTCGTTCCAGCCTGATCAAATACAACAACCCTATCTTCCCCCAACATGCGATTGACGAGTGTCGACTTACCTACATTGGGACGACCGATAACGGCAATTCGAATACTGCCATCATAACGAGGATTTGCATCGGAAATGTCTTCCTCTACTTCCGTCAGAAAAGGCGCTAGCACATCTTCCATCAGCGATAAAACGCCTCGTCCATGTGAAGCAGCAATAGGCACAGGGTTACCAATACCTAATCCGTAGAAGTCACCCATAGCTACATCAGGGTCGATACCGTCTGTCTTATTGACTACAAGATAATGGTGTTTACTATTACGGCGTAGATGATTGGCAATTAACTCATCGGCAGGATTTAACCCTGCACGACCATCAACAATAAAAAATACAATATCTGCTTCTTCAATCGCCATGAGGGATTGTTGAGCCATTGCTTGATCTATGCCAGTTTCATCACCGGTAATACCACCGGTATCGATGACAATATAGCCTTGATCACCAATTCGGCCTTCGCCATACTTTCTATCTCGCGTTAAGCCGGGAAGATCTGCTACCAATGCATCTCTTGAACGAGTAAGCCTGTTGAACAGGGTAGATTTTCCAACATTGGGTCGCCCAACGAGCGCAATAACCGGTAACATAGTTTCTTCCAGATAACGATAATAGGCACTCAGCGTGCCTATGGGTCATCATTTAATCAAATTAATTGAGTGTTAATGCAACAAGACGTCCAGCATTACTTAACACATACAAGGTATTATCCCTTACCAGCAAATCTCCCTGCAAACCTGATGAATCAACTCGATGTCGAGCTACAAACTGTCCATTCACCTGAGAAAGAAAATGCAGGTATCCTTCTCTATCACCGACAACAATTGTCGTTCCAATCGCGGTTGGTGATGTTAATCGTCTGTTAGTCATCTGGGTTTGCGACCATACACTCGCGCCGGAGGCGGCATCATAGGCATGGACATGACCTTGAGCATCTACCGCATAGATATTCCCAAACCCAGAAGCCAAGCCTCGGTAGCTAGAAACATTCTGTGCCCAAAGCGCCTGAGCATTGAAAGGGTTAATCGCTAGCAGCCTACCTTGATAGCCAACGACATAGAGTACATTATTCACGATGGTAGGACGGCTATTAATATCAACGATACGCTCAAGGTCTGAACGACCTTCATTAAGCGAAACACGTTGATCCCAAATCATTTGACCATCGACATTGTCCAAAGCAACAATACGACCATTTGCCAACCCTGCAAAGGTAACATCAGCTGCAACCAGCGGCACACCTGATCCCCTTAACGTTAAAGCAGGGACCTGAGCATCAAATGACCATTTATGTTCACCCGTCATTCGATCTAAAGCGGTTACTCGACCATTAATCTGCTGAAGTACGACAATCTCTCGATTAATTTGTGGCTGCGCAGTTACCTCAGAGGACAACTGATGACGCCATAGCTCTTTGCCGTCATTAGCATTTAACGAGATCACTTGACCGGAACGAGTAGTCAGCATGACCTGCCCAAAACCCGCTCCGACACCGCCAACAATTTGTTCGCGCAAATTCGCGGTCCAAGCTCGAGCACCTGAATTGCGATCAAATGCGGCAACTGTACCATTACTATCTGCAGCAAATATGCGATCACCATCTATGGATGGAACCATTTGATGAAAACGACTACCGGGACCACTACCCACAGTAGCACTCCATCGTACAGAAACATTATTTTCTGGAACGAAGTCAACCAATTCGGCTGGTTGAATCTCATCACTACCACCCCAGAAACTACAGCCTGCAATCAGGCTTGTTAAGATTACTGCTAATAATGGCTTCATCCAGCTGGTCATTATCCTGCCTCTCTGCCTAATTCATCTCGTTTCATTTGCAGTACAGGTTGATTCGGCATGTTCTCGGCTGCGGCAAGCGCTTGATCATAAGCTTGTGCAGCTGAATTCAAATCACCTTTTTGTAATGCGATATCGCCTAGCAACTCATAATAGAGTGCGGTAAAGCTTCTTGGTGATAGCCCACTCAATAATGAAGAAGCTTCATCTACCTGATTCATTGCCAACAGTACTCTAGCTTTACGCAAACTGGCAACAACCTTTAAATCTTCTTCTGATGCACGCTCTAATACCCAATCTAATTGAGTTAAAGCTTCACTGTAATCTTGTGTCTGTACGGCGACACGTGCAAGCAATAAAGCGGCAAACTGACTATAAGTCGTTTTGGAATGATTCTCTTTAAGTTGGCTGCCAAGATGCATGATAGTTTCTAGTTGTGGATTTGGATTTTCATCCAACTCTCTTACGACTGCCTCAACTAGATTTTGATATAGCCATGAAGCCTCGGTTGCCTGGCGCTCTGTGTAGGACTGCCAACCTTGCCAACCTATAACGGCAGACACAGCAACAACCACACCGATCAATAATGAGCGACCATTCTCTTTCCACCAGCTTTTTAACGCTTCAAGCTGCTCTTCTTCTGTACGTAGTTCTGCCATGCCAATTTACTCCTTAAAATATCTGTGTTCAGCCGATAGCACGGCAGCAATCTTATCAAAGGGGACTAATTCTTGCTCATCTTGTGTTCTAAGCGGCTTTAAAGCAACAACACCCTGCTCTAATTCACTGTCACCCAAAATTAACGCCACCCTAGCACCACTTCGGTCTGCTTTTTTCATCTTGCTTTTAAAGCTGCCACCGGAACAGTCAAGGGTTAATCGCCAAGAAACTAAATCTCTTAGATTTTCAGCTAAAGACAGGGCTTTTTGCTCAGCAGCGTCGCCTAGGGCAGCAATAAATATATCGGTCTGTCGCTTCAATCGATCTGGAAGCGAACCTTCAGCTTCCAACAACAGAATGAGGCGCTCAGCACCCATAGCAAAACCAACCGCTGGCGTTGCTCGACCACCTAATTGTTCTACCAAGCCATCGTAACGACCACCTGCACAGACAGTACCCTGAGCACCCAACTTATCGGTAACCCATTCAAATACTGTTCTTCCATAATAGTCTAATCCACGAACAAGCCTTGGATTAACTTCATAAGGGATACCCAAAGACTCTAAATTGCGCTTAAGTTGATCAAAGTGCTTTAGTGATTCATCATCTAGGCAAGCATGAAAATCAGGCGCGCCTTCTAATAGCGCTTGAACTTGTGGATTTTTGCTATCCAAGATTCTTAACGGATTGGTGGTGAGTCGTCTTTTACTGTCTTCATCAAGTTGATCAACATGATCTGTTAAATAAGCAACCAATTGATCTCGGTAATAAGCACGCGCTTCAGAACTTCCCAAGGTATTCAACTGCAAGGTTACCGCATGATCAATACCCAGTTTTTTCCACAAACGAGCCGTTAGAAGAAGCAGTTCCGTATCAATATCAGGACCAACCATTCCAAACGTTTCAACACCTATTTGATGAAACTGACGATAGCGACCTTTCTGAGGTCGTTCGTAGCGAAACATAGGACCGGTATACCACAACCGCTGAACTTGATTAAAGATCAAACCATGTTCTTCACAAGCCCTAACACAACTTGCAGTTCCTTCAGGACGTAACGTAAGACTCTCACCATTACGGTCGTCAAAGGTGTACATCTCTTTTTCAACAATATCTGTAACTTCACCGATTGAGCGACAAAATAAATCTGTGCTCTCAACAATGGGGGTTCTAATTTCGCTATAGCCATAGCTAGACAAAATCGAACGAGTAGACTCTTCTAAATACTGCCACAATGGGGTTTGTTCCGGCAGTATATCGTTCATGCCACGAATGGCTTTAATCTTGGCCAAAACCGTATTACCTTAACTGCAAAAATTATTATTAACGTAATGGAAGTGAGAAGCGAGCAACGCTTCCGGATGCGAAACGTCCCAGATCAACGACTTCACCATTGAAAGTAATTTCTGAAACTGCTTCACGACGCCCAATCACCAAAGATAGAGGAAGCTCGCCTTCTAACAGGAGCTCTGATCCTCCCGCAGCGACACCTGAGTATAACAGCACATCGTTGGCATCTCGGACTTGAACCCAGCAATCACCACTAAAGCGCATGAACAAGCCGGAGTTATTATCTGCGACCTGCTCAACTGGAACTTCGTCTATTTGCTCTACGGATCCAAAATCACCTACTTGTTGATCTGATTCCAAGGTGTCTGAGAACTCATCGTCTTCTGATGACATACTGGCATTAAATACATCGACAACATTACTGTCTGAAGATGAAATTGGTAATTGAGGCGGTGATAACCTTGTAGGATCGAATACATCGTCAGGCTGATTAGCTTCAGATGAGCTAGCAGCTGGCGGCTCTGTGGTTGTGAATAGAGATCGACCAGACTGCTCACGAGACCACCAAATGATGATAGCAATGATTGCAATTACAAAGAGCCAGGAAAAAACTTTCATAAACGGCGACTTTGAAGGGTCACGTTCTTTAACACTGGTTGTCGACTTAATGGATACCGGCTTTAAATCTACACCTGGCAAATTTGCATAGAGATTTGCGTAATGAGTAGCATCCATACCCAAATGTTTCGCGTAAGTACGTATGTAGCCCCTTATAAATACAGGGTTTTGAAAGCTTTGCGGGTTACCAGACTCTATCGCTTTGATAACCTTAATGGGCAAATGTAGCTCTGTAGAAATTTGCTCTATACTTAGGTGCAAACGCTCCCTAGCCTGAGTAAACTCATGCCCCGGAAAACGTGATGATTGGATATCCTGTTCATCAACACTCACTGTTCCGACTCCTTAAAGAGCCTATACTCTTCGCTATCCGGATATAAATTTCTTAATAACAAACCATAGGTCGCAGCAAGCGACGGGTTTCTATCTGCTCGAGCTATACGAACCCCAACCCACAGGCTGTTAGCGTCTTGCTCTGCCATTCGAGCATCGACCTGAGCGCGAAAACGATTATACAAACCAACGGCTTCAGGAATATTTCCTTGATCAAGTAATAATCCTGCCATGGCCACTTGGGCAAAGGGTCTATCTCTCTGAAGATCAAGAGAGCGCCTCAATGCGTGCTCAGCAACATCTAGCCTGCCTAACTGAATATAACAACGCCCCATATTTTCGAAAGCTTGAGCTCTTGCAGGATAAAAGGGATCTTCAGTAGCGCGCGAGAACTGGTGACAGGCTTCTGCAAAGCGCTGACGCGCGTAGAGAAAAGCACCATAGTTGTTGTGAAAAATTGCACTCATTGGCTCTAATTCTATAGCACGCTTGAAGTAGCGCTCAGCCAGTTCAAAGTCTCGCTCTGCTTGGAACACCAAACCTAATGCATTATGTGCAGGAGCATAGCGTTCATTGATGCTAAGCGCTCTTTGCAATGAGCTTTTTGCATTGACGGTATCACCCGCTTGCAGATACTGAACTCCCAATTGAGTGTAAGCCTGCTGTGCAGCCTCAGGCGACGCATCTGAACTAGCTGTGCCTGAAGAAGCACAACCATTCAGCAGCAACGTCAAAAATAAAACACTGATCAGTCTGTATTTCACTCAGCTATCCCCTGCCGGCGTTAAACTTTCTGTTGTAGAGTCAAGTTGTAACACAGACAGATATTTTTGACTACGTCGAGTACGATCGTCAACCTGACCTACCAATTGCCCACAAGCGGCATCGACATCATCACCTCTTGTCTTACGGACAGTGGTCACGATACCACCGTTTACAATAATTTGTTTAAATTTAAGGATCGCTTCACTTGAAGGTTTAGTGTACCCAGAATTAGGGAAAGGATTAAACGGAATAAGATTCAGCTTACAAGGCAATTGTCTTAACAACTTTAACAACTGTCGAGCATGCTCAGGCTGATCATTGATACCTTCAAGCAGGGTGTATTCAACGGTGATAACCCGCTTATCGTTCAAGTGACTCAAATAGTTATTACAGGCGGCAATTAACTCTTTCAGGGGATAACGTTTATTCACCGGAACTAACTGATTACGCAGCTCATCATTGGGGGCGTGTATAGAAACCGCAAGGGAAACATCGCTCAGACCTGCCAAACGATCAATCGCAGGAACTACGCCTGCAGTACTGATGGTCACACGACGCTTAGATAAACCATAAGCGTTGTCATCCATCATTAATTCAGTGGCAGCCAGCACATTATCAAAATTAAGCAGCGGCTCACCCATTCCCATGAATACAACATTGGTTACACGACGCTCATCTTTTGGATCAAAGGGACCAAAAGAGCGTATAGCAACACGAAGTTGTGCAATAATCTCTGCTGCACTCAGGTTTCGATTAAAGCCTTGCTTGCCAGTGGAACAAAAACTGCAATCTAACGCACATCCCACTTGTGAAGATACACATAGGGTTTTACGACTACCTTCTGGAATCAGCACCATTTCGATACTGGAACCACCATCCATGCGAATAACCCACTTTCGGGTACCATCGTTGGATATTTTCTCCAGAATGACTTCAGGTTCTCGTATATCAGCAACTTCAGCTAATCTTTGCCTTAGCGTTTTACTGATATTGGTCATCTCATCAAAGCTACTAGCGCCCTGTTGATGCAGCCATTTTAAAACCTGAATGGCACGAAAACGCTTCTCGCCAATAGACTCAAAAAAGTCCTCGAGTTGCTTTGGCGATAAGCCGAGCAGGTTAATTTTTTCTGGCTGTTGTGACATGACCCGGTACCCGCAGTCTAATTAGTTAAAGGCCGGCATAAACCGGCCTAGAAACTGATGCTGATTAAGCACCAAAAAAGTATTCAATTTCACGGGCAGCTGAAGTAGCAGAATCTGATCCATGAACAGCGTTCGCATCAATAGACGTCGCGAAATCACGACGAATGGTTCCTTCAGCGGCTTCTTTAGGGTTCGTTGCACCCATCAGTTCGCGATTCAGAAGAATAGCATTTTCACCTTCTAATACCTGAACAACAACAGGGCCTGAAGTCATAAACGCGACAAGATCGGCGAAGAAAGGACGCTCTTTGTGCTCAGCATAGAAACCCTCAGCATCTTCTTTGCTTAGTTGTTTCATTTGCATGGCAACAACCTTCAAGCCCGCTTTTTCAAAACGACTTACAATTTCACCTATGACGTTTTTAGCTACTGCGTCTGGCTTGATGATAGATAATGTACGTTCAACTGACATGTTTAGGAATCCCCACATAAAACTAAGGTCGATAAAGGGCGATAATTATACGTGAACAAAGAACAAGAAAATAGACAATGAATGGGCTTTAAACGGATAGTTTTAATGCTTGTGAGTGAGTGAACGCTCATCCTGCAACTCTCGATGCAGCAATGCCATCAATTCCGCTTCGGGCCTGCCTATTCCGCAAGATCGTACTAGGTCATCAACACCGGCTCCCATCTCCATCAACCTTGCTGCTTGGTTGTATGCTAATACTCCCGGATCACGGTTTTCAAGCTCATGCTGTTTTTCGACAGCAATGTCCAACTTTTGTTCAACCGTCATAAGACGCTTACCCATACCTATCGAACTACCTGTCATCCCTTGGATTTCATTTCGTAAAACATTAATCAGAACCTGATGACGCTTTTCTTGTCGACGAATGCGCACCCACAGCATGCTAGTAATAACCAGTGCAATAATGGAAAACAACACTAAAGCCAAAACAATCAGCCATAGGTAAGTCGATGCAGATGACGCACTCATCAGATAATCATGACCTCAAACTCATCTAAGAGCTGATTGGTATCTAAAACAGCACAGCGCTGCTTCAAGCACGTGCCATGTAACCAAGCCCTTCTTTCTTTATCAAGATTAAGGTTAATCTCACTATCAGGTAGATCAACCGATTTTATAATCTGATTACAGGCCAACGCCCATTTCCTACCTTTCAAAATCAGAACATCGCTGTATGCAGCCTGATCTACTGAGTAAGTTTCAGGAATGACCCAACGACCAGTATCCACAACGTGTATCGGGTTTTCGTCGGGACCAAAATTACCGATGATCCAGTCATGATGCATATCAATACTCATGGTTAAGCTGCTGACCTCTTGAGCACCATCGACTTCACTCATCGGTATGGCAAGCTTCAGTCCATGCACATCAACCAAAATACAACGAAGACCAGCTGGTTCTGGTTCTGGTTCTGGTTCTGGTTCTGGTTCTGGTTCTGGTTCTGGTTCTGGTTCTGGTTCTGGTTCTGGTTCTGGTTCTGGTTCTGGTTCTGGTTCTGGTTCTGGTTCTGGTTCTGGTTCTGGTTCTGGTTCTGGTTCTGG
>NZ_WBOL01000014.1:10268-101056 GCF_008973715.1 Nitrincola schmidtii
TCTGGTTCTGGTTCTGGTTCTGGTTCTGGTTCTGGTTCTGGTTCTGGTTCTGGTTCTGGTTCTGGTTCTGGTTCTGGTTCTGGTTCTGGTTCTGGTTCTGGTTCTGGTTCTGGTTCTGGTTCTGGTTTCAAAGAGTGTTGTGGTGTTTCTTCTATTTCAAGTATTTCTTCAATAGATTCTGTATCTTGCGAGGATTTTTCAACTACCTCTGGCTCAGCAGGAACCACCTTTTCAGCATCAGGGTCCATCAGCAATGCTTCTAGATATTCAAATACAACTTTCTTTTGATCAGCCATCTGCTTGTACCTGCTTACGACGCTCTAACAAGCCTCTTAATAATCGTGCATAGGCATGAACTCCACGACTACCCGCATCCAAGGATGATGGCACCAGACCTTTAATACTCGCGTTTCTGAACTTCGTATCCACCGGTATAACTGCGTTGGAAACCTGATCTGCGTAGAGCTGATGCAACTCTCGCAAACTACTCACTGATGCTTGAGTTCTTCGATCATAAAACGTCGGGATAATGGTATAAGAAAGTTTGTTTTTACGAGCACGATTAACCATTTCGATAGTTCGTACCATGCGCTCTAACCCTTTAAGGGCAAGAAATTCAGTTTGTACTGGTACCAGCAAGTGATCACATGCGGCCAGTGCATTGACCATCAACACACCGAGAACGGGAGGACTGTCAATCAGGACATAATCATAGTCTTCACGAACAAATCTCAGTGACTTAGCAACTTGAAGCCCTAATCCCTCTTTTCCGACGGCTTTACGTTCGAGAGTAGCCAGCGCAGTTGAGGCGGGTACCATATCGATACTTTCATGACTGGTTTTTAAAATTAATGAACGAAAACGTGAAGCTGACACCTCTGGATGCTCAAAAAGATCATAGACACTTTGCTCAATTTCATCTGGGTCGAATCTAAAGTAACTGGTGAGTGAACCATGAGGATCGAGATCCACAATCAGTACTCGATATCCGACTTCCGCTAGCAAGCCAGCTAGAGAAACGACCGTTGTCGTTTTTCCAACACCGCCCTTTTGATTTGCGACCGCCCACACCTGCATAGTTATTTTCCCGATTCAATGCTGATCTTAAGCATACCTGCATTTTGCCAACATATTGCCAATATCATCTAGATCCAGTACTGCATCTGCAAGACCTGCATTAACCACCGCTTGGGGCATCCCATAGATGGTACAGGTATCTTTACTTTGTGCCCACAGCGTACCACCAGCCTGTTTAAGTAATCGAGCACCATCACAGCCATCAGCACCCATACCTGTCAGCATCACTGCCATCACTTTACTGCCATAGGTTTTAGCAACAGATGCGTAAGTGACATCAACGCTAGGTTTGTAGGTCATGCGATCGTCTCCGGCTAGAATTTTTACACGATCCGTTTGCCTTGGATCTAACATCATCTGCATTCCACCCGGACACAGCAATGCCAATCCAGGCTCAAGCCTGTCGCCATCCACAGCTTCACGGACACGAATCATTGATTGCTGGTTTAGCCGCTCGGCAAAAACTTTGGTAAAGGTACCCGGCATATGTTGAACCAGTAAAATGGGTAATGGATAGCTCGCAGGTAGTGCCATTAAAACCTTCTGTAAGGCGGCAGGCCCTCCGGTTGAAGCACCTATCACAACAATTCTGACATCTGGTACTTTAATGCGTGACAAAGGCTGAGTTGCAGCCCCAGATCGATCATCATTTGAACGTGACGTAGATGATGACTGCGTTGATGAGGCTGCTTGAGGTGTTTCACGGCGAAACTCTCGCTCTGAACGAGGCTTTGCCACAACAGGCTCTGATCTAAATACCCTTGCTGTAGAAGAGGATGCCGGCGCAGGTTGACGACTAAACGCAGTAACAGGTCGATGCTGACGCGACTTACCTAAAGCAACAACGCGCTCGATAAACTCCTTGGTCAATGCACTGGAACGGTCCATCCACGCGCGAATATCCTTGGTCAGATAATCCGCTGCACCAGCTTCTAGAGCCTCCAATGTTACCCTAGCGCCTTCATGCGTTAGAGATGAAAGCATCAATACATTGGTTGGCGCTTGACGCATAATTTGTCTAACCGCTTCAATCCCATTGAGTTGAGGCATTTCAACGTCCATAGTGATTAGGTCAGGCTTTAGGGCTACCGCTTTGGTTACCGCTTCACGACCGTCCACAGCAACACCGACTATCTCAATGCGCGAATCACTACTGAGGGCCTCTTGGATCCTGTTTCTGAAAAAACTGGAATCATCGACTACCAGCACCTTAACGGCCATCTGAGACGCTTCCTTTGTCAGATAGCGCTACGCTCATGACGCGTAACGCTTGAGCAGATTGGGAATGTCAATAATCAAAGCAATTCGGCCATCACCAGTAATGGTTGCACCCGACAATCCCTGAGTCCCATGAAGAATAGAACCCAACGGTTTGATGACAACCTCTTCTTGGCCCACCAACTGATCAACCACAAAGCCCACTCGCGTGGTTCCGACAGAAACGATAACGACATGGCCTTGATCGGGTAAAGGAGCATGCTCACACCCTTTAACCATCCAACGCTTTAGATGGAATAAAGGTAATGCTTGATCCCTGACGATAATCACTTGCTGACCATCGACAATGTTGGTTTTGGTTAGATCAAGATTATAGATCTCATTAACATTCACTAGTGGTAACGCAAACGCCTGCCCTTCAAGGGTGACCATCAGCGTTGGCATAATGGCCAAGGTTAGCGGCACTTGAATGGCAATCTGAGTACCTTGCCCCAAGATAGAATCAATCGCTAAGGTTCCGTTTAGCTGAGTAATCTTAGTTTTAACAACATCCATACCCACACCGCGCCCCGACACATCAGAAATTTCTGTTTTGGTCGAGAAGCCAGCATGGAAAATCAGATTAAAACATTCTTGATCAGTTAGGCGTGCTGCTGACTCTGTATCAAGCATGCCTCTATCCACTGCCAAGCGACGAAGTTTTTCAGGATCCATTCCGGCACCATCATCGCGGATGATCAGCAGAATATGATCGCCTTCTTGCTCGGCTGATAGCAAAACACTACCTTCGCGCGGCTTACCTAATTTTTCACGAACATCTGGCGCTTCAATACCATGATCGACTGAGTTGCGTACTAAGTGAATTAATGGATCGGCCAGCGCTTCAACAAGGTTTTTATCTAAGTCGGTTTCTTCACCACGCAGCTCTAAGCGTATCTCTTTTTTCAAGCTACGAGACAAATCACGAATTAGACGCGGGAAGCGACCGAATACTTTCTTGACGGGTTGCATACGGGTTTTCATCACTGACGTCTGCAAGTCAGCAGTGACCATATCTAATGTGCCCAAGGCTTTAGACATCTCTTCATCTTCGCGCGAACCACCCAAACGCACCAAACGATTACGAACCAAGACTAGCTCGCCTACCATGTTCATAATCTTATCGAGAAGCGCAGTATCGACTCGAACATTACTCTCTTGAACCGTTTTTTGTTGAGCTGACATTGAGGCTTTCGGAGTCGATTCAATAGCAGCAGATGCGGCAACAACTGCGGGAGGCTCGACCGCTTTTGGAGGCGCACTAGGCACAGAGGAACCGACATTTGCGTCAATCATCTCGTCTTCATGCTTAGGTGCAGATGCTATTGCAGCAAAAGCTCCCTGTCCTTTTGACTGAAGATCATCTAGCAAGGCCTCGAACTCATCATCTGTAATTTCATCAGAAGTGGATGAAGTAGCGGCTATATTAGATTGATCTTTACCTGCCAGTACTCCTGGGCCTTTACCTGCACCATGAAGTTCATCTAATAACGCATCAAACTCATCTTCTGTAATAAGATCACTGTCCGTACTGGAGGATGCGTTTTTTGTATTGCTACCGACAACTAAATCACCAAGCAATAAGTCAAACTCATCATTAGGGGTATTGGGGTTGGCAGGCGTAGCTTTCGGTAAGGGTTTTTGCTCAACAACCGTTTTTTTAACTGGCTGCTGCTCTTCTACCGAACCACCTTCAGTAATAATGCTTAAACGCTGCATGAGATCTGCAGGTGCAGGTTCTGGCTCTAAACCACCTCGAACCTGCTCAAACATCAAGTTGACAGAATCGAGTGACTGCAGCACCACATCCATCAAAGAAGCAGAAACAGTTAACTCACCATTACGTAATAAATCGAATAGATTTTCAGCTTTATGGCAACAGTTGACCATCGCATCTAGCTGAAGAAAACCCGCTCCACCTTTGACTGTATGAAACCCTCGAAAGATAGCATTTAGTAGGTCACGATCATCTGGTCGTTGTTCAAGCTCAACCAACTGCTCAGAAAGAAGCTCAAGTATCTCTCCCGCTTCTACTAGGAAATCTTCAAGAATTTCCTGATCTACATCCAAACTCATAGAGATCTCCTAATCAAAAACCAAGACTGGATAACAGTTCATCAACATCATCCTGATTACTGACTGCCCCGGCTTCTTTCTTTTTCAGTTGTGGACCCTGGGCACGAATAGCATCTTTTTCAGAATCATCTTGAGTCTCTTTGCCCATCTCGATTCCGGTTAAACGCTCAACTTTGGCGGCCATATCCATTAATTTGACAAGCTGAGACTCAACTTGGGTCATTAGCGTGATAACTCTGCGTATCAGCTGCCCGGTAATATCCTGAACACTCTGAGAAACAAGAATATCGGTTAACGTACTGCGTAACTCTTCAATCGTTTTTTCAGATTCATTTTTGACAGTACAGGTTCGATCATACACACCCTCGAGTGCTTTAAACTCTCCCTCAAGCTGACCAACCAAAAGAAGCAAATCTTTAAAACGTTCTGACTGACCATCCAATCGATCGACCAGTGTCAATGAGCGATCAACTCTATCCATGGTTTCGTGAGATGTTTTTTCAGTTAGTTCAATAACATAACCAAGACGCTCAGATGCATCTGTCATGGCAGGCAGACTAGACGCATCATCAGACAAAATCTTTTCATCAATATCGGAAGAGAAAGCTTTGATAGCCTCATGTAATCCACGTGTCAGATGGCCAACTTCATTGTAAAAAACCTGATGCCGAGCCTCTTGAAGGTCATTGATCAACTCCATTGCATGGCTCAAGTTACCTTGCTCGATAGTGATTACCAACTCACGAGCCATTTGACCAAGCAGATCTTCAAGACCGTCATATTCCAATGTCGCTATCTTATTTTTCATTATTCTGCTCTCTTACCGGCTATTGGCTAGGTGATGCGCTCAAATATCTTCTCGATTTTTTCCTTAAGCACCACTGCCGTAAAAGGCTTAATAACATAACCATTCACCCCTGCCTGAGCAGCGGCAATAATCTGCTCACGCTTAGCTTCAGCTGTGACCATCAACACAGGGATATGCGAAAGCTCTGGATCTGCACGCACAGTTTTAAGCAGATCGATTCCTGTCATCCCTGGCATATTCCAGTCAGTGATCAGAAACTCAATACGACCTTGTTTCAGAATGGGCAAAGCGGTCTTGCCGTCATCAGCCTCTTCCACATTGGTAAAGCCCAGATCACGTAGCAAATTTTTGATGATTCGTCTCATTGTAGAGAAGTCATCTACAACAAGAATCCTGATGTCTTTTTTCACAAGACACAGCCCCCCCGGCTTGTTACTTTAAAAATGTTAGCCCTTATACCTATACTAGACAGGCAAAGGACGGATAACAAACAAAAAATTACTGCCAGTCCCTAAGACGGCTTTTCAATCTCATTGCCGCTTGGGAGTGAATCTGACTGACTCGAGATTCACTCACTCCTAAAATACTACCTATCTCTTTTAAGTTTAGCTCTTCATCGTAATAAAGAGCCATCACTAGCTTTTCTCGCTCTGGCAAAGAATCAATCGCACCTGCTAGCGCTTGTCGGAATGCATCCCCCTGAAATAGTTGATCAGGTCCTGGATCATTCCCCTCAAATTGCATTCCAACAGAATCATCATCGTCATGACTCAACTCATCAATACTGAATAGACGGCTGTCTTGCGAGTCTTGCAGTAATGCATGATATTCTGCCACAGAAATCTGTAACTCTGTCGCTACCTCGGCATCAGAAGCATCCCTTCCTGTTCTGAATTCTACTGCGCGAATCGCTTCCGTCACTCTGCGACCATTTCGATGAACGGATCGAGGCGTCCAATCACCACGACGTACTTCGTCAATGATGGAACCTCGAATACGAATTCCGGCATAGGTGTCAAAGCTAGCACCCTTACTCGGATCAAATCTTTTTGCTGCCTCTAGCAACCCAATCATTCCTGCTTGTACCAAATCATCAAGAACCACACTCGACGGCAATCTAAGCAGAAGATGCTGGGCAATCCTCTTTACGAGGGGTGTGTACTGATCTAATAACTCATGACTAGTTTTAAATGTGAGCTGATTATACATACAGCTTAGCTTCCGCTATTCAATTATTGCCGTTTTACCAGCTGCTCCACAAAGAATTCTAAATGACCCCTTGGAGTTTTCAATACCGGCCAGTGATCAACTTTATTAGCTAATTGGCGGTATGCAACTGACGCTTTACTGTTGCCAAAAGCTTTTAAAACAGCTGTTTGCTTTTGAACTGCCTTACGTACTGATTCATCATAAGGGATTGATCCGACGTATTGAAGCGTTACATCCAAAAACCTATCCGTGACCGTTAAAATTTTGTTAAACATGTTTCGCCCTTCGTTTTCAGAATGAACCATATTGGCCAAAATTCTAAAGTGGGTCATTTTGTGATCGCGATTCAACATTTTAATCAATGCATAGGCATCCGTAATCGAGGTAGGCTCGTCACAAACCACCACGAGCACTTCTTGAGCGGCTTTAACAAAACTGACGACCGCTTCTGATATACCGGCAGCCGTATCAATAATCAGAACATCCATTAGATCGGCAATATCATTAAAGGCATAAATTAACTCTGCGTGCTGATGCTCACTGAGCGCAGTCATTGCTTGCGTTCCGGACGAGGCAGGCACGATAGACATATTGGCATCCACACGCACCAACACATCAGCCAAGGAACAACGACCTTCAAGCACATCAGCAATCGTTTGCTTCACTCTCAATCCAAGCAAAACATCGACGTTCGCTAAGCCAAGGTCTGCATCCATCAATACAACTCGCCGCCCCATTTCACTCAGGGCTGCCGATAAGTTCACCGATACATTGGTTTTTCCAACGCCACCTTTGCCACCTGTGACCGCAATGACCTTAACCGGTTGAGTTTGCTTCATAAGAATTTATCTCTATCCCGCCCGAAAGATCGGATTGGTGTCATCATAGTTTGAATCAGAGGCACCCGAGGTTTGCGCAGCCACTACTGCTCGACTTACCAAATCTTGTCTTTGTGCAACAATAAGATCATCCGGTATTTTCTGACCGTCGGTGATGTAAGCAACAGGCAAGCGCTTTTCTATTGCAAGAGTCAATGCATCACCTAAGCTTCCGGATTCATCTAACTTGGTTAGCACACAGGCGCTCAGATCTAGCTCTTGATAATTACTCCAAGCCTTTTCAATTAACTGACGCTGACTCGAACAGGACAAAACCAGTAATTTTTTTAACCTAACCGAGACAGAGGCCAACATTTGTTTTTGTTGAATACCTTCAGGATCTCCCGCATTCATTCCCGCAGTATCAATCAATACCAAGCGCTTACCTCTCAGAGAAAGCAACACTTCATCAAGATTATGATTTTCATCAACCACACGAACCGGAACATCTAGAATTCGGCCAAATGTTT
Organism: Nitrincola schmidtii; assembly: GCF_008973715.1. Classification (GTDB taxonomy): domain Bacteria; phylum Pseudomonadota; class Gammaproteobacteria; order Pseudomonadales; family Balneatricaceae; genus Nitrincola; species Nitrincola schmidtii. The sequence continues at coordinate 18,044 of NZ_WBOL01000014.1, forward strand.
TTAACTGCTCATGCGCTGCTATGCGATAACAGTCAGTGGTGACCAAGGCTAAACTTGAACTGCCATACTGCAGCACGTAACGAGCCGCCAACTTTCCAATAGTGGTCGTCTTGCCTACGCCGGTTGCACCGACAAAAGCGATCATTCCACCGCGAGCGATATACTCCTCACCCACCACTGGCAGAGAGTCAGCAAAGCGAGACAGCACATTTTTCCATGCAGCCTCTTCTGATAACTCAGACTCTAGACTTGCGGTTAGTTGTCGAATAAGGCCGGAGCTAAGCCCTAAATCATTCAAACGTTGTTGAATAGGAGAATAAGACGCATAAGATGATTGAGGTGTAACAGGTAAAGACGACTGATAACTCGGCTGATGTAATTGCTTTTCCATTAACTTACGTAGCTGATGAATCTCCTGCTGCATCGTTTTTACAAGATCATCCGCTTCTTCGCGCGGTTGATGCTTGGGCTGATCACTCCAGAGATCATCAGGGATAAATGGTTCATGATCATGCTCTTTTCGAGCTTGTTCTTCTTGCCTAGTTTTTAATGACTGAAGGATAAAGCGCAGATCTTCATCCTCTTCAGTATCAATTTGACGGTTAACCACTTGGCTAACCTCCGGCTGAGGTTGCTCGGCTTTTCTTCGTGCTTCAGCAATACGCATTTTTGCTCTGCGCAATTCTGCAGCTAGCGCATCATCTTGACTAGAAACAGGAGAGGGAGCTGGACGAGTTTTTTTCTGACTACGCTTCAGCTCTGCTTGAGCCATTTCATAGTCTTCCTCCTTAGCCGCAACCACTTCCACACCACCCGCCACGCGATGGTTGGAAATAATGACAGCATCTGCGCCTATTTCATCACGGACACGTCGCATTGCTTGACGCATATCTGGTGCAAAGATGCGTTTAACCTTCATAACCTTTCCTTATCTGCGCTACTCTGTGTTTAACAGAAGATTGCATCAACCTAGGCATTTCCACCCCCGACAGTCGCAACGATGGTGACGCGCTTATTTTCCGGTACTTCTTGATAAGATAAAACATGTACTTGATGCTGACCATAGCGCACAAAACGCGCCATTAAGGGCCTTATCGGGGCAGCGACTAGTAATACAGACGGCTTACCCATCATTTCTTGCTGCTGCGCTGCTTGTCCTAAAGATGTTTGCAATCTTTCAGCCATTCCTGGCTCCAATACTAGAGTCTCATCACTAGGGCCACCTTGCTGCATGGAACTTAACAGCATTTGCTCGAGTGCAGGCTCCAAAGTAATCACGGGTAGCTCAATGTCTGATCCGTTAATACTTTGTACAATTAATCGTGATAACGCCACTCGCACTGCTGCAGTCAACGACAAGGGGTCTTGAGTTCTATCCACAGCTTCAGCAAGTGCTTCAGCGATAGAACGAAAATCTTTCAGTGACACCTGCTCCATCAGAAGATTTTGCAACACTTTTAGCAACACACTGATAGAAAGCTTTTTAGGCACCAACTCTTCAACCAACTTGGGCGATGTCTTAGTCAGCATATCAAGAAGCTGCTGTACCTCTTCATGCCCCAGCAAAGCATGCGCATTACTTTGTAAAATTTGATTTAAATGCGTCGCGACAACCGTGCTAGCATCAACCACAGTATAGCCCAGAGTTTGTGCATGCTCTTTCTGCCCTCTTTCAATCCACACTGCATCTAATCCAAACGCAGGATCTTTAACGGCAACACCTTTTAAGGTTCCAAACACTTGACCCGGGTTAATAGCTAATTCCCGATCCGGATATACATCTCCCTCACCACTGATAACCCCCATTAAGGTAATCCGGTAGGCTCCAGGCATTAAGTCAAGATTATCTCGAATATGCACCGATGGCACCAAAAAGCCAAGGTCTTGAGATAATTTCTTCCTAACCCCTTTAATTCGTCCAAGCAACTGACCGCCTTGCATTTTGTCGACCATAGGAATTAATCGATACCCTACCTCAAGACCGATCATATCCACTGGCATAACATCATCCCAGTCCAGATCTCTGCGCTCTTCGGATGGCTCTGCATCGGCCGGTTCTTCTTGCTCTTTAAGCTGATCTGCTTTTACCTGTTGCTGCCGACTAAAAATCAACCAACCTGCACCGGCAGCTGCCGCGGCAAGCGATAAGAAAGCCATATGCGGCATACCTGGAACGATACCCATTAACGCGATAACACCGGCAGCAACAAACAAGGCTCGCGGCGATCCAAACATTTGCGAAAAAACCTGGCTACCCATCGCTTCAGATGAGTTAGCTCGCGTTACCATAATTGCAGCGGCAGTTGATAACAGCAATGATGGCAATTGAGCCACCAAACCATCACCAATGGTCAACAATGAGTAGTTACGCATTGCCGTATCAAAATCCAATCCATGCTGAACCATACCGATCCCTAAGCCACCTAACAGGTTAATCACTAGGATTAAAATGCCAGCAACCGCATCACCTCTGACGAATTTAGAAGCACCATCCATCGCGCCATAAAAATCCGCTTCTTGCGTTACCTCTTGACGTCGTTGCCTCGCCTCCTCCTGAGAGATCAAGCCGGCGTTAACATCTGCATCGATTGCCATCTGTTTACCGGGCATAGCATCCAAAGTAAAACGCGCGCTTACTTCAGAAATACGCCCAGCACCCTTGGTAACAACCACAAAGTTGATGATAACCAGAATCATAAATACAACGATACCAACCACATAGTTACCACCGACAACGACTTCCCCAAAGGCCTTAATCACCTGACCCGCTGCATCCCCTCCTTCATGACCGTTTAATAAAACCACACGAGTGGAGGCGACGTTTAGCGCCAAACGCATCAAAGTCGCTGCAAGCAAAATGGTGGGGAAAACCGCAAAATCGAGTGGTCGTAACGCATAGATACAAACAAGAAGCACAACAATGGAGAGTGCAATATTAAAGGTAAAGAATATATCCAGCATGATGGTAGGCATTGGCAAAGTAACCATTGCCAGCACAACAAGTAAAAGCAGCGGAATACCTAAGTTCCCCTGACTAATACTTTTAGCACTTTTAAGTATGGCTACTCTATCCACATCACCTACCGTCAAATAACTGTCAAAAACATCGCTACAGGCTATAAGAGCCTGAAATATCTTGGCAATTGTAGCGAATACGTCAAGTTAATGACACTACAAAATCAATATGATTTTACTGCAAGAAATACGCCAATCAATTATCGCGACGCAACTCGGGAGGGATTTCTAACTCTTTTTCTGCGGGAGGACGAGCACCCGTCTTCGACTGACTAGGATCTCTTAACTGGAAAACATAGGCTAAAACTTGTGCTACAGCCGTATACAATCCAGAAGGAACCTCTTCATCAATTTCAGCGGCATAATAGAGCGCTCGAGCTAATGCTGGCGCTTCTAATACGGTTACCTCATATTCTTGCGCCACTTCTCGAATTTTTAGCGCCATAAAATCAACACCTTTCGCAACAACAATCGGTGCATCGCTTTTACTTTGGTCATAACGTATAGCAACAGCGTAGTGGGTAGGGTTAGTAATAACGACATCAGCGGTTGGCACTTCTTTCATCATTTTGCGCTGTGACATTTCATACTGCAATTGACGTATCTTACTTTTAACCTCTGGCTTACCCTCGGTGCTTTTCATTTCATCTTTAATTTCCTGCATCGTCATCTTTAGCTTTTTGTTGTAGTCATATAGCTGAAATGGCACATCCACCAAAACGATAAAGATCATCGCCGCACTAATCACCAAAAAAGCCCAAGCAATAATAGTTAACGAATGATCGATCGCTGATCTGACCGCTTCCGATGTCAACATCATCAACTCGGGTCTTAAAAGGTAAACAGCTAGAATGGCAATAGCACCGACAATCAGTACTTTCGCTATCGCCTTGAAGAGCTCGACCAAGGATTTTAACGAGAACATGCGCTTAATCCCTGCAATAGGATCAAGACGACTGCCTTTCGGCTGAAGAGATTCACCGCTGAAATTCCAGCCACCCAGCGCCACGGAAGAAAAAATTACCGCGAGAGTAACTAATAAAAAGAAAGACCATAAACTCAGAAATGCATCAGCAAGTGATCGGTAAAGGTGATAGCTCATAAAGGCTTTATCGATTAACTCATCACGGCGAAGATCAAAATTAAAACTGAATAAATCCAGCATTACCTGACCAACCGATCCACCAAACAGCAGCGCTGCTGCCGCTGAAGCCATCAATAGAGCAAGGGTGGTCAATTCCTTAGATCGGGCTATATCACCCTTTTTGCGCGCATCTTGTATGCGCTTTTGCGTGGGCTCTTGTGACTTTTCTTGACCCGTATCTTCTTCAGCCATACATCACCCGTTTAAAGGAGGTAACATCGACTGAATAAAGTCGAGTATAAAGTGAGTCATACGCACGTAGTGATCATAAAAAATAGGAACATTGACATAGTGCATAATAAGTCCCATCAGCATAGTGAAGGGAAAACCTATCGCAAAAATATTTAGCTGTGGCGCAGCTTTAGTCATAATGCCGAAGGATAAGTTAATAATCAACAATGCCGTAATAGCGGGCAAAGCCATTAATAATGCAGCAGAAAACAACCAACTCACTAACAAAACAATGCGCATCACAACATCAAAACTAAAAATATTCATTCCAATAGGTAGCGCATAAAAGCTTTGCGCTAGTATTTCTATCATGACCAGATGACCATTCATTGCCAAAAATAACAACATTGACATCATCGAATAGAATTGAGCGACCACCACCACCTGAATACCCGTACTAGGATCGGTCATCTGTGCAAATCCAAGACCTGATTGCATCGCAATCATCTGAGCGCCAGCGATAAAAGTCTGAAAGAGGAGCTGCAAGGTAAAACCGAGCATCGTACCAATGATGATCTGATTTAAAATGACTATCCAAGTATCTAATGACAACCCCTGATATGTGGGCATTTCAGGCAATACTGGAATTAAAATCAGCGTCATCGCTAACGCTAAACCAAAACGAACTCTAACTGGAACCATCTGTGTTCCAATGATTGGCACTGCCATAAAGAATGAGCCAATACGAAATAACGGTAATAGAAATGCACCTACCCAGTATTCAAGCTCCGCCAGCGAGACAAACACGACCTAGCCTATCATCAGGGGTATATTCATAAACAAGAAGTTAAACAGATCCACGATCTGCATAACAATATAAGGGCCCGCGTACATCAACGCTAACAAACTAACAATTAGACGAGGCAGGAAACTCAGGGTTTGTTCGTTAATTTGAGTGGCCGCCTGAAACACTGAAATAATTAGACCCACCACCAAAGCAGGACCAACAATAATGGTCACGAATTTAATAATCAGCCAAAAGGCGGTGCCGTATAAATCAAGAACTGTTTCAGTCAGTCCCATTATCGCCTCCTAAACTAATGGCCAAATAAACCTCATACTAAATGGAAAAAGCTACATTCCAAAACTTGCAGCAAGCGTTCCAACCACCATTGCCCAGCCATCCGCCAACACAAAAAGCATGATCTTAAACGGCAAAGATACGATGACTGGTGAGAGCATCATCATACCCATCGCCATCAAGACACTGGCCACCACCAAGTCGATCACCAAAAACGGAATGAACAGCATAAAACCTATTTGAAAAGCCGTTTTCAACTCACTGACCACAAAGGCTGGCACCAGCACACGCATAGGTACATCTTCTTGAGTTTCAACACGCGGAGTATCTGAAATACGCATAAACAGGTCTAAATCACTCTCGCGTGTATTACGAATCATAAATTGATGAAAAGGCCTTGAAGCGGCTTCAAACGCCTCCATACTGGTCATTTCTTCGGCCATATAGGGCTGAACCGCTTGCTCGTTTACCTGATCAAATACCGGAGCCATAATGAAGAAAGTAAGGAATAACGCCAAACCCACTAACACTTGATTTGAAGGCGTTTGTTGTAAACCTAAGGCTTGCCGCAGAATTGAAAAGACAATAATGATTCGCGTAAACGAAGTCATCATCATAAGCATTGCTGGCAAGAAGGTCAGCAATGTCATTAAAGCTAGAATTTGAAGGGTAACCGAATACTCAGTAGAGCCATCATCGTTAACGGTTAAGCTAACTGCAGGAATACCCACATCGGCTAATGCGGGAAGAGGCATCAACAGCAGAAAAATAGCGAGCAAGCCGAAATATCGAAGCATCATGGCTCCCGCTTACTAATATACTGATTAAGCTTACGCGCAAAGGCTGACTCAGCAGCAGGCTGATCTGGGACAATCACAGGCTGCTCAAAACTCTTCAGCAAAGTGACTTGTCCCTGCGACACCCCTAGCAACATTTGCTCTTCACCGACTTGAACCAGCACAGCACGCTCTTTATGCCCCAACGAAAGTGCTGCGACAACTTTGAGTTTACGATGCTGACCAGGCAGCACCGATACCCTCCTAAGCAACCATGCCATTGCCAAAATAGTGCCGAGTACCAGACCCAATCCTAGTATCAACTGCATAATGGATTCAAAGCTGAAAGGGTCAGGGCTTTTATAAACTGGAGCAGCTTGGCTGGATGAGTTCTCAGAACTCCAGCTCAGCGGGCTAAACAGCAAAAAGAAAATGAGCGAATACTTCATCACTACTTAAGTCGCCAGATACGTTCCTGTGGGCTGATAACATCCGTTAAACGAATACCATAGTGATCATTAACCACCACCACCTCTCCATGTGCAATCAGAGTACCATTTACCTTCACATCCAGCGGTTCACCGGCAACTCTACTTAACTCCAAAACAGAACCTTGGCTAAGTTGTAGCAGATTTCTGATGGCAATTTCTGTACCACCCACTTCTACGGTCAACTTCACGGGTATATCCAGAATAACATCCAGTTTTGGATCTTTTACTGGTGATGACTCATCTTGCAGCTCAGATAGCTCGACAGATTTTGCTTCAGTGGCAGAACCACCTTGACCCTCTGTTTCACCACCGACTTGTTCTTCCATGGCAGCAGCCCATTCATCAGCCAAGGCCTGCTGGTCTACATCTTTATTATCTTCGCTCACAAACGCTATCTCCAGACCCGAAGATCAATCATGATCATGCTGAATAGTTTCGACAATTTTAACTGCAAGATTACCACGTGATGCACCGAGTTGGCAGGTATACATCGGCAATCCATTAGCGCTTAGGGTTAAGTGATCTGAAATATCAACTGGAATCACATCACCTTTTTCAAATGCCACCACATCACGTAACGTCATTTCTCTTTCAGCCACCAACAGATCCAGCTGCAAACTCGCACTGACAATATCTTTACGAAGTGAGTGTAACCAGCGCTCATCTGATTCATGCTCTGTACTTTGGAAAGATGACATCAACTGATCACGAATAGGCTCAATCATCGAATAAGGAAGAGTGACATGGAAATCACCACTCCCCCCTTCAAGGTCGACTTGAAAAGTACTCACAATGACCACTTCACTTGGCCCAACCACATTTGCCATCGCAGGATTGAGTTCATGGGAGGTTTGTTCAAACGTCAAATCAGCGACAGGTTTCCAGGCATCACGTAAATCAGCGAATAACTGAGTGACTGTTTTATGCACTAGACGAGTTTCAGTCGGCGTGAAGTCACGACCCTCAATTTTGGCATGACGACCGTCACCACCAAAGTATTGATCAACTAACTTGAAGACTAATTTTGCATCAATAATGAACAACCCTGTGCCTCGCCAAGGATGAACCTTCATCAAACTCATACTGGTCGGCACATAAAGAGTATGGATGTAATCGCCATACTTCATCACCTGTACACCACCGACCGTCACATCGGCTGTACGTCTCAACAGGTTAAACAAAGTGACGCGCGCTAGTCGTGCAAAACGCTCATTCACCATTTCCAAGGTCGGCATACGACCACGAACAATGCGTTCTTGGCTTGCCAAATCATAGGGACGAACACCGCTGCCATCATCGAAATCGGCTTCGTCAGAGGTCTCTACATCGCCATCATCAACGCCGTGTAACAGGGCATCAATTTCGTCCTGCGAAAGCAGATCTTTTACTGACATGCTGTGTGCTTCCTCACTGCATTACAAAATTTGTAAATAACACAATTTCAACGCCAGGCTCTCCACCTCGATCTTGAACCAAGCGATTAACCAACTCTGTAGCATCATTTTGCAATGCTCGAATACCATCAACATTGCGAAGAACATTGGGATCTGAAGTGGTGAATAGTGTATTAAGTCTAGCAACCACAAGTGGCATGTGCTGATTAATTATCTGCTCTACCTGAGGGTCACGAGTTTTGGCTTCAGCATAGATCTGCATGAAGTGACGATTGCCGCCAGGATTCTCCAAAGATGCGACGAACATCGGCCGACCTTCAAGTGTGCGTATTTTGATATAGATAGCTTCTCTTTGAACGGGTGCTGCTGGTTCAGCTGACTCCTCTCCGCCCATTAAGAAAAAGAAGGCTGCACCACCACCCGCAGCTAGAACTAAAATAGCTGCAGCAATAATGATAATTAGCTTTTTCTTGCCACTTTTAGGCGCACTTTCTTCGCCTTCAGGACGTTCATCCTTTTCAGCCATAGACTATCCCCCGCATATATACTTATCACTTCGGCTAAATATACCACAGCCGCTTGATTACAGGGGAATTGCTTTATGCATAATAATCAATGATGCCTACTTTTCTTAGCTCCGTTCGGTTAGCAGGTAATTCACCAAACTCTTCTCTAGCACTTGCATCTCCTCGCCCACTCTCTCTGGCATGAGCCTGCTCGGAATTTTGTTCGCGAGACTGGTCTGAAACTGAGGCATCGGCTAGATTCATCCCTTGTTCTGCAAACATCTCTCTTAATCTGGGTAAACTTTGCTCTAACACTTCTCGAACTGAGGCATTAGGCGCATTAAAGGTCAGTGACACTTGATCATTACCGTGAACCTGAACACGAATGCGCAAAGCGCCTAGCTCCGGGGGATCTAAACGGACTTCGGCTAGCCTAGGGCCTTGTTGTGCCATCATCACTGCACGCTCACCTAAGGCTCTGCTCCATGCTGGATTGAGCATTTTTTGCATTAACGCATCTTGTGAGTTATTGGCCTGAGCAATCGGGGTTTGCGCAGGCGATGCAGGTGACTGGACCATTTTTTGGGCGTCTGCAATCAGAGTTGCAGAGGTGGCACTGGCTTCCTGTCGACGAAGGGAGTCACTACTTGCGTCATCGACTGCATTACGCTGAGCATTCGCTTGGCTAATTGCCTCAGTTAGCGCTCTTCGCCCCGTCTCTTGCATCACTTCTGAGGCAGCCAAACGCTCAGCGGGAGTTAAATCACTACTCGGCATGCCAGACACCGCAGCAGATGGAGTTAATACAATCCTAGGCTCTAACGGTCTATTCGCAGCTTTGTCATTATTCGATTGTGATAAAGGATTGATGGGAGCAATAGGTGGGGACACTGAACGCTCTGAATTGGCCACATTGGCTTGCGCTTGTGGATCTGTTACCACAGCTCGATTCTGCTCTTGAATGAGTTGAGCTAAGGTTTCTCTGTAAAGCTCATCTCTGACCAAGGCTTCTTTTTGTAAAGTATCCAGATCAGCTGTTTTTTCATTTGTCTTGCCAGCGACTATTGCTTCCTGGGGACGTGATACTAGGCTTTCATTATCAGAATCCGTTAATGGCGACTGTGTCAGTAACGTATTATCAGAAGCACTATTTGACGAAGCACGTCTAGCGTCTTCAGTTTCTCTCACTCTTCGGGCAGCCTCAAGCTGAACCCAAAGCTGGTTCATTCGCTGCTCTGCAATTTTCTGATCAGCGTCAGTCAAGACGCCTGTTTCAGAAGCTTTACCCTCTGAATTTAAGGCTAACTTTTGCTCTAAATACTGTGTTAGTAAGGATAATATTGCCGCTTGACCTTCAGCCACTGGTTGATCGACAATTCCAGAATCTTTAAGGCTTTCTTGCTGCCGTGTCAGTTGTTGTTGCATTAACTGCAAGTACGCAAGCAATTGCTCATCAGAGAGTTCTAATGCATCAGGTAAAGCATCAGGTAAAGCCTCTTTCGATAAATTAAGCAGTGAAAGATCCTTCACGTTACTGTCTTTATAAAGTGCGCTCTGATCCGTATCGGCATCATTATCTATCTGAGAGAAGAGATTTTGCAGTGATTCACGAATACTATTCAATGCGTTATCAAGCGCTTCCGAGCTATCAGAGCCATCTTCCAGTAGATTTTCAATCTGCTTTAACAGATCAGTCGGAATTTCTAGCGGCAAAATACTGCCATCGGATTGTGATGTATTGCCAGATGCTTGCCGCTCAACATTCGCGAGTGAGGCATCTAATGGCGTGGATTGAGTTAGACCAACCCAGAGGGAATAGAAGGCTTCAGAAGGTGGAGCAGCTCCCAGATTGTTTTGAGATAACAGTCCATTAGCACCGTTTGACGGTGCCATTGACAGCAAACCACCTAAAAGTTGAATTGAAGAGGTTGGGTTTGACATGTTTAGCTCCTGAAATCTTAGTCCATAGCAAGCAATGCTTAGGTTAATCGCTTACCATGAGTAAGCAAAAAGCGAGCCACTTTTTAACTAGATGCCAAAACCTCTGTTTCGCTGCGATCGTTCATCTATCGCTTGCTGCTCTCGCTTATCCCTTACTGCCTGTTCAGAATAAACAGCTTTGTCAGTCAGCTTTTGAATACCTTTATAACGCGCATAAACACTTTGCCAGTACTGCTTTACCTGTTCAAGCTGCTGACGCGCCACTCGAATAGTCTCATGTTGCTGACGCATTGCCTGTTCTAACCGCCCAATGAAAGCCTGATGCTGCCTGAGCTGATCGGTTGTTAACCCTCGCTGACCTGCTTGTGTAAACTGCTGCTGATACTCCAGCATATAATCTTGCAACTGAATTAGCTGAGTTTCGGCATGCTGAAGACGTTGCTGACTTTCCGCTAGGTAGCGATCAGCAGCTTCTTTCTGACGCTCTGCTAAACCCAATACCACACCTAATCGCTCAGAGCGTGGTTTACTCATCGACGATCACCCTGAGAAACCTGCCCCTTCATTCCCTGTTGAGGTGATTTGTTGGGTGGCGGCATACTCATCAGCATGATCAATTCTTGTATAGAGCGTTGTTGATCGAAGGCTTCTGACATTCCTTGCTGAAGGTAGGCTTGTAACACCGGCAGCATTTCAATCGCTCGATCAGTCAATGGATCACTGCCACGAGCATAAGCTCCTACACTGATTAAGTCGGCGTTTTGTTGGTAGCGTGAATAGAGCCTTTTGAATTCTAGCGCTTTAGCTAAATGCTCGGGAGAAATGATTTGCGGCATAACACGACTGATGGATGCTTCAATATCTATCGCAGGATAGTGTCCTTGCTCAGCTAGATCTCGGGACAGCACAATATGACCATCTAAGATTGCTCTTGCAGCATCCGCGATAGGGTCTTGCTGATCGTCACCCTCGGTTAACACAGTATAAAATGCCGTAATCGATCCTTCTCCGGATTGAGCATTACCTGCTCTCTCGACAAGCCGAGGTAAGCGAGCGAACACTGACGGCGGATAACCCTTAGTTGCTGGGGGTTCACCCACTGCCAACGCAATTTCCCTTTGTGCCTGGGCATAACGCGTCAATGAATCCATTAATAACAACACACGCTTTCCTTGAGCACGAAAATACTCTGCTATGCGGGTGGTCAACTCTGCAGCACGTAAACGCATTAAGGGTGAATCATCGGCGGGAGAAGCAACGACAACCGATCTGGCCATGCCCTCCAACCCTAAGCTTTGCTCTATAAACTCACGAACTTCTCGACCACGTTCACCAATTAATCCCACCACGGTCACATCAGCCTCGGTATGACGCGTCATCATTCCAAGCAACACCGATTTACCCACGCCACTACCGGCAAATAAACCTAACCGTTGACCTGCACCCACCGTTAGTAAACCATTGATGGAGCGAATACCGACATCTAAAGGTGCATCGATAGGATGTCGCGAAAGTGGATTAATAATTTCTCCTTGCAAGGAGACATACCTCTCTGCATCCAACTCTCCCTTACCATCAATTGGCTGACCTATACCGTTAATCACTCTGCCAAGTAAGCCAAATCCCACTGGAACTTGACTAGCTCCGCTCTGTGGCATCACCTGAGCACCTGGCTGCAATCCATCAATACGGTGCAGTGGCATCAAATAGATTCGATCACCTGAAAAACCAACCACTTCCGCTTCGGTTTCCATTTCAGGGGTCACTTGTATAATACAGTAATCACCCAGTGCTACTTTCAATCCAACCGCTTCAAGCGTTAGACCAATTAAACGAGTGATACGCCCATAGACGTGAGGTGACGCAGCTTTAAAAACTGACGGCTCTTTAAGGTGAGGATATTTATCAAACAGTGCCATCGAGCCCCCTTTAGTCTGGTTTTGAGGCTGAGGTTTTTCCCAACGCGGCTGTTAATTGCGCAGCGATCTGATCGAAGCGTGCATTGACGGTATTATCGATGTGAGTGGTATCTGAATGAATTTGGCATCCTCCGGGTTGAATGTCATCATTAGCAACCCATGCAACACCTTTTTTAACGCTAAGCGACTCAAGTAAAGGAAGGTCGTCGGGATGAAGATGAACTTCGCAACTGGCTACCGTAGAGGGTAATTCAGCCAGGGCAGCTTTAACGGCGATTTTTAAAGGCTCAATATCAGTTTTTAATTCAGTACTAATAACCGCTTTAGCAAATTGCTGAATGAGATCGATCATCAGATTCTCAAGCTGCTGTTCTTGAGATGAAATGGGATCACTTAAGACCTGAGCTAACTGTTCAAGTAGAGCCAAGCGACGCTTAACTTCTTCTTCACCCGCTTTGAAGGCTTGATCATATCCTTGCTGCTTGCCTTCAGAGTAGCCTTGGTCAAAACCTTCTTGATGACCCTGACTGAAGCCTTCTTTAGCGGCGTTTTCGCGTATCTCTTCAATATCTGCCAACGTCAGTTTTTCAGCTTCGATTTCTTCTTCAGTCACCACAACCTGAGACAAAGCAGAGTCCGTTTTGAAAGGCTCACCTACATCACCGACATCCATCATCGGTAATTGCCAGGGCATTAAGCGCTGAGCTTCAGATGCCGGAATTCTGACGGGGCGATAATTATCCTGCTTCATTCACTTAAACCATATCATCAGAGCCACCGAGGGTAATTTCACCATCGTCAGCCAATCGACGAGCCACATTTAATATTTCTTTTTGTGCCGCTTCTACTTCACTCACACGCACAGGGCCTTTAGCCTCTAAATCATCACGCAGCAGCTCGGCAGCTCGCTTAGACATATTCTTGAAGATTTTTTCTTGCAGTTGGGTATCCGCACCTTTGAGTGCAATCACCAATTGATCTGTTTGTATTTCACGAAGAATAACCTGAATACCGCGATCTTCTACATCCATTAAGTTATCAAACACGAACATCAAATCCGAAATTTGTGTTGCAAGACCTTCGTCGGTTTCTTTGATCGCATCCATCAATTCAGCTTCAATCTGGGTATCAATAAAGTTCATGATATCCGCTGCAGACTTCACACCACCCAGTTTAGTTAATTGAGTTGAACGAGGTCCGGTAAATTGACTTTCAAGCATATCGTTAAGTTCTTGCAGTGCCTGTGGTTGAATTTGATCCAATGCCGCGACACGCATGACGATATCTAAACGCACCTTATCATCAAAATAGCTCAGCACGTTAGCTGCCTGATCGGGTTCAAGGTAGGAGATGATAACGGCCTGAATTTGCGGGTGTTCAAAGCGAATGATTTCAGCAACCTGTCGAGGGTCCATCCAACGCAAGGTATCCAAGCCTGAGGTATTGGTGCTAAAAAGAATACGATCTATCAGGGTTTTAGCTTTATCTTCACCTAATGCCTGATTCAACATAGCCCGAATGTATCGGTCATTATTGATACCGATACCCGTTTGATCACTGACCACATCTAAAAAGTCAGAAACGACTGACTCAACACGTGACTGAGGCACATTGTCTAAACGTGACATCGCCTCACCAATGCGCTGCACTTCTTTAGGTCCGAGATGTTTAAGGATCTCTGCAGCATCACTTTCGCCCAAGCTAATCAGAAGAACGGCAGCTTTTTCAATATCGGTTAAACCATTACTCATGGTCTACCACCCATTGCTTAATGGCTTGAGCAACACGAGCCGGATCTTCAGCAACCATGCTACGAATTTCATTTAATTGGTAATCAAAGCTTTCATTAGGCGTTGCCATTGCAGCTGATTGAACTCCACCAAAGGTAACTTTGTCGTCAGCCATCCCTGATCCGTCCAAAGACTCTAATTCTGCAGATATTTGCCCAGCAGGACCTAAATCATTGCCACCCGCTTGACTCCCCGTAGCTGACAAATGCTTGAGCACTGGTCGCAATATTCCCAATGCCAGTATCAATATAAAAATGCCAGCACCTAGCTGCTTCAATAAATTCCAGAACCAGTCTTGCTCCCAAAAACTGGGATCCTCGAACAAAAACTCTTCTGTCGGCACGAAACTAGAATTGATCACGTTAACACTATCGCCCCTTAGCGCCGAAAAACCAACCGCATTTTCAACTAACATTCTTAAGCGGTCGATATCTTCTTCTGACCAACGCGTTCGTGTTCTTTCTCCCGTTTCAGGATCCACAACTTGCAGGTCATCCACCACGACAGCTACCGATAAACGCTGTACACCACCCATCTGTTGACGGGTATAACTGATACTGCGATCTAATTCAAAGTTACGCGTAGCTTGATTACGACTACTACCCGATGCACCCGCGCCGACACCTGCACCTCCAGCCCCACCTGCTATTTCAGGTACCGCAACAGGCCCAGGAGGCTGATTCGCTAAAGCCCCCGGAACTCCGACAGCAGCGTCACCTGAGTCTCTTCGCTCTTCAAGTGTTTGCTCACTTCTTAACGCAGGCAAATCTGGATTAAACATTTCGCTGGCTTGCTCAACCTCAGTAAAATCGATATCTGCCGATACTTCCGCACGAAAATTACCCAACCCTACTACGGGCTGCAGAATACTATTGACTCGATTAACCAGCGTATCTTCAACTTGGCGAACATATTCCAACTGCCTCGCTGCCAGGACCACATCAGAATCGGCGTCTCGAATATTCAATAAACGCCCACGCTGATCCACTATAGTGACATCTTTAACATCTAATTCAGGAATACTGGAAGCAACCAGATTGGCAATGGCGGCCACTTGATCCCTTTCAAGTTGACGGCCTGAAAACAACTCAAGAAACACTGAAGCACGCGGTTTACGCTGATCTCGAATAAAGACGGTATCTTTGGGAATGGCTAAGTGAACACGCGCCGCACGAACGGCAGTCATATTAGAGATAGTTCGCGCCAGCTCACCTTCTAAGCCTCGGCGGTAGCGAGTCGTTTCCATAAACTGGCTTGTGCCCATACCATAGTCTTGATCTAACAGTTCAAAACCTACGGTGCGATCAGCACTAAAACCATCTGCCGCTAAACGTAATCTAGCGGTATGAACATGTGACTCGGGAACTAAAATAGCGCGACCATCCGCATCGAAGCGATACGGAATATTACTCATGCGTAGCTGTTCTATGACTTCATTGGCATCGGAAAAAGAAAGGTTTGCATAGAGCACACGATAATCTGGCTTTTGCGACCATAACACCACAGCAAAGCCTATCGCGACACTGGCTGCTAAACCCACCATCAAACCCAACTGGCGCAAAATACCCAGACTATTAAAGCCTGCCATCAGACCGCCTCTTGCATTTAATGGAGTTGCTGTATTTTCCATTTACACTCGCTCAAAATTAGATCGGCATTTTAGAGATATCTTCATATGCCTGTACTAGGCGATTTCTTACCTGGGTCATGGCTTCAAAAGAGACCGAGGATTTTTGTGCTTGAATCATGACCTGAGGCAGGTCAACGCTTGGATCACCTCGTTCATAGGCCTCACGCATTCTATTCGCTGTTTGCTGATGACCATTCACAGTATCGACAGCGGATTTCAGTAATGCGGTAAATGAGCCTTTTTCAGATTCGTTTACCCTTGAAGGTGACATCCCCTCTGGACGTAAACTTGGCAACTCCATGCGACCCGAGGTCTGCTGCATTTCAGATTTCAAAGAGCGCATCTGCGCTAATACACTGTTGATGTCAGCTCGTTCGATCATTCCTGGCCCTCACCTGACAGTGGCATTTTTTTGACATTACAACGCCATTCTATAACGACAAGAAAATATCCGCCAACAAAATGACAACTTTTTGCCATTTTAACCGGATAAAATCTAACCCTGGAGGAATAATGCAAAAAGCAGACCAAGGTCTGCTTTTATTAGAGATAGGTTGGTTAGACTCGTATCACTCTGCTAATGGAGCGCCAAATTTCAGGCGAACATACATCAGTGCTACTGTAATAGCATCTCCCAATGCTGTATGACGCTGAATAATCGGTATATCCAATTTTTTCGAAATGGTGTCAAACCTCAGATCAACATCGCCACCAACTGATTTCCATTTAATGATGTCATGATAAACATGGGATAGTTCAATGGCCTTGTTCGGTAAACTAAACCCGTATTTCGCTCTAATATATTTATCCAGCATCTTAATATCGTAGTTGACATAGTAACCAAGAATCGGACGATTACCGACAAACTCAAGCACCTGTTCCAGCGCGTCGTCTATCTCTATGCCGTCAGCCAGATCACTGGCTCTGATCTTATGGATCTTAATGGAATCCCCGGTTAAGGAGGCCGGAGGCTTTAACTTGATATCAAGTCGCTCACTCGTGATCACTCGACGACCCCGAATTCTCACCGCTCCAATAGAGAGTATTTCTCCCTTCTTGACGTCTAGACTTGTCGTCTCACAATCTAACGAGACTACTTCATCACCCTTATAGGTTTCAAAAAGGTGAGCATAGGGGCTGTCTTTAAACTCTCTGCGCTCTTTAAAGCGTCGAATTGTTCTTGGAATAATCATGGTGTCATGAACCTATGTGGTAGCGTGACGCTAAATGCTTTTTAAAGTCTTTTACGATTCGTAAGGCATCCCTTAACAGATCTCTTTCTAATTTATTCAAGCGCTGAAGATCGATGGCATTAGGTGTTGGATCAATACCGTCCTTGCTTTCTTCCACACGCTGAATTTGATGCTTCAATCGGATTTGTACGAACAGAGAAAGTGCTTCGGCTATATTTTCGCCATGTTTTTTTCGCATCTGATCCATTTCAACCAGCGCTTCTATACGCTTAAAGGTATTCGTCTCAAGAATTCGATGCTCTAAGGCCATGGTTCTTATGCCATGCACGATGGGGAAAATTCCACCCTTTTTGATATCCAGCATACCCTTATCTTTCAGATTACCGAAAAAGGTCAAGGGCGTATCAAAATTAAGCGACGCTTTGGCAAAATGCGAAAAGAAAATCTCGTTACTTCGAAGGGTTCGTAAAAAGGCATTTCTGGCCACTTTAAATAATGCCGCGTTCCCAGCTACTGGCTTACCATCGACAGCTATGGCAAGCTTCATCACCGACTCACCGTCAAACTTTTGACTCCACTTAGTCAGTTTGGTTGCCCAGTTACCCGTTGAATTAACCCATTCTGGGTTCGAAACCATGATATTACCGGGACATGGCGGGAAACCAAATGAAATCAATGTCTCACTAAACTTACTCATGACTGCGGGCATTTCTGGCCATTCGAGTCCCTCACGGAAAATTAGCCCATTATCTTGGTCTGTTTTCATGATTTGCTCACCACGACCCTCAGAACCCATGACAATCAAACAGACGTGAGGCTTCAAGTCTCGCGGAATCACAAGCTCAAACAGCTTGGCGATAATGCGGCCATTCATCGCCGCCAAAAGCTCCATGGTAAAGCGTATTTTTACGCCGGTAGAAATGAGTGCCTTAATCAGATCTGTTAAGCCTTTTGATGCTTCACGCAGGTCTTCAATCGTCTGTGCTCGCTCCACACGCAATCCAATAACGTGTGAATGACTGGAAAAATGACTGAGCACATCGGTTAACTCAACAATACCGACTAACTCTTGATCATCCATCACCACAACACGCTCTATCTGCTGCTGTGTCATCATAATAAGCGCATTGAAAAGATAGTCTTGCGGTGTCGTTGAGATCAATCGATAGCTGGCAATATCAGACACATCTGACTCTAATGAAAGCCCTTTGATAATAACGGCATCCAATAAATCAGTACCGGTGATCATACCGTAGCGATTGCCCTTTTTCGCCAAGACGCAATCAGCTTTCATTTCACGCATCAATCGCGTGGCTTCAAAGAGGCTGGTACCTTCAAGCACAATCAATGGCTCACGAATGGTGCCATCTTCAATCCTTGCCAGCATGAACTCAGCCATATCTTGGTTTTGGCTATGCTGCGCAACAATTTCTCGCTTTGCGGTTAAATTTTGTTGGAAGTAGTCCGCAAATAAAGGATTACTATGGATAAGATCCATAAGGATACGCGTAGGAAGTACATGACAAATGGTTTCTTCTACCGCGATAAAATTATGTATCGCCTTACCATTCAGGACTGACCAGCCTCCAAAATAGTCTTCATCTTGATAGTGCACAAACACACTGGCCGCCGCCGCATCTTGATCTAGGGCTTCACTTCCATCACTCTCCCCCACTTTACCTTTCAGGACAATAAACACACCCTCAGGCACTTCTCCAGCCGCAATGATCGTTTCACCTTTTTGGAAATAAGCGATATCGAGATTGTTATTAAGCAGCGCTTGTTCTTTCGCTGACAACAAGCTAAATGGCAGGTTATCCATATTGAACGATTCAGACATAAAAGCTCCTATTGTTATTATCTAGCAAGTGTCGTCAGATTTTGTATCGCTGCTCGCGGCCCTTAAGTTAAATAACCAAGCCAGTAACAACACACTTATTGCATTAAGCGTCATCCACATAACCGTCATGGGAAGTGGTGATAAGCTTGGTAGCATGTCAGGCCAAAAACTGCTTAAACTATTCATTTCATAAGCTACAGAATAACCAAGACTGGTGAATAACCCAATTAGCATTCCGGCTAATATGGCAGCCTTAGGCAACCTCGGTAGCCTTAGTGCAAACATAAATGCCGGAAACAAGGTAGCCGTAGCGAGTTGTAGCACTCGATTAAACCAATCAATAAGGCTTCCCGACAGATTAATTGCCACTCCAGCGGCTACAATCAACATCAGTAACGCCAAACCCTTCACCACCAACGTTTCGTGCCTTTCAGCTAGTACACTAATAACGGGTTGTGAGGCAAAGGCATAAACAGTCGAAATCAACACCATTGAGGCTGTAGAGAGAAGCGCTGCTGTCACACCAATGGTAACCAACGCAATGATCCAATTTGGCATTGCAAAGAGTTCCGGTAAAAGAAGCAACCTAATTTCATCCGTGATCATAAACTCGTTTAAGGAACGTTCTTGCTGATTCAACTGCATCTCTTCGATGTTTTGCTGAACAAATGCAAAATTATCTACTTGCTCAAAATCAGCCTGCAAAGGCTCGTCATTAGAATTATCTGGTTGAATCAACCACTGAATACGACCGTCATTATTGTTATCAATCCAAGATAGCTCCTGAGTATATTCCCACAAGAATAACCAATTAGGCATTCGACTATAGGCGCCCCCCTCCTGAAGCGGACCATTAATACTTTGATAAAGCCTTTCATGAGCTTGATGGGCCATCCAGGGCACCGAGGAGTAAATAACCCCGACGAAGACCAACATCCAGATTGCGCTAAAACGAATATCTGCTTTGAGTTTAACGCCCTGAAAACGTTTTAACATGTAAGGAAGCAATGCAACACCTGCCGCCAAAACCATCAGTGAAAAGATGTTCTCAATAAACCTAAGGTCTGTTAATGGATTTGAATAGTAGGTTAAAGCGGGAGCTTGATCGAAATTTCTATTAGTAAAAATACTTTGTAAAAATACCCACTGACTCGATAACTGCGCATCAACCGCAATATAAACGGATGCAACCATTACCGAGCAAAACACAATACAGTATTTCAACATCTGCACTCGCGTTATCGCCCTGAGATTGCTTAGTACCGTGTAAAAGAACAGCAGGATCATGCCAATAGCAATAGCTGCTGAAAGAGGTAATTGCAGATGCCTAGACAGGATCAGCCCTAATCCTTTCATCTGTAGGCCAAGCAATACAATACCCATGGCAAGAACTATAAAATTCATTAACCAACGCAAGCTGATGGAATCAAATTTCTGCGCTATAAAGTCAATTAAAGAAAGCTGCCCTGAATCGTAAACAGCAGGTGCAACAATAATACTGAGCAATACAAGGCCAGCTATCCAGCCCGTCAGCATCCATTGGGCTTCCTGTGGATTATGAGAAATAAGGCCAAATAAGCCTATTAGCGTCGCAGCGCACAACCAGTCGGCTGCTAAGCCCATACCTCTAGCAAGAGGAGAGACACCGGATTGAGAGGTATAAAAATCTTTTCCAGAACCGACACGACCTGACATAAGTACCAGCATATAAAATATGCTGGTAGCCACTACAAAAAGAACTATAAAAAGATCTGTTTGCATCAGATCACCTTTTGAAAAGCACCCTGCGATAGCGTTAACCGAGTAAAACTAAATCACAGCAGACAGCTATATGAGTGCTGAGTAAATCATGCCTCACCGCAAGCTGTCAAAAATAGAATGCCATTCTTATCTATTCGTTGAAATTGCGATAAAATCGGCTCTCCCTGTTGATTCATCGGCAACATTTCTGCACTTGAACAGTTGAGTAAATAGGCTTGGTGAGAAACCAGATCAACATGCTGCTTTTCGAAACGGTAAAGAATAAATTCAACCAACTCATTTCCTTCCACTTCGGTTTTAACCATATTGTCTGTATCTATCACAGTAAATGCGATGATCATCGGAAAATGGTAGGTCCAAGGACGCCAAAAAACCTGACCCGTTTCAGTTGAAACGACAACTGCTGCTTCTGGCTGACGTGTTACTTGATGCTCAAACCAAGAATATTCATAACTGATTTGATAACCCAACATCCCCATACCCGCAAAGACTGGAATAATCCATTTAGGTAATTTATTGCGAGTCAATTTGCGAAGAATGAGAGCAACACCCGCTGCACCCAAACCTGAAAATACGATAGCAATTATCGTCCAAATCATTCTTTTTTTCCTGAAATAAAGAGGGCCTCCCATGGGAGGCCCTTATAGTTGACCTTACATTCAGCCTAAGCTGATCTTAGGTCCTATTATGATCAGTGATCCAACGCAGCGCCAGCACCTTTTGGTGTACGAACGCTTTCTACCAGATCCTGAATTTCTTGCGGTGGCTCTTCCGTAGATAGAGAGACAGCGTAAGCAACAGCGAAGTTAAGCATCGCACCTACTGCACCGAAGGACAGAGGAGAGATACCGAACAACCAGTTATCTGGTGTATTTGGTAGCATGTTTGTACCACCAATGAAGAACCAACCTAGGTAAGTGAAGATATATAGCAAGGTTGAGATCAAACCTACTAACATACCTGCAATTGCACCTTTGGAGTTCACGCGCTTAGAGAAGATACCCATCATCAGTGCAGGGAAGAGCGAAGCAGCCGCGATACCGAATGCTAATGCAACTACCTGCGCAGCGAACCCGGGCGGATTTAAGCCCAAATAGGTTGCTAAGAGAATTGCACCAGCCATCGAGATACGTGCCGCAAGCATCTCTCCTTTCTCACTGATATTGGGGTTAATAATACTCTTGATCAAGTCATGACTGATCGCAGAGGAAATTGCCAACAATAGACCTGCAGCGGTTGAGAGTGCAGCCGCAATACCACCGGCAGCGATCAAACCGATAACCCAACCTGGTAGGTTAGCTATCTCTGGGTTAGCCAATACTAGAATATCGTTGTTTACAGTCAACTCGTTTCCAGCCCAACCACGCGCTTCAGCTGTAGGAGCGAATGCTGCGTTAGCATCGTTATACATCTGAATACGACCATCGCCGTTCTTGTCTTCCCAACGCAACAGACCTGTTTGCTCCCAAGTTTTAACCCACTCTGGACGATCTTCATAGGCTAGCGCTGGAGCACTAGTACCCTCAGGGAAGACAGTTGTGATTAGGTTTAAACGAGCCATAGAAGCTACAGCAGGTGCAGTCAAGTAAAGTAACGCGATAAACACTAGCGTCCAACCAGCAGACCAGCGAGCATCCGCTACTTTAGGTACCGTGAAGAAACGAATGATTACGTGAGGAAGACCCGCAGTACCGATCATCAGTGACAGGGTAAACAGAACCATGTTCAGTTTATTGTCAACGTCAGCCGTATAATCACGGAAACCAAGATCACGAACTACTTCATTTAGGGTCACCAACAGAGGCTGACCTGAATCTATGTGCGTACCGAACATACCAAACATAGGGATTGGGTTGCCGGTAAGCTGAAGAGAAATGAATACAGCAGGGATGGTGTAAGCGATGATCAGTACCACATACTGAGCTACCTGAGTATAAGTGATACCTTTCATACCACCAAATACTGCATACAGGAATACGATTGCAGCGGCAATCCAAATACCCGCAGAAGAGCTAACCTCTAAGAAACGAGAGAAAGCAACACCCGCACCTGTCATCTGACCGATAACGTAAGTTACTGACATAACAATCAGACAGATAACCGCAGTTAAACGAGCACCACGACTGTAGAAACGATCACCGATGAAGTCAGGTACTGTGAACTTACCAAACTTACGTAGGTAAGGTGCCAACAGCATCGCTAGCAGTACGTAACCACCCGTCCAACCCATAAGGAAGGTAGAGTTAGCATAACCACCCGCAGCGATTAGACCCGCCATAGAGATGAAAGATGCAGCTGACATCCAGTCCGCTGCGGTTGCCATACCGTTAGTGATAGGATTTACACCACCACCCGCTACGTAGAATTCCTTAGTCGATCCGGCGCGCGCCCAGATAGCGATACCGATATACAGAGCAAAGGATGCGCCCACGAATATCAGGTTAATTGCAAATTGACTCATGCCACTTACTCCTCGACGTCAAATTCTTTATCTAGCTTGTTCAATCTCCACGCATAGTGGAAAATGATAGCTATAAAGGTAAGTATCGAGCCTTGCTGAGCAAACCAGAAGCCAAGATCGGTTCCACCTACTGGAATACCAGCAAGCATGGGACGTAAGAGTATGGCGAAGCCATATGAAACTAAAGCCCAGACAACTAGGCTCCATGTGATAAGGCGAACGTTCGCCTTCCAGTACGCAGCAGCATTTGCTTTATCATCTGCCATTGTCGTTCTCCGATTTGTTGTTATTGGAGTTGAGAAAATTCCAACGCAATCTTGCTAAATAAACGAAGGGAATAAAAGCCCCGACTTTAGTATGAACATAGCTTCAAATCGATCAATAAAATCTTATTTTTTGATTTAAAATCAATCATTTGATTTAAATTTTAAAGCGCTATTATACTAATATATAAAAGGTATTACAGGACAATAGTCTAACAAGTTTTCTCCTTTCCAGCTGTCTAATGAGACAACAAAGGGTACACTAGAGCAAACTATCGAATCTTCAGGAACTCACATGCTGTCCGGCTGGATCATCATACTGATTTCAATCGCTTATCTTATTTTACTTTTTGCTATTGCATACTATGGTGACAAAACCGCCAAAGGGCAGCGCTGGGCAAGCCATCCTTTAATCTATTCTCTATCCTTAGCTGTCTATTGTTCTTCATGGACCTTTTATGGAGCGGTAGGACGGGCATCCACGACTGGCTGGGAGTTCATGGCCACTTACCTTGGCCCTGTCATCGTATTCATCCTTGGCTGGCGAATGATTGAAAAAATCATTTTGGTCAGTAAACAACAAAACATCACCACCATCGCTGACTTTATCTCCTCTCGTTATGGTAAAAGTCAAAGCTTAGCGGTGATGGTGACAGTAATAGCTGTACTGGGAACGATTCCCTATATCGCCTTGCAATTGAAAGCCGTCGCCATTAGCTATAACGCGATTGCACCTGGAGCAACCGATGCGCTTAGCAAAGGCAGTGATACGGCTTTATTTGTCACCGTATTGATGGCGATCTTCAGCATACTATTCGGGACACGGCACATTGATGCCACTGAACATCACCCTGGATTGGTTTTAGCGGTTGCGTTTGAGTCGGTAGTTAAGCTAACTGCTTTTTTAGCGGTAGGATTTTTTGCGGTCTTTTACCTTTTTGAAGGCCCGGGCAACATGATTGCTGCTGTTTCAGATCAGCTGAGATTTAACTCCAATTTTCAATCTCCTTTTGGCGGCAGTTTTCTAACAGAAACGATTCTAGCGTGCGCCGCTATTATCTGCTTACCACGACAGTTCCATGTCACCGTTGTCGAAAACACCAATCCTAGAAGCCTACTCACTGCGCGCTGGCTCTTCCCGCTTTATCTGATTTTATTAGGCCTTTTTGTCCTCCCCATAGCCGTTGCGGGTTTGGACATCTTTGCAGGAAGCAATGTCGATGCGGATGTCTATGTTCTTATGCTACCTAGCGTTGCTGGTTGGGAATATCTAACCATATTTGCCTTTATAGGCGGCTTATCCGCAGCGACTAGCATGGTGATCGTTGCCAGTATCGCACTCTCTACCATGGTGTGTAACGACATCGTCATGCCGTTATTGTTACGCATCCGCTGGTTAAAGCTGTCTCAATCAAAAGACTTAGGCGCATTATTATTGCGGGTTCGTCGCATCACTATTATGGGATTGATGCTACTTGCTTATTTTTACTATCGTGTTTTTGGTGATCATGGTCCCTTAGCATCCTTTGGCTTGCTAGCGTTTGTCGCTGCCATTCAGTTTCTGCCTGCTATTGTCGGTGGCATCTACTGGAAAGAAGGCAATCGCTATGGCGTGTTAGCGGGTATGTCTGCAGGCATGCTACTCTGGTGCTACACCCTCGTTCTTCCCACCATGCGTGCCGCCAATGTTATTCCCGAAACTCTTGACCTTATGATCCCGCCAACACTGAATACAGTGGATTGGTTACAACCAACCGCTTTATTCGGAATTCAGGGAATGGATCCCTTAACACACGGCGTTTTCTGGAGCTTAAGTTTTAACATCTTTCTATTTATAGTGATCTCTCGCTTAACTAAGGTACGTTTGGTTGATCGGATTCAAGCGAGCGCTTACATCAATGTGTATAACAAAGATCTATCTGATCAATCTCGCTTACTGGGACAAGTGACGGTAGGTGATCTACAAACCCTTACAGAGAGATTTTTGGGTCCTCAACGAACAGAGCACGCCTTTACCGGCTTTGCTTTGCAACGAGGGGAGTCCTACCCTCTAAGTGGCGATAACGCCAGCTCTGAACTAATACAGTACACGGAGCGTCTATTAGCAGGTGTCATCGGCGCATCCTCTGCACGAATCGTCATGGACTCATCCTTACGAGGCAAGGAGATGCAGATCGGAGATGTGGTCGCCATCGTCGACGAAGCTTCTCAAGCGTTACGCTTTAACCGTTCACTGCTGCAGTCCACTATTGAAAATATTGGCATGGGCATCAGCGTAGTGGATCAACACTTACGCTTGGTCGCCTGGAATAAACAATATATCAGAATGTTTGATTACCCCGATGGCCTTGTCTGTATCGGGCGTCCAATCATCGATATTTTCCGCCACAATGCAATGCGTGGAGAATATGGTGGTGGTGATATGGAAGTTCATGTGCAGATGCGCTTACGTCTTCTGCAAGATCGCGAGCCTCACTCCTATGAGCGCTTAAGACCTGATGGCACAGTACTCGAAGTACGCGGCAATCCCATGCCCAATGGTGGTTACGTTAATACCTACATGGACATTACCGAACATAAGCGTATTGAAGAAGCACTGCGGGAAAGTGAACAGAATATTCGGGTCTACACTGACAATGTCCCCGTTTTAATTGCTTATCTTGATCCTCAACTTCGCTATCTCTTCGTTAATAAGGCTTATGCAGACACCTTTGGCATTGATCGCCATACTATTGCCGGAGTACCTTGCTATCAGGTGTTACCTCCCGAAGAGTATGAACTACGAAGAAGTTACATTGATCGAGCCCTAGCAGGAGAACGGCAGCGTTTTGAGACTAAACTACCGACACGCGATGGCAGCACTCGATTTGCTGAAGTGACCTACATCCCTCATCGAGGTGAACATGGAGATTTACTGGGTTACTTTACTCTCTATCAAGATATTACCGAGCGACGCCATGCGGAAATCGCATTGCAAGAAAACAATGAAAACCTAGAAAACCGAGTCAGAGAACGAACCCTTGCGTTATCGGTGGCTAACAAAGATTTACGAAAAGAAAACACCATACGGGCGTTAATGGAAGATGAACTGCGTCAAGCCAAGTCAGAAGCAGAAGCCGCTAACTTGGGCAAAACACGCTTTCTTGCCGCAGCCAGCCATGATTTACTTCAGCCACTCAATGCTGCTCGCTTATTCACATCGGCATTAGCACAACACAGTTACGAGCCTGAGGTTAATCAACTGGTACAAAACCTCGATGGATCCCTCAAAGCTGCCGAAGAGTTAATAACCACAATTCTTGATATTTCAAAACTGGATGCAGGCGCCTTAGATGCTAACCCACGGCATTTTTCACTAGACACCTTAATGACCAATCTTGCAACCGAATTTACCGCGCTAGCCGCAGAAAAAGATCTTAACTTCCGTCACGT
This sequence comes from Nitrincola schmidtii, assembly GCF_008973715.1. Taxonomy (GTDB): domain Bacteria; phylum Pseudomonadota; class Gammaproteobacteria; order Pseudomonadales; family Balneatricaceae; genus Nitrincola; species Nitrincola schmidtii. Next base: position 44,852 of record NZ_WBOL01000014.1, read on the forward strand.
TTTATCTAAGCGCGTCATTTATTCCGACCCAACCTTGTTACGTAGGATTTTGCAAAACTTCCTATCCAATGCGATGCGCTACACACAACAAGGGAAGGTATTACTGGGTGCCCGCTTAATTGGAAAGTCATTGAGATTGGAAGTTTGGGATACCGGTGTCGGCATTCCTGAAGACAAATTGGGTGAGGTTTTTGAAGAGTTTAAGCGTATTGATAATCCGCGCCACAGTCAGGTAAAAGGCTTAGGCTTAGGCTTATCCATTACAGAGCGTATCGCACGAATGCTAGGTCATGAAATAGCAGTCAAATCTTGGCAAGGAAAAGGCTCAGTGTTCAGTGTCATGGTGCCTTTGGGCGATCCAAGCTTAGCGGTAAAAAATCGTCCTGAACAACGAGGCTGGATTCGCAGCAAAGGCTTAATCGGCATTCATATCTTGGTTATAGATAATGAACCTAAAATTTTAGAAGGGATGCAGGCTCTATTAAAAGGCTGGTCTTGCGAAGTGGTAACCGCACTTAGCGCAGATGAAGCAGAGGCGAAGATACGCCAACAAAGCTTCACCCCTGACATTATCTTGGCTGACTATCATCTAAGCGATGTGCATACCGGCATCATGGCACTAGAACAGCTAAAACCTCTGTGGCGACAGGTAATCCCAACCATTGTGATTACCGCTGATCGTACCGAAGCGGTCAAACAAGAGATAGAAGCAGCGGGTGCACAAATTCTGACTAAACCGATTCGTCCAGCGGCATTACGGGCTATGATTAACCGTATGATTGCCCAAGCTCGAGAATAAAAAAACAAATGAAAAGGGCTAGCGTTTTACTCGGCAAAGATTGCCTGTAAACGCTAGCCCCTAGAAAAAAGAAACTAGTCTGTAGTCGCCTTACATGTCAGCTTTAGGTGGCTCGACACCTAAACGCTGAGCAGCGATAACCGCTTGGGTACGACTATGCACGCCTAGCTTACGTAATATTGCCGTCACGTGTGCCTTGATGGTTGCTTCGGAGACATTCAGTTCGTATGCGATCTGTTTATTCAACAAACCTTCCGTCAGCATTGTCAGTACGCGAAACTGTTGCGGCGTTAACGAAGCGATGGCAGCAGCGAAGTTGTAATCTTCTTCTGGCAACTCATCCATGCTGTCACTGATATCTTCAGGCAACCACTCTTCACCCTGCAAGACATGTGAAATAGCATCTGCAATCGTCTCTAATGGTGATGATTTAGGAATAAAACCGGACGCACCATAATCCATCGCACGCTTCATCACATGAATTTCTTCACTACCCGAAACGACGATCACGGGAATCGAAGGGTGCTGTCCGCGAAGGAAGACTAAACCCGAGAATCCTTGAGCACCTGGCATATGTATATCTAAAAGAATTAAGTCAGCATCAGCATGTTGTTCAGCAGCGCCTTGAACCGCCGTTAATGAATCCGCTTCTACGATCTTTACACCCGGAACCGCTTGCATGACTGCCTGTTTAAGCGCCGCACGAAACAGTGGATGATCATCCGCGATAATAACTTTTTGTGCCAGTTGCATCGTGTCTCTCTCCCCGACAGCTATTTTTCAGAATCGCATCATAGCATCTCTTTAAAAACAAAACTCCCCTCTGACGCAAACCAGAGAGGAGTTTTTGTTAAAAGAAGCTATTTTTTAGCTTTTTTTGCGGTTTAGACGGTGTTCAATCAGATCATCAACCACCGATGGATCCGCCAGTGTGGAGGTATCACCCAATGCACTGAAGTCATCTTCTGCAATCTTACGCAGAATACGGCGCATAATTTTACCTGAACGTGTCTTAGGCATCCCTGGAGAGAACTGAATCAAATCAGGAGAGGCAATCGGTCCAATTTCCGAGCGAACCCAATTACGCAACTCTTTCATCAGATCATCAGATTGCTCATAACCTGACTGCAGCGTTACATACACATAGATACCCTGACCTTTCAGATCATGTGGATAACCGACCACGGCCGCTTCTGCAACCGCAGGGTGAGCAACCAGGGCTGATTCAACTTCTGCGGTACCCATACGGTGACCGGATACGTTGATAACGTCATCGACACGACCAGTAATCCAGTAGTATCCATCTTCATCACGACGGGCACCATCACCAGTAGTGTAGTAACCTTTAAATCCGGAGAAATAGGTTTGTACGAAACGCTCATGGTCGCCAAAAATAGTACGACTCTGACCCGGCCAAGAGTCTGCAATCACCAGGTTACCGTCGCCAGCGCCTTCGACTGGATTACCTTCATTATCCAGCAGCATTGGCTGAACACCGAAGAAAGGACGTGTTGCAGAACCTGGTTTCAGAGCTGTAGCACCTGGTAGAGGCACTATCATGATACCGCCAGTCTCTGTTTGCCACCAAGTATCCACGATTGGGCATTTGCCTTTACCGAAAATGCGGTGATACCACGTCCAAGCTTCTGGGTTAATAGGCTCGCCCACTGAACCGAGTAACTTCAAGCTAGATAGATCAGAGTCACCTAGGACATCTTCACCTTGCTGCATCAATGAGCGAATAGCCGTTGGTGCGGTATAGAACTGGTTAACTTTATGTTTTTCGATCACTCGACCAAAACGGCTGTTATCTGGGTAGTTAGGTACACCTTCAAACATCAGCGTGGTAGCACCATTGGCCAGTGGCCCATAAACAATATAACTGTGACCTGTCACCCAACCGACGTCAGCAGTACACCAGTAGATATCACCTGGCTTATAGTCGAAGATCAATTCATGCGTCATCGACGCATAAACCAGATAGCCACCCGTTGTGTGCTGAAGACCTTTAGGCTGACCAGTAGAACCTGAGGTATACAGAATGAACATTGGATCTTCTGCGTTCATCTCTTCGACAGCGCAATCTGGTGATGCAGCTGCAACGACATCGTGGAACCACACATCACGATCTGCATGCCATGCAACATCTTTAGTAGTGCGCTGAACAGTCACAACGGATTGTACGAATTCAGCAGCGCCGTGTTCATCAATCGCTTCGTCAACATTCGCTTTTAGCGGAACTTGCTTACCACCGCGCAACGAGTAGTTAGACGTCACAATCAGTTTAGATTTAGCACCGATAACACGGCTTGCTAGGGCTTCTGGAGAGAAACCACCAAAGACGATTGAGTGAATCGCACCGATGCGGGTACAGGCCAACATCGCAATCGCAGCTTCTGGAATCATCGGAAGATATAGAGTAACCACATCACCCTTACCAATGCCTTGTGCTTTTAAGGCATTAGCGAAGCGACAAACACGCTCATGCAGGTCACGATAAGTAATTTTTTCATCTTCTTCTGGGTTGTCACCTTCCCAGATAATGGCGATTTGATCACCGCGAGTCGCTAAATGACGATCAAGACAGTTAGCAGAAACGTTCAAGGTACCGTCTTCGTACCACTTAATAGAGACGTTATGAGGGTCAAAGGTGGTATTTTTTACTTTGGTGTAAGGCTTGATCCAATCTAGGCGCTTGCCTTGCTCACCCCAAAAAGCGTCCGGATCTTTAATAGATTGTTCGTACATTTCCAGATATTTGGCATTGTCGATATGTGCTTGGGCTGCAAATTCTGGATTTACCGGAAATATGTTTGCATCACTCATGGGTTGTTGTCCTTCGCTTGAGATTTGTTGTTATGTCAATTCGCCAAACTTTTTCGATTTACTAACGATTAAATTAGGCGTTTATTATTTGAATAGTACGTTTATACAGAACCCTTGATCCCCTCTTAATTAGACATTGGTCTGATCAAGGGGGCTACGTTAGTTCTATAGATCCTTTATAGTTAGTACTTACTTACCACCTAACACTTGCTCTAGATCAATTCCCTGATCTCTGATTTTTGCAAGCTTGTATCTCAATGTTCGTGGACTAATACCTAAGTGTTCCGCCGCTAGCTTACGACTGCCCTTAAATTGAACCAACGCATCCAAAATAATTTGATACTCATGCTGTCGTAAATCTTGATCTAAGACACCACCCGATTCGGATTTCAAGACAGAAACCATTGGCGCGACCTGACTTGCTTCCTCTGGTAAGCGGATAGATCCTTCCGATAAGTGCAAATCTGTAGCTAAAATTTTACTACCTGTCTGAAGAATTAAAGCCCGTTGAATAACGTTATCCAATTCACGAACATTACCCGGCCATGCGTAAGACTCAAGTACCTCCTGGGCCTCAGTCGACAAGACTGCCGGACTGCGACGCATTTTTTGACAATGATGCTGAAGCATTCGTTGAGCCAAAGGCTCAATATCCTCAGCACGCTCTCGTAAAGGCAACCATTGCAACGGAAAAACATTTAAACGGTAATACAGATCTTCTCGAAACTGACGATCGGTCACGCATTGCAGTAAATCGCGATTACTGGTTGCCAATACTCTAACATTCAGCTTAATCAGTTTACGGCTACCGATACGTTCAACTTCTTGTTCTTGTAAGACGCGAAGCAGTTTCGCTTGCAGGCCTAAGTCCATTTCACTGATTTCATCTAATAACAGTGTGCCGCCATTGGCTTGTTCAAACTTACCAGGAACCGACTGATGCGCACCCGTAAAAGCACCCTTTTCATGTCCGAATAAGGTAGCTTCTAACATGCTTTCTGGAATTGCTGCGCAGTTGATGGCAATAAAGGGTTGTCCTGCTCGACCTGAGTGACGATGAATATAACGTGCCAACACTTCTTTACCCGTTCCCGACTCACCCGTAATCAGGACAGTTGAATCAGTGACTGCAACGCGTTGAGCTAATTTCAGCAATTGCTGACTGGATAGTGATCGAGCAATAGGTTCATCATTGGGGTCCTCCGTGATTGCCCCTATCGCATAACGACCTATCAATTCGATCAACTGAGAAGGGTCAAAGGGTTTCATTAAGTAATCCACTGCACCGTGCCGAATCGCATCAACAGCGCGTTCAATTTGACCATAGGCAGTAATCAGTGCCACCGGCAGCATCGGATAACGCTGTCTTAGTTGTGCTAGCAATGCATGTCCATCCATACCCGGCATATTGACATCGGTTACCACCATATCAACCGCTTCATGATCCAGCAGGCTCAGGGCTTCCTCTCCAGACCCTGCTTCTAAATAGCGGATTTTGGCAAGCGCCAAGGTATCAACTAAGGCCTCTCGCAAGCCTATATCATCTTCAACAATTAATACCCTTGGTGACATGGAATAACCCTACTAATTAGCTTCTTTTAAAGGTAGTTGAAAACGTGCACAGGTTCCTTTCTCTGGCTCAGAGCTAAGCTCAAACTGTCCATGATGAGCACGGGCAATCACTTGAGCAATTGCCAAACCTAAACCCGTCCCGTGAGTTTTGGTGGTATAAAATGGCTCTTTAGCTCTTTGTAAACTCTCAGCATTCATACCAGGACCATTATCTGAGACACTAATGACTAAGGTATTTTGTTGCTGCTCCAGTAATATTTCTAATACCGCATTTTCATGGCAGGCTTGCAACGCATTATTCACCAAATTTAGAACAGCGCCCAATAACGCCTCTAAATTACACTGTATCTGTGCATCACCTGCCCGATTGATAAATTCACACTCAGCATCATATTGAGCGAGCGGCTGATCCAGTAAATCTTCAATTCGAATTAACAGATCATCTGCATTAATCTGATCATCTAGACGTGTTTCACCTCGAGCAAAAATAAGCATATCTCGAACTTGTTGCTCTAGATGAGTTAAATGTTGCTTAACCTTGGTCGCGAATCGAATTCGATGGGCATCAGTCAATTCTGATGCGGTTAAATGAGTTGCATAGATTAATGCCGCTGACAGTGGAGTCCTTACCTGATGTGCTAAGGATGCCATCATTCGTCCCATCTCTGATAAGCGCTGATAGTGGTGTAGTTTGGATTGCAAATCACGTGTTTGTGTCTGGTCCGTCATAAACACTAATTGCCCGGGTTCATCAGGCAGTGCCAAGGTTGACAGCAATACGCGCTTGCCATTTCTAAGTGACACTTCATGTCCATCATCAGGACGGGGGGCAAAGCAGGCTTGAATCACTGCTATCCAAGCACGATCTTGCAACTTTTCCCCCAATAAGGCCTCTGCAGCGGGATTACTTTCGACAATCAAGCCACGATTATCGATGACCAAAAAACCAGTTGGCATCAAATCAACGAGTTTCCTGAGTCTCATCAAGGCTTGCTGTTCAGACTGTAAGGCTTCAACCTGCTGTTCCAGTTCGGAAATACGCTGTTCTGCGTGTTTTAGCGCATCACTCATGAGCGAGCCATATCATATTTACGCATTTTTTCGACCAGTGTAGTTCGACGAATACCTAACAAGCGCGCGGCTCGTGCAACGACTTGACCTGACTCGGATAAGGCTTGTTCGATCAGTCGCTGCTCAGTGGTTTCAAGGAAGTTTTTTAGATCAATCCCTTTCTTTAATACCTCAAGCTCTGCTTGCGATATATCCTTGTTTTGCGGACTATCCCTAAAGATATCAGTGGACAACGTTTTATCTGATGCCTCTTTTTTCTGATACTCATCTTCCTGATCGGGCATCAAATTGACCGGAGGCTGAACGCCTTGATAACGCTCAGGATGAGGTTCTTCTATATGCCTAAACTTGGCTGGTAACTCAGAGACACCGATCACACCGCCAGAGTGAATGATGGCAAGACGCTCGAGCAGGTTTGACAGCTCACGTACATTTCCTGGCCAAGGATGACGCCTTAATGACTCCATCGCGTCTGGTAAAAAATGCATTGCGTCTAATCCCTGCTCTTGTAAACGTTGCATAAATTCATTGATCAGTAAGGGCAGATCGGAAACACGTTCTCGCAGAGGCGGCATTTCGATGGGAAAAACATTGAGACGATAGTAAAGATCTTCCCTAAACTCACCAGAAACAATCATCTCTTCAAGATTTTTGTGTGTTGCAGTGATGATACGCACATCTACTTCAAGGGTTCGACTGCCTCCGACACGCTCAAATTGACGTTCTTGCAGCACTCTTAACAATTTTACCTGCATAGGGAGAGGCATATCTCCCACTTCATCCAGAAAGAGTGTTCCACCATCGGCGAGTTCAAATCGCCCTGCTCGACTGCTGATTGCTCCGGTAAAGGCGCCCTTTTCGTGACCAAAAAGTTCACTTTCGAGCAGCTCAGCCGGTATCGCTCCACAATTAACCGGTACAAAGGGTTTATCTCGACGATCAGAATGCTGATGTAAGGCCCGTGCAACGACCTCTTTACCGGTTCCTGATTCTCCGGTAATGAGCACACTCACATCTCGTGCAGCAACTTGACCAATCAAACTGCGAATATCACGAACCGCCTTACTTTGTCCTACAAAGCCCTGACACTCAATTTCGGTCGTTGGCATAGGTATCTGCTGCTTAAGAAACACCTGTGCACAATGCAGCAGATCTAAAAAACGATCGTATCGATACGGAGGTAAAAAGTGATCCAGTATCCCTAGAGATCTAGCACTACTTTCTTCTATCTCGGGCCAGTCACATAATAGCAGTTTGGGAAGCGGTCGCTGCTCTATGTGAAGCTCGCTGACTAATTTTTCCAGAGCGATTGGCAAACTACTGTGACCAATCAGCACCAAACCCAAACTGCTTAAATCAAAATCACGGCCGCGCTGAAACCAACTGACAAAGTCAAAAATATGGCAGTTAACACCCATAAAAGAGAGACATGTCTGCAATGAGTGGCTGCGCAGATGATCATCATCCAGCAATAAAACGTCAGAAAATTTACGATCCATGGGTAAACGACCTATGACAAAGACAAACTAACACTAACGTTAGCTCGCCTTTACGTCAATAGTTTGACTTTTTAAAGCTGTAAATCGATAGGATTTTTACGATTTTTTCGGTGGGAAAGAGGGAAATTGAGTAATGATCCCCTTAGCTTCTGTAATCTTAGCCACACCACTTTGACGAACTTCATCTATACGAATCACCGAATGCATCGGAACATAAGTACGCTTTACTTCGCCAAACTGTTGACGCAATTTTTCTTCTGAAGGATCGACCACCAATTCAGAGCGAGAACCAAACACAAATCCCTCAAGCTCTAAAAACCCCCATAGATCACTTTGAAACACATGACGTACATAGAGCTCATACACTTTATCTTGATTTACAAAGGCAACGCGATAGATAGATTCTTCTGCAGCCATGATAGGTACATCACTCCTTTAATTATCTAAACTGAACTTTCAAATAGACTCTGCTCTCAAACTATCTTTATCGGGGCGATAAGACTATCTTTCAAGGGCACCGTGTTTCGCTGGCAAGGCATTGCAAGGCAAACACCTTGCTTAATAGTGACTTTTTTTGATCTATGCGTTGTTAAAAGCACTAAGCATTGAACTGGATGACAAAAACTGCTCAAAAAACGCTCAGCGTGTGGCAGCAAGTCGGCGGCTTCGCTATAATCTTGCCCCTATTTTAATCGACAATCTTAACTGCAGGTAACTCATGAGCAAAAAGTTGTTTATCAAGACACACGGCTGTCAGATGAACGAGTACGACTCCTCCCGTATGGCAGACCTTTTGGGTGAAAGTCACGCCCTAGAACTGACCGATAGTCCGGATGATGCCGATGTACTTCTGCTCAACACCTGTTCTATTCGTGAAAAAGCACAAGAAAAGGTTTTCCATCAGCTAGGCCGCTGGCGCAAGTTAAAAGAAAAGCGTCCGGATCTGATTATTGGTGTGGGCGGATGTGTGGCTAGCCAAGAAGGTGAAGCGATTCGTGATCGAGCACCCTATGTTGATATGATCTTTGGCCCACAAACGCTGCATCGCTTGCCTGAGATGATCAATGAAAGCAAAAAAGGCACCCTAGGCATTGTTGATATCAGCTTTCCTGAAATTGAAAAGTTTGACAACCTGCCAGCGCCTCGTGCTGAGGGTGCTGAAGCCTTTGTTTCTGTGATGGAAGGCTGCAGTAAATACTGTACTTTCTGTGTGGTGCCATACACTCGAGGTGAAGAGGTCAGCCGCCCCTTACAGGACGTCCTGAATGAATGCCAAGAACTGGCAGAACAGGGTGTACGAGAAGTTAACTTGCTCGGCCAAAACGTCAACGCTTATCGAGGCGAACTAAGCGACGGTGATCACGCAGATTTAGCTGAACTGATTCGCCGTGTTGCAGCGATTGATGGTATTGATCGTATTCGTTTTACCACCTCGCACCCCGTCGAGTTCAGTGACAGCCTAATTGACGTCTACGATGAAGTACCTGAACTGGTAAGTCATTTACATCTACCGGTTCAAAGTGGTTCCGATAGAATCCTGATGGCGATGAAACGTGGCCATACCGCACTGGAATATAAATCGAAGTTACGTCGTATTCGTAAACTTCGTCCCAATATCAGCTTTTCATCGGATTTCATTATTGGCTTCCCGGGGGAAACCGATGCCGATTTCCAAGCGACGATGAAACTGATTGAAGAGATAGGCTTTGATTCATCTTTCAGCTTTGTCTATAGCCGTCGTCCCGGAACACCCGCAGCAGACTTGCCTGACTCTGTCTCTGACGAAGAGAAGAAGCAACGTCTTGCTCTGTTACAGCATCGCATTACCCAGCAAGCGACGGAAATTAGTCGTCGTATGGTAGGCAATATTGAGCGCATTTTAGTCAATGGCTACTCAAAGAAAGATCCTGGTCAATTGTCCGGCCGTACTGAAAACAACCGAGTGGTTAACTTTCGCTGCGACAACCCCGATCTCATTGGTCACTTTGCAGATGTCAAAATCATTCAAGCCTATGCAAACTCATTAGTGGGTGAACTCGTCGCATCAGAACTTGATGCTCAATAAAGAGATAACTCAACACTTGATATCACTCACTAAGATAATCACTGATGACAGGAATTTGAATTGCCTTCCACTCACACACTAAATTTTACTCTTGAGCCTGACAATCTCGGCGCACTTGCTAACCTCTGCGGACAACTGAATGAGCATCTTCTCCTGATTGAAGAGCGTACAGGCATGGAAGTGCTGCATCGAGGCAATCACTTCCAAATTTTAGGGAGCGAAGCTGAATGTGAGAAAATAAAGCTAATGCTGCAACAGCTTTTCCAAGATGCGAGCTCTGGCACTGAACTAACACCTGCACACATCCATCTTGCACTGAAAGCGACAGGCATCGAAAGCCGTCAAAATAGCAGCACTCCTTATGATCGAGATGTCACTATACGCACACGTAAGATGCAGATACGTCCTCGCAGTGACAATCAAAAGCGCTATGTCGAATCGGTTCAACGACTGGATATCAATTTCGGTATTGGACCCGCTGGAACCGGCAAAACCTATCTAGCAGTTGCCTGTGCGGTGGAAGCCCTAGAACGCGAAGAGGTCAGTCGTATTTTACTGGTTCGCCCGGCCGTTGAAGCGGGAGAAAAACTGGGCTTTTTACCTGGTGATCTGTCACAGAAAGTCGATCCTTATCTTCGTCCACTTTATGATGCACTTTACGAGATGATCGGCATTGAAAAAGTGGCTCGTCTGATAGAGAAAAATGTCATTGAAATTGCTCCTTTAGCCTATATGCGCGGCCGTACACTCAATGGTTCTTTTGTCATTCTTGATGAATCGCAAAACACCACACGTGAACAGATGAAGATGTTTTTAACCCGTATCGGTTTTGGCTCAACCGCCGTAATCACGGGTGATGTAACCCAGATTGACCTACCCAAAGGGGTTCGATCTGGTCTAGTTCACGCGATTGAAGTCCTTAAGGGTGTTGAAGGCATTGGCTTTACTCACTTTACCGCTAAAGATGTGGTGCGCCATCCCTTGGTTCAACATATTGTTATCGCCTATGATCGCTATGAAAAAATGGAAGCGCAGCGCCAGCAATCTGACCAACAGACAAGAGAAAAACGCTAATGGCTATTGACGTAGATATCCAGATCGCTGTCGAAGACCAGCCACTTCCAGAGGCTGATGATTTCCAGCGCTGGGTAGAAACCGCCTTAACGAATCAGATAGATGAGGCTGAACTGTGTATTCGCATAGTCTCCTCCGAGGAAAGCCAAGAGCTAAATAGCACTTGGCGCGGCATGGACAAGCCCACTAATGTTTTGTCCTTTCCGTTTGAGGCACCACCAGGGTTTTCATCAGCCATGATTGGTGATTTAGCCATCTGTGCCGAAGTGGTTGCCAGTGAAGCACAGGCACAAAATAAACCTTTAATGGCGCATTGGGCACATATGGTTATTCATGGGGTATTGCATCTGATCGGATTCGATCATATAAATGACGATGACGCGGAAGAGATGGAAGCGTTAGAGATTAAATTACTCGCGCAACTCGATATTCCCAACCCTTACATATCCGCTTAGAGGACAACATGAGCGAAGAGCGATCGGGAAACACACAAAAAGGCTGGCTGGGTAAACTGGCGCAAGCTTTTTCAGATGAGCCCCCAACACGTGAAGACTTAATCAATGGACTTTACGAAGCAGCAGAGGCTGGCGTGCTTGACAATGATGCCTTAACGATCATTGAAGGCGCTATGCAGGTTTCTGATATGCGCGTTAGAGACGCCATGATTCCTCGCTCGCAGGTCACGATGGTACAAATCAATCAAAAACCTGCTGATTTCTTACCGGTTATTATCGAAACGGCCCACTCCAGATTTCCGGTTTGTGGAGAAAATCCTGATGAAGTGGTCGGTATACTGTTGGCCAAAGATCTATTGACCTATGTCCTTGACGGTAACCTTGAAAACTTCACTCTCAGTGATTGCTTGCGACCTGCCGTTTTTATACCGGAAGGCAAACGCCTGAATGTGTTGCTAAGGGAGTTCCGTGGCGCACGAAATCACATGGCTATCGTTGTTGACGAGTATGGCGGCATTTCGGGTCTGATCACCATCGAAGACGTTCTAGAGCAAATTGTCGGCGAAATCGAAGATGAGCATGATGAAGATGAAAATGAAGGCAATATTAAAGCGCTGGATGAAAAAGGCTATCTCGTTAAAGCCTTAACACCGATTGATGACTTTAATGAATTCTTTAATACCGACTTTTCAGATGAAGAGTTTGACACCATCGGTGGCATTATCACGCAAAGCTTTGGTCGTCTTCCGCTCAAAGGTGAAAGCGTCACTCTGGAAGGCATTCACTTTAGCGTTTTGTCAGCCGACAATCGCCGTATTCGCTTGTTGCAAGTAACGCCAGAGGACAACTAATCAACAATGCTGAACTCCTTGGCAGCTAAATGCCTGTTCGCCATCATTGCGGGAGCATTGATGGTGTTAGCCTTTGCACCTTTTGATCTTGTTCCATTTATTCTGTTAGGACCCGCGGTTCTTTTCTGGTTACTGAACCCGCTTCAATCAAGCCGTCAAGCTGCGTTGATCGGCTGGGGGTTCGGATTTGGTTTATTTGGTGCCGGTGTTTCATGGGTATGGGTCAGCATCCACGTGTATGGTGGCGCTTCCGTCTTGATCGCCACGCTCGCTACGCTGCTGTTTGTTGCCGCTCTTGGCCTATTATTTTCGGCTCAAGCGTGGCTTTTTTATCGCTTGTTTATTGGAAAACCCCATGCGTGGCTTGCCTTTATCGCCATATGGATGGGATTTGAGTGGCTGAGAAGCTGGTTTTTAACTGGGTTTCCTTGGCTACTAACCGGTTATGCCTGGTTAGATACCCCCCTAAGCCCACTCGGCAGCCTGATGGGTGTTTGGGGGTTGTCCCTGCTTACGCTTTGCTTATCCATCGGGTTGTTTCAGGCAGCCAAGAAACGAGCTCTGCTGCCATTGGCCGTTGCCTGCATCTTGCCTATCATTGCACTCCTAACACCCAAAAGCTGGACAGAAGCCGTTCCAGACACTGAATTGAGTGTCGCACTGGTTCAACCTAATATTTCCCAGCATGATAAGTGGGATAGACGTCTGCTATCCCCAATGCTGCAGCACCTCATCAGTCTTAGTCAGCCCTATCAGGATCACGACCTAATTGTATGGCCAGAAACCGCCATTCCTTCGCTTTATTATCAAGCAGCGCCCTACACCGAACCTTTTTTTAATCGTCTAGGAAACCAACAAACAACCTTGATCAGTGGGTTTCCTTACATGACCGCGGATGCCAAAAATCCGGAACTAAGCCGTTTTCATAATAGCTTAGGCATTTTCAGCTACGGCCAAGGCGTCTATCACAAACAGCGTTTAGTTCCGTTTGGTGAATATGTTCCCTTAGAGGCACAACTTCGTGGTTTGATCGATTTTTTCGACCTGCCAATGTCGGAGTTCAGTTTGCCAGAGCATACCGAATTAACATTGGACGTCAAAGGTCGCAAGATCGCTCCGTTAATCTGTTACGAAATCGCCTATCCGGAGCTAACTCGGCGCTCTGCGATATTAGCGGATATTATTTTGACCGTGTCTAATGACGCATGGTTTGATGATTCATTGGCAGCAGAGCAACATCTTCAAATTGCACGCATGCGCGCTGTCGAGAATGGACGCTGGCTGTTGCGCGGGACCAATGACGGTATTACCGCATTGGTCGCACCTAATGGCGATATTGTCGATCGTTTAAGTCGAGAACAGGCTGGCGTACTCAGTGTTAAGGTGCCTTCAATGCAAGGTCAAACACCTTATCAACGCGTTGGCTTATGGCCAGCCATGTTACTCAGCTTGCTACTGCTAGGACTCGGTTTCTGGCCAGGGTCGCGGCAACCGCTCAAAAATAACGCCATGGCACGCTGAACAAGGTTCAATGGCGTCACTTCGAATCAACAACTGCTGCTCGCCACAATTCACACACACCAGTCGTCCTGGCAAGGTAATTTCACCCGCAAGATACTGCTGTTCATCATGGGCAAGCTGCTCCCTGAGCAATTCATGTTGAACACGGGTTTTGTCTGCTAAGTCCCAAATGCGATGCATCACGGCGTTTTCTAGCGCATTCAGATCGAAATTCAGCCAGGCTGCGATACCCTCGCCGGTCTCATGAGCATAATAGCCGATCTGCTTTAAATCACGCTCGATGTAGGCACTCAATAAATCCATTTCGTCGCGAGTCATCTCCTCAGCAGCCATCTCTAATTCAATCGCTTCTTGAATGCGAGATTGCAAAGACTCCCAGGTTGTTTCCCCCGCTTCATCCAAACTTCGACGTAATCTGTCCAGAATACGATCATAGGCTGCCGGTGCTATTTCTGAATGCTGCACTGGTTTTTTATTTGTATCGTTCATAACCCACTCCTTAATCACCCAAAGGTGATACCACTAAGCCCTGTTTGCGAGCTTATATATATTGTATGCTATGCCGCATTTAGTCATCTTTCCAATTAAACAGGGTTTCTGAATCAAAGTGAGACAAAATATCGCTTTTTCAGCCCCTCATTAGGTTTTAGCCAAACACAATGAACGAGCATTATCAGCCGCAGGAAATTGAACCCGTTGCCCAGCGTTTCTGGGAAGAGAACGGTAGTTTTAAAGCCATCAACGACCCGCAGAAAGAGAAGTTCTACTGCCTTTCCATGTTCCCCTACCCCAGTGGTCGTTTACACATGGGTCATGTGCGCAATTACACTATTGGTGATGTTATATCACGTTATCAGCGCATGCAGGGCAAAAGCGTTTTACAACCCATGGGATGGGATGCTTTTGGGTTACCCGCCGAAAATGCAGCGATCAATAATAAAGTCGCACCGGCTAAATGGACTTATGAAAATATTGATTATATGCGTAATCAACTCTGCCGTATGGGCTTTGGTTACGACTGGTCCCGCGAACTTGCTACCTGTCACCCTGAATACTATCGCTGGGAACAGTGGTTCTTTACCCGCCTGATGAAAAAGGGCTTAGTTTATAAGCGTGAAGCGGAAGTCAATTGGGACCCTGTCGATCAAACTGTACTGGCAAACGAGCAGGTCATTGATGGTCGTGGCTGGCGCTCAGGTGCACTGGTGGAGCGTAAGAAAATTCCACAATGGTTCCTGAAAATTACCGATTATGCAGATCAGCTTTTAGAAGATTTAGATAAACTGGAGCACTGGCCGGAACAGGTCAAGACCATGCAACGCAACTGGATTGGCCGCTCTAAAGGCGCTGAAATCAGTTTCCATGTACCTAATTACGGTGATCTGGAAGTCTTCACTACGCGCCCTGATACGTTAATGGGTGTGACCTATATGGCGGTTGCACCGCAACATCCATTAGCACTCCAAGCGGCTGAAAGTAATCCTGAAATTGCTGCCTTTATTGAAGACTGCCGCAATATGAAAGTGGCTGAAGCTGATATCGCGATGATGGAGAAAAAAGGCATTTCTCTTGGTATTGATGCGGTGCATCCTTTAACTGGCGAACTCGTGCCGGTCTGGAGTGCTAACTTCGTATTGATGGATTATGGTTCAGGCGCGGTGATGTCTGTGCCTGCTCATGACCAGCGTGACTGGGAGTTTGCCAATAAATATGGTTTACCGCTTAAGCAAGTGATCGGCTATGTTGAAGGAACTGCTGAACTGGATCTTGCCAAAGAAGCCTACACCGAAAAAGGCCCATTGGTAAATTCGGGTGATTTTGATGACCTTGAATTTGAAATGGCCTTTAAAGCCATAACTAGCGAACTGATCCGTCGTAAGCGCGGCAAAGTAGCCATCCATTACCGCTTACGTGACTGGGGTGTGTCTCGTCAACGTTACTGGGGTGCACCTATCCCTGTGATCAATTGCCCTAGCTGTGGTCCTGTTCCCGTACCTGAAGATCAACTCCCAGTGGTACTGCCAGAAGATGTTGAATTTGACGGTGTCGGCTCTCCCATTAAAAAAATGGACAGCTTCATCAATACTACCTGTCCGACCTGTGGTGGACCTGCTGAGCGCGAAACAGACACCTTCGATACCTTTATGGAATCCAGTTGGTATGCGGCTCGTTTTGCCAGCCGCGACACTGCGGATGCGATGTTAGATCCTGAAAAAGCTAACTATTGGTTGCCCGTTGATCAGTATATCGGTGGTATTGAACACGCCATTTTGCATCTACTCTATTCGCGTTTTTATCACAAACTGATGCGTGATGAAGGCCTGGTCGATTCTGACGAACCTTTTAAGCGCTTACTGTGCCAAGGCATGGTTCTGGCTGAAACCTATTACCGCGAAGATGAACGGGGTGGTCAGACTTGGATTGCGCCAACAGATGTGATCACAGAAACCGATGAGAAAGGTCGTATTGTCAGCGCTCGTCATCGCATTGACGGTGAACCTGTGATCGTTTCTGGCATGGCTAAAATGTCTAAATCGAAAAATAACGGTATCGATCCTCAGGTGATGATTGACCGTTACGGTGCCGATACGGTTCGTCTGTTTATGATGTTTGCTGCACCCCCAGAGCAATCACTGGAGTGGTCTGATTCCGCAGTAGAAGGCGCACATCGCTTCCTACGTCGTTTATGGAAACAGGTTTACGATCATCAGTTCAGAGGCCTACCCGTTGCCGCCTTGCAGCTCGATCAACTCAATGATGAGCAGCGTGAACTGCGCCGTAAAGTTCACGAAACCTTGGCAAAAGTCACCGATGATACCGAGCGTCGTCAAACCTTTAATACCGCGATTGCAGCCATCATGGAGCTATCGAACGCCATTGGCCGCTTCCAAGATGTTAGCGAGCAAGGCCGTGCAGTGATGCACGAAGCGTTAGAAGCAGCGGTATTGCTACTATCACCGATCGTTCCTCACATCTGTCATAACCTATGGCAGCAACTAGGGCATGAAGGCGCTGTTATTCATGCACCTTGGCCTAAGGTTGACGAATCGGCACTGGTCAGAACAACCGTTGAGATAGTGGTTCAGGTGAATGGCAAGGTTCGCTCAAAAATAGAAGTGGCAGCCGATGCTGACAAAGACACACTGCTGCATCTTGCTTTGGCTGAAGAAAATGTTCAGAAACATATTGGCGATAAAACCATCCGTAAACATATCGCTGTTCCCAATAAACTGCTGAATATTGTCGTCAGCTAGGAGAGATCAGATGACTCGACTGATGCCGTTTACGATGCACAACCCAAAGGCATGGATAGTATTACTGATGGTAATGCTGCTATTGGTTGCCAGTGGTTGTGGTTTCAAGTTGCGAGGACTGTATGATATCCCACCTAGCCTATCGCGGGTGGCTATCCTAAGTGATCAAACTAACTCAGAGCTGGTTAGAACACTTGATCAAGCACTTCGAGCCAATGGTGTCACGGTAGATAACCAAGCACCCTATCGAATTGAACTGGTTGAAGAAACAATGAGCCGACGTACGCTCTCTTTAGACAGCAGTGCTCGTGCATCTGAGTATGAGTTACGTGGCGAAGTGACCTTCCAAGTCACAGATGCAGAGGGTGAGTTAGTGCTGACACCAAGATCGCTGATGTCGGAACGATCTTACAACGTCGACAGCTCGAATATTACCGCCAGTGAGTCACAGGAGCCGATTCTGCGCCAGCAGATACGTCAAGACCTAGCACAGCAGATTATGCGTCAGTACATAAGGATTCAACTTCCGTGAAAACCCGTAGCGACCAGCTGAATGCTGTGTTGCAGCGCTATACCGGATCCAACATCTTTATGGTGCTGGGTGAAGAACCCCTGCAATCTCAAGAATCCTGTGACGCTTTGCGTCGCTGGTTGAGGGCGCAGGGGTTTACTGAGCGTGATTTGCATCATGTCGACAATCACTTCAGCTGGGAAAGTGTGATCTTAAGCACCAATGCCCTCTCTCTTTTCGCTGATCAAAAACTCTTAGAAATCCGTGTCGGTAGCCATAAAATCAATAAAGGTGATGGTCAAATCCTGTTTGATTGGCTAAAAGATCCCTCACCGGATACCGCTTTACTGTTAATCATCGATAAAGTGGATGCTGCTGCACGAAAATCACATTGGTTTAAACAGATTGAATCTCAAGGAGTCCTGGTTGAGGTTCATGCACCTGACTCAGGACAACTTCCTCAATGGCTATCACAACGCGCAAGCTCGTTAAGTATTCAGTTGGATCATGAAGCACTACAAGTACTTTGCGAGCGAATCGAGGGTAACTTGCTTGCCGCACAGCAAGAACTCGCTAAACTGCAACTACTCTATGCAGATCAACAGATTACTGCAGAGCAGGTGATCGCATCGGTATCTGATAGCTCACGCTATGATGTCTTTGCACTCACCGAGTCAGCTCTGGCTCACCAACCTGAGCGCTGCGAAAAGATTCTGACCGCATTAATTCATGAGGGTTTAGAGGCGCCCGTGATCTTATGGGCACTCACGCGAGAAATCAGAACACTTTACAACGTACAACTGGCTTTGCAGCAAGGACAGTCTTATGACAGCTTGTGCCAGAAAGAGCGCATTTGGGGTAAACGAAAAGCATTGGTACGTAAAGCTAGCCAGTCTTTGCCAGCAGCAACGCTTGAGTCTATGCTTCAATCAGCAGCAGTTGCCGATCAAGCGATTAAAGGCATGCGTAACGAAAGTCCTTGGTTGATCATTCGCCAGATCACGTTAAAACTCGCAGGCGTTTCTCTGTTGCCAGATACCCTTAATAGCTAATGAAACAATGACTCAAAAAACTAATGGATAGCATGATGAAAATTTACCCTTGGCTAACATTGGCCGCCGTGATGTTTCTCATCAGTGGTTGTGATCGCGAGCCATCTCCAAAAAACATGACCCGGGGTGATCAGCTTTATGCTTACTATTGTCAAGAATGCCACACTTATCAGGGTTTAGGCGCTCAACTGCAAAATCTTCCGCCCGGCGTGAACCAGCTTCAAGTGCATGATGTAGTGCTTATAATTAAGCATGGCGCTCAGCTAGGTCATCCAATGGGACGCTTTCCTGGACTGTCGGATCAACAAGCTTTTACGGTTGCTGAATATGCCGTTGCCATGCGACGACAAGAACGTGAGCGCCAGCTACAAGGTTCTGATTAAAAACCTCTGATTAAAAAGCTCTAACTTACAAGCTTTGATTAACACTTAATAACTTGTGCTATTAGGAGTCGTCCTCTTCATCAGCCGTTTCCAAACCTAGCTCTTTGATTTTTCTTGTCAGTGTATTTCGCCCCCAGCCTAATAACTCAGCGGCATCACGCTTACGGCCAGCGGTATGCTTCAAAGCAACCTCTATCATGGCATGCTCGAAGGTAGGCAAGGCTTCATTCAGTATCCCTTTCCGACCACGTGATAATTGCTGATCCGCCCAGTTACGCAGCAGTTGATCCCAATTTCCTTCCACTAAGTGGCTCGTTTCTGGACGATCCAACAACTCGGGCGGAAGATCGGATACTAGCACTTCTCGACCCGACGCCATGACCGTTAACCAGCGACAGGTATTTTCCAGTTGACGCACATTACCAGGCCATGGCAATTCACAGATAAACTCTTCCGTTTCTGGCTTTAGCGTTTTTGGCTCGACATTTAGCTCTTCAGCTGAGCGCGACAAAAAATACCGTGCAAGACGAGGAATATCTTCGCGCCGCTGAGACAAGCGCGGAATATGAATTCGTATCACGTTTAAGCGGTGAAATAGATCTTCACGAAAACGGCCTTCACGCACTAGGTTTTCTAGGTTTTGGTGGGTTGCGGCAATAATACGAACATCGACTTTGACGGGAGTATGACCACCCACACGGTAAAACTCACCATCTGC
This sequence comes from Nitrincola schmidtii, assembly GCF_008973715.1. Lineage (GTDB taxonomy): Bacteria > Pseudomonadota > Gammaproteobacteria > Pseudomonadales > Balneatricaceae > Nitrincola > Nitrincola schmidtii. The sequence goes on from NZ_WBOL01000014.1 coordinate 64,503, forward strand.
CAAAACACGCAATAAACGAGTTTGCGTGTCGGCTGGCATATCACCTATTTCATCTAAAAACAGAGTTCCACCATCCGCCTGCTCAAAGCGGCCTCGACGGGCGGCCGCAGCTCCGGTAAAGGCTCCTTTTTCATGACCAAACAGCTCCGATTCGATCAAGTCTTTTGGTATAGCGGCCATATTCAACGGGATAAATGGATGCGCCACTCTAGGGCTGTGACGGTGTAAAGCATGGGCAACCAACTCTTTACCTGTCCCTGAATCACCATTGATGAGCACAGTGATATTCGATTGCGACAAACGACCAATGGCACGAAACACTTCCTGCATGGCAGGTGCTTCACCGATAATTTCAGCGGTATCTGTTTCGATCAACTCGGGTGCTTTTTCACGTTGCTCGTGGGCATGAACAACGGCACGAGAAACCAAGGCTACCGCATCATCCACATCAAAAGGTTTGGGTAGATACTCAAAAGCACCCCCACGATATGAGGCTACTGCGCTGTCTAAATCAGAATGTGCCGTCATGATAATAATGGGCAGCGTGGGATGATCTTTATGAATGCGCTCGAGCATTTCTAAACCATCCATACCAGGCATGCGAATATCACTGATGATGGCATCCGGTTGCTCTTGGGTCAGTTTATTCAACAATGGATCGGCAGCTTCAAACAGCGTAGCTTTGAGACCAGCAGATGTCAGTGCCTTATCGAGTACCCAACGAATCGATCGGTCATCATCAACGACCCAAACGTTACCGGTTGTTTTCATGGCTTTGCTCCAGCGGAATTAATAATTGGAAACGCGTGTTGCCAGGTTCTGTTGTGCATTCAATCAAGCCCTGATGACGATTAATAATCGACTGAGCGATTGATAAACCAAGCCCTGAACCTTCAGCTCGACCGGTCACCATCGGATAAAAAATAGAGGATAAAAGTTCTTCGGGAATACCCGGACCGTTGTCAATAATCTCTATCGAACAAACTAAACGGTGCCGTTCTGTTCCTAATGTCATCTGGCGGAGCGCTCGAGTACGAAGAGTAATACTAGGCTGTTCAGTGGCTGATTCGTGCATTGCCTGCATCGCATTACGGACAATATTTAAAATGGCCTGAATGAGTTGCTCTTTATCACCCGAAAACTCAGGAATACTAGGATCATAATCCCGTGTTAGCTGAATTCTTTCTTCTGACTCTGCTCTGACCAAACTACACACCCGTTCCAGAATTGCGTGCACATTGACGCTTTCGAGTTTGGGTAACTTATGTGGTCCCAATAAACGATCAACTAGATTACGTAAACGATCTGCTTCATCAATAATCACGCGGGTATAGTCGTGCAGTTCTTCATCAGCCAGTTCACGCTCTAGCAACTGTGCCGCTCCACGAATTCCTCCCAATGGGTTTTTAATTTCGTGAGCTAGACCTCTGACTAAGGAACGTGCAGTGGCATGGCGTGTCAGCAACTCTTCTTCGCGCTCAATTCTCATTAATCGGTCACGAGCCTGTATTTCAAGCATCAAGCCGATGTTTGGGCTGACATTAACACTGTAATCGATTAACGACTCCTGCCCCATCGCATTCATTAAACGCGCCTCTCTTTTACTATAGGGGTGCATGGTTTTTAATGCATCACGTAGCAAAATCAAATCATCTTCATTGAACACCAACCAATCTTGAATTGCTTTGCCTTGTAAACGTCGCAATGAAGCTTGCAGCAACATTTCTGCAGCTGGATTCATATATTGAATAAACAATTGGTCGTTCAACAGGATCACTGACGTCGTCAAGTTATCTAATAATTGTTGATGAATCGATTTCATGGGCATTTAAAACTCTCCTCTTGCTATGACTTAGCAAGATCGATGCCACTTAACTGAATAAGACTGATCCAAAAAAGGGCAGAAAACAGGGCACTTCAAGCCTTTGATCATAGAACAAGCTAAAACAAAACGCACCATGATGGTGCAAATGCTTTAAATCTGGGCAGGAGTTTTGTGACTAAAATAGGCACAAAAAAGCCCCCTTGCGGAGGCTTTCTATACACCGTCTGTTAATTAGACAGAGTAGTACAGATCAAACTCAACTGGGTGAGTCGTCATGTTGACACGTTCAACTTCAGCTCGTTTCAGCTTGATGTAAGCATCCAACATATCTTTAGAGAACACGCCACCTTTGGTAAGGAACTCATGATCTGCTTCCAGAGCGTTCAACGCCTCAGTTAAGCTAGAAACAACGGTTGGAATAGTTGCTGCTTCTTCTGGTGGCAAGTCGTACAGATCTTTATCTGCTGGATCACCAGGGTGAATCTTGTTCTGGATACCATCAATACCCGCCATCAACAGTGCTGCGAAGCACAGGTATGGGTTCGCTGCTGGATCAGGGAAGCGAGCTTCTACACGACGCGCTTTCGGAGTCGTTGTGTAAGGAATACGCAATGATGCAGAGCGGTTACGTGCTGAGTAAGCCAACATAACAGGTGCTTCGAAACCAGGAACTAAGCGCTTGTAAGAGTTAGTAGATGGGTTACATAGTGCGTTCAATGCCTTAGCATGCTTGATGATACCGCCTATGTAGTAAAGTGCCGTGTCACTTAGACCACCGTAGCCTTCACCCGCAAAGATGTTTTTACCATCTTTTGACATAGATAAATGCACGTGCATACCAGAGCCGTTATCACCTACTAGTGGCTTAGGCATAAAGGTAGCTGTTTTACCGTAAGCATGCGCAACGTTGTGTACACAGTACTTCAGAATTTGCACTTCGTCAGCTTTCTTAACCAGTGTGTTACCACGAACACCGATCTCACACTGACCAGCAGTCGCTACTTCATGGTGATGTACTTCAATGGTTAAGCCCATCGCTTCCATCGCATCACACATTGCTGCACGAAGATCATGTAAAGAGTCGATTGGCGGAACTGGGAAGTAACCACCTTTGACGCGTGGACGGTGACCTGTGTTACCACCTTCGATCTTGTGGTTAGACGCCCAAGACGCTTCTTCAGAGCTAATGGTATAGCCACAACCACCGATGTCAGCATGCCAGCTCACTTCATCAAATACGAAGAATTCTGGTTCTGGACCAAGCATCGCCGAGTCAGCAATACCGGTTGAGGCTAGGAACTGTTCGGCACGAAGTGCAACCGAACGTGGGTCGCGATCGTAACCTTGACCAGTAGCAGGCTCAACGATATTACAACGAACAATGATGGTCGGCGCTTCAGTGAAAGGATCCAGTACAGAAGCAGAATCATCCGGCATCAGGATCATGTCAGACTCGTTAATACCTTTCCAACCGGCAATGGAAGAACCATCAAACATTTTGCCTTCTTCAAAGAACGAGTCACCCATGTCAGAGACAGGGATAGTAACGTGCTGCTCTTTACCTTTGAAATCTGTGAAACGCATGTCCACCCATTTCGCATTGTGTTCTTTGATCAGATTCAGAGTATGCTCTGACATAGGACGCTCCTATTAAATTTCTAAATGAATGCATTAAGCCGGATCTGCCGGACTGCAAACCGACACGACTGCTTGTATTTAAACAAAGCAATACCCGTGCCAGAGTCATAAAGCCGCATAAATACAGCAGGCTTCATCACTGTTAACGCAATAACCGTCACCAAACCGCCCTATTATGGTGCACATCTTTACAATTACGCCCTTATTTGAAGCATTGACATCAATTAGGGGCTTTTAATGTGCAACCATCGTACTATCCTACGCCAAATTGAAGATTCTTGCGCTATAGCAGTGCATTATTTTTGGTGAGCAATTTATGAACAAACTTTCGTCGATTGTTGAAGCGTTGTCACGTATAATGCGCCACTTTACAAAGAAACTTGGAACACTCTTGTGATCGAAAACCTGAGAAATATCGCCATCATTGCACACGTTGACCACGGTAAAACCACCTTGGTTGATAAACTTTTACAACAGTCTGGTACGCTGACACGTCGCGATGAAAGCGCTGAACGTATCATGGACTCTAATGACCAAGAACGTGAACGTGGAATCACCATTTTAGCGAAAAACACTGCTATCAAATGGAATGACTATCGTATCAATATCGTAGACACCCCTGGGCACGCTGACTTCGGTGGAGAAGTTGAGCGAGTTCTTTCCATGGTTGACTCGGTATTACTGCTTGTCGATGCAGTCGATGGGCCGATGCCTCAAACACGCTTTGTTACACAAAAAGCCTTTGCACAGGGTCTGAGTCCTATTGTTGTTATCAACAAAGTTGACCGTCCTGGTGCGCGCCCAGATTGGGTCATGGATCAGGTATTTGATCTATTCGACAACCTAGGAGCAACTGACGAACAGTTAGACTTCCCTGTTGTTTATGCTTCTGCATTAAATGGTATTGCCGGTCTTGATCATGAAGAGATGGCCGACGACATGACGCCACTGTTCGAAGCCATTGTTAAGCATGTACATCCACCAAGAGTTGATCCTGAAGGTCCTTTACAGCTTCAGATTTCCGCCCTGGACTACAATAGCTACGTCGGTGTTATCGGTGTGGGCCGTATCAGTCGAGGCCGTCTTAAAACCAACACTTCTGTAAAAGTTATTGATAGCCATGCTGGCTTACGTTCTGGTCGCATACTGCAAGTGATGGGCTACCACGGTCTAGAGCGCGTAGAAGTTGAAGACGCTGAAGCGGGTGATATCGTCTGTGTAACCGGTCTTGATCAGCTTAACATCTCTGACACCATCTGTGATCCTAACTGTATTGAAGCGCTACCTGCACTCTCAGTAGATGAACCCACCGTGTCGATGACTTTCCAAGTCAACGACTCACCTTTCGCCGGTCAAGATGGTAAATTCGTCACCAGCCGTAACATTAAAGAGCGCTTAGAGCGTGAATTGATTCATAACGTGGCACTGCGTGTAGAGCCAGGTGAAACACCTGAGAAATTTAAAGTCTCTGGTCGTGGTGAACTGCATCTGTCGGTTCTGATTGAATCAATGCGTCGCGAAGGCTTCGAGCTGGGCGTTTCTCGTCCCGAAGTTATTCAAAAAGTAGTTGATGGTGAGATTCGTGAGCCTTACGAGCTAGTCATGCTGGATGTTGAAGAACAACATCAAGGTTCTGTTATTGAGGAGTTGGGTCGTCGTAAAGGCGATATGACCAATATGGAAGTGGATGGTAAAGGACGTGTTCGCGTTACCTTCATGATCCCTTCACGTGGCTTGATAGGCTTCCGTAGCCAATTCATGACCATGACCTCGGGAACTGGCATCATGACCTCTGTATTCGATCACTATGGTCGCGTTAAAGATGGCGATATGGGCGAGCGTAACAACGGCGTACTCGTTTCCATGGTGAATGGCAAGGTGCTTGGTTTTGCACTGTTTAACCTTCAAGAACGTGGCCGTCTATTTATTCCGCCTAATATCGAAGTTTATGAAGGCATGGTTATCGGTATTCACAGTCGCTCAAATGACTTAGTGGTAAACCCAACCAAGGGCAAGCAGCTGACCAACGTGCGTGCATCGGGTACCGATGAAAACATCGTATTGACGCCGCCGATCAGATTCTCTCTTGAACAAGCACTCGACTTTATCGAAGACGACGAATTGGTTGAGGTCACACCTAACCATATTCGCATTCGCAAGAAGCTTCTGAAAGAGAACGAGCGTAAGCGTAATAAGAAGTAATCTTATTGAGTTTAAAAAAGGCAGCCATCAGCTGCCTTTTTTTGTATCATCACTCAGCAAATACCAACCTAAAATAAAAGTAGATCGGAGCCAGATATGCGAACGCTTTACCCAGACATTGCTTGCTATGCAGAACATTGGCTAGAGGTTGATGAAACGCACCGCATTTATGTTGAAGAAAGTGGAAACCCAGCTGGTATTCCGGTCATATTTATTCACGGTGGGCCAGGGGGCGGGTCCTCACCCGCACATCGCTGCTTTTTCAATCCTGATGCCTATCGTATCGTCGTTTTTGATCAACGCGGCTGTGGTCGCTCGACGCCTCATGCGTCATTAGAAAACAACACCACTGAACATTTGATTGCTGACATGGAAAAGATTCGTCAGCATCTCAACATTGAAAACTGGTTATTGTTTGGCGGCTCATGGGGTTCCACACTGGCACTGGCCTACGCGCAAACACATCCTGAAAAAGTACTGGGGATGATCTTGCGAGGCATTTTTCTGTGCCGTAAACAGGATATTGATTGGTTCTATCAGCAGGGTGCTAGCGCAATTTTCCCTGACTACTGGCAAGACTATCTTCAGCCTATTCCAACAGAAGAGCGGGATGACCTATTAAAAGCCTACTATAATCGTCTGACTTCGGACAATGAAATTGCACGCATGGCAGCAGCAAAAGCATGGTCTGTTTGGGAAGGTCGTTGTTCAACACTCAAGCCAAATCCTGATGTTGCACAACATTTTGGCGAGCCCCATGTTGCCTTAGCAATGGCTCGAATCGAAGCACATTACTTTTATCACGGCTGTTTTATGAGCGAGAATCAGCTGATCAAGAATGCAGACCGCTTGAAAGAGATACCCATCACTATCGTACATGGACGATATGATGTCGTCTGTCCGATAGAACAAGCTTTTGCTCTACATCGCGTCATTCCTCATGCAGAGTTCAATATTATTCGGGATGCGGGGCATTCCGCTTTCGAACCAGGTATTACTGACAATTTAGTACGTGCTACGGATCACTTTGCTCGACAAAAGCCTAGCCAAGGATTGCCATGAAAGGTCTAATTCAGCGTGTTCAACATGCCTCCGTTGAAGTCGATGGTCAGTGCATCGGCTCAATCGGCCCAGGATTATTATTACTGCTGGGAGTAGAGCGAAGTGACACCGAAGAAAATGCTGATAAGTTGTTACATAAGGTACTTAACTATCGTATTTTTGCGGACACCGACGGCAAAATGAATGAAAGTCTCATACAACAAGGTAAAGAATTGTTGGTGGTTTCGCAGTTCACGCTTGTCGCAGATACTCGCAAAGGTCTTAGACCGGGTTTTTCCCAAGGCGCAACACCCTCAGAGGGTGAACGCCTTTACGAATACTTCTTAACACAATCTCAAAACAGGTTAACTAGAGTTTCCGCTGGTCGTTTTGGTGCAGATATGAAAGTCACACTCTGTAACGATGGACCTGTGACTTTTTTACTGGAAAGTTAATAAATCCCCATAGGATTGCCTGACTATTAGCCAAAAGTCATGTAACATCTCGCCGTTTAACCTCCTTTAGTCTAAAAATCAACTATGGAATTCTAACAATGAGTTCACCGAAAATTTGGACCCATAAAGGTACCTTTTTACTGGCAGCGGTAGGTTCTGCTGTCGGTCTGGGTAATCTATGGCGTTTCCCTTACCTCACTGGCGAAAACGGTGGTGGTGCCTTCATTCTAGTTTATGCATTAACCATTGCTATTGTAGGCATCCCCATTCTAATTGCAGAAACTCTACTCGGCCGCTCCAGCCGAAAAAGTCCCATTATGGGCATGGACTACTTAACTGAGTCACACAATACCAGTCGCAATTGGCGAACTATCGGCTGGATGGGTGCATGCGCTGCGTTCATTATTCTAAGCTTCTACTCGGTTATTGCAGGCTGGGCTATCCACTATACTGGCTTGATGTTTTCCGGATCATTGGTCGGGGCAGAGTCTGAACAAATCAAAGATTCATTTGATGCACTTCTAGCCTCTCCTGCATTGCTAATGACCTACCACACTCTCTTCATTGCAGCCTCGGGAGTCATTGTCGGCTTAGGGATTCATAAAGGGATTGAAAGCGGATTACGCTTTATGATGCCCGCTCTATTTGTCATTTTGATGATCGTGCTTGGCTATGGCATTGTTGCTGGCGATGTAGGTGCGGCAATGAGCTTCTTGTTCACTTTCAACTTGGCTGACCTGAGCCTTGAAGGTTGGTTGCAAGCGATGGGGCAATCTTTCTTTACCTTAAGCTTGGGGATGGGTGCGATCATGGCTTATGGTGCGTACATGTCAAGCGAAGCTTCATTAACCCGTACCGCCATTTCAATAGCCTTTGTCGATACGCTCATTGCTTTACTTGCCGGTATCGCGATTTTCTCATTGGTATTTGGCAGTGGACTTGAAGCAGGTCAAGGACCTGGCTTGATGTTTGTCACCTTGCCGATTGCTTTTGCTGAGTTACCGGCTGGATGGCTCATTGGTGGTGTATTCTTCATCTTGGTCATTGGTGCTGCGATCACCTCATCCATCTCGCTGATCGAACCGGTTGCTGCATATCTGGTCGAACGGTTTGGTTTCAGTCGCCCTAAAGCCGTTGGCTTGATGGTTAGCTTATGCTGGTTACTGGGCTTATTAACTGTATTTAGCTTTAACGTTTGGTCAGAAGGCACCATTACACACACTTGGTTTAACCGTTCACCATTTGATGTGCTGGAGTTTATTACCAATATATTGATGCCACTAGGCGGCTTACTGATTGCACTCTTTGCTGGCTGGGCTCTGACTCGTGAGGAAGTGTTAAAAGAGATGGCAACCAACGATACGTGGTTCCAGATTTGGCAATTCCTGGTTCGTTTTGTGGCACCAACTGCGGTAGCGTTTGTATTCCTGCGAACCATTCCACAGATCGATGGTTATTTGATTCCAACCGTTGGCTCCATTCTATTGATTGGTGCCTTCACGGCTGGAAGAACCTTTTTTAATCGTTCTTAATCCGATAACTGTTTGTCCGTCTGCCAGTGCAGGCGGGCAAACATCACGGTTCCATATAGAATCAACACATAACCTAATAGCTCCAGACCTTCCTGAACTGAATTTTTTACCAAGGCAGTTGCCTGAACGCCAGCACCCGCATCTAAAATTGCTCCCCATAAAGAACCTGTCCCAAATACTCGGCTGAAAAACAGCACGACGGCAAGTCCCGCAAGAATATACGCAAAAGGATAGGAACGAGTAGCATCTGCCATTGCTGCAATAATGCTGTTTCTAAAAATAGCGGCCAAAACAAAACTAAAAAGAATGACACCCGTGACTGGGTATTTCCAAAACCCATGCTGAATATAATCAAAAAGATAATCTAGTTCACGCAGTAACATAGATAACAACAAACCGGCGACTAAGAGCAGAAATCCACGCTGATGATTTAGCCGAAACGCCATGAGATACATAATAATTGCGGAGATAAAAAGGAATGTTTCTTGGCTTATTTCAGTGACACCATGCTCTGGCATACCATGCTTCAGCACTACGACATCCAGCAATACTGCTACGGGTGCCCACAACATCGCCAACACCAGTAGCATAAACATTATCGCAGCTTGCTTGATTCTCTTAATATCGTCTTCGCGGGCCATCTAAAACTCACTTACATTTTAATAAAACGCTTATTGTCTTTAGATGGCACACATTTGTCGAGACAACTTAAGATTAATTCCCTAGCTTTGGCTTTGGGTTAACTCTGCCAAGACCCGACTTTCTTCAACCAAGCGGAACCAAGTATCTGCAATCTGATCATGTAACTGACTGATATCCAGCTGAATATCATCAATATATTGGTGAAGCTTTTCCGGCTCTACTGCTAACAGCGACACATCGGCCTCTGTTAAGTGCACAAGACAATGATCCGCCGCTGCCAGTGCACGTGTGCCTCCGGGCAAGGTTTCTAATTCGCGACTTATCCGCGAAATACAGCAGGCAACTGCCCGAGGAAACTGTTGATCCTGCAGCAGAAAACGTAACACATCGGGTCCACGGACACGTAAACGCACATGCTGGCGGTACATCTGAAAACCTGTCAAAGATTTCAATACACTGACCCATTGCAAGGTTTCAAACGGCGTAAAATCATCTGAATTTTTCGGCAATAAGTTTGCTGAGCGCACATCAATAATTCGCGTGGTCATATCAGCGCGTTCTATTTGACGACCGATCATCAAGAACGTACGTGTTTGCGTATAACTCAATGTTCCTGCAATCATGCCATTCACCGCTTCGCAGCTTCGAATAACGCGATTAAGAAAAACATCTCTGTTGCGAGGGTTAATACCTGATTCCGCCTGCTGCGATACCGCCAAATAGACTTGGTTAACCTCTTCCCAAATTCGCTGAGGCATCACATCACGTGTCGTTCGTAAGTTTTCACGTGCAGCAGTCAAAGAAGAAATGATCGAACCTGAATAGCGCCGATCACCGCACAAGAAGTTCAAAACACTGACTTCGTCACGCTCTTCGTAATATTTATCGAAAATATCTTCACTACCCGTAATGGTAACCAAGGTTGACCAACCTAATCGTGTTGCTTTAGGAAAGTCCAATAATAAATGACTGTTCACACTGATCAGACGAGCGGTATCTTCCGCTCGCTCTAGGTAGCGAGCTAACCAGTAAACACTTTCTGCGACTCTTGACAGCATGACTTAACCCTCTTTCACATCAACGATCCAGGTGTCTTTACTGCCACCACCCTGGGATGAATTTACAACCAAAGACCCTTTCGTCATGGCAACACGTGTCAAACCACCTGTAGTGACATAAGTGTCATTGCCGCCAGATAAAATAAAGGGTCTTAAATCTACATGCCTCGGCTCCATCGCATTACCGCACAGAGTCGGTGCTGTAGAAAGATTTAGGGTTGGCTGTGCCATATAATTTCTTGGATTCGAACGAATTAACTCTGCAAAAGCCTTACGTTCTCGCTTAGTTGAGTGAGGCCCAATCAGCATACCGTAGCCACCGGACTCATTAGCAGGCTTAACCACTAAGGATTCAAGGTTCGCCAGTACATACTCTCGATCTTCCTCAAACATGCATAAGTAGCTAGGCACATTAGGGATGAGGGGATCTTGATCCAAATAGTAACGAATGATTTTAGGGACAAAGGCGTAGACGACTTTATCATCCGCCACACCAGCACCCGGTGCATTCGCTAACGCCACTTTACCAGCACGCCAAGATCGCATCAGACCTGGCACACCTAACATGGAATCAGGGTTAAACGCTTCTGGATCTAGGAACATATCATCAATGCGACGATAAATCACATCAACACGCTGCAAGCCATCGACCGTTTTCATATAAACGCAGTCATCATCGCCGACAATCAAATCAGGTCCTTCGACCAGCTCGACACCCATTTGCTGAGCAAGATAGGAGTGTTCGTAATAGGCAGAGTTATAGATACCCGGCGTCAGCACCACGATTTGCGGATCATCACCCGGTCGTGGTGACATACTGGCCAACATATCAAACAGTTGGTCGGTATAATCATCAACCGGCTGTATCTGTCCTGTGGCAAACATTTCTGGCAACACGCGCTTGGTTACATTTCTGTTTTCAAGCATGTAAGAAACACCGGACGGAACTCTTAAGTTGTCTTCTAAAACATACAAAGTACCATCACCATCACGCACAAGGTCAGAACCACAAATATGCGCCCAGACACTATGAGGTGGAGAAATACCGACACATTGAGGCCGAAAGTTTGCCGACTGCGCCAACACTTCAGCAGGAAAAACGCCATCTTTAATGATCCGCTGATCGTGGTATAAATCGTCAATAAACATGTTCAAGGCTTGCACACGTTGGCGAAGCCCTGCTGCGGTTTTTTCCCACTCAGGCCTTGGGATAATTCGTGGGACAGGATCAAAAGGCCATGCGCGATCGATCATGCTACCTTCAGAATAAACCGTGAAGGTAATCCCCATGGTTTGAATAGCGACATCGACGGCATGCTTATGCTCAATCAATTCTGCCGCTTCCAGGTTTTGAAAATAATCACATAGCATTTGAGATTCAGGGCGAGGGTTTCCAGGTGCTGCAATTAGCTCATCATAAAATCCATTGCACGCATATTCTTGCCAGTTCACTTTTGTCATAGCGTGTATCCATTGTTGACATCATTACGATAGCGATTTCTTTGCAAATGCTATACCAGCTTTTAATACAGCTAGCAGATAAGGCTTAAACACAAGAACCGCGCACCTTAAACGTTCACATGCACCCTTTTAGGGCAAAACATGCCTCTTATTTGGGCAATTTACTCCCGACTGCCCGCTCCTTAAATAACTGTAGTTTGATTCTGAACAGCCTTCAAATGCTGACGATCAGCAATTTTGTAAAAAATTAATTTACAAGTGGCATATCTGTTGCTGATGAACCATCATAGATTCTATTAGCCAATTTGTTCAGCAGGATATCTGATCATGACGATTCGCGTTGCACTGAAGCACACCACACGATATGACTTTGACAAACCGGTAGGTGTCTCACCCCATTTAATTCGCCTGAGACCTGCGCCACATTGCCGAACACCTATCGATGCCTACTCACTAAAAATATCAGGTGGAGAGTACTTCATCAATTGGCAGCAAGATCCATTTGGTAATCATCTTGCTCGATTGGTATTTCCAGAGAAAGTAGATCATTTGGAAGTGAGCGTTGAATTACTAGCGCCTATGACCGTGATTAACCCTTTTGATTTTTTTGTCGAAGAGTATGCCGATAATTTTCCATTTACCTATTCTGAGTCATTAAAAAAAGAACTGACGCCCTATCTGGAAATTACCGAAGATGGGCCATTACTCACCCAATGGTTGAAGCAGGTTTCGGATAAGCCCACAGCGATTGTTGATTTCTTGGTGGGTATCAACCAACAGTTAGAAAAAGATATTGAGTACACCATCCGTATGGAACCGGGTGTGCAAACGGCTGAAGAAACCTTAAAGAAACGCCTAGGTTCATGCAGAGACTCTGCATGGCTAATGGTTCAGGTTTTACGTCATCTTGGCTTAGCGGCAAGATTCGTATCTGGCTACCTGATACAACTGACCGCCGATGTTAAAGCACTCGACGGGCCATCAGGAACAGACAAAGACTTTACCGACCTGCACGCTTGGACAGAAGTATTCATTCCTGGGGCGGGCTGGATAGGCCTCGACCCCACTTCTGGACTTTTTGCCGGTGAGGGACATATCCCTCTGGCAGCCACACCCGACCCTTCCAGTGCTGCGCCGATTTCAGGCGCAACAGAACCCTGTGAAGTGAGTTTTGATTTTTCCATGTCGGTTGAGCGTGTTCACGAAGATCCCCGTGTGACTAAACCCTACACAGAAGAAGCTTGGAAAAAAATTAATGCCCTCGGTGAACAAGTTGATGCGGTGTTGGATGCAGAAGACTTACGTTTAACCATGGGCGGTGAGCCGACGTTTGTCTCGATTGATGATATGGATGCGCCGGAGTGGACCATTGCGGCTCAAGGACCAAATAAGCGCCGTCTTGCTGAAATCTTAATGCGTCGTTTACGCCCTCATTTCGCACCTAACAGTCTGATTCATTATCAACAAGGCAAATGGTATCCGGGTGAATCTTTACCTCGATGGGCGCTGGCTTGTTATTGGCGTCGTGACGCGAATCCCATGTGGCAAGACAGCCAATGGCTAGCCGATATGTACAAGGATTATGGTGCGGGTATTGATGAAGCTAGAAAATTCGCCGAAAGTTTGACGCGCCGGCTCAACCTGAAAGAGAAAAATCTTATCCCCTGTTATGAGGATGCGTATTACTATCTCTGGCTGGAAAGAAAGCAGCCTGTTGATATTGATCTACGCAAAGAAGATCTGAAATCTGATGAGAATCGCCGGCGTTTAGCGAAACTCTTAGAACGTGGTTTAGATGAGATTACTGGCTTTACCCTGCCACTTAGTCGCGATTTACGTGATAAGGCGTGGCGTTCTGGTGATTGGCATGTGCGTCGTCGACAGCTGTATCTGATTCCAGGGGATTCACCCATGGGCTATCGCCTTCCCCTAAGCGAGTTGCCTATCGCCGGTAAAGAAGAAATTCCTGAACCCGCGTCACTGTTTGAGTTAAAACCACCCTTGCCCGATATGCACGGCGAGGTTGCAAGCCGTTACAGCGCCTTACAGCAAAAACTTGCCGCGGCTCCATTAACTTCAAATCGAGACGCTCAAGCACTGCAAGAGCAACAAGCGATCGACTCCAAGGCCAGCTCTACACCCAACAGTGTTATACATACCGCCCTGTGTATTGAGCCACGTGAAGGTAAACTGTTTGTCTTCTTACCACCATTGGCTGAACTGGAAGACTATCTAGAACTGCTAGTACATATCGAACATACCGCCAAGGAGCTGAAGTTACCTGTCTGTCTTGAGGGTTATCCACCACCGTCCGATACGCGTATTGAAAAGTTCATGATCACGCCCGATCCAGGTGTTATCGAAGTCAATATCATGCCGTCGAAAAGTTGGCGTGATCTGGTCAACACCACCACTCGCCTTTATGAAGAGGCACGTTTATCTCGCTTGGGCACTGAAAAGTTCATGCTTGATGGACGTCATACAGGTACCGGTGGCGGCAACCATGTGACCTTAGGGGGAGCAACGCCCGCAGATTCACCTTTCTTGCGTCGCCCTAGCCTGCTGACTAGCATGATCACCTACTGGCAACATCACCCTAGCTTATCTTTCCTGTTTGCGGGTATGTTCTTGGGGCCAACCAGTCAGGCACCACGAATTGACGAAGCGCGTCATGAAGCACTGTATGAGTTAGAAATTGCTATTCAGCAAATGCCATTAGGGGAAGTTCCTCAACCCTGGATGGTGGATCGCTTACTGCGCAACTTGCTGACCGATATCACCGGCAATACGCATCGTGCCGAATTCTGTATCGACAAACTCTTCTCGCCAGATTCAGCAACGGGGCGTTTAGGCCTACTGGAACTGCGTGGTTTTGAAATGCCACCTCACGCTCAAATGAGCTTGATGCAACAGTTACTGATTCGTGCTTTGGTAGCTAGATTCACCCGCAGCCCCTATCGTAAGAAGCTAGTTCGCTGGGGAACACAGCTACATGATCGTTGGATGATGCCTCATTATTTGTGGCATGACATGCTTGATATTCTTGATGATCTTCGAAGCTTTGGCTTTGACTTTAACCCAGAGTGGTTCGAACCCTTCCTAGAGTTTCGTTTTCCGCAATATGGCGAAGTCATTTATGATCAAGTGCGCATTGAATTACGCCAAGCGATTGAACCTTGGCACGTGCTGGGCGAAGAAGTGAGTGGTGGCGGCACCGCCCGCTATGTCGACTCATCGGTTGAGCGCTTGCAAGTTAAAGTGTTTGGCTATAACCCAGAGCGTCATGTTTTGACTTGTAACGGTCGACGTGTGCCTTTACAACCCACTGGGGTAAATTCGGAAGCGGTTGCAGCAGTACGCTATCGTGCTTGGCAACCCCCTTCAGCTTTACACCCCTTAATCCCAGTGCACGCGCCTTTGGTGTTTGACTTGATTGATACCTGGAACCAACGCTCTTTAGGTGGTTGTATTTATCATGTTTCTCATCCAGCAGGTCGAAATTACGAGACCTTCCCTGTCAATGCTAATGAAGCAGAAGCCCGTCGTTTATCGCGTTTCTGGTCGCAAGGACATTCACAAGGAAAACGCTCTATTCCGCCAGAAGCTGTTCTTGGAGAATATCCACATACGCTTGATTTGCGTTTTAACCACAGCAATCCGGGCGAGTCTGAGATATGATATGTCCTTTTGATCATTGAACAACGAGAAAATGACAGACTTTAGCCTGCTGAACAGTGACATGCAGCAGCGTCTGTTGGCTTATGTTGAAAGCCGACAGACGTTTGCTCCAAATATGCATGGATTTGATGAACTGTTGAACGCATCGGGAAAGATTCGCGCACAATGGCAACCTGTGCTCGAAGAACTCTCTAAACTGGATCGCGAAGCATTGCGAAGCCGATGTGAAGAAGCACAAAACCTACTTCATGAAAATGGTGTTACCTTTAACACCTACGAAGACGACCCAGGACAGCTTCGTTCATGGCAGCTTGATAGTTTACCTTATGTCATCAGCACAGAAGATTGGGAACATCTAGAAAAGGGTTTGATGCAACGCTCTCGTTTATTGGAAGCGATTGCCGAGGATCTGTATGGTCCAAGAACACTGATCTCCAGTGGCTTACTTCCAGCGGAACTCATTCACACCTTTCCAAGTTACTTGCTTCCTGTCGTCAGTGATCAACCCTTACGTCGACCCATGTTGATCATGCAGGGTACTGATGTGATTCGGAATGCTTCCGGTGAATGGGAAGTACTTTGTGATTGGACACAATCGCCTTCTGGCGCAGGGTATGCGCTTGAAAATCGTATCACCCTAGCACGCGCCTTCCCCAATCAATATCGTGAAGCACCTCTCAAACGCTTAGCGGGTTTCTTACAGGCTCAACATCGAGCCCTTGCGTCATTATCCACTAGCCAGCGTGACCAGCCCAACATTGTATTGCTATCTCCAGGCCCCGGCAGTCCGGGTTATTTTGAGCATGCTTGGCTAGCAAACTACATGAACTTCTCGTTAGTAGAAGGTGCAGACTTAGTCGTTCGTGATGGACAGGTTGCCATGCGAACACTGGGTGGGCTAAGACAAGTTGACGTTATTGTTCGTCATATCAATGATCCTTGGTGCGACCCATTAGAGCTTCGTGGTGACTCGTTACTCGGCGTTCCCGGCTTGATGCAGGCCGCGCGAGATGGTGAAGTAGAAATTGCTAATGCCTTGGGAACTGGGATTTTAGAAAATCCTGCGTTAGCGGCCTATCTGGATGAGATTTGTCAGCAACTACTGGGCGAACCACTGTTGATCAAGCATCGCACTACCCTATGGGCAGGCGATGATAGGCAATTGGCTGACATTCTAACCTCACCGGAAGAATGGCTGTTTCGAGATATCACCGAGCCAGCCAAAGTGATTCGCCCTGAAAAGCTAGGTGAAGGTGAGTTACTGGAGCTGCTCGACAAACTTCAAGCGACTCCTTGGCGATTCGTTGCTCAATCTAAACTGAAAGCGGCCACTTCACCCACTTACAACACACGCACGGATAGCTTTGAAGCTCGCCATGTTAACTTGCGCTTTTTCAGTCTGATAGAGCCTGATCATCTATTTATCGACGCTGCTGATCGCCGTTATCGCATTATGCCAGGCGGATTAGCTTGGATAGGTGAGCCCGGCACACTGTTAATGGAAAGTCGTACGGTCAAAGATATTTGGGTAATGGCACCGGTTCCTCAGCCCCATATCAGCATGCTGCGCCAAGCTAACGGCCCTATCGTCATGACTCGTGACGGTACTGACCTTGCCTGCCGCGTCGCCGACAGTTTATTTTGGATGGGACGTTATGGTGAGCGGTTAGATATTCGTTCACGCCTTTTACGAGAAACGCTGGGACGCTTTTTACAAGAAGATCAGTCGTCGGAAGAAACAGGCCTGCTACCTGACCTATTTACGGCGCTTGAAATTCAATTTCCAGAGATACCAGAAGTCGATGAAGTGACTGATCTTGATGATCCGTTGCGGCACAAACAGCTCTATCTAAGCTATCGAAATCGTTTATTAGAGTTATTTGAAGAAAATCATCCTGATGGCATGCCATGGCTTTTCAATCACTTTTTGCGCAACTGTCGATCTGTACGCGATCACTTAGGTGACGATGCATGGCGGACAGTGAACAATCTTCGTCAGCGCTTTAATGACATGCCACGCACACAAGGCATTATTGTTGGACAGCGCCAGCTCGAGGGTGTTGTCACTCATTTAGCCGCTTTTTTCGGTCTCTGTAATGAAACCATGCCACACCATTATGGCTGGCGTTTCTTAGACATCGGGCGCTTTATTGAACGTGTACTCTGCACATTAGAGCTTTTAAAACTGGCACTCTTAACAGCAAGACAGCCCGGTATACCTCTGTTTGAAGTGGTCTTAGCAACGACAGATAACTTTACGGTCTATCGCCGTCGCTATCGTTCACAGCTTCATCCGAGCGCTATTCTCGATCTATTATTATTCGACGAAACCAATCCTCGATCGGTTGGTTATATTCTGAAGCGGCTAGAAAGACAGATTCAACGTCTACCTCAGCCAACTCATACGCCTTACCGAAATTTAGAATCCCGATTAGTGATTCAAGCCACCAGTGCTTTGCACTTAGTCGATATTGATACGCTCAGTCAGATAGAAACAAGCGCCGAGTCAAGAGAAGTACTCTCAGAGCTACTTGATCAGCTGATACAACCTCTATCCGAATTGACCAATGCCATTTCTCACAGTCACTTTAGCCATGTTGAAGCCCCTGTTCAGCTAGTGACCATGCAATCCTAAAATGATAATAAACACATGAAATACCATCTTCGCCATACAACGCGTTACGATTACAGCAGTGATGTCACACTCAGCCATAATGAAGCACGCTTGCTACCCAGAGACTTACCTTGGCAGCAAGTGATTGATGCAGAACTCACAATCGACCCAAAGCCCATTCGCTTACGTGAGCGCGTCGACTTTTTTGGCAACCGTGTCAGTTATTTCACGATCCAAGAGTTACACTCTAGCCTTGAAGTGACACTGAATAGCAAAATCACTACGCTACCTAGACAACTGCCACCTAAAAATTTCAATATTAGCTGGAATGATGCAGTTGAAATCATCAAAACGGATCGCTCCGTTGGCAACCTATTACAAAACGCTCGCTTAATGATGTTGGATTCTGACTTCATCCGAAGTCACCCAGCATTAGCGGAATATGCCAGTGAAGCTTTTAAAAAAGGTCGCTCCATTGTTGAAGCGGTTCAAGCATTTAATCTACAAATATTCAACGACTTCACTTACGATCCAGAACATACCACCATCGCGACACCCGTACTGGATGTCTTGAATAGTCGTCGCGGTGTATGTCAGGATTTTGCCCATTTAGCGATTGGCTGCTTACGCTCTATCGGTTTGCCTGCACGCTATGTCAGTGGCTATATGGAAACACTTCCTCCTCCTGGACAGCAGAAACTACAAGGTGCTGATGCAACGCATGCCTGGCTTGCAGTAGGAATTCCAGGATGGGGCTGGTTAGAAATCGACCCCACGAATGGCACGCTTCCGGATGAACGCTACTTAACCCTTGGCTGGGGGCGCGATTTTGCCGATGTCACCCCACTCAAAGGAGTCATGAATGGCGGTGGTAAAGACTTACTTTCGGTTGCCGTCGATGTCACCCCTTTATCAGATAAACATCTGCTGGAACTTTTTTAAACCTCTATGCTTAGCTCATCTGTAGATTGGCGTGCCCGATCAGCGCTTCTATTAGCCATGGCAATTTGGGGTAGCTCCTTTATTGCCCTGAAAGCAGCTGTCGATGTTATGCATCCCATGCAAGTTATTTTTTTACGCATGTTTATCGGTAGTATCGTCTTCTTACTGATTCTTCCTTGGTGGAAACGAGGTTTTAACTATCAGGCAGGTGATTGGAAATGGTTAGCCGCGATGGTGTTATTTGAACCCTGCCTCTATTTTATTTTCGAAAGTTTAGCCCTTAAATACACCAGTGCAGGACAAGCGGGAATGATCACCAGCATCTTACCGCTCTTAGTCGCTATAGGCGCTTGGTTGTTATTAAAAGAACGTATTGCTAAAAACCAATGGCTTGGGTTTGTGATTGCGTTGATAGGCGTGATCTGGATGTCATGGGGAAGTGACGTAAGTAGTCATGCCCCTAATCCTTTGCTCGGAAATTCGCTAGAACTCATGGCGATGCTATGTGCTGTTGGATACACCCTTGTGGTTAAAAAATTGACGACTCGCTATAGCCCGCTATTTTTGACTGCGATACAAACCTTATTGGGGACGGTATTTTTTCTTCCACTGGCACTGATGATGCCAATGCCAGCAAGCATATCTGTTGATACGTTTGCTTATATTGCTTATCTGGGTGTGTTTTCTACCCTAGGCGCTTATGGATTATATAACTATGCACTCAGCAGAACGCATGCCAGTAAAGTTGGCGCTTATACTAACTTAATCCCAGTATTTACCTTGTTTTTCGCCTATATTTTCCTGAATGAAGTGCTCAACTTTCAGCAGTGGCTTGCCGTCACTCTTGTCTTTACCGGCGTTGCCATTAGCCAACACAGTCGTCGAGGTCGTAAGGTTTTAAATCAGATACCACCGGGTACAGTTCAATAAAACCACGGTATGTTTTCAATTAGGCAGGTAAATCTGTCTGATTATGGCGATTCAGCGAACGCCAATGCTGGTTTTCATCCGACAAGATTCGAGTTAAGGTGGCAAAGAGTTGTCGCAATTCTTGTGTCTGCCGCCATCGCTGTTGCTCACTAGTATCGGTTCTCTTTGCCGCCATTCGTTGATAATCGGTGCATGCTTCATCAAGAACCGCCAACTGCCCAGAGACCTGCCCAGCTAAAGACGACATACGCACAACCTCATTGTGGTTGAGTATGCCGTGTATCGCAGCACCCCAAGCGGGAAAAAATGCCGTGAAAATGAGTATCCATGAGATCTTAACAAAGAAATGTAATGTCACGGCTAAAAAAGTGATGAAAAACAAACTGAACGCCAGTCGGTGAAGATAAACATGATCTCTATGTAAATTCACATGGCTACGACTAAAATATTGACGATGCTCATCCAGCACCTGACGTAAATAATTCGCCATCGTTGAATTGTGTTCTGTCAGACAATATCGCGTTGAGTCTGATCGACTCACGGGCAAACCAGAACTAATTAATACGCGCTGCAATAACCAATTTTCTGCACTGCTCAACTGACCACCCCGTGCATTGGCATTTGGGCTCCAATAAGGCCGATTAAAGGCTTGAGGCAACACTAGCAAGGGAAATCCAATACGTAAATAACGTAGCTGCTCGGCTAAATAGCGATAACTCATCCAATGACCATGCCAATCACGGAAGCGAGCTTGTAGCACATGACCGACAATAAATCTGAGTAAAATAAACTCGAATACTGCCCAGATCATCAGTAAACCAGGCATGTTGGCTGGCCATATACTTAACGCACCCGCGACAGCACAAAATACGGCAAACGCGGCAGCATAGTAGATCATCCATATTCCGTCACGATGCCGGCGACCAAAACAGTCAGCCTGTGTTTCTGCCCAACTAAAAATGTGTTCTAAATCGGGTTCATCTATAGGGTGAGTAACACCATTCGACGGGGTCACTTTTTGGTATCCTTTAGACCGAGAAGCCATCTGTACAGATGTCTTCAAATCTGTCCAATTCAAACGAGCAATAGCAGAACAAAATAGATGTAATCGTCCTATTAAGCGCTCTTTCACACTTAACGTATCGTAACCTCTGGTTAACAACTCCATCAGACGCCTTGATTGTGATGGGTTAGGAGGGTTTAACATCACTTGTAGCCATTGCTTAGCGCCAGCTAACCATGAAAACAGACCGGGTGGACGCTGATTAACGCTGGGTAGAAAAAGAAACTTAATCCATAAAAACAAAAAACCTAGCAGTGAAGGTTGAGCTGCTATCTTTGCTAAACGTTTATTTTCAGCTGAATCGGGTTGCATCGCAGGTAAGAAAGGCAAAAGCAGCAGGTCCATCCACTCCGATATTGCAAGACTTAACTGTGACTGCGTTTGCATCAGCGTAAAATACTGCAACAATGCTTCGTTATCACTACTCAACGCCTCTAACTCAAGCAGATGTGAGTCAGTCAGCATTGCTGGGCGATTAATTAAGAGTTGAGGCTGATCAAGATTAGGGTCTAACCTCAATAACAGAACCGGTTTACGTCGAATTAAGGCTGTACGAATAATTCTCGCAGTACCACTGGTAATAATAAGAGGCTCTTGAGTATCCCATACGGCGATCAGTAAATCAGAAAAACTCAGAGCAAGCTCATCACGAAGTGAGTAATCATCTTGAGACAGGTTTTGATTTAGCACTGGGGAGTGCATTCCAAGTATCACTCGCTGGTCAGCTGCACGACGGTTTGCTTGATGACTATCCTGAGCCGTGATGGCAGCTAAATGATATCCACACTCATGCGCCAGCTCAGCAACGACCTCATCAACACCTGAGGCTTCTCCCGTGATTAACTTTAGCTGGCTTGGCTCATTAGCATACACACTTTTTGCCTTAGCAAAAGCGTCATTCGCCGAAACGTCTAGATCAAGCAGCAATTGTTTAAGCGTTGAACGTAGCGCACTTTCTCGTTCAGACTGTTGTTGCAACCAGTTTTGATTCAAACGCTGTTGGCGATGACCCGCAACCAACACCCCGAAAGCAGGTCGCAATCGGGGGCGCTGTAATTGACTGGCAAGAGGTGAGCTAGACAAATTAACTCATTAACCTAGCAAAGAAATCAGGCATGTCATAACCCGATACTTTTAATTGATCAACTAAGGCTTTAGGGTCTTGTTGCTTACGTTGACTTAATGCCCATAGCATTCCACAGCGCGCCCCTGAACGACAGAAGGCCACGATAGGTGTCTTCGCTTGGGCTAGAATCTGTCCAAACTCATCTCCCTGACCGTCCTCCACTTGACCTGAAATTACTGGCAAATAAAACCACTGCAATCCCAATTCTTCTGCATAGGCTTTTAGGCTTGCTGAAGATGGCTGTTCAGGTTCCTCATCATCAGGTCGATTACAGATCAGGGTTTTAACCCCTTGTTCTGATAAGGCTTTGATATCATCCTGTGTCAATTGTGCACAAGCACTCAAATCATCTGTTATTTTTCTCATAGCTGGTAACGGATGTGACATAGAACTCTCCTAAATCATTCATTATGAATCTAATCTAATTTGATTGATCATGATAAGTTATAAATAAGGCAATAAACGCTCATTAAGTTCAGCCAACCATTTATACAGCCAAACCTGACCTGCTACGGCTAAACCCGGAGCAGTCACTTCTGGCAAGGCTTCTGATTGCTGCCATTGCCAACTCACAACAGGCTGACCATCTTGTCGGATTAAATCAGCATGAATGACCACTAACAGGCGCTGAGATGTTTGATCTAGATGCCATTGATGAAGGTGAATGCGTAAACGATGTTCAGCCATAATACCAGGCTGATCGGTCAACACATTTACACCTTGTAAGTGAGCACTTAGGTACTCTGCAGCCAAACGTTCCATTTGCATAGGCAGTGGTTCAGTCCAGATATGATCTCTAAAGGGTGTTAGCTGATGCTCGCCTGTCTGATACCATAACGCACGGCTATTTAATGCAGTTGTTGCTTGAGGGGTTTCTATAACCAAGGTACCCCTTTCTTTCGACCAAACGGTTTCAGCAACTCTGTCTTCATCTATATTAGACATTAACTGAAGTTGAGTGGGTGCCGGCCCTGCTTCTGGTAATACACTGCAGCCCGCTAGCCCAATAAACCCAATTCCAATGACCACTAACAGTGATGCCATCTGCTTTCTCATTTACATTACTCTCCTGGTCCAGCCGGTAATTGACCGGGGCCTCTAATTAACACATCACCTTGACGCATTAATGTTTCACTTAGCGCTCTCGTTTCTCTGATCAAAGGTGCCAACTCTCGAGCGAGCACTTGGCTATCCCTAGACATCGCCATTAATTGACGATTGGTTTGATCCAAATTATCTGCCAAAAGTTGCCTAAAAGATGCCATTTCATCCGGCAACGCCTGGCTTTGCTGTGTTAAAGACTCAGCCAACTCTGTCATTGACCTTGCTAACCTATCCCAACTGTCAGTATCTAGCTGATCTAACTGACGCTCGGCTGTTTGACTTAAGCTAACCATGGACTGAATTAGGCTGTCTAACTGTTGGCGCATAGAGTCATCACTCAATGCACTTAAATGACGCGTTAACTCGGATAAATTATCAGATAATTCATTAAAACGATTCAGGGTTTCATTAAGTGCTTCTGAAATCTGCAACAATCGAGATGGACTACTTTTAATCACTGCGGGGCTTGCGTCGGATGTTTCCAATCTAGGTGAGTCTGCTTGACCACTTTGTATTTCTACAAACAGAAGTCCAGTAATACCCTGATTTTGAAGACTTGCAATAGAACTCTCACGAATCGGTACGCTAGGGTCAATCTTTAATCCTAACCTGACGCGCCCCTCTTGTTCTTTGTCTAGCGTAATACTTTCAACCACACCTACCGGAACCCCTAAAAAGCGCACGGTAGCGCGTTCATTGAGTCCAGCTACGGATTCATTAAAATAAGTAACATAGGGAAGCCATTGAGTTTGACGGTCATCGCGCGTCATTAAGGCCAACATACCAACACCCACAGCGACCATTAATATGACAAAAGCACCGACGAGGGTGTAGTTAATCCTTGGATTCATTAAATCAGCTCCTGTCGAATCGCTCGCTTAGCACGTTCATTTGCAAAATAAGCCTCTATCACCGGATGTGTATCTTTAACCATTTTCTCTATAGGTTGCTTCATCAACACTCTGCGCTCTCCCAAAAAGGCGACTTGATTGGTAACCGTCCAAATCGAATCAAGATCATGCGTCACTAAAATTAAGGTTAAATTCAGTGCCGCATGAAGCTCTAGCAACATATCATCAAAAGCGGCAGCCCCTGCGGGGTCTAAACCCGCTGTTGGCTCATCGAGGAGCAATAAAGGGGGATCGAGAGCCAAAGCACGTGATACCGCTGCACGCTTTAACATGCCGCCGCTTAGGGATTGAGGATAAAGGTGAGCGGCATGCTCGGGTAAACCGGTCAAGCGCAACTTCAGCATCGCTAAATCTTTTAACAGTGACCCTGAAATATGTTGATGCTCTCGAATCGGTAACATAATATTTTCCAAAACCGTTAGGCTGGAAAATAATGCTCCCTGCTGGAACATCATACCGATTTTTTGCCGTTGCGCGAGTAGCTCTCGACCGCTCATTTGGGTGATAGGTTCACCAAATAGCTCTATTTCTCCTGAATCAGGTTCTCTTAGCATCGCTATCTCTGACAGCAGTACCGATTTACCTGTTCCACTGCCTCCAACTAAAGCAACACGTTCCCCCTCTAAAATTTTTAAATCCAGTTTCTCGTGGACGATGTTGTCACCGAAGCGGGTGGCAATTTGCTTTAACTCAACAATAACCTTGTGCTCTTCCATCATCACCATCCGAGCTGAGCAAATAATATTGAGAAAAGTGCATCAACAATAATTACCAAAAATATACTCTGAACGACACTTCGTGTTGTCCTATGACCTACGGCTTCCGCGCCGCCTTTAGCTAACAACCCCTGCATACAGCCCACATTAACAATGATCAACGCAAACACAGGAGCTTTGATCAGGCCAACCCAAAAATGGATCGGATCCACCACGGCACCAAAGCGTTGAATAAACTCAACAGGACTCAAATCTAACTGCACCATTGCTACAAACATACCGCCACCAATACCGGTCAGCATCGACAACACCGTTAACAAAGGCATAACGATCATTAAGCCTAATAGTTTAGGTAAAACTAACCAAGCAAAAGGATCTTGCCCTAAGCTTTTTAATGCCAAGACTTCTTGATTCATTTGCATGGTAGCTAACTGCGCAGCAAACGCTGACCCAGAGCGTCCAGCAACGATAATGGCACAGATCAAAGGCGCTAACTCACGCAGCATAATTAAGGAGATCAGTTCCACAACGAAGATATTGGCACCATAAGTTGCCAATTGGAGTCCACCTTGAAAAGCGATCACCGCCCCCAGCAAAAAGGCTAATAACGCAATAATGGGGACTGCGTTAAGACCATCTCGCTGCAACACATCTAGCAACATTTTAATTTTCAGTTGTCTAGGATGACGAATCAAACTGAACACTAAGGCTGATAACTGACCAGCAAACTCCAACAATTCGCGCCCATGACGGATCACACGAAACACTTGCTGACCCAGTGCCGCCAATAGGTTTACTGACTCTTGCTGTGCTGGAACAGGACCCACTTTTTCACGAACTAACTCTAACAAACCGCGCTGCTCTTTGGTTAAACCTTCAGGCCAAGCACTGGGTTCATTGCCAATCAGCTCAAGCAAAACTCTTGAACCATTCGGGTCTAGTTGAGCAATAGCGATATGATTAACCTGATGTCGCGTGTTATTTTTGGAAATTTTCTGTAGCTGCTTTAAATAGGGTGTTGTCCACTCTCCTCTCAGCTGCACTCCATCCGATGACTCACTGATAACAGGAGGTTGTTTCTCTTCATTCATATCCATGACTCCACAATACTCGCACCATCTTAGCAGATGCGAATAAAACAGCGAATCATAATGGAAAGCTTGTGTCTGACCGTTGCTTTGAGATAATGCATTTTATATATCACTCATGGAGAGCTTTAATGACGGCACCACTCTCTCGCAAAACTGCAATAGCTAAGCGTTTCTGCGCTATGTTTCTAGCGGTTTTTTTCAGTTCTTCAGTCAATGCTCAACTTCCAGAAAGTTTGAGGCAAGCGATACAATCTCAATCATTGCCTGCCGACGCAATGGGCATTTGGGTTAAACCTGTCGATAGTGCGGTACCGATAGTCTCGCATAATGCTGACAGATTGTTTAATCCTGCTTCGACTATTAAAGTCGCAACGACCTTAGCCGCATTACTGGAATTGGGGCCTGCTTATACTTGGCCAACAAGCTTCAGATCTACTGCCCCAGTTGAGAATGGTGTATTGAGAGGTGACTTAATCATTCGTGGCACGGGAGATCCTGGAGCAGTCAGTGAAGAGCATTGGCGAATGCTGCGTGATCTTCAGCGAATGACAGGCTTAAGACGTATTGAAGGTAATGTCATCTTAGATGCCAGTTACTTTATGCTTCCTACGGAAGATCCGGGCGCTTTTGACGGACAACCTTATCGTGCTTACAATCAATTGGCTTACGCACTGCATGTCAACTCCAACTCTATTCGTTTTCATATCATTCCAGAGGGAAACTCAATTCGAATTGAAGCAGAACCTCCTCTTCCTGGACTGAAAATTAACAATCAATTAACACGTGGTAATGGTAACTGCGATGCCTGGCAGCGTGGTATTCGATATGACGTTGGCCGAAACGAAGTTACCTTTAGCGGCGCCTATCCGGTTAATTGCGGCAATTACGAATTACTAAGAACAGCGGTAGCCCCAGATTTCAATGCTGCAGAGCTTTTCCGGTTACATTGGGCACAGTGGGGCGGAGAAATCACAGGGGATATTCTTAGCCACCAAGGTGCTGCTTTGAATTATAGTCATACACTGATGGTTCACCACTCGCGTCCACTGGCAGATCTCATCAAAGTAGCCAATAAGTGGAGTCACAATGTCATGACTCGACATATGGCACTATCGGTTGGCGCAAGCCGAATGGGACCACCGGCTACTCTTGAGAAAGCGCGAGTTTCCTTAATCGAGGTATTAAGGGAGGCGGGCGTAAATACTCAGGGAATGTTTATAGACAATGGCTCTGGTTTAAGTCGAGTCGCTCGGATCTCTCCCAATCAACTAGGACAAATCCTTCAAGTAGGGTGGGATAGCCCAAGAAGGCCTGAGTTTATCTCCTCTTTATCGATTTCGGGGATAGATGGAACAACGCGCAGACAGTATCGAAATAATGCAGCAGCGGGACAAAAACATTTAAAAACCGGACTACTAAATCAAGTTTCAGCCATTACGGGTTATGTCAGAAATCGCTGCAACGAAGATGTGATGGTGGTACTCTTAATCAATCACCCCGAAGCACATTTAGGCCATGGAACACGCATGCAACAAACGCTCATGGACTGGGTTTATCAATCGGCTGGGTGTTCGAACTAATCGAACACCTCCAACATATACCTAGGATCAATAGCTGTAATGCCAACAAAAAATTACTCTAAAAATATCATAACGTTACTGTCATTCTGCATATTAAGCACCCATAGTGCGGCAGACTTACTGCTTGATGAAAATGCTTTCTTAATCGATATTCCAACCGTTACATCAGCAACCCGCTTAACACAGCACTTAAGTGATGCACCTGTTTCCATGACTGTTATTGATCGGGCAACCATACAGGCGTCAGGAGCACAGACTGTTCCGGATCTATTCCGCCTTGTTCCCGGTTTTCAAGTGGCGCATGTCAATACCAATAAGTACGCGGTGACCTATCATGGCCATAGTGATGACTTTCCTAGACGTCTTGAAGTGATGATTGACGGGAGATCGGTTTATATGCCGCTCATATCATCACCCGATTGGACGTCACTGGGTTTACATTTAGATGATATTGAAAAAATTGAGATTGTAAGAGGATCAAACACAGCCACTCATGGCTCAAATGCATTTCTTGGTGCCATTAACATCATTACTCGCCATCCTTCCACAGAATCAAAAGCGAGCGGATCAGTTACGCTAGGATCACTAGATACCAGCAATACCAATGCAAGATTTAGTGGACTGACGCCGATAGGACATTACCGCTTGTCCTATGGTTACGAAGAAAACAGTGGCAGTCGTCAGTTCTCAGATGGAGCTAGACGCAATTATTTGAATTTCAGTGGCAGCTTTGCACCAAGTACTCAAGACCAAATAGAAATCAGAACGGGTATTGATAGAGGCTATACAACCATTGGATCACTTAAAGCATCCGAAACACCCGATAGTATTGTAACTAAAGAAAGGGACTACAGTTCTAACTTTCAACACCTTATCTGGAATCGAACTGTAAACGATAGCTTGTCAATCGAGGTAGCAGGCTATAGAAATGAATTAACTTTGAAAGAGCAAGCACCCAGTTTTGAAGAGGTGCTCAAATCAGTATCATATGAAGCCTATACTATATGGATGAACAACCCTGAAATATTCGATAACTGCTCAAAACTCCCAGAAAAATTGGAAAAAAGTTGTATTGCTGTTAATGATTCAGCAAATTCGCTTAATAGCACTCCAAGCGTAAGACTTAATAATGAAAATGGATCAACACGACAAGAAGATCTACAAGTTTCTGGGATTTATACACAAGCCAACTTATCGTCAGTAATAGGTTTAGGCTATAGAAAAGATATTGGTACAGGGAGAACTCTATTTGATAACGGAAACATAAGTACAAAAAGGTATAGAGTTTTCTTCAATTCCGTATATAACCCCTCACCTATTTATACGATTAATTTGGGAGCTCTGCATGAAAATGAAGAGTCAAGATCTGAAGCTACATCACTCAGAACTGCACTAAATGTTCACATAACAAATAATTTAACCTTAAGAACTGGGCTTAGCCATAGTGAACGTCTACCTTCACTTTATGAGTCTTATGGTGAGACTACTTACTATTACGATGGTCTTGATAATGAGATATACAACGCCATTAGGAGACCTAATCAAAATTTAAACCCCGAAAAAGTCAACAGTAAAGAAGTAGGCCTTCTTTATAACTTTCAAAACATTAATGGCAACTTAGATATTAGAATCTTTAATGAAAAAATAACTCAAGGTATCGAAACTTACAGAATAATCCTCCCACTGTCACAGGTTAATGGAAGCAATACCACACGAATAGAAAAAAATATATCATCATGGGAAAATAATGGGGCAGAGTTACAGTTAAAAATTCAACCCAAAGACAACCTATGGCTTCTGTTGAATTATACATATATCAATTCTACAAAAGATGGCTTTAATAATGGATCAAGATTCATTACCAGGAATCATCTAGCTCCAAGACATAGTGCATCAGCACTTGTCAGCTGGAAACCAACATCAGATCTACAACTCAGTGCAGCACATTATTATGTTGATCAAATGCACTGGTTCGAAGGCGACATCAGAGAAGCGTATAATAGAACCGACCTAAGAGCAGCAAAATCTTGGACACCTAGCTCACAAACACAAGCTGAAGCTGCACTAGTCATACAAAATGCGTTTGGACCCACCTATAAGGAGTTTTACGACTACCATGACTTTGAACGTCGTATTTTTCTAACCTTTCGTTTAAAATATGATTGAAAGGGTCAAAACTGTTGCATTATGGAATTATGTTGGATGGAATCGCATGGTCAGGAAAACCAAATATAACTTAAAAAAGCTCACCAAAACTCCTAGCAAGTTTGGATTACTAAGCACTTTAGTAGCTTTTAGTCCCCTGTTGCCTGCACACACATTAGTGTTAAAAGAATCCGATATATTTGGTGAGCTACCGTCCGTTACATCCGTTTCACGTTTAAAGCAAAATCCTCATACGTCCCCTGCATCTGTATCAGTTATAAATCAGCGCATGATCAAAGCATCGGGTGCACAGACATTAACTGACATTTTAGCCTTAGCTCCTGGATTTCAAGTATTTCATTTGAACAGCAATCGGCAAGGCGCAAACTATCATAGCGTTAACAATCAGTTTCCAAATCAGCTTGAAATCATGGTTAACGGTAGATCGGTTTACCTCCCCCTTCTATCCACCGTCTTATGGCATACTCTAGGGCTTCATATCGACGATATAGATCGAGTTGAGATTATTCGTGGGTCAAACTCAGCTACACAAGGCTCGAATGCTTTTCTTGGCGCCGTAAACTTCATTACTAAATCGCCAATGACAGATCATAGTTGGAAAGCATCAGCTATTGTCGGATCGATGAATTCACAATCAGCGCAGCTGTCTCACTCTGGGCAGTTTGAAGGTACTTTTTACCGTTTCAGTGGTTCCAGTGAAACTAATGATGGTAATAGCAGATTCAAGGATAGTCATGAACGTAATTATATTAATAGTGAATGGATTTGGTCCCCTACCATCAATGACACCGTTAGTCTAAATTTCGGGGTTGATCAAGGCTATACACATATTGGCTATCTATATGATTATGAGAATCGCTTTCCAAATGGGGAACGCTATCTTGCGAAACAAAATTATTCGTCCAACTATCAACACCTACGCTGGTCAAAAGTCTTAAATAACGATAAAACTTTGCATGTTAGGTCATACCGTAATTTATTAAATCTTAATGAATCAAAACCTTCAATCGAAGATATAACAAGATTTATCACCAAAGATGAAGCCATTTCTGTCAATTTACTTCAGAACAATCCAGAATTTCGAGGCTATCGCGAACATGGAAAAACATCTCTGTGGGATATGGAATTAGCAATAGAAATCGAAAATAAAACAGCTCATAGCTTCACGGGAATAGGGATAAGAAAAGAAAAATCCTCAAGTCCCGTTCTGCTTCAATCAGGTGAAGTATCCAGCGATAAATTTCGTTTATTCAACAGCAGTGAAATACATTTACTGCCTAAGGTAATTATCAATGCTGGTTTAATGCATGAATATGAAAACAATGTTATTAATGCAACATCCGGGCGTCTAGGGGTAAACTACCAGCTTTTACCACAGACAAGTATCAGATTAGGCTATAGCAGCAGTAACCGTTTACCATCACTATTAGAGCGAAATGGTAATTATACAATTTTACCTAACCGCATCCTTGAACGAGAAAACCAAGAATTAAATCCCGAAAAAATAATCAGTTACGAGCTTGGTATTCATCATCAATTGAATAAATTACAGGGTTCTATAGATATAAGACTTTTTCAAGAAAATATCTCCGAAGCCATTATGAATTTTAAAGAGGGTATGGTCGGGGAAAGGCGAAATATTGGGCAATGGCAAAACAATGGGTTCGAAACTCAAATCAAATTACAACCGAGCAACACAGTATGGTTATTATTTAACTACAGTTATTTGAACAACAACGTAGAATCTTGGAATCAAGGTTCTGCAGGTATATTTCCAGATGTTCAACTTGCACCGCGTCATACTTTATCTTCACTCGCAAACTGGGAAGCTAGACCCGATCTAAATTTAAGTGCTACTTACTATTTTATGGATGATGTTCTATGGAGAAGAAGCTACAACTTATTACACCAACCTAAATATGAAAGACTTGACATTAAACTTGCTAAATCATGGCGGAGTAAGAACAGCCAGATAGAACTATCAACACTGGTTCAGAATGCATTTGATAATAGCTATCAAACTTTCTATCAAGATCATAAATTTGATAGAAGAATATTTGTTCAATTAAACATCACAATGGATTAGGTGTGTAAGGATGCATAAGCAGAAAGGGACCTACAATAGTATTAAGCGTATATTGCTATTCATACTTTTAGTATTTTCGACTGCATCCTATTCAAAAGAACTGTTAATCTTACTAAGCGACGACCAAAAAATTCACAATGAAATTGCTGCATTAATCGTTGAAAATAGCAGCGTTTCTGCCACCATTCGTTTATACACTGAACACACTAAATCAGAGGTAAGTTTAGAAGGCTTGGTGATTGTCGCTATCGGCACAAGAGCCTGTGATCAAGCAATAACGAACCTAGCATTAGAAGATCAACTCATATGCACCTTGATTCCAGCACAAACCTATCAAACACTGATAACAAAACACAACAAAGCAGATCTAAACCAGAATTCATTGACTGCTGTCTTTATGGATCAACCTATAGAGCGTCAAATCCGACTTGTTAAACTTATCGCACCTGATGCGAAAAGCATTGGTACTGTTTTTGGACAAACTTCCATTTCACAAAGATCTAATTTTGAGCGTTATGGCCAAGCACTAAACTTTGTGACTCATCATGCATTTCTAGATGAAACACAGAACCCAGTACAGATTTTAACGCCGCTCATACAGAGAAGTGATGTATTTTTAGCTATACCAGATAATGCGAATTTTAATAGAAGCGTATCTCGATGGGCTCTCTACATAACACTTCGAAACAAAATACCGTTGATTGGGTTTTCGGCCAGCTATTCTGAAGCAGGTGCGGTAGTATCACTTTATTCAACTACAGAACAACTAGCGCTTCAAACGCGTGAAACCTTAGTAAATCTCTTAATTCATGGAAATCTAGCACCTGCTTCGTTTCCTAAGGAATTTACCATCATGGTTAATGATTCTACCGCAAGAACATTAAGGATGAATCTTCCAGATACTGAATTCCTTACCGAACAGTTGAAAGAGATTGATAGATGAAGTCATTATTTAAAAACGATATTCGAGAGAGAGTCTTATTTTTATCTATCTTTCCAATGCTTGCCATAACGTTGTTCTTAGGCAGTTTTTTTATCTATACACAAGTAGAAAATGCAGAGCAAGGGATGATAGAAAAAGGTCAGGAGTTTAGTCAGTTACTAGCTGCAGCTGCCGAATTTGGGATCTTAAGTAATAATCCTGCTGAACTAGCACCACTGAGTCAACAATTAATAAAGAATCCATTAGTTATCGATGTCATTTTTACAGATCAAGACCTATTAGTTATTCATAGGGAAGATGTGTTCGATGTTTCATTAAGCATACCTCCAGATCCAACTTCTCGAACAGCACAAGAATGGCTCTTTAGTCACCCTGTGAAACCTATGCCGATCCGAACGCTGAGTGCAAGTAGCATTGAAGACAAGAGTTCAAATGAGGACATTACTGGCTGGGTAATTATAGTTTTCTCAGATGAACCCATTCGACAGCAGCAGTATCAAATTATACGTAATAGCCTTTTTATAATTTTAGCAGGCTTTTTGATAACCTTTTTACTATCAAATTACTTTGGTAGAAAGATTAGTCTTCCGGTAAAACAGCTTTCTATCATCATAAGCCAGTTAAGACGCGGAAATTTAAGTACTCGTGCAATGGGTTCAAATACAGAAGAATTCAATCAACTAGCAGAGGGCATAAATGAGCTTGCTAAGTCTCTAGAAGAATCAAATTACCAAATGGAAAACCGAATTAATCAGGCAACTCAAGCTCTCTCTGTCAGTCTTCAAGAGCTTGAAATTAAAAACAATCAATTGACAAAAGCCCATCAGAAAGCCGATTCAGCAAACAGAGCGAAAGATGCATTTTTAGCACGAATGAGTCATGAGCTAAGAACCCCGCTAACTTCTGTAATCGGATTTACACGAATGATTCAGGAAGGTAGTACTGAACAAGAACGTGCTCACTATCTAAAAATTATTGATCACACCTCACAGATGCTACTGACATTAATTGATGATCTTCTTGATTTCACACGGTTAGAATCTGATGCTATAGAATTAGAATTCATTAGTTTTCATCCAGAAAAGCTATTCCATCAAGCTATAGAAATGCAGGCTCTTGCCGCCCATGCAAAAGGAATAGAACTGATACTGAATGGTTCATTCAAATTACCAGAATTACTGGTGGGCGATCCAACACGTATACGCCAAATCATAACCAATCTAATTGGTAATGCGATTAAATTTACCGATAGAGGACATATAGAACTTCATACAGAATATTTTCATAAGCAAAAGACGCTTATGTTTTCTGTAGAGGATACAGGCATAGGGATCAACGAGAATTATAAAAATAAAATGTTTGAATCCTTTACACAAGCAGATAATAGTATTAGCCGTAAGTATGGGGGCTCAGGTCTAGGTTTAGCTATTACTTCTCGTTTAATAAAGCTAATGAATGGGCACATACATGTTGAAACCAAGTCAGGAAAAGGTAGTAAATTTGTTGTTACAATACCTGTTGAGGTTAAAGTTGAACCTTTTGAGATAGATGAAATTGAAGATTTCAGCATTAGATTATCTGATGAAAATCTCAATATACTAGTAATAGAAAGTAATACTGTTTCAAGAAAGAGTATATCTGATACTTTTAGTTATCATAACATTGCATGTAAGGACGTAGAGCGTATAGAAGATGCTTTGAACACAGCTGAGCAATATTCGCATATAATTATTAGCCATGCTGCCAATGATCATAATTTAGAATTACTCTATCGGAAAACAGAATCGCTTAGACAGCAATTTCCCATTGCAAAAATAATTATCCTGCACCCAGCTACGATTAGACGAGACTCCCTTAAAAATTTTAAAGCCTTAAGCTTTACAAAGCCTCTTTCATCATCTCAATTACTAAAGTGTATCTGTAACTCAAAGGAACTTAATAATTCACTTAATGATACAGATTACGAATTAGATTCATTGGAAATACTAATAGCTGAAGATAATGACTATAACAGGCTTCTAGTTAAGCGAATTTTGAGGCAAGCTGGTATAAAGACGCGAGAAGTCACTACAGGCAAACAAGCCATTGATGAAATTAACATTAAAATGCCTGATATTATTTTGATGGATATCAACATGCCGGATATGGATGGCATTGAAGCTTCTAAACTTATTTTAGAGCAACATCCGAAGGCGCAAATCATAGCTTTGACGGCAAACATCTCTTCTCGTGAGCAACAACTGCTAAATCAAATAGGAATCGGTAGAGTTCTTATTAAACCTTTAAATATTGAAAAATTGTATGCTCTATTAAGCACATTAGATTTTAGAAGAGGCAAAGTTACATCAGCAGGAACGAATAAGTCTGAGTTTGAAATCGAAATAAAACGTCAATTAGAGGAAATACAATCGCGCATCTACGCGAAAGATTACGAAAGCCTTGCTCGAAATGCACATCAACTTTATGGATTTGCAGGATTATTTGATCATCCAGAGATAGAAATGGTTGCTGAACGCTTAAAGAAAGCCGTGATAAGCCGTGATATCAGAAACATATGGAGTGCATACAATCAGCTTGCTAGGGTAGTCAACAATCTACAACGTTTTTAAAAACTAAAACTCTTTAGTAACAGGCGTTTCTTCAATTAATTTTTCCAACTGTACAATGACAGGAGCAAGCCTCGCTCTTGACTCTCTGTCATATATAAAACCGTTGATCCCCTCTCTAGCTGGCTTTTGTCCATCAGTGCCCTCATGAATAGCCACAAGCCAACGTCTGATATTTTCTAGTTCTGGATCGTGACTGATAGGGTAGCCAATTAGCATGTCCCAGGATTGAGGACTAGTGGTTTGGTCCTCGATACCTTTTATAAGCTTAAGCACATATGCTCTATCTGGACGATAGCTAGGAGATTTACCAAAGGCCATTGCTATGCCAATAAGCAAAAGAAATACAGCACTCACAAAAAAAACAATGAAAAATTCCATTAATGTACTCGTTTATCGAAAGCATAATCCTTTAAGAAAAGGGCGGCTTTACGAATCTCATCTGAGTACTGTTGTTCTAGCGAATTTAACTGTTCCTGGAAAGGTATTTTTTCCTTTGATGAAAGTCTTTTCCATGCCTCTAATGTAGGGATATGTGAAGTTTTTGAATACATAAGTTCTACCACTTGTAGCTCAGGCTGCTGATGTAATTGTGGTGCATAATTATCGATCAACACTTTCAGTCGAATACACCCTTCAGCCATTGGACACTGGCCATCATAGATACTCCTAGAAATGATACGAATGCTATCGATTAGATAATCTTTCTGTTCCTGAGCTGCGATAGCATGGGCTTGAATGGAAGCTTCTTGCTTTTGCCTCTTTATTTTAAGTTCAGTAGATTTTTTCCAAACGAAGAAAGCTAAACCAACTGAAAGAATTGTAAAAACCAATATTAAAATATATAGAACCGTCTCAGACATTTACACACCGCCTAATAACCTAGTGAAATAGTAGAGTAATTCTACCTTGAAAAAATTCATACTGCGAATTGTACGGTTCACTGTCATCATTTGATCTTATCAGATTGTGTACAAACGCATGATTTCGAGCAGATAATAAAAAACCCTTGCCACTGAGTGACAAGGGTTTCTTAGAATTAAGTGCCTGGCGATGACCTACTCTCACATGGGGAGACCCCACACTACCATCGGCGATGACGCGTTTCACTACTGAGTTCGGGATGGGATCAGGTGGTTCCACG
>NZ_WBOL01000015.1 GCF_008973715.1 Nitrincola schmidtii
TAAGCTTTAATGCCTAACCTGAACAAGCGCCCACACGCATTACCTGATTAATTTGTTAAAGAGCGGCTTGAGATCTCTGTGCAACCCGATGTGTTGGGCTGTTGTCTCAAGCGAGGTGCGTATAGTACAGATGGGATTTATGGAGGTCAACGCTTTTTTGAAAACTTTTTAGCAAAAAGTTTAATAACGATTCGATAGCCTAGTAACACACTTAATAGAACGACATAGAGCAGCTGTTCGGCATAGCCCGCTCGTATCTGCATAAGGAAATGTATCATGGCTAAAATTGCTGCTGGATAGATTAAGTAGTGCAAACGAATCCAGTTACGCCCCAGCCTTTTCATCCATCCTTTTGTTGAAGTCACCCCCAAAGGGATCAGTAGTAGTAAACTTAATAAGCCCACGATGATGTATGGCCTAGCCGTAAACTCTCTCCAAATGAGATCAACACGCCAACCTAGAATAAACGTAGTGAATGCCAATAGATGAAGCACCGCGTAGAATAAGGCATATAAGCCTAGCATGCGCCGGTAGCGAACCAACCAGCCCAAGTAACGAATTTTTCTCAATGGCGTTACCGAGAGCGTAATCCACAGAAACCGAATTGCCCATATACCCGTTCCAAGCACGATAGCCTGAGCTGGGTCTGCACCTAATCCATCCGTTAGTATTTGAAAGATGATGAATAGAAGCGGCGCAAGACATGCTAACCAAACTCCCCACCAGCGAAACTGATTGAAGTCTAGTACCACTTACGTAAATCCATACCTGTGTAAAGATGCGCAACCTCTTCGGCGTAACCATTAAAGGGTAGCGTATCAATGATATTGGGATTAAAGAGCTGCGAAGGTAAACGTCGCTCTGTAGCCTGACTCCATCTAGGATGGTCAACCTGTGGATTGACGTTTGCATAGAAACCATATTCATGCGGTGCTGAAAGATTCCAGCTCGTATCAGGCATGGTCTCTCTAAGATTAATGGCAACGATGGACTTAATGCTCTTAAAGCCGTACTTCCAAGGAACAACCAATCTGAAAGGCGCGCCATTTTGAGGAGGCAAGCTATTACCATATAGGCCTACCGCCATAATGGTTAACGGATGCATCGCTTCATCCATACGCAAACCTTCTCTATAAGGCCAATCAATCGTTGAAAAACTTGAGCGCTGACCAGGCATTTGATCAGGATCTAGCAGGGTCACAAACTCTACATACTTTGCTTTACTGGTTGGCTCTGCGCGCTTAATAATATCCGCCAAGGGAATACCAACCCAAGGGATCACCATCGACCAACCCTCTACACAGCGCATGCGATAGATACGCTCTTCTAGCTGGGAAGGTTTAATTAAATCCTCCAGCTCATAGTGCGCTGGCTTATTGACTTCACCACTAATTTCGACACGCCAAGGATCCGTCTTAAAACGCTGTGCATAGCGCAGGGGATCACCTTTACCCATGCCAAATTCGTAAAAGTTATTATGACCCGACACCAGCCTGTAAGGGGTCAAAGATTCATCTGTGGATAATCTCGAATCAGAGCGACCTTGTTTAAGAGCAGACTGAAGCCATTCTGGACCACTATATATTCGTTCTCCGGCCAAATCATGCTGATCAGTTAATGCTAATAACTGACCACTGGCAGCCAAACCACCCATGGCCGCTAGGCCCTTTATGAACTGTCTACGCTGACGATAAATAGATTCGGGTGTGATTTCCGATGATGGAATAGAGTTCTTTTTTCCAATCAACATGCCGCGTTTCCTCAGTTAAAAACATCTTAGCTTGTGTGACAACTTATTTAGCTAGATGTTTCTTTCTACGAACAAACCATAGAAACGGACCCGAGCAGGCATATACCACAAACAGCAACCACAAAAACAACGCAGGGCTGATTGAGATGACGCCAATTGCGAGTACTATCGCCGATAAAATTAGGAAGGGTACGCGGCCTTTTAGATCAACATCCTTAAAGCTGTAATACAGCACATTACTGACCATGAGCACACCCGCTAAGGCGACGTATATCGCGACCAGATAAGAAATATCGGAAGCTTCAATTTCATACCTAGTGCTCATCCAGATAAGTCCTGCAACTGCTGCTGCCGCCGCAGGACTTGGCAAGCCTACAAAATATCGCTTATCCACAGAACCTATTTGGGTGTTAAATCTCGCTAACCGCAGTGCGGTACCTGCCACATAAAGAAACGCAGCAAACCATCCAAACTTGCCTAAATCATCCAAAGCCCAAGTGAAAGCTACTATCGCAGGCGCGACACCAAAAGACACCATATCTGCCAAGGAATCATACTCAGCACCAAATGGGCTTTGAGTATTGGTCATGCGCGCAACACGACCATCCAAACCATCAAATAGCATGGCAACAAAGATAGCAATGGCGGCGGCTTCAAACTGCCCATTCATAGAAGCTATCACAGCATAAAATCCTGAAAAAAGCGCGCCCGTGGTGAATAGATTGGGCAGTAAATACACGCCCTTATGAGGCTTTTGTCGCTCCTGCTCAGGCTCATTCACTTTTGCTGCATCAGATAAGCTATCTTGCGGCTCTTTGTCTGTCATAAATACCCTTAGACCCTAATAAAGATTTTATTATTCTACTTGAGAAAGCCACTGACCCCAAATCATCGAGAAAATAGTGTCTCAAATTTCCAGCTTGATGAACGCCCCAATTCCCGTTTTGATTCAACCAACCACTTTTCTGCTTGAAGAAAACCCTGCTGGTACAGCGACTCTAAAAAACCCTTACGGGTATCAAAACGACTGGCGGCATCCATAGACGCCAATATTTCATCAGGCTCTATTAGATGCATTCTCAATTTTCGCCAGCGAGACTCTTGCCTTCCTAACAACCAAGGATTTCGCCTTAAATGATGTTGATAATCTTTAACCAACTCAAGTTCACGCATAAATGCAGATTGGAACATTAATTCATTCATACGCTCAGTGATCGCAGCTGATTGCGTTGGTAAATCGGGTCTAATCAGAGGCTGCAGCAACACACACAAAAGATCGGAAGATGCTGCCTCCGTGATTAAAGGATGCAGTACTGGGTTACCTGAAAAACCGCCATCCCAGTAATGCTTCCCTTCAATTTCAACGGCTTTATACAAACTAGGTAAGCAGGCACTCGCAAGCATATGCTCTACCGACAACTCTGTCTCTCGAAAAAGCCGCAATGCACCCGTTTCTACTTGTGTGGCTGCTATGTGAAGACGAACAGGAGACGACGCTCTTAGCGCATCATAATCAATTAACTTTTCCAGCAACTCTTTTAATGGATTGTAATCAAACGGATTAAGATCATAAGGAGAAAGATGTTTAGTAAGTTTTCGCCACCAATCAACCGGTTTTTGTGCTGCGAAACTGTCTGGAAGTGCTAAACCTTGCCAAAATTGTTGAAGTAAGTCACGCGCACCGTCAGCACCATCGAGGCGCCAACCCTCAGCTAATACAACCGCATTCATGGTACCAGCACTGGTGCCACTGATCGCTTCTGGCTGTAACCCAGCTTCAAGTAACTTATCGAGTACGCCCCATGTAAATGCTCCATGGGCACCACCGCCTTGCAAGGCTAGCGTTAGCTTCATGCAAAAGTCTCCTTTAATGAACTTTTTAGCGACCTTACTAGCTAACATCATACCCTATAAACGCAAAAAACCCAGAGAGCCGAAGCTATCTAGGTTTTTTAAAAGCCCTAAAAACGATTAGTTTTTAGACTTATCAACCAACTGGTTAGCAGTGATCCAAGGCATCATTCCACGCAGTTTCTCACCAACCTGTTCGATCTGGTGTGCTGCATTATTACGACGGTATGCAGTCATTGAAGGATAATTAGTCGCACCTTCGCTGATGAACATCTTAGCGTATTCACCATTCTGGATACGTTTCAGTGCATTACGCATCGCTTCACGAGACTGTTCATTGATCACTTCAGGACCTGTAACGTATTCACCGTACTCAGCGTTGTTAGAGATAGAGTAGTTCATGTTAGCGATGCCGCCTTCGTACATCAGGTCAACAATCAACTTCAACTCATGCAAACACTCAAAGTAAGCCATTTCAGGTGCATAGCCAGCTTCAACCAGCGTTTCGAAGCCCATTTTAACCAGCTCAACGCAACCACCACAAAGAACTGCTTGCTCACCGAACAGGTCAGTTTCTGTCTCATCTTTAAAGGTAGTTTCGATGATACCGGTACGACCACCACCTACACCAGAAGCGTAAGACAGTGCTACATTTTTAGCATTACCAGAAGCGTCTTGGAAAATAGCAATCAGATCAGGAATACCACCGCCTTTAACGAACTCTGAGCGAACGGTGTGACCAGGAGCTTTAGGAGCGATCATGATAACGTCAAGATCTTTACGTGGCTCGATCTGGTTGTAATGAATAGAGAAACCATGTGCAAAGGCTAAGGTTGCACCTTGCTTGATGTTTGGCTCAATTTCATTTCTGTATAACTGACCTTGGAACTCATCTGGAGTCAGAATCATGACAACGTCTGAAGATTTAACCGCATCAGCAACGTCAGCCACTTTAAGACCAGCCGCTTCTGCTTTAGCGCGTGAAGAAGAACCCGCACGTAGACCAACAGTGACATCAACACCAGAATCTTTCAGGTTGCAAGCGTGTGCGTGACCCTGTGAACCGTAACCAATGATTGATACTTTTTTACCGCGGATGATAGATAGATCACAGTCTTTATCGTAATAAACTTTCATGTTAAATCTCCAAAATTGTGCGTTTATTAGGTTACATCACTGATGCAATAGCGCCACTCTACTGCAATAGCATCATTGCGTAAAATGATATATTTGCAATACTATATTTTAATATTTGCAACATGCTATTTATTATCTGGATGGACAGCGATGGATTATAAAGCTCTGCAACATTTTCTTCACTTGGCAGACTCACTTCACTTTAGCCGCGCCAGCGCTGCTTGCCATGTTAGTCCATCCACCCTCAGTAGAACGATAAAACAACTGGAGGATGAGGCGGGTGTGACGCTGTTTATTCGTGACAATCGAAGCGTAACCCTAACCGCAGAAGGCATTCGCTTTCAACAATTCGCCAGAGAAGCACTGTTACAGTGGGAAACCTTGCGCAGCAGTTTACAGAATGATCAACAAGAGTTGCATGGCGAACTGAGCATGTACTGCTCTGTAACAGCCAGCTATAGCTTTTTATATGACATTTTGAGTCAGTTTCGACAAGATTATCCTCGAATCGAAATCAAGCTGCATACAGGCGATCCAGCAGCCGCTATTCACCGCGTACAAAGTGGTACAGAAGATATCGCGATAGGGGCACGTCCAGATCAACTTCCTAATGACATCGCATTCAAATCCATTACCCAATCACCCTTAGTTTTTATCGCTCCCGCAGCTCAGCCAGATCTCATTACTCGACTCAGTGGGGTTGCAAAAGCCACTCACTGGAAAAATGTGCCGATGATTCTTTCTGAATCGGGATTGGCTAGAAAATGCTCGGATCAGTGGTTTAAACGACTGGGTGTCAAACCACTCATCTATGCTCAAGTGGGTGGTAATGAAGCCATCGTTAGCATGGTGAGTCTAGGGTTCGGTGTGGGACTGGTGCCACAAATTGTACTGGATAACAGCCCTCTGTCTTCACAGGTAACTGTATTGCATGCCACCCCGACTCTACCGGAATTTGAAGTCGGCATTTTTGCATTAGAAAAGAAACTTCGGCATCCACTGATTAACGCCTTTTGGTCGCAACTCGATAATTCGGGTAATGATTGAGGTTTTGGCTTATTCAAGCGATCATTACACCTTTGTCTAAATCATTGAGCCTACCTTGTTATGACTCCAGAGATGATGTTTGTCTTCGGCCTTCTAGCCGCTACCATTGT
This sequence comes from Nitrincola schmidtii, assembly GCF_008973715.1. Classification (GTDB taxonomy): domain Bacteria; phylum Pseudomonadota; class Gammaproteobacteria; order Pseudomonadales; family Balneatricaceae; genus Nitrincola; species Nitrincola schmidtii. Next base: position 5,896 of record NZ_WBOL01000015.1, read on the forward strand.
TCTATTTATCATTGATAAGATCCGCATGGATATTGTCGCGCTGTTGGTTGTCGTTGTTCTAGCAGCATCCGGTATTATTTCACCATCAGACGCCATTTCTGGGTTTGGTAATAGTGTCGTCATTATGATTGCCGGTCTATTCGTTGTCGGCGAAGCCTTATTTAGAACTGGCGTTGCTGCCGCTGCTGGAAACTGGTTACTCAAAGTGGGAGGAGACAGCGAGACTCGCCTTTTACTCTTTTTACTTCCCGTTGTTGCTGTGCTGTCTGCGTTTATGAGCTCAACTGGAGCGGTTGCGCTTCTCATCCCCGTGGTACTGAGTATGGCTCGCAAATCTGGCATGCAACCGGGACGACTGTTAATGCCTTTAGCCTTTGCTGCTTTAATGGGCGGCATGCTGACACTCATAGGAACTCCTCCCAACATTATTGTTAGCGGTCAGATGCGTGAAGCCGGTATTGAACCCTTCTCTTTCTTTGCGTTCACTCCAGTTGGCTTAAGTGTATTGATCGTGGGTAGTTTGTATTTGGTATTTATTGGACGCTTTCTTTTACCTACTACTGAAATTCGCGATCCCGATAGCAGCCACCCAACATTGAGCGAATTTGCAGATCGCTACGGTATTTCTGATCAGCTTCATAAACTTGTAGTTCAACCGGGCAGCCCATTGACCAATAAAACTCTGACAGAGGTGGGACTTCGAACTAATTTTGAGATTACCGTATTTGCCATTCAGCGAAGTGGTAAGTTTCTTTCAACACTGATGCCCGTTTTATCGCATACCAAAATACAAGCATTGGATACCTTGATCGTTTATGGCACTGATGAAAAGATTGATGCGTTCAGCCAGGCGTGTATGGTTCGTCATCAGGGCTTCCCTGAAAGAGAAATTCAAAAAGTTCGTGAGCAATTTGGTGTTGCAGAAGTCTTGTTACCACCCAACTCAACACTGATCAATCAAACACTTAAAGAAGGTCGCTTTAGAGAAAAATTCAACCTAAGCGTGATCGGCGTCAGGCGTCAAAACTCACCCATAACGACTGAGTTTACTGTTACTAAACTAGAGGCAGGGGATACGCTATTATTAGCTGGTAGCTGGGACCACATCAGCACACTAGAAAGTCGTCGCGATTTAGTTGTCTTAGAAACGCCTGCTGAAATGCTAGAAATAGCAAGCAATCCAAAAAAAGCGCCCATCGCCATAGGCATCATGGCAACCATGCTAGTAGTGATGACCTTTAGCATAATCCCTAATCTAACTGCTGTGCTGATTGCTGCCTTGGCGATGATTTTGAGCGGCTGCGTGACCATGAATCAAGCTTACCGTTCATTAAATGCGACCAGCTTGGTGCTAATTGCCGGAATGCTTCCTTTAGCCATGGCGATGGAATCCAGCGGGGCCTTAAGTTATGTCGTCAATATCCTGGTAGAAAGATACGGCAACGCCAGCCCGCTATTCCTATGTGCAGGCCTATTTTTACTAACCTCTTTACTCAGTCAGTTTATCTCCAACACTGCAACGACTGTGTTAATTGCGCCAGTAGCGATCAGTGTTGCACAACTACTTGGACTTAACCCAGCGCCATTTATGATGGTCGTTGCCATTGCTGCATCGACAGCCTTTGCCACGCCTATTGCCTCACCCGTCAATACACTGGTATTGGGACCGGGTAATTACCGTTTTGTGGATTTTGCTAAGGTGGGTATTCCACTGCAAATATTAGCACTTGCAGTAACCCTAATTCTGACTCCCTTGATCTTTCCGTTTAACTAAACACTAGCCCTTAAAACGACAAAAGCCGCTCAATTGAGCGGCTTTTCGGTCGAACAACATGATGAACTAAATGGTTAACACCTTCTCACCACGCGCTATACCGGAAACACCTGAACGCACCACTTCCATAATGCTGGCATTACCTAAAGAGGCAATAAAGGCATCCAGCTTATCGCTAGAGCCAACCAACTGAACGGTGTATGTGTTCGGCGTAATATCGATAATCTGACCACGGAAAATATCAGCGGTACGTTTGATCTCTGCACGCATCTGACCATTGGCCTTGAATTTGATCATCATAAGCTCACGCTCAATATGATCGCCTTCTGACAGATCAACCACTTTAACAACATCAATCAATTTATTAAGTTGTTTAGTGATCTGCTCAATGACACGTTCATCACCTGTGGTCATCACCGTCATACGCGACAAGGTTGAATCATCTGTTGGTGCAACAGTTAAAGATTCTATGTTGAAGTTACGCTGTGAAAACAGACCAACAACGCGAGACAAAGCACCCGGTTCGTTTTCCATCAAAACTGAAATGATATGTCTCATGATCAAGTCCTCTCCGTTTTGCTCAACCACATATCCCGCATAGAGCCTCTTGGCACTTGCATGGGATACACATGCTCAAACGGATCAACGTAGATATCCATGAACACTAGGCGATCTTTCATAGCAAAGGCCTCACGCATGGCGCCTTCAAGTTCAGAATACTTAGTGACTTTCATACCCACATGACCATAAGACTCAACCAGCTTGATGAAATCAGGTAAAGAGTTCATGTACGACTGAGAATGACGTGATTCATAGTTCATATCCTGCCACTGACGAACCATACCTAACGACTGGTTATTGAGGCAGACAATGACCACAGGAATGTCATACTGTTTGCAGGTCGACAATTCCTGAATATTCATCTGAATACTTCCTTCACCGGTCACACAAACCACATCTGACTCCGGGAAGTTCAGCTTAATACCCATTGCAGCTGGCAAGCCAAAGCCCATGGTGCCCAGACCGCCGGAATTAATCCAACGATTGGGTTTATTAAACTTATAGTATTGCGCCGCAAACATCTGATGCTGTCCTACGTCTGAACAGACATAAGCGTTACCATTGGTAACTTTAGATAGCATCTCGATAACTTGCTGAGGCTTCATCATTTCTGAATCATCAGTACGGTAGCGACCACCGTGGCGACCACGCCACTCATCGATCTGCTTCCACCAAGCATCCAACGCATCTTGATCTGGACGCTTCTTGCTTTCTTTAACCAGCTGAATCATCTCTTCCAACACAGCCTTAGCAGGGCCTACGATAGGCACATCGGCTTGAACGGTTTTAGAGATTGACGCAGGGTCAATATCGACGTGAATGATACGAGCTGTTGGGCAGAATTTATCGACCGCATTGGTTACACGATCATCAAAACGCGCACCGATTGCCAAAATCAAGTCGCTGTGATGCATCGCCATGTTGGACTCATAAGAGCCGTGCATCCCCAGCCAACCCACATATTGTGGATCTGTCCCTGGGAAACCACCTAAGCCCATAATGGTGTTAGTCACTGGATACTTCAGCAAATGAGCAAATTCGGTTAATTCTGCGCTGGCATCACCCATGATAATACCACCACCGGTGTAGATCATTGGGCGCTTGGCTGCCAATAACATATCCACCGCTTTACGGATCTGACCGGAGTGACCTTTTGTCACTGGGTTGTATGAGCGTAACTTAACCGACTTAGGATATTCATAAGGGAAACGCTCTGTAGGCGTTGTCATATCCTTGGGAATGTCGATAACCACAGGGCCCGGACGACCTGTTTGAGCGATATAGAAAGCCTTCTTAATAATGCTTGGAATATCTTCAGCACGGGTAACCGAGAAGTTATGTTTCACGATAGGACGTGAAATTCCCAACATATCTGTCTCTTGGAAGGCATCTTCACCAATGAGGAAGCTCATGACCTGACCGGTAATGACGACCATTGGGATAGAGTCCATGTATGCGGTTGCAATACCAGTGATAGCATTGGTTGCACCAGGACCTGAAGTCACTAGTGCGACACCCGGCTTGTTGGTGGCACGGGCATAGGCATCTGCCATATGGGTAGCAGCCTGCTCGTGGCGCACCAGGATATGTTCGACTTCATCCTGCTGGAACAATGCATCATAGACATGAAGCAAAGCACCGCCTGGATAGCCGTAAATGTACTTTACACCCTCGTCTCTGAGGGCACGTACTACCATTTCTGCGCCTGAAAGTAATTCCACTTAATTTTTCCTCTACTCAGCACCGATCTCATGTCGGCATTAAAACAGCTAAAAGTTCTGTATGCGGCGCTGCCCAGAGTAAAGGATCTCTCACTCTGTCAGACCTATCTGAGATTTAAGCTGGGTATTGCTTAACCTGCCGGATGCTCTAGGGATGTCCTGTTGAAAACCGACAGCTGTTACAATCGATAATAAGCCGAGTATTTTGGCATTGAGTCAACCCGTGATCAACCTTATAACTGTAATGTTTTTAACCTTATTGACCTATATTTGGACTAAAGAGGTATAAATTGACTAAGATCATCAATAAATACCTAACAAGTCGGTGTTTTTTCCTAAGACAGAAAGCGCTAAGCTGTATATCAAAATCGTCTTTACATACGAGGACAACAAGATGAGCAACAATATTGCTGAGATAAAAAACAAAGATCGCGTTATTAACGAACTCATGCGTTTTATTAAAAAAGTACTGGCAGAGCCTGATATTTGCGAAAAAGCATTAGCAATCGCCCGTAAACATATCGATCAAAAAGACGCTGATCACCTGATTGCAGAAGAACTTTCTGCCATTACCAGTGTGAAAATCCCTATCGAATTTAGTGATGCGGATAAGTTATTCCTTCATGTTCTGAAAGAAGTAGTAAGAGACGAACAAGCACTTTACTAAGCTTTTCTAAATTTAACCTGCTAACGACTTCTCAGCAATCGCCAGCAGGTGGCGCAAGCCAGTAGAGTCGACGTTTTGCGCCGGCTCTCTGCGCCAGCAACTCAACTAACCAGGGTTCAGATAGATTGAGTGTTTCGTCAAGCTGCCAAGGGGGGTTAACAATCAGCATACCACTACCGTACATGCCCTGCTCTTGTGCGTCGCCAATCGTGAGTTCTGAGCACAACACGTTGGTAATCCCCGTGCATCGAATTTTCTCTAACATAAATTTCCATCGATCAGCGGACAACAATGGATACCAGACCGCAAAGCAACCATTTGGCCACCGCTTAACCGCTTTAGCGATAAACGAAGCGACCTGATCATATTCAGTTTTGACTTCATAAGACGGGTCAACCAAAACCACGCCACGATTAGGCTTAGGTGGTAAAAGAGATAACACACCCTCGAAGCCATCACGATGGTGCACACCCACATTCAGGTGACCTGCAAATGCTTTTTTTAATTGCCGCGCTTCACCCGGATGAAGTTCCATTAAATGCAGTTGATCCGCCTCTCTCGATAGACCAGCCACTAAGGCTGGAGAGCCAGGGTAACGCTGCAAACTTGTCTCAGCGTTAATGGCACGAACCTGATCTACGTAATGTGCAACGGAGCTGGGCTGATTATAAGCCCGCCATAAACGTGCAATACCCTCTTCAAACTCGGCTGTTTTCGTTGCCTCGTCGGAATCAAGTGCATAATACGCCTTGCCCGCATGTGTCTCTAAATAGCTCCAAGGCTTATTTTTTCGATTCAATGCCTCAATCAAACAGACTAAGATATGATGCTTATGGATATCAGCGAAATTTCCTGCATGAAAACCGTGTAAATAACTTAACATTCTCAACAATCCTGATACATGTAGGTGACTTGCCCACCATAAGCGGCAACTTTTTGCTGGCTCAATTTAATATCTAACACCTTAAAACCTAACTTTTTCCAATAACGCTCAGCATCACCGACTGCAGTTAGCGCCAACTTAAAAAAACCTAACTCTCTGGCGATTTTTTGATAGCCAGAAAACAACATCTGTCCAATACCCTGTCCGGCCATCTTTGGTGAAATAGCCATATCATGCAGATACAAGCAATCTGCACCACAAGGAAGCTGGCAACTCGGATCATTCAATGAGGGCACCTGCGCAAATAGCCAGGGAATTGCAATAAGATAGCCTTGCACACCATCATCATTCACGACCACGAAACAGCTTGTTGGCGAAGCTGAACGTTTCGCCTCCAGTGCATCAATAGACTCAGGTTCAAGAACCTGTTGATAGCAAGCACACTGAACAGCCCACACCGCTGGCATATCTGAATAAAGCATCTGTCGAATTTTCATGACGCTAGTGTAATCAGATCATCTGAAAAAGTAACCCAGATGCAGTAGACTAAGATCCTTTAAGGTTATAGAAAACAGTGCTTACATGAGTGATCTCTCGAGTAGACTAAATCATATCGCCAATCAACTTTGGCAACTAGCGCCCGGTACTCGCACGCCAGTCGATCTGACTCAATTAAAACTTGTTGCCCACCGAGGTGCCCATGGCGATGGACCCAAAGGTTATCTACTGGAGAATACCTTAGCAGCCTTTGATCTCTGTTTAGAGCAGCAAATCTGGGGAGTTGAGTTAGATGTTCATCTAACCCAGGATCACCAACTGGTGGTGCATCATGATCCTCATTGTGGCCGACTGTTTCAACGCCCTGACTTGATCATCCAACACTGCACGGTTGAACAACTCAGGAGCGAAGTTCCAAAGATTCCATTACTATCAGAAGTGGTGGATCGCTATGGAAGGAAAATGCACCTGATGATTGAAATCAAATCTTCTTGGCGAAATCAACCCATGCTAATAGATCAACTCATGCAGGAATTGTCATCGCTGACAGCAGAAAAAGATTATCACCTATTAAGCTTGGTGCCTGATTATTTAACAGGATTTTCGGCTTTACCCACGAGTGCGCTGATGGATGTCGCTGAATTCAATACTGCTGATATCATCCACCAGACCCGTTGTTTAGGTCATGGTGCGGTTGCTGGTTCTTTTGCGTTACTCACGTCCAAACGTGTTAAAGAACTGCATGCAGCAGGAATCAAAGTAGGTACAGGAATGGTGGAGCACCCAGCGATCGTTAGAAGAGAGATGTTTCGTGGTATCGAATGGGTGTTTACCAACAACGCAGTTACGTTGATGAAAGCTTTAAAGGCACAAAACAACCATCGTTAAGCACGACTTTCTATCCAGTCTTCAGCAACCCTTTCGCCTCTGCGTTCATCCACCGGGATAACGGTTATAATGGCTAGAATAAACAGCACTAAACAGAACAAAATGGCGTCCGCTAATCCAAACGCCCACTGCAATAAGCCTAATCCAAAGATACCAAACACGGCTGCCAGCTTGGCTGACATGCCCCAAAAACCAAAAAACTCGGCCGCTTTACTTCGAGGAGTTAACACCCCCACTAGCGCACGACCCGCTGATTGAGAAGCACCTAAACTCAACCCAGCCAAGACACCCGCCACTAAAAAAAGATACTGAGCTTGCCAGTCAACCGCAAAGAGTCGATGAGACAGCTGCGTTAATGCCGGTGTTTGCCAAATTGCTAAAATCGCAACCAGCCATAAACTTAAGGTAATGATATAAGTCGTTTTAGTCGACATCTTGGTTTGCAGCCAACCAAATCCGATTGCTCCCACTGCAGCGGTAATCTGCACCGTAATAAACATCAGCACACGAACATTATCATCCCAACCAATCACTTGAGACCCATAAATAAATGAGAAAGCGATGATAATGTAGATGCCAGACATAGCAAAAAAGATCGATATTAATAGTCTGCGTAGATCTTGAAAATGATGCATCTCTTTCCACGTTTGCTGGATACGCTGAACACCCAACTGTAGCAACGGCAACTCTTTAGGACGAGACCGACGCTGACCACGCTCCTTTAACCAAATAAAGGTAGGTATCGCAGCAAAGAGAAAAAAAGCCGCTGCAAAGGGCCCCACCCAACGAATAGTCTCATAATTATCGGCAGAGACTTCTCCTAAAAAATAAAGCGTAAACGCCGTTGCGATAAGACCGCCGATATAACCTAATCCCCAACCTAGACCCGAAATCCAGCCTAAACTTTTTCGTGGACCCAGATCAGGCAAGAAACTGGCAATAAACCCTTCACCAATGGCATAGGCAAAGTTAGACAGAATAATCAGCAACATCGCCATAACAATCCAGCCCGGCTCGACAAAATACAGCAATGCCGTAGCCCCTACCGTTAAGCAATAACTAACCCACAAGAAACGCTTTCGACTGGCGGTATAGTCCATAATGGCACCACACACAGGATTCGCCACTACCACCATGAAGTAACTGACGGCTAACGCAATACTCCATAAAAGATTGCCCAACCGATAATCCGGCGCATCACCCACAATAATTCGCGTAAAGAGATCACCGTATATCACGGTAATAATCAGCAAGGTGTATGCTTGATTGGCGAAATCAAACATCGCCCAGCCAAATATTTCACGTTTAGGCGCCAGCGCTGCCATGTTGTGTGTGCTGTTCAAATTTAAGGCCTGTTCATCAAGTAATTAGAAACTGCACCATAGGCAGGAATTGAGACGGGATCATTTGCCGCATTAGCCGCTACAGGATGACTGGCAAAACGAGCAATCACCACCTCTGCGGTAGGGTCGATATAGAGCGCCTGACCGTGGACACCTCGCGCCATAAAAGCACCATGCTCATTATGGGTTACCCACCACATATTACGGTAGCTCCATCCTTCTAATAAAGAATAACCTGCTTTAGCAAATTTCTCTTTATCGCCACCAGAGCGAATATCAGCCACGACCTCTACCGGAATGATCTGCCGTCCATGGTAGTAGCCATGGTTACGAATCATTTCACCAAATCGAGCTAGATCACGTAATCCCAAATTAAGACCGCCACCAGCAAAGGGCGTTCCTATGGAATCAACGCTCATATAAGCATCCTGCTCGGCACCTAGCTTTTTCCAAATCCGATTGGAAAGAAGAGAGGCGACGTTTTCACCCGTCACTCGTGCTAGAACCCATCCTAGTGCATCGGTATTTGCAGTTCGATAGTGAAACGTATCACCATGATTGCCTTCGGATTGAACCGTTTGTAGAAACTCATAATAACTTCTAGCTCCTTCATAATCTGCCGGCTTGGGCAATGGATTACCGGCAGCAGCATGGGCCCAAACTTCTGCATTCGGATCACTATAATCTTCACTAAAACGAATACCCGTGGTCATATCCATCAATTGTCGAACGGTTGCACTACCAAAGGCAGAGGATGCCAGCTCAGGTACGTAATCCGCGACACGCAAGGTTGGATCCAAAACACCTTCAGCAACCAACATGGCCGCTAAGGTCCCCGTAAAGGTTTTGGTCACTGACATAGCGCCATGCTGACCTTCAGGCTGCAACACTCCGAAATAACGTTCATACACCACTTCACCTTGATGCATCACTAAAATACCATCTGTGTAATTAAGGTGTAGTGACTCTTCCCAAGTGACAGGAGTATCAGCATTCAACGGTGTAAAGATTAATGCGTTTATCTCTTCGCTTAGTGTTCCATTAAGATAAGTGCTTAACGGTGACGCTTGACCCAAACCACGAGACACATTGACAGTGGGCATTAACTGCCGAAAGTTAGAAACACTCCAACGCATAGCAGGAAAGGTAAAATAACTGCCATCTTCAAAACGAATGGTTTTATCTGCTGGCGGTGGAGAACCAACCATCCATTGCAAAAGAGCAGGATCACTCTCTTTAGCATCGGGGAAGTCTGCAAACAAAGCAGATGAAAAAGTCATCACGAAAAAAAGAATAATCCTCTGCGGCATTATTCTTTTAAATGAAAATCGAGGTAACACCGAGAGAATGTTACAAACCATAGCCCAGCTCCTTGGTAAAAAGAATGACCTGAGTATAGCACTGAAAAATTTAACAGATGAGCTGGGCGAAAACCTCACCCAGCTCATCTCTACTGACAAAGTTAAATCAGTCGGTTAGATCATTGATGTTTTTTAAAGGATACTTAAGGAATCCAGATCAAAATGAGGACCTACAAAAAGACGCTCAGGCCAGATCAATAGCATCACCGCTAAAACATTACGATGCTCTCCCTGCGCAAAGTCAGTTCTTCCCGTGGGCGAAGGAATCATTCGACTGACAGGATCATATGCAGCCACTAAACGCTGGCGTATCTGCTCTACAGCTGGATGATCAAGCTGACCGGTTAACGCTAAACTAATGCCCACTTCAGCAAGAATATCTTCCGTGGTGGTTTCTAATAAAATAGGAAGTTGTTCAATAAAATAATCAGTTATCCAAGCAAATGAGTCTTCAGGGAGGTGATCCTGATAATAACGACTAGCGGCTATCACAATATGTGTCAGGCCATAAATTTTATTATGAAATTCTGAACGACTAAGAAGAGCGTCTCCTGATAACGGATAGATCTCTTGAAACCGCTGCATAAAGGCTTCTCGCAAATCCACCACTCCTAGCTGGTACAAAAACCACACTTGATTGGCAGCTTGCGCGGCATAGTGTCGAATAGCGGCTTCATCCAGAAGAAAGCTTTCAAAATCAGCTTCTTTTAACACCTGTTTCAGCAAATCAACTTCATTTTCCGGTAATTGGCTTAGCAGTCCATAATACTCTAACTGCACTAACCGGAAGGCTAAGTCAGTATTGTATAACATACTTGGATATCTACTGAATAAGATCGCACGTTGACGTTGCCGTTCAGTTCTCATGCTTCGCTGCTCTGTCATAAAACGATCTTGCATCGATACATAGTCAGCGTTAGACCTTAAACCTGTTACATCGCGATTAAATAGTCGCACTAAATGCGCTGCATGACGTTGCTGATACGGCAGAAAGGTTTCATCACCTGTCACTCGATAAAGACGCTGGGCATAATGTCTTTGCAATGACATAGATAAGGTTTCCAACCCAGATTCGTAGTTAGCGCGAATCCCCTCAACGACCTGTTGTGAGGACGTGTAGATCTCGGTTTTTTGCGAACAGCCCTGCAACGCAAAAAGACACAGAAAAAGAAACCACAACACCGAAAACTGTTTTTTTGAAAGTTGCTGCATGTTGATCTCTCTATGATCAGGATTGGCTTTTATTCACCTGATGACTGGGTTATGTCCTGTGCCAAGTATTCAGTGATGAGATTGAATCCTTGCGCAACGCATCAAACATATCTTATACGGATAGCTTCGAATTTGCTTTCTTTGAAGTGAACTACTCACCGCTAAAGCGGTTGAGCTTCCAAACCAACAACCTTAGTCGCTAGTTTTTCTTTTTTGACGCTTCGCTGGTCACTAAGGAGCGATTGCTGCAGATTGTTATATGCCTTGCCTAGCAAAGCATATGCGCATAGACTATACGCATTGTTCATATGGAGCAACCACCATGAATTACGGATACAACACTCTAGCTCCCAAAAAACCAACTAATGTCAGTATAAACAGCGATTTACTTCAAAAAGCAAAAGACCTAAAGATAAATCTATCAGCAACTCTTGAACATGCCTTGGCTGAACAGCTGCGGAATGAACAACGCACCGAATGGCTCCGCGAAAACGCTGACGCAATCCAAGCATACAATCAGTTCGTTGAAACAAACGGCACATTCAGCGATAGCGTTAGAAAGTTCTGATGGGCCAATTTTGCGTTTATATAAACCCAAACCCTGCGACTCGCGTCCAGTACCCTTATTTGCTGGACATACAAAGCGCTTTACTGAGTGAGTTGCGCACGACCATTGTTATACCGCTGACACCCTCCAAACTTGCCGCACCAATGAGAATGACTCGGCTAAACCCTACCTTTGATATTGACGGTAAAAGCTTTACTGTCATGACACAAGAGATTGCAGGTATAGATCGCAATCAGCTCGGTGCTCAAACGTATAACTTATCGTCGTATCGATCAGAAATAATCGCTGCACTCGATTTTATTCTCTCTGGGATATAAGCGGCGGTACGAATTAAATATGAGACCAACCCCAGAATTATGCATATTATATTGAATGTAAATCCTATGCTTAACGCCGCGCTCTGTGGAAATTTAGGAGCGCAATCGCGTAAATTTTCCGTAGCAGCGCATTGTTAGGCCAACGAGGCATGTCGCTTAACCTTCAGCAACCATTTGGCCCGCTGCGCCTCTGAAGTACCACGAACTGGGCCAAATGAAGTGATCTTAACTGGCTTGATGCCGCAGAACTCGAGAATAGTCTTTTTCATTTGATGATGCCCCGGCATGGTGTAGATGAACCTGTAATACCATGGAGGGGTATCCATCGTAACGATGGCATGTGCGCTGCGACCTACCAGCAATCGATCCCACCATGGCGAATCCTTGCGGTACTTGAATGCATATCCCGGCAAGAAAATGCGATCAAACATTCCTTTAAGAATCGCTGGCATTGATCCCCACCAGATTGGGTAGACGAAAACCAGGTGCTGCGCCCAGCTGATTGATTCACGAATCTCGACAAGTGCAGGCTCCAACTCCTGCCGTTTGTTGTACCCGTGACGCAGCACGGGGTCAAACTCGACTTCTCCGAGTTTAAACAGCCTGACAGTATGACCCGCTGCCCGCGCCGATGTAGCATACTCCTCCGCAATAGCATTGCAGAAACTCGATTCATCAGGATGGCCGAGAATAACTGTGATGTTCTTGGACACAGTGAAGTTGCTCCCTATTATGTATGCCTAACGCCTAGCTCACCGGAAAATTAGGAGCGCAGCGAGTAATGTATCCGCGTGCAGCAGCTGGTTAGGTGCACTACGCCCAACCCCTTAGCCGAGCGGCAATGTACGGTGCAAGTGCCGTTGTCGCGAGAACAATAGGCCAGATGTTGCCATCTTTGAACGTATAGGCCTCAAGCAACTCGGGCCACGACTTGCCCTGCCAGAGCCCAAACGAAAACTCAAAAACGAGTGTAAGTGCGAGCCAGACCAGCCCAACGGCCCAGAGCTGAACGGGGAGGCTAATTTGTAGCCAAGGAAGCGATAAGTACGCCACGCCAATGATCAAGGTTGAAAGCAGCAACCCGCTAAGCACGAGTGCGGCAGGAGTTCCGACCCCCGATATAAGTACAGACTCGCGCAGTGCTCCATTGGCAACGGCCAGTACAAGAATGCTAGCCCAAATCACCAATGCCTTTAAAGCGATTACCGTAAACATTGATTGTTCCTATAGTGCCTAATGCCGGTGTTCATTGGCAGCCTTGGCAGCGCGAAGCGGCGACAAGGCTGTCCGGTGGAGGGCCGCCAGGCCCGGAACAAACTGGAACACTTGGTTAGGCATTTTTCAGTTCCTCGCACCGCAAGGAGTTGCTGGTAATTTGTCTGCCAGAGCTCGCTGCCATGCCGTTGCAACTTCCTGGGAACTGAATGTCCCTTTTAAGCTTCCACCAGAATTCGGCACCCACATTGTCGCCCTCAAAAACTCGCGACCACCGACAACAATGCGACTCAATCTACCGCTGTTTGCTGCCGTGAACGTATCAAAACTCGCGGCACCAATTTCTGTTAACTTGACGAAAACAGGCCAGCCAAGATCTGTCTGTTCCCCTACTGCTGATTTCTGCACATAGGACGAGCACAGGTGAAACTCCAGATCAGTCTCTGCTACTGCAATGGCAGGAGTAGACAGCAAAAGAACAGCGATCCATTTAATCATGACGATTGCCTAACACCCAGCGTAACCGGCGCCCAACGAAGCGCAGCGCAGTTGAGCATCCGAGTTGACGCTGTTGCTAGAGCAGTTCCTATATCGCTGACTCATAGCTGATCAACTCCATGTCAGCAGCCTGAGTACGCAGAGGGATAAGCTCCTGATAAGCCGCTGAGTTGTACCAGCTCTCTACGGAGTGAGGATCTGGAAAGCGAATAACAACCGCGTCTGTGTGATTGTGGCGTCCACTCAGTACGGCGATTTGTTTTCCCCGGAGCATTAACTCGGCGCCCCAAGGTGCTAGTGTAGCCGGCACTCGGTTTCGGTACTCAGCCCATTTTTCCACATCTTTCACGGTGATGTGACCAATAACGTATGCTGTCATTTCTGTTTCCTTGTGCTAACGCAAAGCGCATCGGCGACCTTGATGCAGCGAAGCGGAGACAAGGGCGTCCGAGTGCCGCGTTTGGCTAAATTGCTATCGTTCACCCTCAAGGCCATGCCACACTCGGAGAATAATGATGGCACTGGCATGAACTGAATATCGAACGACGTATTTTCCGAAAACCATATCTCGAACAGAGTCAGGCACCGGTGCCATTTCAACTGGTGTGCCCATTTTGGGGAATTCTGGAAGTAATTCGATTTTGCCAACCAGTTCGATGGCAATCCTGGCTGCCGCCGACGGGCTGTGCACCGCAATGAACTCCCTGAGGCGTTTCAAATCATCAATGGCTTCGTCCGTGTAAACCAGCTTCACTTACCTGACCTCGGCGCATCTTGCTCGTTTTCGGTTCCCCAGCTATTAAGCCAACTGTGGACCTCGCTGGCATCAACAACCTTGCCTTGGGCAGCAGACTCCATTGCCTCTAACGTTTGTTTCCACCGCTCTTGCTCAAGCTGCTGCTTTGCTATGTATTCCGATAATGCCTGGTTGATTACCCAGCCTTTGCTACGGTTCAGCCTGCTGGCGATTGCTTCCAGATGCTGTTCAACTTCTGCTTGAAGGCGAACTGTGGTGACGCTCATGACTATGACCCTCGAGTTTGGTGACTACAATGTATTACAGCATAGTCTACAAGGGTAGGCAAAAAATTTAACGCTGAAGCGCGCCGGTGACTTTGAAGTAGCGAAGCGGAAAAAAAGGCATCCGAGTGACGCGCCTGGTTAGCTGTTCTCAAGCATGTATGCACGAAGCTGCCGCTCCTCTCGCATGACATAGAGGACGAGAACTCGCTTCTTATCCTCACGATAAAAAATACGGCACGGTGGAACCACTACCTCCCTGTATACCGAATTAGGGAGCTCTGGAGGAATCCGTCCGGAATGGGGAAAATCTTCCAAGCGATCGGTCTTATCGAAAACGTCCTGAACCAGATGACTTGCAGCAACAGGATTATCCAGAGCAATGTACTCAGCGATGGCATCCAGTTCTTGAAGCGCAGGCTCCGTCCAGATTACTTCAGCCATTTACTCATTTTCTCCCTGGCCTCACTTTGGCTGTACGTTCTTCCTTCAAGTACAGCAAGCTCTCCCCGTGAGAGCCCTTCAAGCAACTCAAGGCGACGTTGCATGAACTCGTAATCCTGCACATCGACAAGGTATGCGGATGGCTGACCATGCTCGGTGATCAGTACCGGCTCTTTAGACAGGTGCAGGTCAGCCAAGATTTTTGTGGCTTGGCGCTTAAGATTTGTAACAAGCTCAACTTTCATAGGCTCACCCTGAATCAGACTAACAGTATCACTATAGTATCACTTTTCGAGTGGCGGCAATACCAGCTAACGCCGCCCAGCACGCACGGCTTAGAAGTGAAGGCGAAGCCGCAACGGAATAGCTATCGCTGTACTTGGCCTTATTAGGGCACTTAACTCATATTTGTACGGAAACTCCGTACATCAAGGTGCCTTCATGGATACAATAAGTGTAAACAAATTTAGAGACAACCTGAAGAGCGTTGTAGAACAAGTAGTTAGCAGGAATGAACCACTCAAGGTAACTCGACGAGCCGGAGATGCATCCGTTGTAATGAGCGCCGACGACTGGGAGCGAGAGCAAGAAACGCTTCATGTTCTCCAAAGCCAGAGCCTCATGCAACAGATTGCCTCCTCCCTTGAAACCCACAACCGTGGTAAAGGCTATATACCGACTGAAGAGCAAAAGAATGAGATCACTGGTATTTGAAGGTAACACTTGGGAAGCGTATGAAACTATGCACGAGAAGGACAAACAATTGCACGAGGCTTTGTGTAAATTACTCAAGGAAATGCTGCGTTCAAACGATCCTGCTTCAAGTTTAGGGAAGCCTGAGCCACTTAAGCACAGCCTCTCTGGCCTTTGGTCCAAGCGGATATCACAAAGAGATCGTTTGATATATCGGTTTGACGAAAAGTCCATTTATATCTTCGCTATTGGTGGTCACTACGATCAGCCCTAACATCGGCCATAAGCCGTGCGATGCACGAGCGTCGGCTGCATGGCTTGGTTTTGTATTACTACGCTGCGAAAACAAACCAACTAACTCACTCACACTTATCCATTCGATTGAGCAGGTAATCTGATTTCTGGTGTTGAATGCGTGCGCTCCTCCGGTGGGGTCCAAAGCCTCTGTTGCCGAGGATTCCATCTCAGGCCATTCATTTTATTCTGATCGTCGCTTGTACCAAATCCAGGCATGTGAGCAATCCTATCGAAGAAATCCTCCGTGTGAAGAAGTGTCATCTTTACCTCATTCCAGTAGGTAGAAGATTGTTCTTGTCGATAACGCATCCCTGCTTCCATGCCGGAAAAGCGTCCTTCAGAAACCAGATAGGCATCAATCTCTTCATTATCATAGCCCGCTAGGGAGGCGATTTGCTGTACATCTAGGCGGTAAGAAACTCCGCTTTGTACCCTTCCCTGGTTGATGCGTGCCGTTCGGCGACACGTTTCTGCATTCAGATTTACCCCCGAGGAAAACAACGTGCTGGCCGATCGTACCTTGTCGCACAGCTGTTCGTCTCCGGAGCTCTCTGCAACCGCAGCAAAGCAGCGGCTTCTCAGCAGTGATACCTGATTCCCGACAGGTCCGAACCCTCCTCTACTCAAGCTTTGAGGATGAATCAGATAGCATGGCTTGATGGAATGCAACTCGTTGGCCAAGGCGCGGTATTCGTATTCCAGCGCGTCAGGCTTTCTGGTGTCACCGAAGAGAAACTTGTCATCTGCATCAGTAAATAGCCCGCAGCCACTCAGTGACGCAGACATTATGAAAAAGACCACCAGGGAAAATATTCTTGCCATGAATTTACCCATCAGTTTTATTAATACGTTAGCCGTGTCACACCCAGACCAGACACACAACGGCTTGCGGGCTAACCGGCCCGAGGCTTAGGGGTCCGCGTTGAAATCTCTGCTATGCACTGCTTTTAAGTATGCACATTTTAACTTACCTCTTCATTAGCGCCTAACGTTCGGAGCACTTAAGCACCATTTCCGAGCTCGATCATTTCCCCTTCAGAACACGATTACGCCAATACAAAATCAGTGGAAAGATGACCACTGTGGGAGCAATGCATATCAGACTGCATTTAAGGCTAGCACTGATCCCAAACACTGTTTCCAGTCATGCACCGCTTTTAAGCGCAAAATTCCGACAAACTCCAGATGCTAAGACTCGATGCACTTGGCGTTAACGCCGTGATCTGCGGAAATTTAGGAGCGAAAGCGAGTAAATTTTCCGAAGCAGCGCTTGGTTATACGCTACCTTCACTCTCAACCACCAGTATTCTTACTTCCCCTCTAGGGTGAGCAACGTGTTCTGTACCAATTGAAGCAAAAAAAATATCACCAGCATTCAATAAAACCGACTCTTCCTCGCCGTTCAATCGATAGAGCATATCAACCTGTCCATCCAATACGACGAATACTTCTTCACCGTCATTAACATGCCACTTGTACGGTTGATCTGTCCAATGCAGGCGAGTAGTTATGCCATTCATATTGGCAATATCCGTTGTTCCCCAAGCTCGCTCAGCCTTAAATTCTTTACTTCTAACTACTTTCATAATCCTCTCCGAAAGTGGACGTTACGCTACTCGTATAACGCCGAGGTAACCGGACGCTTTAAAGCGTCAGCGTATAAGCGGTCCGGTTGACCGACTGGTTAAATGCCGTACTCACGCTCAACTTTGGCAACCCGAACCCGAAAACTGGAATACCATTGCTGATGGCCAAGTCGCTGGGCCTCTCGATGCTCAGCATTTTTCTTCCAGTTGGTGATTGCTTCAAGGCTTGCCCAGTACGACACGGTAATACCTAGGTTCTCCCTAGCAGACTCAATACCGAGAAATCCGGGCTGCTCTGATGCCAATGCCACCATTCGTTCAGCCTTTTCATAGTACCCATTGTCACCTTTCGTGCGATGACTGCTGAAGATCACCGCGTAGTATGGAGGTTCAGGTGTGTTGGCAATCTCTGACATAAATTCCTCTAAGCATTTGTAGTGGATGTGGAGGCGAAGCCGCAACGGAAAAACTATCGCGGTGCTAGGCCTTGTTAACTCTTGGCTGTAAATGCGTCATGGTACGAAACTTCTCCTTTTGGGAACTCGCCGGAAAACGATAGCGCCTGAAAATACTCTGCAGGCACATCGGGTAGGACAAGCCCATCTACCACCTTGAGTCCGAAGCGCTCATAATAAGTAGGGTTGCCGAGCACCACGCAACCTAAGGCATTCATTTCCTCAAGCGCAGCAAGTGAATTCTGCATCAGCTTAGTTCCAATACCGAGCCCTTGAAATTCAGGAAGCACAGATATTGGCCCAAGTCCAAACCAGCCAGTTACACCACCTGAAAGAATGACGGGAGAAATCGCCACATGACCAATAATTTCTCCTTCAGCTTTAGCCACCTGAAAAATCTTAAGCGCGCCCGCACGGCGAAGAGCATCTACAATATACTGCTCCATATGATCAGTATGAGGCGCGCTAAAAAAGGCCTGCTTTGTAACCTGATGTATTCTAGCGGCATCGCCGGATTTTTCGTTACTTAGTTCAATATTCAAGCTGGACCTCATAACCGAGTTAACGTTGGAATTCAGCAGCGGCCCAAGGCCGTCCAATAGAATGGCTAGTTAAGCACATTTTCCTTTGCAGCTTGACGGCGAAAGGCAATGGTAGTCGCTGACCAAGCTGGCAGCCATCTCCACGTGGCAACACGCCAATAACTTCTCCTTAAGCATCACACGGCCACGTGCCGCTCTGCTCTTGATGGCGGATACTGATACTGCCTGCTCTTCCGCAATCACGCGCATCGTCTCACCTTCAAGATCGGTCGCAATAAGTGTGTCACGATAGATCGGCGGAAGCTCCTTGATGAACATTTTGAGGCAACTTGCTACTTCCGTATGAAGCTGTATGTCCTCGATCTGTTCAGGTTCCGACATGTTTTCGTCGAGTTCCAGTGTTTGATCACCGATTGCGCGATAGTGGTCAATCAAGGTTGTTCGTGCAGCAGCGAATAACCAGCCAGTCAGGCTGTCGATTCGACGTCCCGAACGCTTCGATGTCAGTGCCTTCACGAATATCTCTTGCAATAAATCATCCGCTAGCGTTGCATCGGGGACTCGCCTACGAAGATAACTTCGCAGGCTCTGCTGGAGTCGCGAAAAAGCGGCGCTCAAGTCCTCATTAGAGAGCGGCATCACGTCTTCAGCCATAGCAATGCCCTTGAACCTTCGCCGTCGCTTGAGGAATGCAACCGGTCTCACACTCCGAGAATTCGTCAGACGTACGTAAAGGGATACAGCAGGCTCCTGACTCCGTGGTGCAGCCCTCCCCAAACGCAAAAGCATCGGACATCGTTAGGAAATACTCCCATGCCATTCCCTGTGGATCGATGGTCCAGTGTTTTTCGCTCTTGGCATAACAACAAGCGACCTCACCTTGATCCATCGCCGCACCACCTGCTGCATCGTCTGCCAACACCTTGAGACTAGCTAGTTCTTCAGGGGTCTCGGCCTGCATGCCAAAATGATTGAGGCCGGTCGGATGCCCCCGTGAAGAAATAGCAAAGTTAACACGCGGGTCTTCTAGCATCCACTTAGCATAATCCGGCTCCTGTTTGGACGGCAGCTGTCCAAAAAGCTTGCTATAGAAGGTGATGCTTTTAGTGAGGTCGTTAACTGCAATATGAACGTGAAAGTGTTTCATTTGAGGCTCCTAAAAAAGTTAAAAAGCGCATTGTGTTCGACGCCCTTGTATAGACGGAATACCTCACAAATGGTCGCACAATGAAACGGAGCCACATACTGCATAACAAATAAGCGGTTATACGGCGGCGCAGCCGCAGCTATAACAGCCTGTTGAACGCCGCTCAGTACTTAATCTAGGGAATTTGCTTTTAATGATCGGTGGGGTTCCTTGGTAGTCACACCTAAAACTCGAACCAGCACTGTCGCTTAACTCGATCTCAATCCCTTAAATTTTTATCTACTTTGTGACTTTATGTAGCCTTTATAGCCATATTTCTTATGTTTGCCAACAGAGTAGCCTCAGGTACAACCTGATCAGATATCGCGTCGTAATACTCGTGCGAGGTTAACTAACTACTGTTCAGCAACGCCAAAGATACTTCGTTGCGCAGTGTTATCATCGACTCACTCGTGCACTCACATAAACAGGTCTCTAGCTCATGGCCACATGATGGACAATGGGCATGGTTTGAGCTGATCGATGATAACTCACTCTTCTGCTTCGTTTCTCTAAGTGCACTTACCATCAGTCCTCTAAATCGTTTAGAGAGTGCCTCACTGACAATAGGTATCTTTTATGTCGACTCTTCCAGGTTTGTGAGGGCGTAATGACACCTGAAGGAATTAAACAGTGAAAATGCACATGTCGTGTTAATACCTAGTTAAAGTAAGGCACAGGGAGTAACTGTTCCTTTTGTTTTTCGCATCATGCACGGCTTGCATTCGTTTGGCACTTAGGACAATTTAGGAAAAAATCAGCTGCCATACATTTCGTCACTCTTTTGCGACTCATCTGCTTCAAGCTGGCAGCGATATTCGCACAGTGCAAGAATTATTGGGCCATAACGATGTGAGTACTACCCAAATTTATACCCATGTGATTGGTCAGCACTATGCAGGCACAACCAGCCCATTAGATCGTTTACACCACTGCTAAAAAAAGATCCCTAAACAAAAAAAGCCCGCCGAAGCGAGCTTTTGATAGGTGGCACTAGCGAAGGGATTAACGGAAAGTAAACTTCCCTGCTTCCACATCCACACCGATTTCACTACCGGGGGGATAATCGCCAGCCAGTAGTTTTTGCGCCAGCGGGTTTTCGATCCATTGTTGGATTGCACGCTTTAATGGACGTGCACCGTAAATGGGTTCGAAACCAACATCGACCAGTTTTTCCATGGCGGTTGGTGTCATGGTTAGGCGCAGATCGAATTCGGCCAAGCGCTTACGTAAGCGATCTAGCTGAATGTTGGCGATGCCTGCGACCTGATCTTTACGCAAGCTATGGAACACCACCACTTCGTCGATACGGTTGATGACTTCGGGGCGGAAGTGCATACCGACGACTTCCATAACCGCATTTTTCATCAATTCATAATCGTCATCGTCGCTGAAACCCTGTATCAAATCAGATCCCAGGTTAGAGGTCATGACGATGATGGTGTTACGGAAGTCAACAGTGCGACCTTGCCCATCGGTTAAGCGGCCATCTTCCAGCACTTGTAGCAAGATGTTAAAGACATCAGGGTGTGCTTTTTCCACTTCATCTAATAGAAGCACAGAGTAAGGTTTACGACGCACGGCTTCGGTCAGGTATCCGCCTTCTTCATAACCCACATAGCCTGGAGGTGCACCAATTAAGCGAGCTACGGAGTGTTTCTCCATAAACTCGGACATATCGATGCGAACCATCGCCTCTTCAGTGTCGAAAAGGAAGTTCGCCAGCGCTTTACACAGCTCGGTTTTACCCACACCCGTCGGTCCTAAGAATAGGAAGCTACCACTGGGGCGTGCAGGGTCGGATAAACCAGCACGTGAGCGACGAACGGCATTGGATACCGCAACCACGGCTTCACTTTGACCGACTACGCGACTGTGAAGTGCGTCTTCCATACGCAGCAGCTTGTCACGCTCGCCTTCCAACATTTTGCTAACGGGGATGCCGGTCCAACGCGCAACCACTTCGGCCACTTCTTCTTCGGTGACTTTGTTGCGTAGCAGTTTAGTCTCATGGGCACCCTGTTCGACCGAGTCTGCCGCTTGCAATTGTTTTTCCAGTTCAGGAATACGGCCGTATTTAATCTCAGATGCTTTCGCTAGATCGCCTAAACGTCTTGCTTGTTCTTCCTCTAAGCGCGCTAACTCAAGCTTCTCTTTAACTTGAGCAGAGCCTTGCAGCGTGGCTTTTTCCGCTTTCCAGATCTCATCAAGGTCAGAGTATTCTTTCTCTAACTTGGTGATATTCTGCTCTAGCTCTTCTAAGCGCTTGCGCGTCGCCTCGTCTTTCTCTTTCTTTAGCGCTTCCCGTTCCATTTTTAGCTGAATCAAACGACGCTCTAAGCGATCCATGGATTCAGGCTTGGAATCCATTTCCATACGAATACGTGAAGCCGCTTCATCCACAAGATCGATGGCTTTATCCGGTAATTGTCGATCGGTGATGTAACGTTGGCTAAGCTTGGCGGCAGCAATAATTGCAGAGTCAGTGATATCGACACCGTGATGCACTTCGTAACGCTCTTTCAAGCCACGTAAAATCGCAATAGTGTCTTCTTCGCTGGGTTCATCGACAATCACTTTTTGGAAACGACGTTCAAGTGCTGCATCTTTTTCGACATACTGGCGGTATTCATCCAAAGTGGTCGCGCCAACACAGTGCAATTCTCCACGCGCCAACGCAGGCTTGAGCATGTTACCAGCATCCATCGCGCCTTCGCCTTTACCGGCACCGACCATGGTGTGCAGCTCGTCAATAAACAGAATGATTTGACCTTCCTGTTTCGACAGCTCATTCAATACTGCTTTTAAGCGTTCTTCAAATTCGCCACGGAATTTTGCGCCCGCAATTAATGAACCCATATCCAAGGCCAGCACACGTTTGTGCTTTAAGCCTTCGGGAACTTCGCCATTGATGATGCGCTGTGCTAAGCCTTCGACGATAGCGGTTTTACCGACACCGGGTTCGCCGATAAGCACGGGATTGTTTTTGGTTCGGCGCTGAAGTACTTGAATCGTGCGGCGTATCTCTTCGTCACGGCCAATCACAGGATCAAGTTTGCCGTTTTCAGCGCGCTCGGTTAGGTCAACACAGTATTTATCTAAGGCTTGACGAGATTCTTCAACATTAGGATCGGTCACGGCCGCACCCCCACGCATGTTGTTGATTGCTTCGATGAGTTTTTCACGCGTTACGCCCGCTTCTTTCAGGACACGGCCCGCGTCACTCTTATCATCCACCATTGCCAATAGCATTAATTCACTGGCGATATATTGGTCGCCACGTTGTTGTGCCAGTTTATCGGTCAGGTTGAACAGACGAGCCATATTTTGTGATAGGCGAATTTCACCGTCTGGATCGTTGACTTGCGGCAAACGATCCAGTGCTTCACCGATTTTGCGAGTCAATAAAGGTAACTGAGCACCTGCTTGGCCCAGTAATGGACGAACCGAACCATCACGCTGCTCAATAAAAGCAGCGAGTAAGTGGATAGGTTCCATAAAGTTATGATCTTTGCCGACCGCTAATGACTGAGCATCAGTCAATGCGTCCTGCAACTTAGAGGTAAATTTATCGGGTCTCATGCCCTTCTCCTTAATTCTGCATCCTGCGGCATCTTTGCAGCCGCTGTTACTGTTGCTGAATTAAATGGGGCTTGAAACACCTCAATTCAAGTGGTTATTTTTTAAACAGTCAAAAATTATTCTTCAATCCAGATCAAGCTGACCATACGACCTGTTTGTCCGTCACGACGATAGGAGTAGAAGTACTCACTATCGGTGAAGGTGCAGAAATCACCGCCATAGATATCAGTGACACCCGCGGCATTCAGGCGAATGCGGGCTAACTGATAGATATCCGCCAACCACTTTTCAGGATTGGTGGGTGAACGCACAAAGGCATCGGAGGCGATGGGTTGGTTTTCACAGAAAGCCATAAACACATCATCGCCCACTTCGAAAGCCAAAGGACCAATCGCAGGACCTAACCAGACCTGAACCTCTTTCGGGTCGTCGAAGACAGCCAAGGTGTTCTCTAAAACACCAGCCGCCAATCCTCGCCAGCCCGCATGCGCAGCAGCCACTCGCGAACCCGAACGATTACTGAACAGCACCGGCAAGCAATCTGCGGTCATAATAGCGCAAGCCACACCGGGTTCATCGGTCCAGCAGGCATCTGCCGCCACGGGAAGATCATCTGGGTCGGCTTTAACCACCGCGCAGCCATGAACCTGTTCGAGCCATTGGGCTGGTTTTTTCAAACCCAGGGCTTTCTGCAGTATTTCTCTGTTGTGCTCGACGTGTTCAGGATCATCACCCACATGATAAGCAAAATTAAGTCCTGCGAAAGGATCTTTGCTGACGCCATCTATTCGCGTGGTGGTCAAGGCATGAACACTGGGCTTAACGGGCCAACTGGCTCTGATCAGTTTCATCGTGTATCACTCGTGATCGTTATTTGCCGCATCCTGTTTAAGCAGGATACGAAGAGATTCGAAGTCTTCAGGCAGATCGACTTCCCAACTCATCTGCTGACCCGTTTGAGGATGCCAGAGTTCCAATTTTTTTGCATGCAAGGCTTGGCGACGAAGGTGTTTTAACGCATCTTGCAACTCTTCAGAACAACCTTTCGGCAAACGGAAGCGACCGCCATACATAGGGTCACCCACCAACGGATAGTTAATGTGTGCCATGTGGACACGTATTTGATGAGTACGTCCCGTTTCTAATTTCAGGCGAATATGGGTGTGGGCGCGGAATTTTTCTAATACGCGATAGTGAGTAATCGCTTCTTTACCAACACCAACAACTGCCATCTTTTGACGATTCTTGGAGTGACGTCCCATGGGTTCATCCACACAGCCACCGCCGGTCATCACACCCTGCACAATGGCTTCATATTCGCGTCCCATACTCCGATCTTGAAGCTGAGCCACTAAGTCGGTCTGTGCCTGAATGGTTTTAGCCACCACCATTAAACCCGTGGTTTCTTTATCCAATCGATGGACGATGCCTGCTCTAGGTACATGAGCGATGGCTGGGCAATGGTGTAACAGCGCATTCAGTAACGTGCCATCGGCATGGCCAGCAGCGGGGTGTACAACCAAACCTGATGGCTTGTTAAGAATCAAAATATCATCATCTTCATAGACAATATCCAATGGAATCGACTGGCCGACATGACGCTCTATCGCCTGAATTTCAGCAGAGATGACGATCTCTTCACCGCCGTTAAGCTTATCGCGTGGACGTTTTGCCTCACCATTAACGCGCAACGTACCCTCTTTTATCCAACCTTGCAGTCGTGAACGTGAGTAATCGGGGAAAAGTTGCGAAACCGCTTGGTCCAGTCGTAAACCGAACATTTCTGCGGGTACGGTGGCTTGTAAATCAACCTGTTCTGACATCGTATACCAATCTTTGCTCTGGAGTGTTTTAGCTTAGCATCGGGTTGTGTTTTAATAGGCCCGATAAATGTACTCTCAGTATAACTGAAACCGATCTGAAAGGTCTTATTCAGTCAACATCTCAGGATAAAGCGATATGCAACTTGTCAAAGTGATTGGCACCCTGATTCTCATTATGACCATGTCTGGTTGTTCATGGTTTGGTGGGGACAAAGCAATTCCCGATATTCCCGAACAGGTTCTTTACGATGATGCCATGAGCGCTCTCGATGCCGGAAACTGGTCCTTAGCAATAGAACGCTTGCAGTTATTGGAAGCACGTTATCCTTTTGGGCGCTATTCTGAGCAAGCTCAGTTAGAACTCATTTACGCTTATTATCGAAATCGTGAGCCTGCTGCTGCGCGCGCTGCTGCTGATCGTTTCGTGCGTTTGCATCCAAACCATGAAAATATCGACTACGCCTATTATCTAAAAGGTTTAACCTCCTTTGAAGAAGATCGTAACTTTTTGGCGAGATTTTTACCCTTAGACGAAACTCAACGTGATCCGGGCGCGGCACTGGATTCATTTGAAAGTTTTTCAATCCTGTTAAATCGCTATCCCGATAGTGAGTTTGCTCCGGATGCACAACGTCGTATGCAGTACCTGAAGAACCGCTTGGCGACTTATGAAATCCATGTAGCTAGCTTCTATATGAAGCGTGAAGCTTGGGTAGCAGCAGCCAACCGTGGTCGTTATGTGGTTGAAAACTTGCAAGAGACGCCTGCGGTGCCTGATGCCTTAGCCATCATGGCAGAGTCTTATACCAAGTTAGGTATGCATGATCTGGCTGAAAACGCACTTGAAGTTCTTCGCGTTAACTTTCCAGATTACGTGATTCTTCCTTTCTCGCCTCAGCGCTTCGATCTACTTTATACAGCGACGTTTGGTTTGTTAGGTGAAATTGAACCTGCCACGCCGGCGCGTCCCGTAAATCCTGATCGTATTCGTCAAACTGAAGCGGAAAACGCACCGAGCAGTGGTAATCGTTCATTACTACACCGTATCAGTTTTGGCACGCTGGGTAGTGATGGTACTGAAGAAAGTGGTGAGTTGATCGAGCAAGGTCAATAAAACGCTGATGTGCGGATACTTCTTAATAGACAAAAGCTACCTTCGGGTAGCTTTTTTGGTTATTTCAACACGGATGTGACCTATGTTAGAAACTTTCACATCTAAAATAGTTCTGTTATGTTATAACAAAATTAACACATCTCGTTTTTCATTTGGAGCAATCTCACCATGGTTAAACTAACACTTCCTCTTATAATCGCCGCTGGCAGCCTTACTTTTGCTAACCTAACTCTAGCAAATAATCACTCACATGATCACCATTCATCCCATGATCATGACCATGAGCAACACGCGTTAGATTCTCATGTTCATGGTATCGCTAATCTAGATATTGTTCTTGAGGACACTATGTTACTGGTCAGTATCAAAGCACCTGCTGCTGATTTAGTGGGTTTTGAACACACTGCCTCGTCAGATGAAGACAAAAATAAAGTGTATGACATGCTTGGAAAAATGGAGCTCGCTGATGTGCTTTGGACGCTTCCCGAAGCGGCACAGTGTGAGCGCCAAGATGTTCATGTAGAACATGATTTATTAAAAGATGATGGTCATAGTGGCCATGATCATGGTCATAAGCACGACCATGACCACAAGCACGATGAGGATCATGCGCACAGTGATGTATTGGTAGATTACCATTATGAGTGTGCGAACCCGGAACAATTAGGCAGTGTACGTGTCAATCTATTCGACAACTTCCCTTCACTGCATGACATTCAAGGACAGTTGATTTTACCGAGTGGTCAGAAAGGCCAAACCTTAACCCCTGCACAAAATATGATTCAATTTAACTGATGACAAATACCGCTGCCATTGAACTCAAGCAACTGAAGTTTGCTTGGAAAGCTAAAGACTGGAAAGCTAAAGAAATCGTACTTGATATCCCTCAACTCCAGATCCCTAAAGGGGAGCAAGTATTTCTTAGAGGCGCCTCAGGCAGCGGTAAAAGTACATTGCTTAACCTGCTCGGTGGCTTAATGTCGCCGCAGCAGGGTCAAATAAAGTTGCTGGATCAAGCATTAGAGAATCGCTCTCAGCGCTTTCGCGATCGTTTTCGCGCTGATCATATTGGCGTATTGTTTCAACAGTTCAATTTGCTGCCTTACCTAAACCTTGTCGATAATGTGACCTTACCTTGTCGCTTCTCTACCCTGCGTCGTCAGAAAGCGGGTAACCCAGAAGCAACAGCAAAACAACTATTGGAGGCCTTAGGTTTAGCTCAATATATTGACCGACCCATACAAACAGCCGAGCTGTCTATCGGCCAACAGCAACGTGTGGCCGCCGCTAGGGCATTGATCGGTCAACCCGAGATTCTGCTAGCGGATGAACCCACCTCTGCACTGGATAGCGACACCCGAGATCAATTTTTATCCTTACTTTCAGAGCAGTGTGCCAAGCATCAGATGACGCTGGTCTTTGTTAGCCACGATGTGAGCCTTAGTCACCACTTTGATCGCGTGATCGACCTATCCGAGATCAACCAAGTCGAGGCTACGCCATGCTAACACTGGCCCTAAAAAGTCTTTGGAACCGTCGTGGTACCGCTGCGCTGACACTACTAACGATTGCGATCAGCGTTCTGTTACTGACTGGCGTCGATAAACTTCGTCATGATGCTCGAGAGGGGTTTTTCAATACCGTGTCTGGCACTGACCTTATCGTCGGTGCACGCAGTGGATCCTTGCCTTTATTACTTTACTCCGTGTTTAACATCGGACAACCGACCAACAACATACGTTGGAGTAGTTATCAACAAATAGCTAGCAATGATCAAGTGGCTTGGAGCATTCCGATTACACTGGGAGACTCACATCGCGGTTTTAGAGTCGTGGGGACCACCGGTGCTTATTTCGAGCATTATCGCTTTGGCAAGAACCAACCCGTAAGCTTTTCCCAAGGCCATCAATTTGATGATTTATTTGATGTCGTTATCGGTGCTGAAGTGGCACGTGCACTGAATTATGCCATCGGTGACAAGGTCGTGATTGCTCACGGACTTGGTCGAGGCAGTTTTGCGAATCATGACGACAAGCCGTTTCAAGTCTCAGGTATCCTGCGGCCTACCGGAACCGCAATTGACCGCAATCTTTTCATCAGCCTCGCTGCATGGGAAGCCATTCATATGGATTGGCGAGCCGGTACTCGAATTCCAGGGTTGAATGTGGACGCCGATCAAGCGCGCGAAATGGATTTAACACCCACGCAAATTACCGCGTTTTTATTAGGTCTGGAATCACGTATCAGCACCTTTCATTTGCAACGCGCTATCAATAATTTTCGTGCAGAACCTGTGCAAGCGATTCTACCGGGCGTTGCACTGCAAGAGCTATGGCAAGTGATGTCGATTGCTGAACGAACCCTGATTATCATTTCTGGCTTTGTGGTGTTTGCCGGTTTTACAGGGATGCTAGGCATGCTACTGACCAGTTTAAATGAACGACGCCGAGAATTAGCGGTCTTACGTGCGGTAGGCGCCAGTCCTTTCCGTATTGTGATTTTATTGGTGTTTGAAGCGGTTTTACTGACCTTTTTAGGCATTTTGCTGGGTTTACTGCTGCTCGCCTTGATCACGTTGGGTGTTCAGGACTGGTTAGCGCTCGAGTATGGCATCTTTTTAAGCTCACCCGGCTGGCCAAATGCAACTCAGTGGAAGTTAATGGGTGCGGTGCAACTGGCCGGACTTTTCACTGGACTCATTCCCGCTTGGCGCGCATATCGCTATACTCTGGCAGATGGTTTAACACCCAGACTGTGAACCGTTAAAACTCTTAATCGAGCTGGATATCTATGCTGACCGGAGGCGTATGCCTAAACTGCTACTAACGGCCTTTTTGGCTTTTTTCCTGTATTTACCTGTGCATGCTGATGATGCAGTGGTGTTTACCTGGGATGAGTTAATGCCGGAAGATTATGTATTAACGCTTGCTGATCTGATCGGTGACTTTGGTATCGATCCCTTCACTTTCGATATTATTGATGATTATAGCCCCGAGGCAGAGCAGATGATGGATCATATGTTGCAAGTCCTTGCTTCGGCTCCTATTCGAGAAGAACTGGATGGCAAGATGATCTCTATTCCGGGTTTTGTGGTGCCACTAGAAGCAGAACAAACCCGAGTGTTTCGTTTCTTCCTAGTGCCCTACTTCGGCGCCTGTATCCATGTTCCGCCTCCCCCCTCTAATCAAATTATTGATGTTCATTTTGAACCAGGTACAGAGGTAGAAAATCTTTGGGATGCCGTTTGGGTCACTGGACGACTCAACACGGTTGATTTTCAGCACGAGATGGGAGCATCAGGTTATCGCTTGGAAGCCTTCCAAATCACCCCCTATGACTGGGACTCAGCCGAAGAGGGTGAATGGTAGTTGCTAACTCTATCATCACTTTTTATGGCGCGGGACAGAGCTACTCCCCCGCGCGCCATCCAGAGGTAATTGGATAACGACGATCACGTCCAAATCCTCTCTGAGTGATTCTAGGGCCTATCGGGGCTTGTCTACGCTTATACTCATTGATATCCACTAGGCGAATCACTCGATTCACAACCGCTTCCTCAAACCCCTCATCAATAATCGCGTGAGCACTGTAATCCTGCTCCACATACAATTCTAAGATACGATCTAAATCAGCATAATCAGGCAAAGAGTCTTGATCCTTTTGATCTGGCGCTAATTCAGCTGAAGGTGGACGGTCAATCACTCGCTGAGGAATAGCGGGTGAGCGTTTGTTGCGATGCTCGGATAGGCGATAGACCAGAGTTTTAGGCACATCTTTGAGTACATCAAAACCACCGGCCATATCGCCGTATAGCGTTGAATAGCCTACCGCCACTTCACTCTTATTACCTGTTGTCAGTACCAAGGCACCCGTTTTATTGGAGATCGCCATCAGTAAAACACCACGACAACGCGCTTGCAGATTTTCCTCGGTGGTATCCGCTTTTCGCCCTTCAAATTCAGGAGCCAGTTGCTGCATAAAGCTCTCGTAAAGAGGCTCTATAGAAATAGAACTGTATTCAACACCTAACAGCTTTGCCTGAGCCTCTGCATCTTCAACACTCATGCTTGCGGTGTAGCGGAAAGGCATCATCACCACTTTCACACGCTCTGGACCTAACGCGTCTACCGCAATAGCAGCAGTTAAACCCGAGTCGATACCACCCGACAATCCAAGTACAACACTAGGAAAGCGGTTTTTTTCGACATAATCCCTGACACCTAACACCAGCGCTTCATAAACCGCATCTTCATGACTCAATGCAGGCACCGAAGGCTGTAATGGAATCACCTCACCAGACGCTAGATTCAGATCAACACAATCCAATGATTCAGCAAAATGAGCCGAGGCAAAGACTAGCTGACCCTGCGCATTCACCACCATTGAGCCACCGTCAAAAACCAACTCATCCTGACCGCCAACCTGATTGACATAGAGAATCACCGCGCCACTTTCTTGAGCACGCTGAGCCAGCACTTGCTGTCTCACATAGGTTTTTCCGGCATGGAAAGGGGATGCATTCAGGTTCAAAATCAATTGCGCCTGCTGTTCTTTTAACTGAGCGACTGGCTCACTGTGCCAGATATCTTCACAGATACTTAATCCGATACGGCACCCTTTAAAACTAAACGTACCTGATTGTGTTCCTGCAACGAAATAGCGTTTTTCATCAAACACTTGATAATTTGGCAAACACTGCTTGGCGTATTCGAAGATCAACTCACCATCCAGAATAACACCCGCCATATTGTAAAGCTGGCCGTTGTGATAACGAGGATAACCAATTACCAGAGCAATACCTTGTACACCGTCTTTCAATTGCTGCAATGCCTTATCAACACGGCGCTCAAGACTTGGGCGAAGCAACAGATCTTCCGGAGGGTAACCCGTCAAAGCTAACTCTGAACAGAGAAGAATATCCGCTTGATGTTGATCACGCGCGGTTTTTGCCGCCTGTAAAATACGTTCAACATTACCGGGAATATCACCGACAACAAAATTCAACTGGGCCATCGCGACCCGAAGGGTATCAGTCATTAAGGATATCTGCTCTTTTCATCAAGGCTAAAAAGGTCACTCGTGATGAGTGTTATTGATCTCTATTTTGCAGTTTTTCAACACCCAGTACCAGAGATACTGCCGAGATGACTCGCGAAGACATATTAAATGAGTAAAACGAAAATTAGTATGTTGTAACCAGCACACACTCTGGGAGAGACATAGGATTCAATATGACTGACCGTCTGCCGCATGGATGCGGCAGCCGAGCCCCCATGGATGGGTTTACGGCGTGTTAGACGTATTGAAGCCTATGACTCTTATCACCCTCTGTGCTTTTTGAAATAGGTTTCTTTTCTATTATTTGATTTCCTCTCTTACTCTTCCTGACATAGATAAAATCAGACGATATTCTTTTTCTGGGTTGCCCGCATGGATACTGAACGTTCCGTTGGAAAAGCCAGTGACACTTCCATCAGGTTGATAGGTTAAACTGTCACCGCGATTCCAATAAACGGTCACTTGTGATTTGAAGGTTGTAACGCGAATCACATCTTCTGGTTTGGTAGGTAAACGGTTTCTGTCATGATCGACAAACATGATCAATCCTGACCATTCTGTTGCGCCTGTTAATGCATCACCAACACAGGTTTGTTGATCATTACTTCGACAAATTGTTACCCACTCTTGACGAGTCACAGATTCAATTCGAGCTAGGGCTAAATGCGTTCTAAGCTGTTCGGCTGCTGTTTCTTGACGCGTCTGTTCCACTAAGGCTGAAAAGGATGGCACGGCCACTGTGGCTAAGATAACGAGAATCACAATGGCGGTCATCAGCTCTAACAGACTGAACCCAGATTGATAATCTTTATGACCCATCAATACAACTCCATCCAATGATCTAGATGGATATTGCCGCTATCAGGGGATCGGTAAAAACGAACGCGCAGATGGGTTTCACTGAGTGCGCCAGCCTGGTTAATAATGGCTCCTTCAACATTTAACGTCACCTGATTGGCTTGCCAAATTAACGCACTCTCAGGGATGTCAAAGTAACTTTGCTTAGCGAAGTTGGCCCATTCTCCAGTGGGCCAGTGAGCGCTTTCCCAGTATTCAGGGTTTGAACTGATCCATTCGTAGAAAACAACCACACCGGTATCTGCGGCTTGATCAGCCATCATTTTTAACTGAAACTGATGGCTCATTCGCTGTTGCAGTTGTGAATTTACTGAAGCGCTGAAGGTTAGCAGAGCGACTACCGCTAAAAAGATGAGTGTAATAACGAGCACACTACCCGTTTCTTTGTGGTGATAAAACATCGATACCTCCATGTATCTTGCTTTAATATCGTCGAAGTGCGGCGCTATAAATCATCGGTTGCTGATCCTCATTGATTCCGGAAAGCCTGAATTCAAACTCCACTGATCTAACCAAACAACAACTATCTGGTGCAGAATCATACTCAGATGCCTCGATGCGCCCATCATCATTTTTATCCACACCATAGGCAAATCGAACGGATTTAACGCCACTGATTAAGGAATGTCCATTACAGCGAAGTTGGTCATCACTTACCGTAAATCGATTAATATAACTACTACCTGATTCTTGCAATTGACCTAAGCAATTACGACTACCCTCTTCTGCGGCATAGGTAAGTACCAATACTTTTTCGTCACTAACCATTTCTATCGCATAGGCTTGTCGTATGGCTCGTCTTAACTGCAGCACAGTGAAGCGCTCAATCTCTTGAGATGACGTTAGGCGCAATTGGGTTTGCCAACTTGATTTTCCAGCAATTAAAAAAGTAGAGATTCCCAGTAACAGGATTGAGCTGATCACCAGAGAAACCAACAACTCTGTTAGTGTAAAACCTTGTTGTTTCATCTTAGCAGTCTATGAAAACAGGTTTATGGTTCAACCATACCTGAGTGGGAGCCAGAATATCTGTCGAGGCATGGCTAAACACATCAGGAAAAGCATCGATCAAATAGCTTTCTCTTTCCGTGTCATTCATGTTCGAAAGGTAACAACGCTGCTGCCACAGCCGCTCGATAGCTTCGCCATGCAGGAGTGCAAGTCGAGAATCTTGATAACTTTGATAGGCGGATTGTAGATTTTTTAACTGAAGCTGAGTGAGGGCTAAGCTGCCCATCGAGAGAAGCAGCAGCGTGATCATTACTTCAGGAAGACCAATCCCACACTCTAGTCGAGAGTGAAGATTTAGCTGTATGTGTGGGTATTGAATAGAGTCAGAATGAATCATGAATCACCTCTTCCTTGAGATATTTAAATCAAAGTTTACCACTCCTTGGTATACGATAATTCAGATTAGTAGTTAGCCATTAACACGTCAAGAGTTTAGATATATTTGATCCAGACAGTGCAAAGCCACTAAAAAATAAGTGCGTAAAACAACTACTAGCCTTGCTCACGCAACCGAAATGCACTATCTGCCAGCTCGGCACCGGCTTCATCGTATACATGAAATACTTGATGTGCACCCAATGCTTTCAGAACTTGAATCTCGTCAGCATATTCGACAATAGCTGTTACTTGGCCAGAAAAACCTCGATTAACCAACTGTTCCATCGCATAAATATTACCATGATGACTCGGCATGGTAAGTAGTATCATTTTAATTTCAGGATGACTCGCAATGTTATCCCAAAAATCTGAATCGCTTGCATCTCCATGCAGAGCATGGAAGCCCGCAGCATTAATTTCATCAACTTTATCTGCGTTATTATCAATACCTAACACTCTCACATCATATCCGTCTTTAAGTCGAGTGTACGCGCTTCGACCAATCTTACCCATACCTAACACAATAGCATCCGCATCGCTGATTGTGAGCACCTTATCCGCATGATGAAGCTTATCAACGGGTGCTTGAGGTAAGAACTTATCAAGATAGAGATAGACTTTTTCACTCGCGCTATTAAGAGGTGATGCCAACACAAAACTTGCAGCAACAGCGATCGACAGCACAACCAACCAAGCCTCATCAAACCATCCCTGAGATACAGCGAGTGCTGCTACAATCAAACCAAACTCTGAGTAATTACTCAAACTGAGTGTAGCCAATGTAGACGTTCGATTTCGCAATCTGAATCGATTGAATATTAGTAAGAATAAAATACTTTTGATCGGTATTAAGAAGAGCAGTAGCGCCGAAAGGAATAATAAGTCCCATGTAGGTAAAGCCATCAAACCTATAGAAAGGAAAAAACCAACCAACAAAAATTCTTTAAGGTGAAATAGAGATTTCGCAAGATGATGCGACGCTTTGTGCGGTGCCAAAAGCATACCAATAATTAATGCTCCTAAATCACCCTTAACACCTACCGCTTCAAAGAGCCCATAACCCAGCACTAAAGCAAGCAAGATGCCATAGAGTATTTGCATCTCTCCATGACCTACCTTATCAAGTAAGTAACGAAGAAAAATCGATAAAGGTAGGAGTAAAAATAAGCCTAAAGCCCAAATACTGGGAAGTTGTCCCGTTGACGCAGATAAGAAAAGAACAGCAAAGATGTCCTGCATTATCAATACGCCGATCGCCAATCGTCCATAAAAAGACTGCATTTCACTGCGTTCTTCTAGGACTTTAACGGCAAAAACAGTACTCGAGAATGCTAAGGCAAACGATAAAAGTAAGAATGTCTGCCAATCACTATTCGCTAACAGGGCAATTCCTGTTAATTTAAAGAGAGATAAAACTGCAATCAGAATGCCACTCGACAACACCATATGCCCAGTCGCACCCAACCAGACCTCTGTGCGTAGCAGAGTTCTGACATCCAATTTTAAACCAATGGTAAACAATAAAAGCGTGACACCAAGGTTAGATAAGGATTCCAACGTTGGTGTCATGGAGTAGCCAAGATAATTTAACGCAAAGCCCGCTGCTAAAAATCCAACCAAGGGTGGTAAACGCACCAGCATGGCGCCCAGACCACCCAAAAAAGCTGCAATAATAAAAGCGAACTCTTCGTATTCCATACGTTATTCCATGTTCTTATGATTTATTATTTGCTTTTTAGATTAAGCGTTTGCCAACGGCTGAACTTCTAAAATTTCCACCTCAAACAGGATCGTTTTACCGGCTAGTGGATGATTAAAATCCACGGTGACACGCTCGTCACTGAACTCAGTAACAACGCCAGGCACTTCACCACCAGGCTCTTGGAAAGTAACCACTAAACCCGGCTCTAAATCCATATCTTTAAACTGACTACGTGGCATTACCTGAATATTACTGGGATTATGCATGCCAAAACCACGCTCAGGAGCGATGGTTAGATCAAGGTGATCACCCGGCTTCAGGCCAGAAAGCGCCATTTCAAACCCCTCTGGAATATTGCCGTCACCAAATACAAACTTGGCAGGATTAGCCGCAAAGTTAGAATCGATGACCTGTCCATTTTCCAACTTAATCGCGAAATGCATTGTGACTGCTGTACCTTGTCCCACTGTAATGTCATTCATGATTTTTCCTCATTGGAAGTTGATGAACCTTGAGTTCTACCCGAAACAAACACCATATCAAAGATCAGAATGGCGGCACCAACCGTTATCGCACTGTCTGCAAGATTAAATGCAGGAAAGTACCAGCCACCATAGTGCACAGAGATAAAATCGACAACGTAACCATGGATGATACGATCATAAAGGTTACCTAGAGCACCCCCCATAATCAGCGCAAGCGCTGTTCGCATCCACCATTGTTTAGCAGGTGTAGCACGTAACCATTGTAGTAATACCACACAAACGCCTATGGCGACTAGTGCAAAAAACCAACGTTGCCATCCACCTGCACCTGCCAGAAAACTGAAGGCTGCGCCAGGGTTATGCAGCAAGGTTAAATCAAAGAAGGGCAACACTGGAACAGGTTGGGCATAGGTCAAATAAGTGGATGCCAACCATTTTGTGCCCAGATCCAGCAGGATGACCAGAAACGTTAACCCTAACCACTGCAAAGCGCCTGCTTGCGCAGGCACTCCAAAACCCAGAACAGTCGATGAGTCTGCGTTACGCATAGAAACGTTGTTCACCTTCACCAGTCACATTATCCACACAACGTGTGCACAGTTCTGGGTGTTCTTCATGGCTGCCCACATCTTCACGATGGTGCCAGCAACGCGCACACTTTGGATGCTCTGAAGACACGACGGACACTTTCAAGCCATCGACTTGCGTGACACGTGCATCGGCACCCTCTTCTAAAGGCTTCAAGGTCGCAGAAGAGGTGATCAACACGAAACGCAACTCATTACCTAGCTGAGCTAAGTCTGCTTTCAGTGCATCATCGACATAAAGGACCACTTCTGCCGCTAGGGATGCTTTCACCAGCTTTTCGTTACGCGCATCTTCAAGACACTTGTTCACCGCGTCTTTAACTGCCATGACTCGACGCCAGTAGGCATCGCCTAAGCTATCTTCAGCGGATAGCGTAAACAAACCTTCGTACCATGTACTTAACAAGACACTTTCACGACGGCTACCGGGCAGCACTTCATAAATTTCTTCTGCCGTAAAGCTAAGGATCGGTGCAATCCAGCGCGTTAAGGCTTCAGCAATATGATACAAGGCTGTCTGACAGGAACGACGTGCCAAACTATCTACCTGAGTGGTGTACTGACGATCTTTGATGATATCCAGATAGAAGCCACCCAATTCATGTACACAGAAATTATGCACCGCTTGGTAAACATCTAAGAAACGATAGTCATCATATGCAGCGATAATCTTTTGCTGTAAACGCCAGGTCGCATCAACCGCCCAACGATCCAAAGTGAGCATCTTTTCTGGATCAACCAAGTCAGAAGAAGGGTCAAAGCCATTCAGGTTAGCCAGCAAGAAGCGCGCGGTATTGCGGATACGACGATAGGAATCTGCTGTACGTTGCAGTATCTGCTTAGATACCGCCATTTCCCCAGAGTAATCGGTTGCAGCTACCCAAAGGCGCAGAATATCGGCACCCATACTATCGGTGACTTCTTGCGGAGCGATGACGTTGCCCAAGGACTTGGACATTTTGTAGCCTTTCTCATCCACGACGAAGCCATGGGTTAACACCTGCTTGTAAGGGGCAACACCATTGATCGCAATTGAGGTTTTTAAGGAGGACTGGAACCAACCACGATGTTGGTCAGAACCTTCTAAATACATGTCGGCCGGGAATTGCAGCTCTTCACGTGTTCTCAGCACAGAATGGTGTGTCGTACCCGAATCAAACCAGACATCGAGTGTATCGGTCACTTTATCGTAATCAGCCGCTTCATCCCCTAGCAACTCAGCCGCATCTAGCTCAAACCATGCATCAATACCGTCTTTTTCGATACGCAACGCAACAGCTTCGATCAGTTCTTGCGTACGCGGATGCAACTCGCCGGTTTGCTTATGTGTAAATAGCGTGATCGGCACACCCCAAGTACGCTGACGCGATACACACCAGTCTGGGCTTTGCTCAAACATCGCTTCGATACGTGCTTGACCCCAGCCAGGGAACCACTGCACACCTTTGATCGCCTCTAAGGCATCTGCACGCAGGTTTTTATCATCCATCGACACAAACCATTGTGGTGTAGCACGATAGATTAACGGTGTTTTGGTTCTCCAGCAGTGTGGATAGCTGTGCTGGAATTTTTTCAGATGCACCAGTTTTTTCTCGCGCTCGAGTGCATCACAGACAGGATCATCGGCCTTATACACATGCACACCAGCAAACTCTCCCGCCGCATCACTATAGGTACCATTGGCCTGAACTAGGTTCAGCGTACCTAAACCATAGGCTTGACCAACAACAAAGTCTTCCATACCGTGATCTGGAGCTGTATGAACGGCACCGGTACCTGCATCAGTTGTGACGTGATCGCCAAGGATAACGGGCACATGACGGTCATAAACGGGGTGTTGAAGGAGCTGTCCTTCCAATAATTTGCCTGAACAACGTGCAATAACCTGGTACTGCTGAATACCCCAGCGAGCCATAATGTCATCGACCATATCGGCTGCCAGAATCAAGCGCTCTTTACCTTGATTAACGGCAGTTTCCACTAGGGCATAATCCAATTCAGCATTCAATGAAACCGCTTGGTTGGCAGGAATAGTCCAAGGCGTGGTCGTCCAGATCACAATGGATATCGGTCCATAACCCGCATCTGTACCAAACAATTGCAGTACAGCGTCGGTATTGACCACGCTGAAGCGCACATCGATTGCAGTAGAGGTTTTGTCTTGATACTCAACTTCTGCTTCAGCTAAGGCTGATTGACCGACTACGCTCCAGTAAACGGGCTTGTAACCTTTCACTAAGTGACCGTTTTCAATGATACGACCGAGTGAACGAACGATATTGGCTTCGGTTTCAGCATTCATGGTTAAGTAAGGCTGATCCCAGTCACCGATTACACCCAAGCGGATAAAATCATCTTTTTGACCTTCGATCTGCTTTTGCGCGTAGTCACGGCAATGTTGACGAAACTCACGGAAAGGCACTTTATCGCCGGCACGACCAATGGTCGTTTCAACCTTGTGTTCGATGGGTAGACCATGACAATCCCAACCCGGAATATAGGGCGCATCGAAACCGCTCAGGGTTTTCGATTTAACGATCATATCCTTGATCACTTTATTGACCGCATGACCGATATGAATACTGCCGTTAGCGTAGGGAGGGCCATCGTGCAGAATAAACTTGCGACGCCCCTGACCCTCTTCACGTAAACGTGCATAGAGGTCCATTTCAGCCCAGCGCGCCAATCGAGCAGGTTCACGTTCTGGCAGATTACCACGCATTGGAAACTCAGTTTCCGGCAGGTTCAATGTAGGTTTGTAATCGGTCATATCAATTAACTTCCGCTTGTGAATGCTGCTCAGGCGTGTGTTCAAACCAGCGCCGAGCGGTTTCAATATCTAAAAAAATTTGTGTTTTTAACGCTTCAAGACCTTCGAAACGCTTTTCGGGACGCAGAAAATGTAGAAATTCCACCTGCATCAATTGCCCATAGATCTCTTCTTGCCAGTCAAATAGATGTACTTCAAGTACGGGTAATCGACCATTCACTGTCGGCCTGACACCGACATTACTGATACCACGCACTTCATGTCCATTGAAGCGCGCTAGCACCGTATACACACCTTGCAAGGGACAACGAAAGCGATGCATTCGCACATTCGCGGTTGGCACCCCCAGTTGTCGACCTATCTTGTTGCCGTGCTGTACACGACCTGTCACACAATAGGGACGACCTAACAGGGTTTCAGACAACTCGAAATCGCCACGCATCAAGGTTTCTCTTAGGCGCGTACTGCTAACACGTTGATCTTGAATTTCGTAGGTGTGTGTATGTTCAACGGTAAAGCCGTGCGTCTTTCCTGCGGCTTCAAGCATGGCGTAATCACCCGTACGATCACAGCCAAAGCGAAAGTCATCACCCACGACAAAATGACGAACATTCAAGCCATTCAACAGCAACTCATCAACAAACGCCTGTGCGGACATGCTGCGTAAACGGGCGTTGAACGTTAAGCACAAAACCCGATCAATGCCTTCATCACGAAGCAGGCGTACTTTTTCGTCAAAGCGTGTTAATCGCGGAGGTGCCTCGCTACCGGCAAAAAACTCCCGTGGCTGTGGTTCAAAAATAATCACTACACTGGGCAAGCCTAACTCAGAGGCTTTAGATTTTACCTGATCCAACACTTTTTGATGCCCTAAATGCACGCCATCAAAATTACCAATGG
Source organism: Nitrincola schmidtii (assembly GCF_008973715.1). Classification (GTDB taxonomy): domain Bacteria; phylum Pseudomonadota; class Gammaproteobacteria; order Pseudomonadales; family Balneatricaceae; genus Nitrincola; species Nitrincola schmidtii. The sequence continues at coordinate 45,893 of NZ_WBOL01000015.1, forward strand.
TTGCTACACAACCCCGGTGTTTGTCGCGCAAATTATGTAAGCCTCGGATCAGTTCCATGCCAGTGTCTTAAGTCGAGAAATGAACCGCACATTATAGTCGAAAAAGCGCCTCATTATCAGCCCCAAATGCCCTGTCAGGCTCTTAAATGCCTTAGACGTAAGCCCATAATGAACTGAACACACAGATAGACCAGCATCCCACCCATCACCAACAGTACCATTTGCTCTATGCGTTGCCACAACCCCATCTGCAACCAAGCGTCTGTTGAGTTTCTAAAGAAGATTAGAAAAGCCAACATCGCCACATTGGCAAGCCCATTACGAATCAGCACTTTCGACCAACCGGGCTGCCACTGCAGCACATCGACTTTTCTAAGACCATGCAACAACATAGCTGCGTTTAAGAAAGCAGATAAGGATGTTGCGAGCGCCAAACCAACATGATCTAAGGGCCATACCAAAATCAGGTTAAACACCATATTCGCCGCCATTGCCCAAATAGCAATACGCACCGGTGTTTTCATATCTTGACGTGAAAAGTATCCAGTCGCCAACACCTTGATCAGCATAAATGCCAGCAATCCAATCGCATAGGCCTTCAAACTCATTCCTGCCATCAAGACATCACGGTCTTGCATCTGACCGTAATGAAACAGTGTCGCGATCATGGGCTCAGCCAGCACAATCAGAGCAAGGGCTGCAGGCAGACCGATTAGCAAGATCATTCTAAGCGCCCAATCCAGTGTCGCTGCAAAACGCTGGGGACTTTTTTCCGCATGATTGCGCGATAAGGCTGGTAAAATAACGGTCGCAATGGCGATACCAAACACGCCTAAAGGCAACTCGACCAAGCGATCAGAGTAGTAAAGCCAAGAAACACTGCCATTCTGCAGGAAAGACGCCAACACGGTATCTAACAACAAATTGATTTGCGCAACTGAGACACCAAACAGTGCTGGCACCATCAACTTCATAATGCGCTGAACACCTTCATCCTTCCAGCCCGGGGTGGGTCGTGGCAATAATCGTAAACGCGCTAAGAAAGGCAGCTGAAAAAGTAGCTGCATTACTCCGGCTAAGAACACCCCCCAGGCCATTCCCATAATCGGCGGGTCCATCATCGGACTGATCCATAACGCCGCACCTATCAAACACACATTCAGGATCACTGGTGTAAAGGCCGGAATAGCGAAGCGCTCATAGCTATTTAAAATAGCACCACAAAATGCAGTTAAGGAGATCAACAATAAATACGGAAAGGTGATACGCAGCATTTCAGCCGCTAGCGGGAAACGCTCATCATCTGCCAAATAAAAGCCCGGAGCAAAAAGTGCAGCCAACAGCGGTGCCGCCATCATCGCCGCCAGCGTAATCATCAACAAGGTTATGCCCAGTGTGCCAGCCACTCGATTGACCAGTAACTGCACGGCATTCAAATCGCGTTGAGTGCGATACTCTGATAACACCGGCACAAAGGCTTGTGCAAAAGCACCCTCAGCAAATAAGCGTCGTAAAAAGTTAGGAATTTTAAAGGCCACGAAAAAGGCATCTGCATGACCACCCGCACCAAAAACCGAAGCAACAATGACGTCTCGGGCTAGCCCCAAAAACCGTGACAACAGCGTCATAATGCCGACCACACCGCTGGATCTTAGCAAACCGCTTTTTCGTTTTTCTGACGCTTCCAAATCTGCAATACTCCATCCGTTTGTGGTATTCTTGCCACTGTTCGGCCAATTGCGCAAATAATAGCGTGCTTTAAGGGCCGCTCATAGCATACGCGCGAGAGAATTCGTGATAAACAGTTGACAATACCTTCGTAAGCAGGAATAATTTCGCGTCTGTTTTCCGGCACTACTACCGCCGTAATTTGATCAACCTAAGTTTAAAGGAGCCGACTGTGGCTAATTCCGCAGGATCCCGTAAACGTGCTCGCCAGGCGGAGAAGCGTCGTCAGCAAAACGCTAGTCTGCGCTCCATGGCACGTACCTACTTGAAAAGAGTTATCAACGCTATCGCCGCTGGTGATAAAGCTGCTGCTGAAGCGGCATTCAAAACAGCACAGCCTGTTTTGGATAGCTCTGCAAACAAAGGCATTTTTCACGCCAATAAGATTGCGCGTCACAAGAGCCGTTTGTCTGCAAAAATCAAAGCAATGGCTTAATACAAGCTATTGTAAAAAAACCGGCTAAGGCCGGTTTTTTTGTGTCTGCTCAAAGCACTAAACTCTCAAAGAACTAAACTCTCAAATCACTAAACCTAAGCTAGCACCATATTATCGCGATGCACTAACTCTTCTTCACCCATAAACCCCAATAAACCAGCAATAGCCTTGGTTGGGTGACGCATAATACGACGCGCATCATCCGCGCCATAATTGACCAAACCACGCGCAATAACGCTACCCATCTCATCCTGAATCATCACCATCTCTCCTCGAGAGAAGTCACCGGTAACATTCAACACGCCCGCAGGCAGCAAACTTCTACCACCGTTTGTCAGTGCCTTGACAGCACCCGCATCGACAATGAGCGCCCCTCTAGCCTGCAAATGACCTGCAATCCATTGTTTACGTGCCACCATGGGCTCACGATCAGGCGTTAACAAGGTTCCCAGTGATTCACCAGCAAACAGACGACTCAGGACATTCTCTTCACGACCACTGGCGATGACAGTCACCGCCCCAGAACGGGCCGCTAAACGAGCCGCACGCACCTTAGTGATCATACCGCCACGACCTAACAAGCCACCATCACCGGCAACAGCCTGAACCCGCTCATCTTCAGCACGCGCCTCGACAATCAACTCAGCATCGGGATCTTGTCGCGGATCGGCCGTAAACAGCCCCTTCTGATCGGTTAGAAGAATGAGTGCATCCGCTTCAACGGCATTAGCCACCAATGCACCAAGCGTATCATTATCACCAAAACGAATTTCGCTAGTGACCACCGTATCATTTTCATTAACAACGGCAACCACACCCAGCTCAATCAAGGTACGCAAGGTTGAGCGAGCATTCAGGTAACGCTTACGATTAGACAAGTCATCATGAGTCAGCAACACCTGAGCGGTATGGACACCATGCTTCCAAAAGCAAGCCTCCCAGGTTTGTACCAAGCCCATTTGACCCACAGCAGCAGCGGCTTGCAGTCGAAATACTTCACTAGGACGCGTTTTCCATCCCAAACGATTCATACCCTCGGCAACGGCACCTGAAGAGACCAATATCACTTCAATACCTGCTTCACGCAAATGAACCAACTGCTCAACCCAACGTGAAATCGCTACTTCATCCAATCCTTGACCATCATTCGTCAACAATGAACTACCGATTTTAACGACCCAACGCCCTCGACCACCTAATCGCTCACGCCCTGACATGCTTTTTTATACTCCGTTAGCGCACATACTCAACTTCGACATCGTAGTCGTCGTCATCAAAATCATCATCCCAATCATCATCTTCTCGTTTAGCACGCAACTCAGCCTTGAGACGCTCAAGATTTTCACGTGCCTCATGATCGATGATCAGGCGGGTTTTATGCTCTTCTTCCAGCAATGAAGGATCTGCGATGATCGCTTCAGATCGCTCATCTAAGAAGTTTTGTAAATCATGAATTAATGGCTTTAAGCCCTGCTTATTCAATGCAGAAATACGATACAAAGGTCCCTGCCACTCTAGCGCATCGATCACCGCCTGACAGGCAGCATCCTGATCTTCTTCAGGCAGCAAATCTAACTTGTTCAGTACCAACCAACGTGGCTGCTGAGCCAGCGTTTGACTGAATCGGGTCAACTCACTGACCGCAGTTAATGCCGCTTGTGCCGGCGTCGTTTCATCCCAAGGCGCCATATCGACGATATGCAAGAGCACACGATTTCGAGCCAAATGCTTCAAAAACCGAATGCCTAGGCCAGCACCTTCCGCAGCACCTTCAATGATTCCGGGAATATCCGCGACAACAAAACTGCGAAGCGCATCCGTACGCACAACCCCTAGATTCGGCACCAGTGTCGTGAAAGGATAATCAGCGACTTTTGGTGTTGCCGCAGAAACGGAACGAATAAAGGTCGACTTTCCAGCATTAGGCAAACCTAGCAAACCTACATCAGCTAACACTTTTAGCTCTAGACGCAGATTACGTAACTCACCTGGCGAGCCTTTAGTGGTTTGACGCGGTGCACGATTAACGCTGCTTTTGTAGCGCGCATTACCCAAACCATGGAAGCCGCCTTGAGCAATTTTTTCACGCTGACCAATTTGTGTAAGATCTGCCAAGACCTCATCCGTATCGATATCGACAATGGTAGTACCGACTGGCACTTTCAGCGTCAGATCTTCACCCTTGGCGCCAGTACAGTTAGCTCCTCGACCACCTTCACCGTTTTGTGCTTTGTAGTGACGAGTGAAGCGATAATCGATCAGTGTGTTAAGGCTTTCATCCGCCTCAACCCACACCGAACCTCCATCACCACCATCGCCACCATCAGGACCACCTTTCGGGATGAATTTTTCACGCCGAAAGCTCATACAGCCGTTTCCGCCTTTACCTGCTTCTACGGTAATGGTTGCTTCATCGACAAATTTCATCTTCTCTCTCCCGAAAGGCTATGCCTTTCTAAATTTTTACATCATCGCCGCTCCTGCGCATCCATGCGCTCGCGGCCCTTGCGCATCCCTTTCAATCGCCGCTCCTGCGCATCCATGCGCTCGCGGCATACCGTACGTCCCTGTACATAAAAAAAGCCCCGCTAGGCGGAGCTTTTTAGTATGCGCGTAAAGGCTGCTTATGCAGGAACGACAGTAACGTACTGACGTTTTTGAGCGCCTTTAATAACAAACTTAACTACGCCGTCTGCAGTTGCAAACAGAGTGTGATCTTTACCAAGACCTACGTTTTCACCCGCGTGGAACTTAGTACCGCGCTGACGAACTAGGATGTTACCAGCGATAACGGCTTGACCACCGAAACGCTTAACACCTAGACGCTTAGACTGTGAGTCGCGACCGTTGCGCGTTGAACCACCCGCCTTCTTATGAGCCATTATATCTCTCCTATGCGTATTTCGGCAGCGTGCTTATGCACTGATACCGGTAATCTTAACTTCGGTGAACCACTGACGGTGGCCCTGACGCTTCATGTGGTGCTTACGACGACGGAATTTGATGATCGTAACTTTGTCTCCGCGACCGTGGCTTACCACTTCTGCAGACACTTTAGCACCTTCAACAACCGGCGCACCGACAGTGACGTTGTCGCCATTGCTAACAAGCAATACGCGATCGAATTCCACTTTACCGCCTTGCTCTACCGCTAATTTTTCAAGCTTAAGAGTTTGACCTTCCTGTACACGGTACTGCTTACCGCCACTTACAATTACTGCGAACATAATTTTCTCCAGGTTACGCTTGTCTGGCTACTAGAAACGAAACCTGCTTCTAAGGGCTGTTTTTCAGCTAAATTGAAAAACATGCTAAAACCCTATAACAGGGAGCGTGATTTAGACAAGCTCAGGGCGCGCAATTATACAGAGCAAGCCTTATAAGTTCAACCTTTATAGCCGATTAAATCTAAGCAGACAAATTGTCAAAAAATGTAAACTCACTCCAGACAAGGGTTCTTATAACGTGGATCATTCCGCATACAAATAACAGCCCTTCTCATGATCATTCACCATCCCCACAGCTTGCATAAAGGCATAACAAATCGTGGGGCCTACGAATTTAAAACCGCGTTTCTTTAATGCACAACTCATAGCAACCGACTGATCTGTCTGCGTGGGGATCTCATCATAAGCCAACCCTTGATTCACGACAGGCTTCCCATCAACAAAACTCCACAAAAACTGACTCAAGGTTTGCCCTTCCGACACAAGCTCCAAAACACACCGCGCATTATGGATTGCCGCCGAGATTTTTAGGCGATTACGAACGATACCTGTATTTAGCATTAAGCGGGCGACATCCTGCTCCGTAAAAGCAGCCACTGTTGCCACCTCAAAATCACAAAATGCCTCGCGGTAAGCCTCTCTTTTACGCAAAATCGTTATCCAGCTCAATCCAGCTCAATCCAGCTTGTGCGCCTTCTAGGATTAACATTTCAAATAAATGTCGATCATCATAAACAGGCCGTCCCCACTCATTATCATGGTAGGCAATATAAATAGGATCATCAGTACACCATTGACAGCGCTGGACAGGCGTATTTATCTGATTTACACCCATGGTCGAAAGCCTCTGTTTCTTGACATCATGACCCGTACTCCCTAGCATTCAGCCATCATTAATTTTCCAGCCAAACGAATTCATGCAGCCACATCAGCTTAATCCACTTATCGAACCCCAGTTCGATGCCGTCACCGACTTCATTTTGAACAACCTTGGGTCTAATGTTCCTTTGGTTGAGAAAATGGGTCACTACATTGTTGAAAGCGGTGGCAAACGTCTTCGTCCGTTATTAGCATTATTAAGTGCCAACGCCTGTGGATACAAGGGTGAGCTGCATATTCGTTTAGCCGCGGTGATTGAATTTATCCACACCGCCACACTGTTGCATGATGATGTCGTCGATAATTCTGAACTACGCCGTGGCAATGCGACCGCAAATGCTAAATGGGGTAATGCGCCCAGCGTACTCGTCGGTGACTTTCTGTATTCCCGCTCATTTCAGATCATGGTTGAAATTGGCCGCATGGAAATCATGCAAGTCATCTCGAATGCCACCACCGTGATCGCCGAAGGTGAAGTGCTTCAACTACTCAATCAGCGCAATCCAGACACAACTGAAGACAGCTACATGCAGGTGATTCTGGGCAAAACGGCGATGCTATTTGAAGCAGCTACTGAATGCGGTGCCATTTTAGCGGATTCAACTACCGCTGAAAGAGAAGCACTTCGACTTTATGGCCGCTATATTGGAATCGCTTTCCAAATTACAGATGATGTGATGGATTACCTTTCGACCGCAGATGAAATGGGTAAAAACGTCGGTGACGATCTCGCCGAGGGCAAGGCGACGCTGCCATTAATCAGAGCGATGCAAGTCGGTACTGATGAGGAACGCCAGCTGATTCGCAATGCCATTCGACAAGGCGGACTGGACGATCTACAACCTATTTTGAATATCGTCAAACGATCTGGCGCGATAGAGTACGCGCAAAACGCGGCAAATGAGCAAGTCGAACTGGCTAAAAGCGCACTCAGCGCCATAGCTGATAGCTCATTCAAGGACACGTTATTGACCCTTGCAGAACTGGCTGCAGCGCGTAAAAAATGATTTTTAAGGCCGAAATGACCGATGACTGTGCAAATATTCAGCAACAATTCGTGCCTCTGCTACACTCAGACGGTATAATCGTTTAAATAATTTGAATTTAACGTTTTGGACAGACATAACTTCATGACTAGACCCTCCTCTTTTGAACGCGAAGATCTCCTTAAATGCGGCTACGGTGAAATGTTCGGCCTTGGCAATGCACGCTTACCTGTCGGCAATATGCTGATGATGGATCGTATCATTACGATTACAGAAGATGGTGGTGAGTTTGGTAAAGGTGAAATTATTGCTGAACTGGATATCAATCCTGATCTTTGGTTCTTTGAATGTCATTTCCCTACCGATCCCGTCATGCCTGGCTGCTTAGGTCTAGACGCCATGTGGCAAATTGTCGGTTTCTTCCTTGGCTGGAAAGGCAACAAAGGTCGCGGACGTGCGCTAGGCGCCGGTGAAGTTAAATTCTTTGGTCAAGTGCTGCCAACAGCAAAAAAAGTGACCTACCATGTCCAGTTAAAGCGTGTTATTGAACGCAAACTGGTGATGGGTATAGCCGATGCCAGCATGTCAGTTGATGGACGTGAGATCTACACCGCTAAAGATTTGCGTGTAGGCTTATTCACATCAACAGATAACTTTTAATCAGACACTATAATAATCAATCAAGTTACGTCATAGCAGAGAGAGTCAACACATGCGACGCGTCGTGGTTACCGGAATGGGCATCATTTCTTGTTTAGGAAATGATCAAGATACAGTTCTCGAATCCCTAAAAGAGGGACGCTCCGGCATACGTTTTCAGCCGGAATATGAAGAAATGGGCTTTCGTAGCCAAGTCGCAGGTCAAGTTGATGTCGACCTTGATAGCTTGATTGATCGTAAACTTCGCCGTTTTATGGGTAATGCATCTGCTTATGCTTATCTATCCATGAAACAAGCGATTGAAGATGCTGGCTTGACTGAAGATCAAGTCTCTAATGTTCGTACCGGATTAATTGCGGGCTCTGGTGGCGCATCTTCTGCCGACATCGTTGAAAGTGCTGATATTTTACGAGATAAAGGTGTGCGTCGCGTCGGCCCTTACCGCGTTACCCGTACCATGGGTTCAACCGTGTCAGCCTGCTTAGCCACTCCTTTCAAAATCAAAGGAGTTAACTATTCGATTACTTCTGCATGTGCGACCAGTGCGCACTGTATTGGTAATGCAATGGAACTCATCCAATTAGGCAAACAAGACATCATTTTTGCCGGTGGTGGTGAAGAACTGCACTGGTCCTTAAGTGTCATGTTTGATGCGATGGGCGCGCTCTCTAGCAAGTATAACGATACACCTGAAAAAGCATCACGCGCCTATGATGCTAACCGAGATGGTTTTGTTATTGCGGGTGGCGGCGGTATGTTAGTTCTTGAAGAACTGGAGCATGCTAAAGCACGTGGCGCGAAGATCTATGCTGAAATCGTGGGCTATGGTGCGACCTCTGATGGTTACGACATGGTGGCTCCTTCTGGTGAAGGCGCTGTACGCTGCATGCAGCAAGCTATGGCTACTGTTGATGGCCCTATCGATTACATCAACTCGCATGGCACCTCGACACCTGCTGGTGATATTCAAGAACTCAAGGCAATGCGCCAACTGTTTGGCGATAAGATGCCTTCGGTTAGCTCGACTAAGTCTTTAGCAGGACACTCACTCGGAGCTACCGGTGTGCAAGAGGCTATCTACTGTATCCTAATGCAACAGAACAATTTCGTCTGCGCTTCAGCTAATATTGACGAGCTGGACCCAGAAGCAGTGGGCTTGCCAATTGCGACTGAACGTAAAGACAATGTTGATCTTCAACGCGTGATGTCTAACAGCTTTGGTTTTGGCGGCACTAATGCAACCTTAGTTCTGCAGAAATATAACGGCTAGAGATAAGCACAGGTTACAACGAAATGCGCCCGCTACTGCGGGCGCATTTGTTTAAGCACCAATACGTTTCATCTGCTCAATCATCCATGCTTCGACTTCTGTATGGACATCATCCACAGTACGACCTTCCGTCTGAACAGGCTGACCTATCACCAGTTTGACGGTACCGGGATATTTAACAAACGACTGACCTGGCCAACAATGTCCAGCATTATGAACCACAGGCACGATCGGCACTTGGTTTTTTACTGCTAACATCGCACCACCCTTATTGAAACGGCCCAATTCCCCTACAGCCACTCGTGTTCCCTGTGGAAAAATCAATATTGGAATACCATCTGACAATCGCTCGCTGCCTTGACGCAGCAATTGCTTAATCGCTTCTCGACGCTGAGAACGATCCAATGCGATTGGCTTTAAAAGTCCAAGCGCCCAACCGAAAAAGGGAATTTTAAGTAACTCTTTTTTAAGCACCACCGCTTGTGGGCGAAACACGATCTGAAAGTACAGAGTCTCCCACTCACTTTGATGATTTGAAAGCGCCACATAGGGTTGATTCTTAGGTAAATTTTCAAGACCCTCAACATCCGTTTTAACGCCACAGGTCACTCGCAACCAAAAAACATAGAAGTAATTGATTCCAGTTAAAAACACAAAACGTGCACGAAATGGTAATAAAGGTCCTATCAGCAAACAAGGAATCGCATAGAGTATCGTAATCGGATAAAAACCTATCGCAAACAGCAGTGCTCGGAGTTTAAGCATTCGTTTCATCCTTAAGTTGCCCTTCAATCCTTTCACGATTAAACACGGGGTTGGCATACATCGCTTTTAAAAACACTTTGGCATCATCATCTACCTGATCAAGACGCTGACTAAACACCTTCTTGGACTCATCTGACTCAGGACGATCTGCTGCCGCCAGATGAGTCGCATGAAGATAATAACCACCCAAGATTTGACGATCTATCTCTGCTGCTAGTGCTTCAGGGGTTTCAAACTGGCCGCGAATAGGCTCACCAAAATCGACATGCACGTGACCTTTATTACCGGTAATCCCGCGCACAATACTATCAATATCTTCGAACTCAGCTTTTTGATAAGCGCCATCTTTCGCTTTTGCGGCTAATTCCCGTGCTTTTACCGCATCACAAGGATCCAGCTCATACGAAATAGACACAGGCACGATATTCAATCGCTCAACCATCTCTGCAAAACTGCGTTGTTTGCGGTGAGACATATAAAACATTTTTAACAGTGTTGGATCGGTTTTATCATTGCCATCCTTAGAACGCCCTTCTCGCTGGGCAATCCAAACGGAATGACCCGTTTGCACACTATGATCAATATATTCTGATAACTGCGTCATTGCCGCCATCATTTCACGGGGGGCTTTTAGTGACCGCTTAACAATAAAGCTTTTATTTAAGCGCATCAGATCGGATACATAGGGCTTGCGAAGCAAGTTATCGCCAATCGCGATACGTACCGTGTTCATACCATATTGGTACAAGGCCCAATTTACAAAAGCGGGGTCCATAGCGATATCGCGATGATTGGAAACAAACAGATAAGCTTCCTGAGGGTCTAAGCGATCAATACCGCTGCAACTTAGTTTAGTCGTCGTGCGACTGATCATCTTCGTCATATAACCCGCCACCATCATTTGAAAACTGGTGATACTTTCAATCTCACCCACTTTGGCGGCCAACGCAATCCTAATAACGGGTCTTAGTAAACGCCGTAAGAACTTGGGTAAACGAGGAAATTGATAGTGTGTAATGACATCGACGAGTTCATTATCACGAACCATTCTGCTTAAGACTTCAGACACTTCACTGTCCCGATAAGGACGAATCGACTGAAAAGGGTCAGTAGTAAGATCTTGTGCGCTCATGGACACCGTAATAACCTGCAAAGAAAAAAGCGCATTTTAGCCTGTTCCAACCGAAATTACAGTGATTAGGTGTTATCGAAAGACAGAACACGACTATTGAATAGTCTGAAGGGTTACCCTTTTGCAGCGATGATGTATAATTTCGACCCTTCATTCGAACACTTCTTCAGAGGAAAATCACTTGATCTTAAGTCCGCCCTAGCGTTCTTTGAGCGATGCAACGTTACCCTGGTCTCGACTCCGAGTCAGTTATCAAAGCCATCCTGTAAAGGTAAACAGTAAAGCTTTGAGCCAGCATTTCATTTGCATTGTACGATCATGTGAAACATCCATCTTGTTCTCTCGACAGCACATCACTTAACTGAAATACGGAAACCTCTATGCTTCTTTCTTCTACACGCCAAGATTGGCTTGGTAATGTGCGTGGCGATTTATTGGCCGGCCTTGTTGTTGCCTTAGCACTGATTCCCGAAGCCATTGCCTTCTCTATTATTGCTGGTGTTGATCCTCGCGTCGGTCTCTATGCCTCCTTCTGTATTGCTGTGATTATAGCCATTGTCGGTGGGCGACCGGGGATGATATCTGCCGCCACAGGCGCCATGGCACTATTGATGGTCACGCTCGTTCGTGAACACGGGTTGGAATATTTGCTCGCCGCTACTTTATTAACAGGCGTACTGCAAATCATCGCGGGTTATATCAAGCTCGGCAGCTTGATGAGATTTGTATCTCGTTCAGTGGTCACCGGATTTGTGAATGCCTTAGCCATCTTGATTTTTATGGCGCAACTTCCCGAATTAACGAATGTAACTTGGCATGTCTATGCCATGACAGCCGGTGGTTTAGCTATTATTTACCTGTTTCCCTATATCAATAAAACCATTCCATCCCCCTTAGTTTGTATTGTGGTATTAACAGGGCTTGCCTATTGGGTGGGGTTAGATATTCGTACCGTCAGCGACATGGGTGATCTGCCCGATACGCTTCCAGTATTTCTATGGCCAGACGTTCCATTAAACCTAGAAACCCTATGGATCATTTTGCCTTATTCAGCCGCCCTCACCATTGTAGGCTTATTAGAATCATTAATGACCGCAACGATTGTCGATGATTTAACAGACACTAAAAGTGACAAAAACCGCGAATGTAAAGGCCAAGGCATTGCCAATATTGGTGCCGGCCTAATGGGCGGCATGGCCGGTTGCGCAATGATTGGTCAGTCAATTATCAACATTAAATCCGGTGGTCGTGGACGCTTATCAACCATGACAGCCGGTGTTGTGCTATTAATTATGGTGGTATTTTTAAGTGATTTGATTGGCATGATTCCCATGGCTGCTTTAGTAGCTGTGATGATCATGGTGTCCATCGGTACCTTTAGCTGGAGTTCCATTACCGATCTTAAGAAACACCCCATGTCGACCAATCTAGTGATGGTTGCAACGGTCGTTGTGGTCGTTGCTACACACAACCTTGCCTACGGCGTGTTTGTCGGCGTTTTGATTGCTGCGATTAACTTTGCCAATAAAGTAGGCAAATTTTTGTATATCGGCTCTGATGTCAATGAAGAGAATACACGCACCTATCATGTTGTTGGCCAAGTCTTTTTTAGCTCTGCAGATCATTTTACCGACTCCTTTAACTTCAAGGAGGATCTTGATAAGGTCATCATAGACCTAACGCGTGCTCATTTCTGGGATATCACAGCCGTCGCCGCATTGGATAAGGTCGTTATTAAATTCCGTCGTGAAGGCATTGACGTTGAACTGATCGGCATGAACGAAGCCAGTGCCACCATTGTTGACCGTTTCGGGGTTCATGATAAACCTGAAGCCATCGAAAAACTGATGGGTCACTAATAAGGAATTCATAATGAGTAAAGTGATCGCTTCTATCGACACCTTTAACCATACCGCGGAAACCGTATGCGATTTCGCGGCATGGAGCAGCCTGCAAATGCACGCCCCGCTGACGCTGCTGCATATTCTTGAAAAATCTGACAAGCCTGTCAAAACCAACCTCAGCGGCAGCATTGGACTCGGCGCTCGAGAGCAGCTTATGAATGAGCTATCCGAACTCGATGAGAAACGTTCGAAGATTCTAAAAGAACAAGGGCGCCTCATGCTGAAAGAAGCAAAACAGCGTGCTGCAAATGACGGAGTCGAAGATGCAGAATCCTTACAGCTACATGGCGACCTAATCGAGAACTTGTTAGAACTTCAACAGGATATTCGTCTACTCGTGATAGGGCGTGAAGGCAGCCACGAAGAGTCACCTTCCCATATTGGTTCACACTTAGAAAGTGTTATCCGAACCATGCACCGCCCCATGCTGATTACTGTTGGTGACTTCAAAGCACCTGAGCGCTTTATGATTGCCTATGACGCCAGTGAAACGGCCAAAAAAGCAGTCGACATGGTCGCTGGAAGCCCACTATTAAAAGGCATTCCTTGCACTCTATTAATGGTAGGTGCGGATACCAATACATCACATGAACAATTAAAGGAAGCTACTGCTAAACTTGAAACAGCAGGCTTTATCGTTGACCCACAGTTAAAAGCTGGTGAGGTCGATAAGGTGATAGATCAAACGGTCACCGAATTGAAGATTGATCTACTGGTCATGGGAGCTTACGGACACTCGCGTATTCGCCAATTTCTAGTAGGTAGCACGACCACCAAATTGCTTCAACATAGCCGCATTCCGGTTCTGTTGCTGCGTTAATACTCAATAAGAGGTGAACACTTCCCGTTAACCTCTTAACTTGCCATTTAATTGCACCAAAAGCTGAGCATGGTAGAGTATAAGCATTCGCCATAAGGAAAAGGTGCCAATGCCTAAGTTTTCAAGAAACATTCGACTTTTCTTTGCACTCATCAGCGATTCAATTCGTGTACTGATCCCCTTTATTTTAATCGGTGCTGGGTTCTTTTATATTGCTTGGCAGTTTGTTGAACCGGCACCTCCCAATAAATTCAGCATGGCGACAGGCAGTGTCGGTGGCGCATACGAGCAAATAGGAAAACGCTACGCAGAGTCTTTTGCTGCAAGTGACTTTGAACTTGAACTGGTCAATAGTGGTGGTTCAGTTGAAAACTGGAGTCTATTACTGGATAGCAAGGTCGATGCTGCGCTGGTGCAAAGTGGTACTCTTCCCGAGCTTGATGATATTCCTCTTGAGGCAGTTGTCAGCATCGCGCTAGAACCTTTGTTTGTGTTTTATCGTCCGAACCAAGTCAACCTTGCTGATACTGATTTCCTGACTAGACTGGATCAACTGTCAGGTATGCGTATCGCCATTGGCGGTGATGGCAGCGGCACTCGTCAGCTTGTCTATATGCTTTTAGAAGCCGCAGGTCTTGCAGAGTTTTATGAAGCTAACGCACAACTGATTGAAATAGGTGGCGAAGCCGCCGCAGAAGCGCTTCAATCAGGAGAAGTGGACGCAGCCGCCTTTGTGATGGCACCGGACGCACCATTAATGACGAGTCTGTTAGCCGATCCAGAGCTACAGGTAATGAATTTCTCTAGAGCTCCTGCACTAGAAAGACGTTTTCCATTCTTAACCCAGGTCACGCTCCATCAAGGTGTCGTTGATCTACAGTCGAATTTACCCAATCGCGATATACAACTGATCGCCCCAGCGACTTACATTGCGATTCGACAAGGCGTTCATCAATCTATTGTTCAGCTGCTTATTGAAGCCGCTAAAGCGGATCAAAACCGCATCAATCTGATTACAGAGATCAAGCACTTCCCTTCTCTACTCTATACAGATATTCCGATTGCTTCAGATGCGCAATATTTTTATGAACGCGGTCCAAATATCCTGCACAGACATTTCCCTTTCTGGGTGGCTTCGCTGATCGATCGCATGGCGATACTCATCATTCCTCTCTTAGCCATCCTAATCCCGCTAATGCGCATGGCACCACCCGCCTTCCGCTGGCGTATACGTCGTCGTATTTACCGCTGGTATAAACGCCTAAGAGTGATTGATGATGATCTAGCTAAGCCAGACTTACCGATAGAGCTAATTCAAAGTGATCTAGATTTAGTCAGGCAGTTCGAAAACGAAGTGGCGGATACGGTTGTACCTCTGTCGTATATGGAAGAGTTCTACAACCTAAGGCTTCATGTTGCCTATATCCGCAGTCGACTGGAAGAGCGATTAACGATGACTACTCAGCGCCAGTAACCATATGCGCTTGAAGTTGTGTTTTTTGCTCTTCGCTTAAAGGCATGGTTTTACCTGCAGCGAAATCATAACGCACCATCGTCGCTTCGCCTTTGGCACCGAGTGTTCCATTTTGCCAAACCTCTTGATGTACGCCAAACGAACTTCCACCGATTCGACTTACGGTTGTGCGAACTTCAACATCCTTGCCGTAAAATAACTCGCCAACAAAATCGACTTCGATTCTAGCCAGGATAAGCTGCCATTTTTTCATATCTAAATCAGGTGTAAAAATCTTGAAAAGATCGTTTCTAGCCGCTTCAAACCACTGGGGTACGCGAGTATTGTTGATATGACCTAAACCATCGGTATCATAGAACGCAGGTGATATTTGCTGAGTGAACATGATTCAATTCCTTGATTAGTCTAACTTTAACCAAGGCTGCAGTATATCACGACATGCTAAAGAAACCTTAAGTCTTGCAAATAACAGATACAAACCTGCTAATTTTCGATGCAAGAACAGCGCATCAACCGGAGGGGAGTGCCAGTATCCTTCCTGCAAACTTAGCTCCATACCCTGATCACGCAGACGCCTGGCTAAATCAGTCGAGCCAAAGTCGTATCTCTTTGCTCTTAAAGGCTCCATCGCTAGTTCAAACAGTTGCAGAACTGCATGTTGCTGGCTCGAGGTAATCTCTTTATTAAAGTAGCCGATTCGAGTGGCAGCTTGCAGTAAACCCTCTCGATCTTGCTGAAGACCAGCAGCAAAAAGCTGGCGATAGGCCTCGACAAGGTCCGAACCATATTCTCGTGTAGCGCCAAAATCTAATAACACCAATTGAGATGTTTCTGGGTCATACATAAAGTTGGCAAAGTTAGGATCAGTTTGAACTCGCTTAAACTCAAACAATTCGCGAAATAGTAACGAAAGTAATAGCTCAGCACAGCGATTTCTTTCAGCCAAAGGATACTCAAGAAGAGACTCAACAGGCACACCAGACTCAAAACTCATACTGAGTAAATTACGACTACTGAGCTCAGGATAATAAACTGGCACTCTAAAACGATTATCGTCAGACAAAAGCTGACGGTACTCCTTAAGATGGCCAGCTTCGAGCATATAGTCAGCTTCTGCATGCAGTTGAAGCTTGGCCTCCTCGACTAACTCATCAGCAATGACGCCTTTTGGCAGCAACCGTGATATTTTCAATAGGCTAATCACATTATCTACATCGGAGTCGATACTTTTAGCAATTCCAGGATATTGAATTTTTAACGCAAGACTATTTCCATGAAGATCTAAAGCACGATGAACTTGACCAATCGAAGCTGCAGCAATTGGTGAAAAGCCAAATTGCTGAAATTGATCCTGCCAATCGGCACCTAAATTCTCTTCTAACACGCCCGCAAGCTGAAGCATCGGCATAGGGGTCGCTCCTGCTCGCAGCGTTGCGAGTAACTCTGCCAATTCTGGAGGCATGAGATCTCCGGCATCCATCGATAGTAACTGCCCTAACTTCATGGCAGCTCCACGAAGATGCGAGAGCTTTTCAGCGACACGACGAACATTGGCAGGCGTTAATAACAAATCGCGAGCAACAGGTCGGTTCCCAGAAGCTAACTGTCTTGCACCTTCAGCCACCATTCCACTAGCCACGCGTGTGACTAACCCGCCCATGTGAGCCATACGAGAAAAACGCCCTGAGGGCACTGGACGAGAATAGTTATCTTTCACTTAAACCTCCTTTTTGACACTCATACGCCACAAAGGTTGATTTAGTCCACAGAAACCATGTGGAAGATCAGAAGATATCGGCTGGACTGATCGATTGACCATTAAGGTCTTCAGGTGAGGTTGCTCGGATAGGCATACCCAATTCATCTTGGCCACGCTCAAGAATGATTTCAACACGACGATTTCGGGCACGATTGGCTTCGGAGTCATTAGGAACTCGCGGTCTGGCAGAGGCATAACCGGCAACGGTAAAGCGATTCTCATTGACACGTCTATCGGCAAATAGCTCATCTGCCACGGCTAAAGCTCGCGCTGCAGATAAGTGCCAATTAGATGGAAAGGTATTATTGCTAAAAGGAACCGAGTCCGTATGACCTTCAATAGCAACGGTTCCCGGTATGGAAATCAACAAGTCGCGGATCTTAGCAAGAATGGGAATATAATCATCTTCAACAAAAGCAGAACCCTGTGCAAAAGAACCTTGCTCACGTAGGCGAATGATGACCTTAGTTCCTTCAGTCTCAACTTCTACAGCACCTTCACCAATCTCAGAAGCCAGCGCCATAGAGAATTGAATCGCATCCTGCCTTGCTTGTTCTTCTTGCTGTTGCTGCTGATCGTTGGCGGCCTCTCGATCTTGTACAACCGCTTCACCCTCTTGAGAGCGAACATCTAAGGTGTGTAGTTCGACAGCGGTGGTCATCTGCCTGACTTCATTTAGCGGTGTAGGCTCAGGTCGACCAGGGCTAAACTCTTGCGCGATGATAGAGGTTCCCTTAGGAATATCTTCAACTTTGATCTGTGCCTGAACACCAAAAGCTTCGCGCATCGAACCCGCCAATTGCTTAAAGCGCAAAACGTCCATTTCAGAAAAAGATAACAACAACACGAAGAAACACATCAACAGTGACATTAAGTCACCGAAGGTCGCTAACCAGGCGGGGAGGCCCGGTTTACAGGGGGGACAGTTACATTCTTCTTCTGCGCTCATCGGATACTAGCCTTCCGTGGAAGCTGCATTGGCAAAACGTTTTTTCTCAGGTAAATAATTACGCAGCATCTGATCGATGACACGTGGGTTTTGACCCGCTTGAATTGCTAATAAACCATCGATAATCAGCGCTTGATTCAACGCTTCTTCGTTGCGTCGTAAATTAAGCTTATCGGCGATAGGTATAGCAAACATGTTCGCCATCATTGCACCATACAGAGTTGTGAGAAGTGCGACCGCCATCGCAGGACCTATCGCTTTTGGATCATCCATATTAGACAGCATCGCTACCAGACCAATCAGTGTTCCGATCATACCCATGGCAGGCCCTACATCACCTAAGGCCGCAAAAATTTTCGCACCAAAATCATGACGATCATAGGTTAAACGCGCTTCTTTATTAAGCAGCTGCCGAACCACCTCAGGGTCATGACCATCAACTAATAATTGGATGCCACGCTGCATAAAATCACTGGAGACCTGCTTATCCTCCAAAGAAAGTAAACCGCCTTTCCGAGCCGCATCGGCCATCTCTACTGTTTCAGCGATAATGTCTTCAGGATTAACCGACTTAAACATAAAGGCCTTAGCAGCCACTTTACCCGCTGCTAAAAACTGCCCTAATGTAAACTTCATCAGAACGACGAAAATACTGCCGCCAAGAACGATCAACAGAGATGGCGCGTTGACAAACATGCCTATCTCACCACCCAAAACCATTGCCATGATAATGATGGCAAACGCACCAATAATACCGACCAGTGTAGCTATATCCACGAACAGACCCCTGATATAGACATTAAAACGAAAAATACACGTATATTAGGAAGGATAATACCAGATTTATTAGCAGGTTCACCTGCTATTTAACTATTTACTAACGATGCTGATTGACCCAGCGCACTAGGTTGGGTAACTTGCAGCGTTACTTCCAACAAAGGTAAACCTCATGTCAGCAACTGAACAAACCCCAAGCTTTGAAGAAGCGATGGAGCGTTTAGAAACGCTTGTGAGTCAAATGGAAAGTGGATCACTGAGCATTGAAGCGTCACTCAGCTCCTTTGAAGAAGGCATACGTTTAACACGTCAATGCCAAAAGATTCTGCAGGACGCAGAGCAAAAAGTACAACTATTGACCGAAGAGAAAGGCGAAATTATCGCCAAACCCTTCCATGAAAATGAGGCAGATGCGTGAGTCTTGAAGCTCAACTGAAACTGTTTTCTGAGCGCGTAGAAAATTGCCTCAAACACAGCATAAGCACGGATAACAGCATACATACCCCGTTACAGGAGGCGATGCTTTATAGCCTACTAAATGGCGGTAAGCGTATACGCCCAGTACTGGTCTATTTTGCCAATCAGTTTTGTGGTGGCTCATTAAGGCTTGCTGATCCTGCTGCCACCGCCATTGAGATGCTGCACAGCTATTCGCTTGTCCATGATGATCTTCCCGCAATGGATAATGATGATCTAAGACGCGGCAAACCAACCTGCCACATCGCTTTTGATGAAGCCACGGCTATTCTAGCAGGTGATGCGCTGTTGACGAGTGCCTTTGAAAGCTTAAGCAAACCGCAACAAGGTTATACCGCTGAACAACAACTGGCCATGGTCTATTGCCTCAGTAAAGCGGCTGGCGAAAGAGGCATGGTGTTAGGTCAAGCCTTTGATTTAAGTCATGTCGGTCAACCGCTCACCCTAGACCAACTAAAACAGATGCATGCCCTAAAAACAGGCGCATTAATCACCTGTGCACTTGAGTTAGGTGCGCTGTCAGCGGGTGAATTACAAGGTGAAAGACTGAAAGCCTTAACAGCCTTCGGTGAAATCATTGGGCTTGCCTTTCAAGTTAAAGACGACCTATTGGATATTGAAGGCGATACCGTCACGCTGGGTAAGCCTAGCGGTTCCGATATAGAGCGAAATAAACCGACCTACCCCGCCCTATTAGGCATAGATGCCTGTAAATCTTTACTTGAAGACTTACTTCAAGAAGCACACACTCTTCTTCAACCCTATGGTGAAGATGCCGCTGATCTGTTGTCACTGGCTAACTATATTGTAAGACGCAACTACTGATGCTAGACAAACTCCCTGACATTCCGCCACCAACGCCCTTGCTAGATCAAATACAGACACCTGTTGAGTTGCGCCAGCTTGCCATCGCACAACTACCCCAACTTGCGGAAGAGCTACGTCATTGGTTGCTATACAGTGTCGGGCAAACCGGAGGACATTTTGGCGCCGGATTGGGTGTTGTCGAACTCACACTCGCACTGCATTATTGTCTCAATACGCCCGATGATTTTTTAGTCTGGGATGTCGGGCACCAGTGCTACCCGCATAAAATCATTACCGGTCGTAAAGATCAGATGGTAACCATGCGTCAGCGCTATGGTCTGGCTCCTTTTCCAAAGCGTGATGAAAGCATTTGGGATAGTTTTGGCACTGGGCACTCCAGTACCTCAATCAGTGCAGCCTTGGGGTTTGCATTAGCTGCTGCAATAAAAGGTGAATCCAAACACAGCGTTGCTGTGATAGGTGATGGCGCGATGACAGCGGGCATGGCATTTGAAGCGATGAATCACGCTGCTCACACCAACGCTAACCTACTCGTCATTTTGAACGACAATGATATGTCGATCTCACCCAATGAAGGTGGATTAGCGACCTATTTGGCCAAGAACTGTCGTCATCAAATGAATGGAGAAACATCCGCTGCATTATTTGAAGCACTCGCGTTTACCTACACCGGCCCTATCGATGGTCATGACTTACCGCTGCTGATTCATACCTTAAAAACAGTACTGGAGCGAAAAGGCCCGCAATTTTTACATGTCGTTACGCAAAAAGGAAAAGGCTACGCGCCTGCAGAGGCTGATCCCGTTGGATTTCATGCCATTACCAAGATTGAACCTGTTAGTGCGCCAAAAACAGCCAAACAAAAACGCTTCTGCAACATCTTTGGTGACTGGTTAGTTTCACGAGCCAAAACAGATCCAGCGCTCGTTGCGATTACACCCGCCATGCGTGAGGGGTCGGATCTGATCGCTTTTTCCAAGCAATTTCCCGATCGTTACTTCGATGTCGCCATTGCTGAGCAACATGCACTCACCTTGGCTGCAGGTTTTGCCACAGCGGGTATGCAACCTGTCGTCGCCATCTATTCAACCTTTTTACAACGTGGCTACGACCAACTGATTCATGATCTAGCCATTCAAAAGCTAGACTTAGTGTTAGCAATCGATCGTGCAGGCCTTGTTGGTGAAGATGGCGCAACCCATGCAGGCAGTTTTGATATCGCTTATTTGCGCTGCTTACCCGATGTACAGATTCTAACGCCTTCGAGTCATGATGAGCTGACGCAGATGCTCGACTATGCCCGTCAAACAGCAGGCATTGTCGCCGTCAGATATCCTCGGGGGAGTGAAGCGATCAAGTTGCCAAAAGCGAACACCACGTCTGCATTACCGAAAGCCAGACATGTTCGGCAAGGCAACACCCATCTGTTATTAAATTTCGGTCCATTACTGGATCAAGCCTGGCAAGCGGCAGAAGTGTTAGATATGACACTGATCGACATGCGCAGCGTTAAGCCATTAGATGGCGAAATGCTTTCAGAGATATTACAAAAAGATCAGTTGGTGATCACCCTTGAGGATCACTCTGTCATGGGTGGCGCAGGATCAGCGGTGAGTGAGTGGTTACATAGTCATAAATACCTAAATCCCTTATTAACACTCGGCATTCCGGATAAATGGATTGATCATGCAACACGTGAACAACAACTACGTAGCTGTCGCTTAGATGCGCTCGGGATCGAGCGCTCGATTAAAGAGTTTTTACAAGTCGATTATTGATCTGGCCAATCATCGTCGGGAAAGTGTTCTTCCTGCATCATATGGCCTAATTTGCCCATCTTAGTGTGCAGATAACCTTCGTTATGACTATTTTTACCAACCTGTAAGGGAACACGCTCTGCAACCGTAACACCAGCCGCTTCAAGCGCTTTCACCTTACGTGGATTATTAGTCATCAATCTAACGGATTGAATACCTAAATGCTTTAACATCGGTAAACAGATGCTGTAATCACGCATATCTGCGGCAAAACCTAACTGTTCGTTAGCTTCTACTGTATCCGCTCCCTGATCTTGCAGATGATAAGCCTTTATCTTATTCAAAAGCCCAATACCACGGCCTTCTTGGCGCAGGTAAAAGAGCACACCACGCCCCTCTTCAGAGATACGACGTAATGCTTCTTGAAGCTGAAAACCACAGTCACAACGCAGACTAAACAAGGAATCACCCGTCAAACATTCTGAATGCATACGCGCTAGAACAGGTGCGCCATCACTAAAATCACCACAAATAAGGGCGACATGCTCTTTTCCTGTCGCAGTGTCTTCAAAACCCGCCATGGTAAATACACCCCAAGGGGTTGGCAGTTTGGATTGTGCGATAAACTCGACTGACAAGATGAATACCCGTTAACTAAATAAATAAACTAAAATTTGCAGAACAACCAAGGCATAGATACCTGCGATCACATCGTCCAGCATAATACCTAAACCACCACTGACACGACGATCAGCCCAACCGATAGGCCAAGGTTTCCAGATATCAAATAAACGAAACAGCGCAAACCCTAACAGAATCCAAAACCAGTGCATCGGTACGGCAAATAAGGCGATCCATAGCCCGACAAACTCATCCCAGACAATGCCACCGTGGTCATGCACACCAATATCAGCTGAGGTTTGATGACATATCCAAACGCCGATGATGGTGGCAACGATCAGTGTTAACAGATAAGCATCTGTTGATAAGGGTGCAAAGACAAACAACCAGATCGGTAAGGCAGCTAAAGTACCAAAGGTACCCGGCGCAACAGGAGCAGCACCGCTACCAAAACCAAATGCCGCAAAATGAACGGGGTTGCGCCAAACCGATGCGGGGGTTTTATCTGCCATATTGACTCCTATTGAACTGTTATTCGTAACTGCCGATCCGAACCGTTAATTAGAACCGCTAATTTCAACAACGTAACCTAAACACCTTTAAAGTGATCATAGCCTTGCTGTGAATAACCCTGAACTAAAGGCTCGCCCTGTTTCAACAAACATAGTGTAGGCGCTGCAATGATTCGACCGATCACCGTTAACGGAACCTGCTGAACTTGCGCAATTGATTGCAACCTTGACCAATGCTGTTGTGAAAAAGTTACGCATAATTCAAAGTCTTCGCCGCCCGTTAAGGCCCATTCTTCTCGTTTCTGCTCATCTTTGGTGAAGTCAATGAGCGCTTCAGAATAAGGCAAACGTTCAACGTCTAGCTCTGCACCACAGTCACTGGCCTTTAAGATATGCCCTAAATCAGCCATCAAACCATCAGAAATATCGATAGCACTTGTCAGGTAAGGCGCCATTGCTTGCGCCATCGTTAATCTCGGCTCGGGCTGATAAAAGCGTTCTCGTAACCATTCTAGGCTAGAAAGGGATGCTTTTTGTGGGTGTAGAAGACTCTCTAGACCAGCTCGACTATCACCTAACGTTCCTGTGACTGCCACCCAATCACCAACACACGCACCTTGACGCTTTAACGCATGCTCTTTAGAAACCGAACCATGCACCGTTAAAGACAACGCCAAAGGCCCACGCGTGGTATCACCGCCGATCAACGTAATACCTAACTCGGCAGAGCGCTGAGCCAAAGCAGACGCAAAACTGTCTAGCCAGGACTCAGAAAGATCGGGTAGCG
The DNA here is from genome assembly GCF_008973715.1 of Nitrincola schmidtii. Lineage (GTDB taxonomy): Bacteria > Pseudomonadota > Gammaproteobacteria > Pseudomonadales > Balneatricaceae > Nitrincola > Nitrincola schmidtii. The sequence continues at coordinate 69,641 of NZ_WBOL01000015.1, forward strand.
TCAGTGCCAAGGTATACCACAAAGGCCTTGCTCCCATGGCAGCTAGATCACTGACCGCAGCACCTAAGGCTCTTTGTGCCACTCGCTCAGCTGGCGTATCGGGTAGAAAGTGAACCCCCGACACCAGTGTATCCACTGATACCACGAGCAGCTCACCTTCTGGCACATGAAGCAACGCCGCATCGTCACCGATACCCAGCAACACATTGCTAGAGGTCGGTTGTTTACGAACGAAGTAACGTTGAATCAGTTCAAACTCGCCCATTAACGCTCACGTCTGGCCATCACTTCCGCTGCACGAACCTTTTGCGCCAACTTATCTAAGACACCGTTAACATAACGATGACTTTCGGTGGCACCAAAGGTTTTTGCCAACTCTACACTTTCATTGATTGCGACACGATAAGGTACTTCGAGTCGCTCAATCAGCTCATAGGCACCGATACGCAGAACCGCCAACTCTACAGGATCAAGATCATCAACCGTACGATCCAAGAACAATGAGTAGGCTTGATCCAAGGTTTTCGCACGCGCAGTCACGCCGCGCAACAACTCACCAAAGAGTGCAACATCCGTATCTGACATGTCATTATTGACACGAAACTGTGCTTCAATCTCGTTGACTGGCAAGGGTGCCATTTGCCACTGATACAGCGCTTGCAAGGTGTAGTTGCGCGCATTACGACGCATCTCTGTGCGTGAATATTTACGCTTTTTTTCTGAACCGGATGACTCACTCATTCAATCAAGCCTCAAGGCGACGCATTAGGCTAACCATTTCTAGAGCCGACATGGCTGCTTCAGCGCCTTTGTTACCCGCTTTAGTACCTGAACGCTCAACCGCTTGTTCAATGCTGTTCACGGTCAGAATGCCGTTCGCTACGGGCAGGTCATAATCCATCATCACTTGTGCGATCCCTTTTGAGCTTTCAGCTGACACATACTCAAAATGGGGAGTACCGCCACGAATCACAGCACCCAATGCGATGATCGCATCATCTTTTTTCTGTCCGGCAATCACTTTCACAGCTAAAGGAATCTCAAACGCACCGGGCACACGAATAATACGAATATTATCTTCTCTAACACCGTGACGCTTCAGGGTATCTAAAGCACCTTCTAACAGGCTTTCTACCACAAACGCATTGAAGCGGCCGACCACAATTGCATATTTTCCATCGGCGCTAACAAAATCGCCTTCATAAGTTTTAACTGACATAGTCACAGTTTCCGTTATTCGTCTTGATAAGGTATGTATTCTTCAATCTCTAAATCAAAGCCAGAGATTGCATTAAACTTCATCGGGGCACTCATTAAGCGCATTTTACCCACGCCTAAGTCACGCAAAATTTGTGAACCCGTACCTACCGTTAAGTAGGCACCAGAGGCACTGACGTTTACTTTAGATCGCGCCATACTTCCGTTTAGCATCTGATCCACAGCATCGCCCAAGTCGATACGATGACCACTGTCTAATAACAGCACCACACCGCTGTCTTCTTCAGCAACGCGACGCAATGCACGACGCATGGTCCACTTTTTCTCTTCACTGGTCACCGCGCCTACCACATCTCGTAGCACTTCAGAGCGGATATGCACCCGAACCAACGTGGGCTTTTCAGGTGAAATATCACCTTTGATCATCGCCAAATGAGTACAGTTTTTGATTTCATCACGGTAGGTGACGTAGCGGAAAGTACCATATTCCGTAGGTAACTCACCCTCACCTTCACGAGTGATAGTATGCTCATTTAAGGTACGGTAATGAATTAAATCAGCAATCGTACCGATTTTTAAGCCATGCTTAGCCGCAAACTTTTCCAGATCGGGACGACGCGCCATACTGCCGTCATCGTTCATCACTTCGACGATCACCGATGCGGGTGTTAAGCCCGCTAAGCGCGGTAAATCACAACCTGCTTCGGTATGACCGGCACGACTCAACACACCACCGGGCTGAGCCATCAATGGGAAAATATGCCCAGGTTGAACAATATCTTCCGCTTTAGCATCGGCTTTAACGGCCACCTGGACTGTATGCGCACGATCGGCAGCAGAAATACCCGTGGTGACTCCGGTCGCGGCTTCGATGGACAGCGTAAAGTTAGTCGAAAACTGTGCACCGTTACTGCGAACCATCAAAGGCAGGTTTAACTGCTCACAACGCTCACGTGTCAGCGTTAAACAGATCAGTCCACGCGCATGAGTCGCCATGAAGTTGATATCTTCAGGACGTACTTTCTCTGCGGCTATCACCAAGTCACCTTCGTTTTCACGATCTTCGTCATCCATCAGGATGACCATTTTGCCTTGGCGTATATCTTCAATTAATTCTTCGGGGCTATTCAGCTCCATAGTAACTCTCCGGATTGGTATCAACGGCGCATAAAGCCGTATTCTGCCAGTTTTTCTTGGCTGATACCTGTAGATTCGTTTGAATTCTGGTAATTTTGACCGCTTCCGGTCAATAAACGCTCTAAATAACGGGCAATTTGATCCACTTCAAGGTGTACCTGACGACCACTTTGATAATGAGCCATAATGGTTTCTTGAGCCGTGTGCGGCACGATATTCAGCTCAAACAGATCGCCATTCACAGCATTGACGGTCAAACTGACCCCATCCACAGTAATAGAACCCTTGTGCGCAATATAACGACTTAAATCACTGGGTGCTTTTAAGGTAAAACGAATCGAACGCGCATCATCGTGACGCTCCACTACTTCACCTAGACCATCAACGTGACCGCTGACTAAATGACCACCTAAACGACTGCTGGGCGTTAATGCTTTTTCAAGATTAACGGGCTCACCGATTTTTAAATGCTCGAATCGAGTATAGGCTAGGGTTTCTCGCGATACATCGGCAACAAAGCCATCACCGGGCAATTGCACAGCGGTTAAACACACGCCATTAACAGCAATACTGTCACCCAACTTAACATCCGTCAGATCCAACTTTCCTGTGCGCAGGGTTAGCTGCATATCGCCATCTTTCATGCGAATATCAGCGACTTCTCCAACAGCTTCAATAATACCTGTAAACATCTTAATGCTCCGTAAGCGGCGTATAAGTCATGCGAACATCTGCTCCCAATTGGCGCAGATCCGTTAAAGTCAGCCGTCGTTGCTCAACCATGTTAGTTAACGGCAATTTCACTAAAGGACGCGCATCACTGCCTAATAAAGTCGGTGCCATATACACCACCCATTCATCGACCAGCGCTTGCTCTATAAAGCTTCCTGCCAGCATCGCGCCTGTTTCAACCAATAATTCATTGCACTGTCGTTCTTGAGCTAAATAGTCTAACACTTGGGTGATAGGCAACTGCTTGTTTACTTCGGTTAACGATAAAACGGATGTGCCAAGATCAAGCAATGCACGACGTTTGCTGGCATCCGCCTGATCAGTGGTCACCACTAAAACCTGTGCAGGATTTTCCAGTATGTTAGCGTCCAAGGGTAAACGAAGGTGTGAATCCATCACCACGCGCAACGGCTGATGATCAATACCTTCAGAAACTAAACTTGGATCACGCACCGTTAACTGAGGATTGTCTAACAGCACGGATCCGATACCGGTCATGATTGCAGAACTTCGCGCACGCAGTCGCTGAACGTCGGCACGTGCTTCGGGGCCCGTAATCCATTGCGACTCTCCACTGTGCATGGCTGTTCGGCCATCCAAACTCATCGCTGACTTAAGACGAACAAAGGGGCGCTGATGGCGCATCCGTTTAATAAAGCCAGGGTTCAGTGCTTGTGCTTGATCCGCAAATAAACCACAGGCGACGGTGATGCCTGCTTCTTGTAACTTTTGCAATCCTCGTCCTGCCACCAACGGATTAGGATCTTGCATGGCAACCACAACACGCGCTAAACCTGCCTTAACCAAGGCATCCGCACAGGGCGGTGTGCGACCAAAATGACTGCAAGGTTCTAGCGTGACATAAGCCGTTGCACCTCTTGCCCGTTCACCTGCTTGCTGTAACGCAAGCGGTTCTGCATGAGGTTCGCCCGCACGCTGATGCCAAGCTTCTCCAATGATTTGATCCGCTTTAACGATGACACAACCCACACGAGGGTTAGGATCCGTTGTGTAGAGCCCACGTGCAGCCAACTGCAACGCTCGCGACATGTAAATGCGATCTTCAGTGGTGAAAGGTTCACTAGAACCGATGACCTGACTCATTCACTAACCTCGGATGAGGACTCGCTCGCCGAGGGTTGATTGGAAGAAAGACGATCAATTTCCTGACGGAACTGGTCAATATCTTGGAAACTTCGATACACAGAAGCGAAGCGAACGTAAGCAACCTGATCAAGTTTGTGCAGCTCTTGCATGACGGCTTCACCGACATCACGTGAGGGAACTTCTCGCTCACCCGTTGCGCGAAGGCGATGTTTGATGCGCGTTAAACAAGCTTCAAACTCTTCGACACTCACCGGACGCTTTTCCAAAGCACGCTGGATACCTGCTCGAAGTTTGTCTTCATCGAAAGGTTGGCGGGTACCATCGTTTTTGACCACTTTAGGCATTAACAGCTCAGCGGCTTCAAAGGTGGTAAAACGCTCATGGCAGCTGATACATTCACGACGCCGACGGATCTGCTGACCCTCAGCGACGAGCCTGGAGTCAACCACCTTGGTTTCATGTTCGCCACAAAATGGACAATGCATCTGCTGCCTCGGTACTAAAGAGCGTTGATAGGTACTCTACGAGCACCTATTTTTTAACTGCTTATTTTTTAAATCACTTATAGACAGGGAAGCGTGAGCAGATCTCTTTAACCTGGCTCTTCACCTTAGCAATGGTTTCTTCATTGTTAATATCGTCTAGGATATCGCAAATCCAACCCGCTAATTGTTCCACTTCCGCCTCTTTAAAGCCACGACGCGTCACCGCAGGGGTGCCGATACGCAAGCCAGAGGTCACAAAGGGTGAACGAGGGTCATTAGGAACAGAGTTCTTATTCACGGTGATATTGGCACGACCAAGCGCAGCATCGGCATCTTTACCAGTAATATCTTTCTTAATCAGATCCACTAAGAACAAGTGATCTTCAGTGCCACCCGATACAATATCAACACCACGAGCTTGGAACACACTGACCATCGCCTTTGCATTCTTCACGACTTGTGCTTGATATTCCTTCCACTCTGGCTCCATCGCTTCTTTAAAGCAGACCGCTTTGGCAGCGATCACATGCATTAATGGACCGCCCTGAGACTCAGGGAAAACAGCGAAATTAAGTTTTTTCTGAAGATCTTCGTCTGCACGAGCTGATAAAATCAAACCACCACGTGGACCGCCCAAGGTTTTGTGAGTCGTTGTGGTTACAACATCCGCCAACTGAACAGGTGATGGATAAACACCCGCGGCAACAAGACCTGCAATATGCGCCATATCGACGAACAGGTAAGCACCCACTTTGTCCGCAATATCACGGAAACGCTGCCAATCCACAATGAGTGAATACGCAGAAAAACCTGCAATAATCATGCGTGGTTTATGCTCTAGCGCCAGCGCTTCCACTTGATCGTAGTCGATTTCACCAGTCTGTTCGTTCAGGCCATATTGCACAGCATTATAGATACGACCCGAGAAAGAAACCGATGCACCGTGGGTTAAGTGACCACCGTGAGCCAAGCTCATCCCTAAAATAGTATCACCGGGTTTACACAGCGCCATAAATACTGCTGCATTGGCTTGTGAACCCGAGTGAGGCTGTACGTTAGCATAAGTCGCGCCGAACAGTTCCTTCGCACGATCAATCGCAAGATCTTCTACGATATCAACGTACTCACAACCACCATAGTAACGCTTGGCAGGATAGCCTTCGGCATACTTATTGGTCAGTTCAGAACCCTGTGCTTCCATGACACGTGGACTGGTGTAGTTTTCAGATGCGATCAATTCGATATGCTCTTCTTGACGCGTCGCTTCGGACTGCATGGCAGACCAGAGTTCCGGATCATAACCGGCGATTGTCATGGCTTTGCTGAACATGGGCTTCCTCTGAATGATGACCAAGTTGGACGGCGCTTGATTTAAGCTCAGCGCAAAAATGTACGCCACCCTGAAAAAAGAGCCACATTATAGTACAAAGTCTAGGCAGAAGGCACATGAAAGGCGATCATCTGTGCTTGAAAAGATTTTAAGTGAGGCACCCACTCTCGTCCTTATAAGCTAAATAAGGTAGTATTTGCCCATCAAAATTAAATGTCACACCTCAACAGAATACCTTAACGGATAGTCTCATGGCTCAATACGTATACAGCATGAATCGCGTTGGCAAAATTGTGCCGCCAAAGCGTGAAATTTTGAAAGATATCTCTTTATCCTTTTTCCCAGGCGCCAAGATTGGTGTGTTGGGTCTTAACGGTTCGGGTAAATCTTCTTTACTGAAAATTATGGCAGGGCTGGACCAAGAATACATTGGTGAAGCACGCCCAATGCCGGGCATTAAGGTGGGTTACCTGCCACAAGAACCTGAACTAGATGACAGCAAAACGGTTAGAGAAATCATTGAAGAAGCCGTTTCTGATGTGAAAGGCGCGTTGACTGAGCTAGATGAAGTCTATGCTGCTTATGCCGATCCAGATGCAGACTTTGATGCACTGGCTAAAAGACAAGCGGAATTAGAGAACCTGATTCAAGCGAAAGATGGCCATAACATCGACAACGCCCTTGAACGTGCTGCCGATGCTTTGCGTTTGCCGCCTTGGGATGCTTCAGTGGCCGTGCTATCGGGTGGTGAGCGTCGCCGCGTTGCGCTGTGCCGTTTGCTGCTGGATAACCCAGACATGCTGCTACTTGACGAGCCAACCAACCATTTGGATGCAGAGTCCATTGCCTGGATCGAGCGCTTCCTGCAAGAGTACCCAGGTACTGTGGTAGCAATTACCCACGACCGTTATTTCTTGGATAACGCCGCTGGTTGGATTCTGGAACTTGACCGTGGACGCGGCATTCCATACGAAGGTAACTACTCTTCTTGGTTAGAGCAGAAAGAGCAACGCTTAGAGACAGAAGCCAAACAAGAAGCTTCTCATCGCAAAGCGATCAAGTCTGAATTGGAATGGGTTCGCCAAGGTGCTAAAGGTCGCCAAGCCAAGTCTAAATCACGCTTGAAGCAGTTTGAAGAGATGAACTCTCGTGAATTCCAACAGCGCAATGAAACCCAAGAGATCTACATTCCACCCGGACCACGTTTGGGTGACAAGGTAATCGAACTGCACAATGTCACCAAGTCTTATGATGGTAAGTTGCTGTTTGAAAATCTTAGCCTGTCGATTCCTCAAGGCGCCATTGTGGGGATCATCGGTCCTAACGGTGCAGGTAAATCTACCTTGTTCCGCATGATTACTGGAGAAGAGAAACCTGACTCAGGTGAAATCGAAATCGGTAGTACCGTTAAACTGGCGTATGTGAATCAGTCTCGCGAACTGGAAGGCAACAAGACGGTGTTCGAAGAGATTTCCGATGGTCAAGATATCATTACCGTGGGTACTTACCAGACACCGTCTCGAGCTTACTGCGGACGCTTCAATTTCAAAGGATCTGATCAACAGAAGTTCGTCAAAGATCTGTCCGGTGGTGAGCGCAACCGTTTGCACATGGCTAAACTGTTGAAAGAAGGCGGTAACGTTCTGCTTCTCGATGAACCAACCAACGATTTAGACGTTGAAACGCTGCGTGCACTGGAAGAAGCCATTCTTGCCTTCCCAGGCTCTGCCGTAGTTATCTCGCACGATCGCTGGTTCTTAGACCGTGTCTGTACTCACATGATCGCCTATGAAGGTGACTCTCAAGTAGCCTTCTTTGAAGGTAACTATACCGAGTACGCTGAAGACTATCGCAAACGCCATGGCAAAGATCATCAGCCAGAGCGCATCAAGTACAAGCGGATGAATTAATCCGCCAGGACATACTGATCTCGGCCGCTGTTTTTGGCAAAGTAAAGTGCCTCATCAGCGCGCCGAATCAGATCAGACTGACCCTCATCACTTTTCAATACCGCCACACCGATGCTCGTGGTAAATCCTACTTCCTCTCCGCTAGGCACTCTGACCATCACTTCCCGGCAAGCTTCACCTATTTGAGCAGCCACAGATGCCGCTTTTTCTGCATTCATACCAGGCAACACCATCAAAAATTCTTCACCACCGAAACGCCCAGCCAGATCAATTTTTTTCCGGGCATGCTTTTTCAAAATATCCGCAAATTTCTTCAGCACAATATCGCCAGCAGCATGACCATAGTTATCGTTGAAACCTTTAAACTTATCCAAATCAAACAGAAGCACCGCCAATGGTGATTTTTCTGTACGACAAGAGTCGATATCTGTTTCCAGTTGCTCTAAGACTAAACGACGGTTAGCCAAGCCGGTTAACGAATCACGCGTCGCTTGTCGATATAAAATCAGCAGCATGTTTAACTGATTCACCGATGCCCAACCCGCCACAATGGCCAGCACAATCAACAACCATAAGGTATTGATGCCTGCTACATAACCGATCACTCCACTACTAAACTGAGTCACGACCTCAACCAGTGTAAGTAATAGCGTCAACCCAAACACTTCAATAATAGCGAGCGGGAAAATTGCCATCATGCAGATAATCATAAACGGGAAAAACTGATATCCCGCAACACTCTGCTCATACCCATGAACAATTAACATTGCATTACAAAAAAGATGAAAAGCCGTTAACCCTGTGAAAAGTAAAACAAGCCTAATTAGTGCCAAACGTCGGCTATAAGGGCGCACCCACCAACTGAACAAAGCTAAAAAGAAGACACTGCTGATTAACCTAGCAATGGCAATTGGCCACTGCACATCAACAGGAAGCAACCATTGATCGACAAAAATCCAAGCACTTTGCAACACTGCCAGTATCAACGCAATGATGCGCACTCTTCTGAAAATATAGAAACTACGAGTGTGTTGAAAGTAGTGCGTATGGCTTCGAGCTGAAAACAACTCAAGAAAGGGATACATCTTATTACTCCTTTTCTTGCACGCTTAATGCAGACAGATTTTGGTTACTGTGATAATTTTGAATCAAGCATAGCTGAGTGTCGACGAACTCACCATCATCACAAGAATAAGATTAACCTTGATGATCGCTTTGTACTAAACTGTCTTTAGATAAGGCACATAGATAAGTGTCGGACTGTATTCATCAGAAGAGGAAAGCAGAGTGAATAGCCCAGAACAAGAACGCCGCCGCTTTACCCGAATTCACTTTGATGCTGAGTGTGAAGTACATTACCCCGGTGGCGCTATCGTCATGCAGTTAGTCGATATCTCTTTGCGTGGCGTGCTGCTTCGATTCGATCATAAACTCTCCCTTGAGATTGGCGGTGAAGCCGAGGTCAACATCTATCTTGCGAATGACGTTTTGATTCGCATGAAAACCCAACTCAATTACGCCCAACCACCTAACTATGGTTTTTTTGTTAAAGAGATAGATTTAGAAAGCATGTCACACCTGCGCCGCCTGCTGGAATTAAACCTCGGCGACGAAGCATTGCTTGAGCGCGAATTAGAACACATGGTTGAAGATTGATCATTAAACTTGATCCAGCGCTTCAACCAACTTACTGACACCAATCACTTCAATGCCGGGAATTTTTTCTCTAGGCACATTGGCTTTGGGTACGATGGCACGCTTAAAGCCATGTTTCGCCGCTTCACGAATACGCTCTTGACCATTGGGTACGGGGCGAATTTCACCCGACAAACCCACTTCACCGAATACAATTAATTCTTGCGATAAAGGCTGATCACGAAAGCTCGACACTATAGCCAAAAGCAAAGCAAGGTCAGCACTAGTTTCCAAAACCCGCACGCCACCCACCACATTCACAAACACATCTTGATCGCCGGTCATCAAGCCACCATGACGATTTAACACGGCGAGCAGCATCGCTAAACGATTTTGCTCCAACCCCACCGCAACACGCCTCGGATTAGACAAATGCGAGGTATCGACTAACGCCTGAAGCTCTACTAACAGCGGCCGCGTACCTTCCCAAACCACAATCACCACACTACCGGCACTGGGTTCATCACCGCGTGTTAGGAAAATAGAGCTGGGATTACGCACTTCCTTTAAGCCGTTTTCCATCATCGCAAAAACGCCTAATTCATTCACCGCACCAAAACGGTTTTTATGGCTGCGCAACGTCCGAAAGCGGCTATCTGAAGAACCTTCCAACTGCAAAGAACAGTCGATCATATGTTCCAAAACTTTGGGGCCTGCCAATGAACCATCTTTGGTGACATGGCCAACCAAAAACAATACCGTACCGGTTTGCTTAGCAAATCGTGTTAAATAGGCTGCCGACTCACGTACCTGCGAAACCGATCCGGGCGCAGATTGCACATCCGCCACATGCATGACCTGAATAGAATCAATAACGATGACTTTGGGTTGCAACTGCTGAGCAACATCACAAATGGTTTCAACCGAGGTTTCAGAAAGCATTTTCAAATGATCTGCTTTTAATCCTAATCGTGCCGCACGCATGGCTACCTGCTGCAAAGATTCTTCACCCGTCACATACAGCGCAGGATAGTGGCCTGCTAAATGACACAGCGTTTGCAGCAACAAAGTACTTTTACCCGCACCTGGATGGCCACCAATGAGCACCGCAGAACCGGGCACTAGTCCACCGCCTAACACGCGATCCAACTCGCCCGTACCGGTAGCAATCCGAGGCATCGCTTCAAGATCAACTTCACTTAAACTAATGACACGTTTGTGGGCACTAAGGTTAGCATCCCCTGCATAGCCTTCAAATCGCGCACCCCGACTGGCAGATGATGAAGCCGCACTGCTGAGTCGAACTTCCGTCAGCGTATTCCATGCACCGCAGGCACTGCATTGACCTTGCCATTTAGTGTAATCAGCGCCACAGTCGTTACACACATATGCAGATTTAGCCTTGGCCATTAGTGCTGTTTCCCTGTCATGAAAAAGTTTGATCAAATTAATTGCATGAGCATTGTAACGAGTTGACAAAACAAAACCAAAATCTGCTACTTTATAAGGCACAGATCTAACAAACATCCTAACAACATATAAAAGAGAATAACGATGAAATTAGAAACCTTAGCACTGCATGCCGGTTACAGCCCTGATCCTACCACCAAAGCAGTTGCTGTCCCTATTTATCAAACCACCTCTTATGCCTTTGATGACGCTCAACATGGTGCCGATCTTTTCGACCTAAAAGTTGCCGGTAACATTTACACCCGCATTATGAATCCAACCACCGACGTTCTTGAGCAACGCGTTGCGGCGATGGAAGGCGGTATTGCCGGTTTAGCCGTTGCTTCTGGCATGGCTGCCATTACCTATACCATTCAAACGTTGGCAGAAACGGGCGATAACATTGTTTCGACCAGTGAGCTGTACGGTGGTACTTACAACCTATTTGCACACACCTTACCACGCCAAGGCATCAAGGTTCGCTTTGTGAACAAGGATGACTTTGCCGCAATCGAAGCCCAGATCGATGATCGCACCAAAATGCTGTACTGCGAATCCGTCGGTAACCCATCCGGTGGCATCTGCGATATTGAGAAGCTGGCAGAAATCGCTCACCGTCACGGTATCCCTCTGGTTGTGGACAACACCGTACCTAGCCCAGCGCTATGGCGTCCCTTCGAGCAAGGCGCTGACATTATCGTCACTGCAGCAACTAAGTACATTGGCGGACATGGTAACTCTATTGGTGGCGTCATTGTTGATTCAGGTAAATTCCCGTGGGCAGAGCACAAAGAGCGCTTCCCACTGCTGAATACTCCTGACGCGTCCTATCACGGCGTTGTGTACACCGACGCCTTTGGACCCGCTGCCTTTATCGGTCGCTGCCGTGTTGTCCCTCTTCGCAACATGGGTGCCGCTTTATCACCGATGAACGCTTTCCTGCTGATTCAAGGTCTGGAAACACTCAGCCTGCGCATGGAGCGTATCTGTGAAAACACCGAAAAAGTAGCCGCCTTCCTTGAAGCACACGACGCGGTGTCTTGGGTTAACTATGCGGGTCTTGCGTCTCACAAAGACAACGCGCTGGCACAAAAATACATGGGTGGCAAAGCATCAGGCATTCTTAGCTTTGGTTTAAAAGCAGGTCGCGAAGCCACTCGCCGTTTCTACGACGCGCTAGAGATCTTCCTCCGCTTAGTGAATATCGGTGACTGCAAATCCTTGGCATCCATTCCTGCTGAAACCACCCATCGTCAGTTGAATGATGAAGAGTTAAAGTCAGCTGGCGTTTCGCCAGAAATGGTTCGCTTGTCGATCGGCATCGAACATATTGATGATCTGTTAGCCGATCTGGAGCAGGCGTTAGCTAAAGTCTGACCCCTAGTTCAGTAGGTATGGATTCAGTTACCCTTAGTTGACACGCCGTAAACCCATCCATGGGGGCTCGACTGCCGCCGTCCTGGCGGCAGACGGTCATCTAAGGGTAACCAAACCCACACCAAACTGCGTAATTGGAGACAATTCTTATTAAGCACTCTAGCCGACTGAAGCGAAATGATTAGTTATGATTTATAATAAATCAATATGAATCACTCGAGACTAAAAACATGCATAAGTCATCAACACGAGTTATGACAGCTCACCTACCTGTTGCTCTTGCTGAAAAAGTCGATGAAGTTGCTAGCAAGCTTGATCGCTCAAAAGGCTGGATAGTCAAACAAGCACTAACAGATTGGCTTGCTCAAGAAGAGCTTCGCGATCAGCTCACCTATGAAGCCCTGTCAGATGTTGATCAAGGATTAACTTTCGAGCATCAAGAAATCAATGATTGGATTGAAAGTCTCGACACTGAACACCCTCTCTCACAGCCCAAGAAATGAAAATAAAGTGGACTAGTAAAGCTGTTTCGGATCTAAACAGACTTTATGAATTTCTCTCTAGAGTTAATCCTGATGCCGCTCAACAAACATTAAGATCTCTGAGCCGTGGACCAGATCACCTTATTACAAACCCCAGATTAGGCGAGCAGCTTTATGAACTACCCGTAGCTAAAGCTATCGGGTTTCCAAGACCAAGGGCGACCCCCAAGTCCATTGTTGTAAGAAAGCATTAGCAGGACCTGCCATCTGTTGATGGTCTTATTCCAGCCGACTAAACGTGTTAGTCAGGGGAGCCTGTATACAGACGGTCCCAGTCTTTCCTGATTTTTATACTGATGCCAGTTCACACACCAGTGGTGGGTCAGCCACCTTTTTCTTACGCCTAATGATGGCCTTACGAGACTTTGCCTGATCAGCAAACGCACTCTCTTTGATGTAAGTTACCGTCCGCTGGGCGACAACCTTTGCCGCGTTTTCATCGCGTTCTCTTCAACGCCACAGTGGTGACACATGAGCGTTGCCTGATCAGGACGCGCAGTGTCACGACTACCACAGACGTGGTGGGTCATGGAGCTATGAGCAGCCCAAACCTCTACTGTAGCCTTACCATAGTCTACAGCTTTGTATTTGATAAAGTCGCCTAGCCGTCCCAGCGCGACGTTAAGCAGGCTGCGGTTTAGCCCACTTTTCGCATGGGCGTTGTTCTTTACAAACCTCCGCCCTTCCTGTTTTGGCTTGGCACGTTTAGTCATACCCTTAAGGTTCAAGTCTTCGAGACCGATAATTGGCTTGGCCGCGACCACTACCTGCTTAGAGGCACGGTGCGCAAAGCCCTTGCGTACGTCTGCCATCTTGGCGTCTGCTTTAGCAATTTTAGCCGCCAATTTACGCTGTTTGGCAGTCTCACACTTATGCCTATTTTTGTTACCATTAAGGCGCTTCTTACGTGCCAGAATACGCTGATAGTGCGCCTTCTTCTTGACCTGCCTACGGAGACTTTCAGCTTCTTCAGGACTATAGGTGATAGTCAGACCATCACTGGTCTGGATCGGGCGTACAACGCCACGATCTATACCCGTGACATTGCACAACAACTCTTCGTCACTCAAGTGTGCATAGCTTCTCAGCAGCGCTTCGTTGCTGGTATTCATCACCCCGTCATCATAAGACCCAGACAAATAAAACCTAGCTCCCTGCCGACTAATACGGAACTGTTTGGCCAACTGTTCTGGGATATATGGTAGCTTCACAGAAAAGAGCTTCTGCCGCTTTTTCGTAGCGTTATCAAAGATAGTCAAGAGGCTACCGTGCTCGCCCAGCGGCTCAATGATGAATAGCTCGCATGTCAGTAGGACGCTGCGTTTCTTATGACGGCCCTTCATTTTCGGAAACTTACGCAGGCCAGCACGTGCTGCCTCAGCGTCACTGAAGGCTGCACTGGCGGCGTTACGTAGTAATTGCACCGGCACTTCGCGAAGGAACTCCAGTCCCTGTGACTTTTTGATGTGGCTGTAGCCCTGTGCAATCTCGGAGCCTTTGCCATCCGCTAGAAGTTCCCTGTACTCACCTATCTTCTGATTACGCATGACGTTGCACGCACCAATCCACTGAGCGAAGGTTGTCGCTTGGTTGCTACGTAACCGCTCCGAGATGCTAATGCAAAATCCACGTATAGCCACTGATTTGATCTCTTGTACAAAGATAACATCAACAGTAGACTGGTAGCAAAACAATGTCAACCATGAGGTTTATATGTACGAATGGAGAACAGGCAGAAGCTGTATTTATAAGAATCAGGTGCATCTGGTCTTTGTTACGAAATACCGCAGAGACGTGTTTAGTCTGGAAATGGGGGAAGTGCTGCGTACAGTGTTTACAGAGACATGCGCTCAGATGGACTGCGAGCTTATGGAATACAGTTTCGAGGATGATCACGTACACCTGATGGTGCAGGTTCACCCTAAGCTGGCCGTGTCTAATCTGATTGGTAAGCTGAAAGGTAAGTCCAGCTACGTACTGCGTCGCCAATTCTGGGAACAGGTAAAGACTAAACTGTGGGGAAAGGCATTCTGGTCACCTAGCTACTGTGTAGTATCTTGTGGCGGCGGAAGCCTTGAGGTGGTAGCAGCTTACATTAAGAACCAGAGAAAGCCTCCATCAGAGAAGGCTGTTAAACAAAGTAAGGCGATTGCCGGTAAGGGTAAGTATAGCTGCGCTTTACACCGGGCTTGACTCGCAGCTAAAGCACGTGAGAATGCACCCGGACCATGTTCAATTTAAAGATAGAGAAGTCAGGAAAATTCACATAGGAAGCTATGAGATGCGTTATGAGGTACAGAAAGAAACCATTTTTATTCTGAGAGTTTGGCATACACGCGAAGAGCGCTAAGGCTAACCCTTAGCCAAACGCTCAACCCGCTCTATCGCCCTACGATGTTCACTATCTACCTGATCCATCGAACTCACACAGAAGTTAAGATCGGTCAGTAACCCGTCATGTAAACCGTAAATCCAGCCATGTACGGTGACATCTTGTCCTCGCGCCCAAGCTTCGCGCATCACAGTGGTATTACAGACATTCTCTGCCTGCTCGATTACATTCAGCTCACACATACGCGCAAACTGTTCATCAGTGGCTTGCCACTCACCGACCAGATGGCGATGCTTGTAATAAACGTCACGAATATGTCCCAGCCAATTATCAATCAGACCATTGGGGCGAGTATCGAGAGCGGCTTTCACACCTCCACAGCCATAATGCCCAACTACCATGACATGCTTTACTTTCAGCACCTGTACCGCATATTGCAGCACAGATAAACAGTTCATATCGGTATGCACCACTAGATTGGATACATTGCGGTGAACGAAGAGTTCACCGGGCAGTAAATCCACAATCTCATTGGCTGGTACACGGCTGTCTGAACAGCCGATCCATAAATACTCCGGAGCTTGCTGGGCAGATAGAGTAGGAAAGAATTCAGGCGTTTCAGCATTAATTCGATTTGACCATTCACGATTTTTGTCGAACAAAGGTGCCAATGTATTCACGCCCAATCTCCTTGTTTATAATTTTTTGATGATTTTACTGATGGTATTTAGCACTGAGCTCATGCACCGCATCGACAAACACACCTGCATTCTCAGGGTCAACAAACTGATGTATACCGTGTCCTAGGTTGAAGACATGACCCGCACCATGACCGAAACGTTCAAGGATATCAGCCACTTCAGCACGAATGCGTGACGCTGGTGCATACAGAACAGAGGGGTCCATATTACCCTGAAGGGCCACTTTATCACCTACACGACGACGCGCATCATCGATATTCGTGGTCCAATCCAACCCTAACGCATCTGCACCGGCGTCTGCCATGGTCTCTAACCACTGACCACCGTTTTTGGTAAACATGATCACGGGCACTTGACGACCCTCATGTTCACGAATCAAACCAGATACGATTTTGCGCATATAGCCCAACGAAAACTCCATGTACATCTGTGGGTTTAACACGCCACCCCAGGTATCAAAAATCTGAACAGCTTGAGCACCACTGCGAATTTGTTCGTTCAAATAATCCGTAACAGACTGAGCAAGCTTATCTAATAATGCATGAAGTACTTCCGGTGTGGCATACATCATCTGTTTGATATGACGGAAATCTTTGCTTGAACCCCCTTCAACCATATAGGTGGCCAGCGTCCAAGGACTGCCGGAAAAACCGATCAACGGAACCCGACCATTCAGCGCCGAACGGATCGTGGACACTGCATTCATCACATAATCCAAATCACTAGCGGCTTTAGGCACTGGCAATGCGGCAACATCCGCTTCGGTGCGAATCACTTTACGAAAACGCGGACCTTCACCGGTTTCGAAATACAGCCCTAATCCCATCGCATCAGGAATGGTTAAAATGTCCGAAAACAGAATGGCAGCATCTAAATCATAACGCTCCAATGGCTGTAACGTGACCTCACAAGCTAACTCAGCATTCTTACACAGGCTCATAAAATCACCCGCCACTGCGCGTGTTGCTTTGTACTCTGGCAAATAACGACCCGCTTGGCGCATCATCCACACAGGAGTCACATCAACAGGTTGACGCAGTAAAGCTCTAAGAAAGCGGTCATTTTTGAGTTCGGCCATGGGTTCTAAATCCTGTAATCAACTTTGAAAAATTGTGCGTATTGTAACCTGAACAGAAAAATAATTCTGGTCTCTATTGCTCGTGTTAGATCTGTTTTTTTCAGTTGTGCTATGATGGAAAGAACCAGCGATCAACGATCGTAACGAATAATGATAAATAGCGTGAGCGTTCATGGTTAAACAGGCAGAAGTAATAAGCCTTCCTGAAAGCGCGGATCATCATGATCACCACCACCATCAATTGGTGTTTGGCTTAGAAGGTGCAACAGCGTTTGATGTTTCCGGTCATACCCGTCCTGTGGGGTCCGGAATGGGCTGCCTATTGCCCTGTGAAACGGATCATGCATTTTGGGGAGTCGGCGATAACAGTATCATCGTCGTTAATCTAGAGCCGGTTCATAGCGATCCCCAGTTACAACCTCGTATCGACGCACTGTTTGAAAAATCACGCTTTGTTCACTGTAATAGTGACCTTCAAGTCCTGATTGCGGCACTGAGTCGTGAAATGCAAAAAAATCCTGACGACTGTATCCTACAAAGCGCCTGCAGTAACGCTATTATCTGTGCCTTGCAGCGCCATTTAGACCAACAACTATCCGAATTCGCCCGTGTTCGCACTCCAGGTAAAATTAATCTAGATGTCATTGATAACTACATCGATCTACATATTGATCGTAAAATTCGTGTCAGTGAACTGGCGGGATTAGTGTTTCTCAGTAGCAGTCAGTTTTTTGATCGCTTCCGTCAACAAACCGGATTGACCCCTCAACACTACATTCTAAATAAACGCCTGAAAGGCGCTAAAGATGCTTTGCAAAACTCAGACACGCCGCTGATCGATATCGCCGCGAGCTTTGGTTTCACCAACCAAAGCGCACTGACACGTGCCTTTACCCAATACCTAAACATTTCACCCGCTCGCTTTCGCAAGGCAAGCAAGCTGGTGGGGGGTTGAGACTGCAACACTTATCATCCTTTGCTAAGATTACAGAACTTCCCATACTTGATTATAGGTAATAACCTATATAGAATTTAATCTATATGCATAAGGAAATGCAATGTGGAATATCCTAACGACAGACACTTTTGACCAATGGTTTGATGCGCAAGATGATCATGATCGAGCCAAAGTATTAGCATCTATGATCGTCTTAAAAGAGCAAGGGCCCAAATTAAAAAGACCCTATGCAGACAGCGTTAAAGGCTCTAAATTTCCAAACATGAAAGAATTAAGAGTTCAAAGTAAAGGAGATCCTATCAGGGCTTTTTTTGCTTTCGATCCGGAACGTCAGGGTATCTTATTATGTGCTGGACATAAAACTCAGCGTGACAAACGGTTTTATGACGTAATGATTCATATTGCAGATAAAGAATTCGCAGCACATTTAGAAAGACTGAGTCAGAGGTAAAACATGGCAAGAACCTTAGAGCAAATCCTCAACAATGAAAAACCAGAGGTTGTTTTAGCCGCAAAGAAAGAAGCCGCTGACATTCTATTAAATATTCACTTAGCCGAGTTGCGCGAATTAATGCAACTCACGCAAACCGACCTTGCAAAGCAACTAGGAATAAAGCAACCCTCTGTTTCTGAGATGGAAAAGCCGGGTAAAGATCTCAGACTTTCTTCACTAAAACGCTATATTGAAGCTTCGGGTGGTAAAGTTTTCTTAGACATTGAACTACCTGACGGAAGTCATCACCATATGCCTTTATAAATCAAGCCAAAAGTAATTTTTTAGTGCTTACTCCGCCATCTCCCGAGACATCTCATCAGCGCGATCTGCACAGGCTTTCATGGCTTTCAGAAAGAGTGCTTCGATGCCTTCATCTTCAAAGGTGTGAATCGCTCGCTCCGTCGTTCCTTTAGGCGACATGACGTTACGTTTGAGTTGATTAAACTCTTGCTCGGTTTCTTGTGCCATGCGAACCGCACCTAAACCCGTCTGAAGAATCAAACGACGCGCTGCATCGGCAGGCATTCCTAATTGAACAGCGGCTTTCTCCATCATTTCGAACACCATAAAGAAATAAGCAGGACCGCTACCGGATATTGCTGTCACCACATCGAGCATGGACTCTTCAGCCACCCACTGCACAATACCGATTCCTGATAATAGCTGATCGGTAAAATTTCGCTGCTGTTCCGCTACGCTTGGCAGAGCAAATAAACCTGATGCGCCTGTTTTGACCAATGAAGGCGTATTAGGCATACAGCGAACAATGGCATGATCTTCACCTAACCAACCGTTTAAGGTTTCTGCATGTAAACCTGCGGCCACGGAGATAAATAAAGGACGCGTCTTAACAGCTTGATCTGCCAATTCAACACAGACCTGCTTCATGATCTGTGGCTTAACCGCCAACACAACCACCTCTGCATCGGCAATAGCTGCCACATTATCGGTCGTCGTGTGAATACCCAACTCGTCACTCAATCCTTTCAATACCGCCGCATCAGGCGCTGTGGCAGTGATATGGTCCGCCGGATAACCATTCGCCAGCATCCCTTTAAAAATCGCACTGGCCATATTTCCTGCACCGATAAATGTGATCTTTTTAGCTGCAATGGACATGCTGTTCTCCTTAGTTGGGAAGGGTTGAATCGATCAGTAGAAAAATTGATGGCCTGAGTTTACTGACACTCTCTCATCAATAGCAACCAGCAAAACGACGCTTGATACATAACTGGAGCATTCCAATAAAGCTCCGGAGAATCCTGCAAGACTCCGATATCGTCTTATACTTACAGTGGCGCTATCAACAAAAGCTTTAACGAAAAGCTAACAATACAAACACAGTCTGCAATATTTCTGCGTGAAGTCAAAATCGAGGACTACACTATGTTCAAGCCACACGACGTGCTGGATCCCAGCTGGATTCAACGCCCAACCAGTGAACTCTGGAAAGAGATTTCACCACTCTATGCTATCGATGAAGATACCTGGCTGAAAGAGCTAATGCCTTTAGCGCAGCCTGAATCTGCCGAACTACAACAAGCTGAAGCGAAAGCGACACAGCTGATTGAAGAAGTTCGAGCAGATGGTGACTCCATTCATATGATCGATGCACTGTTGCTTGAGTACAGCCTTGATACCAAAGAAGGTATTCTGCTGATGTGCCTTGCAGAAGCCCTGATGCGTGTTCCTGACGCAGAAACAGCGGATGCCTTGATTCGTGACAAGCTTAGTGTTGCTGACTGGAAAAAGCATTTACGCAATTCAGAATCACTCCTCGTCAACGCCTCAACCTGGGGACTTTTGTTGACCGGTAAAGTGGTCACCATGGATGAAAATGAAGATGGTTCTGCCAGCGGTATTTTGAACCGTCTAGTCAATCGCATGAGCGAACCGGTGATCCGCAAGGCGATGCAGCACGCTATGAAAATCATGGGGCACCAGTTTGTTTTGGGTCGCACCATCAATGAAGCAATGAAGCGTGGCAGTGAATACCGTCAAAAAGGCTACACATACTCCTTCGATATGCTTGGCGAAGCTGCGTTAACAGCGAAAGACGCGCAGAAATATTTCGATGACTATATGCAGGCGATCGAATTTACCGGCAATTTTGTTGATAAAAAAGCCAAAGGCCCTCGTCCTAGTATTTCGATAAAACTGTCTGCGTTGCATCCACGTTACGAAGTGGGACAAGAAGCTCGCGTCATGGATGAACTATACAACACCGTCCTTAAGCTGATTAAAAAAGCGCGTTCATTGGATGTAGCGATCACCATCGATGCCGAAGAGATGGATCGCTTGGAGATGTCTTTGCATCTTTTCGCCAAACTCTATCGTGATCCCACCACGCAAGGCTGGGGCGGTTTTGGCTTGGTCGTGCAGGCGTACTCGAAACGTGCACTGGCTGTATTAGCCTGGTTAGCTGCCCTTGCTAAAGAGCAAGGCGACCTCATTCCGATACGTTTGGTCAAAGGCGCTTACTGGGACAGTGAAATCAAACTTTGCCAACAAAAAGGCTTAAACGGTTACCCCGTGTGGACGCGCAAAGAAGCCACCGATGTTTCCTATCTTGCCTGCGCCCGCTTTCTATTAAGCGATCAAATTAAAGGGCTTATCTGGCCACAATTTGCCAGCCATAACGCTCATACCGTGGCCAGCATTATGACCATGGCGCAGCATAAAGAATTTGAATTCCAACGCCTACACGGCATGGGTGATGCGCTTTATGATCGTGTGATCAAGCAAGCCGGTGTCAGTGTGCGTATCTATGCACCGGTGGGAAGCCATAAAGACCTGCTGCCATACCTGGTTCGTCGTCTTCTGGAAAATGGTGCAAACAGCTCCTTCGTGCATCGCCTAGTTGATGCTCGTTGCCCTGTGACTGATCTTGTACAACATCCTTACGTGACATTAAGTCAGCGTAACACTCTGCACAATCCACAGATTCCATTACCACGCAACATCTTCGAAGATCGCGCAAACTCAACCGGTCCCAACATAGAAATCGAATCCGAGTGGATTCCTTTTAGTCAAGAAGTCAGTCGTTTTTGCCAACAGCAGTGGCAAGCGCATCCCTTTATTAACGGCAAACCCGTTGAAGGCTTAGCCAGCCACAGTATCAAAGCACCTCATGATCACAGCATCACCGTGGGAGATGTTGCGTTTGCTAATGCTGAATTAGTCAACCAAGCGATCGAAGTGGCTGTAACTGGCTATCAAACCTGGAGCAACACTCCGGTTAAGCAACGTGCTGAGGCCCTGCGTAAACTGGCAGATCTACTGGAAGAAAACCTCGCAGAACTTTGCGCTATCTGCCATATGGAAGCCGGTAAAACCATTCAAGATGCGATCGATGAAGTGCGTGAAGCGGTCGATTTTTGTCGTTACTACGCCAATCAAGCGGAGCATCACTGCGGCCACGCCATTAGCTTAGCTCAGCTAGAAGGTGAACAAGCACTTTGGCAACGTCAGGGTCGAGGTGTATTTGTCTGCATTAGCCCATGGAACTTTCCTTTGGCGATCTTCCTTGGACAAGTCACCGCTGCGCTTGCCGCAGGTAACAGTGTTATCGCTAAACCCGCCGAGCAAACCAGCATTATCGCCAGCAAAGCAGCCGAACTGATTTATCAAGCTGGAATTGCTGCCGATGCATTTGCCCTACTTCCTGGTGACGGTGCCACTGTCGGCGCGCCGCTAACCAAAGACCCACGCATTGCAGGCGTTGCTTTTACTGGCTCGACTGAAACCGCACAACTAATCAACCGCTCGCTGGCACAACGTGATAGCGATCCGGTACCGTTTATCGCCGAAACGGGCGGTCAAAATGCCATGATCGTCGACTCTACCGCGTTACCCGAGCAAGTGGTCAAAGATGCCGTACTGTCTGGCTTTGCCTCGGCAGGGCAGCGTTGTTCTGCCTTGCGTATTCTTTGCGTACAAGAAGACATTGCTGATCGCATCATTGAATTACTGCGCGGCGCCATGGCAGAACAGGTGGTGGGAGATCCTCGTTTACACAGCACTGATGTGGGCCCCGTCATCGATGAAGACGCTCAAGCCGGACTGCTTGAGCACATCGAAAAGATGAAGAAAAATGCCAAACTGATTGCACAAACGCCGCTACCCGCAGAATGCAAACAAGGCACTTTCGTTGCTCCGACTGCATTTGAAATCGGTTCGATTGCCGAATTGGGCCGAGAGCAATTTGGTCCGATCATCCATTTACTGCGCTATAAAGCCAGCAAGCTCAATGATCTAATCGACCAAATCAACGCCACCGGCTATGGCCTGACTCTTGGCATTCACAGCCGTAACGAACGTACCGCCTCAGACATTGAAGCACGTGTTCGTGTGGGTAACTGCTACATCAACCGCAACCAAATCGGTGCAGCGGTAGGCGTTCAACCCTTTGGTGGACAGGGTTTATCGGGAACAGGTCCTAAAGCAGGCGGTCCACACTACCTTATTCGCTACACTCAACTGACTCAGGTTCAGGAGGCGCACTGATGACTACTCAACAGACTCAGATCAAGCATGCACTTAGCGCTTGGGATGCTTGGAATCATCTTGGCTTTATCAATCGCAGTGACCGCCTGAAAAAGCTCAGCGTTGAACTGCCACAAACCCGAGATGCCAGCATCAAATCCTTGCTGCGCACCCTACTGGATCTTAGTGTC
Organism: Nitrincola schmidtii; assembly: GCF_008973715.1. Lineage (GTDB taxonomy): Bacteria > Pseudomonadota > Gammaproteobacteria > Pseudomonadales > Balneatricaceae > Nitrincola > Nitrincola schmidtii. The sequence goes on from NZ_WBOL01000015.1 coordinate 92,804, forward strand.
ACCTTAGAGCCCATTCAGGTGATGCCTGGGCCTACCGGCGAGTCTAACGAGCTCTACCTGAATGGTCGCGGTGTTGCGTTAGTGATTGGCGATGACAGCGCCAGCAAAACCGCGATGGTGGGTCAAGTGATGGCCGCACTTGCAACAGGCAACTGTGTTCTGCTGCAATGGAATAACAATCGTGAATGGGTCAACGACTTAGTTGAAAAAGCCCACATGTTTGGTCTACCCAACGGCGTTATCCAAGCATTGCCAGACATGCCTGTTGAAGAAGCAATGGCTATCGAAGGCATCGCCATCGTGGCAGCCGTGTGCAGTAAAGACAATGCCCGTCTTATGAATCGATCACTCGCTCAGCGAAATGGCTTACTGGTACAACTGGTGGCTGAAACCGACTCAGAACACTGTTCACACCTGCTACAGCCGGATCATATGCTCAGGTTTGTGACAGAAAGAACACGTACGATTAACACCACGGCAGTTGGCGGTAATGCGACCTTGCTGGAGTTGGGAAGTACAGAGCTTTAACGAGATCGGGGTCAGAGTAACATCTCGGGATATGTTACTCTTGTATCTTACTCAACGGTTACATTATGTTTGTACAGGCATAATGAACCTAGGTGAGTGAGGATGTTTTACTCTTGGGCGGTTCAACCTGTGGGTCAGATTATTCCCTCACCTTCTTGT